>NZ_FOIU01000002.1:0-600000 GCF_900111495.1 Chryseobacterium wanjuense | reverse complement strand
GTCGTTCTTACGATTCCCATATACGTCTTTCCGAAGGTTGTTTTCTCCTGCCAAACGCCGAACTTTTCGATGATTTCACGATTTTCATCAGCAATTAAATCATAAGGAAAAGCAAATTTACTATGAAAATTTTTCTGTTTTTTTACAGAATCTCCGCTTATTCCCAACAATTGAAATCCGTTTTTTTTAAGCTTTGAATAATTATCACTCAGATTACAGGCTTCCACAGTACAGGTCGGCGTATTTGCCTGAGGATAAAAGAAAATAATTAATTTTTTTCCAATTAATTTTTCAGATTTTACCGTTTTTCCGTCTTGATTTGTTCCTTCAAATTGTGGTAATTTATCTCCAACTTTCAACATAATAATTTAATTTTGCTCAAATTTAATGGTTACATGACAAAAAAGCAAAGAGCCGAGCTTGTACAGACAGAATTAGAAAAATTATATCCTCAGGTTCCCATTCCGTTGGATCACACCGATCCTTATACTTTGATGGTTGCTGTGGCACTTTCTGCACAAACGACTGATAAAAAGGTAAATCAGGTGACGCCGGAACTTTTCGCTGTTGCTGGGACACCACAGAGAATGGCAAAACTGGAAGTATTTGAAATAAAAGAGCTCATCAAAGAAATCGGGCTAGCCAATACCAAAGCTAAAAACCTGAAAAGAATGGCCGAACTTCTCTTGGAAAGACACAATGGAGTAGTGCCGCAAACTTACGAGGAATTGGAAGCTCTTCCCGGAGTTGGTCATAAAACAGCTTCGGTAGTAATGAGTCAGGCATTCGGATTTCCTGCTTTTCCCGTTGATACACACATTCATCGATTGATGACGCAATGGAAGCTCACCTCCGGAAAAAATGTTGTAGAAACAGAGAAAGATGCAAAAAGCATCTGGCCCGAAAGTGTTTGGAATAAACTTCACCTCCAGATCATTTTCTACGGAAGAGAATATTCTCCCGCGAGAGGAAAGGGGGAAAAGGATTTTATTACGAAAATGATGTTTGATAAAGATTAACTAAAGAAAATCACCGCCGCAAAATTCCCCTCCAAGGGAGGGGTGGCGAAAATTCAAAGAATTTTTGAAGGGGTGGTGAAGAAAAACAAGTTAAAAACTATTCTACATCCAGCAATCTTCTATGATAATTGATCTGCCCCAAATGATAGCTCAGATGCCCAAACAAATGCATTAAAAAATATTCGGTGGTCATTGCATATCCGAAAGGTTCAAGCGGATATTCTTTTTCAAGTTCTTCTGTAGACAGATTGTCCAACGTTGAGGTTACAATATGTAAGGTTTCTTCAATTTTTTTAATCAATTCCGCTCTTGGAACATCTTTTAAAGAAAATTCAAGCTCGCGGGTTCTCACATATCCAGAATTTCCGAGAATCGCACCAACGAAATGGCTTAGATTTCCTACCAGGTGAAGGCATAAATTTCCTGCAGAATTGGAAACACTTTTATCTGTTTTCCAAATATTTGCTTCATCTTGATAAGCCTCAATTTCTGTTTTTAATTTATTTAAATCTCTTGTAAAAAGGGATTTTAGGTTTTGTGATATCATTTTTTTAATATTATTTAAAAAATCCTTCGACTGCTTCGCGCTCAGGATAACAGACGCTAATACTAACCGCAACAATCTTTATGCGAAATTTTACGGTATAGTCTTGAGCGCGAAGCAGTCGAAGGATCTCAATGTTTTTCTTTTATTAATTTAAAAATAATCAAAATTACTTCTGCTTTTTCGCCCAAAGTTCCATCTTCCTATTCAAAACATCCAGCGGAAGACAGCCCTGGCTCAAAACTTCATCATGGAATTTTGCCAGATTGAATTTACTTCCAAGCTGTTTCTGATACTTTTCTCTCAATTCACGGATTCTCAAAGAACCGATTTTGTAGCCTAAAGCCTGTCCCGGCATCGCCATATAGCGTTCCACTTCGGCTGTTGCGCCGGCTTCATCGTATGAAATATTGTTTAAAAAATATTTAATCGCTTCTTCTCTCGTCATTTTTCCGGTGTGTAAACCTGTGTCAACAACTAATCTCACCGCTCTCAACATCTGATCGCTCAAATACCCCATCTTTTGATAAGGATCTGTATACAACCCGAATTCCGGACCTAATGTTTCACAATAGTGCGCCCAGCCTTCGCCATACGCTCCAAACCATCCAAAACGCATGAATTTCGGAAGTTTTGTATTTTCCTGCTGCAAAGAGACCTGATAATGGTGTCCCGGAATAGCTTCATGAAGGAAAAGGGATTCCATGCCGGAGGTTACATTGAACTTCGAAGGATCTGGAAGCGGAACATAAAATATCCCAGGTCTTTTTCCGTCCGGTGTTCCCTGGATGTATTCTGCACTCGCACTTGCTTCCCTGAATTTTTCCGTTTGTCTGATCTCAAAACCGGTTTTCGGAGTTACACTGAACATGGTTTTCAGTTTCGGAGTGATTTTCGTTAAAATCCCATTAAATCCAGCCAATACTTCTTTTGAAGTTTTGTACGGCATGGCTTTCGGATCTGTTTTTACATAATTGATGAATTCTTCCAACGTTCCTGTAAAACCAACCTGCTGCTTTACTTTTTCCATTTCTGCACGAAGCATCGCAACCTGTTGAAGCCCTATTTTATTAATTTCTTCAGGAGATTTGTTCGTTAATAATTGGCGGCAATGGAGTCTAAATTGGTAGGCGTCACTTTCGTTAACGGAGAATCGGATTTTTTACAGGAAGCAAGGCTTACGATTAACCCCAATCCTAAAATACTTTTCGATAAAATGTTTCTCATTTTCAGAATTCTTTATAAAACAAAAATAAATATTAAAACGATTGATTTATTTTAAAATTTTAAAACCAATGATATAATATTGAAAATCATTGAATAAGCGCGTCAAAAATCAAACAATTAGCAAGATACAAATCAATGGTTTGTCATTTTTTTAAACCCTTCCTTCGTCAGAATGACAGAATGGGAGACCACTTGAGTCAATCCGGATCTCGACATTAATCTCAACCCAGCTTTCCGGTAAATTAAATAAAGGTGTTTTTTCAAAAATACTTTTCAAAAAATTTTTCACGTTCAATCTATTTTTTATCTTTGTTGAAAACGTTTAACAATCATATTATTACAGTTCTTTTTTTAAGAAAAAATGAAAGGGATTTTAAAAATTTACCATCCGGACGAGACGCTAAAGTACAATATCAGAAACACTTATTGTAAAGCGGTCTATAGCAACCAGCAGCATTTTTTAGAGGTTGAGATTATTACGGATGACGGGTTGGATCATGTGGAAGATGATTCACTACAATATAACTTTCCTCAGCTTTCGCTTGAGGTTTTCGATTTCCCTATCGAATCTGCAGAGATAGAAGGAAAAACCATTACCATTGCCGATACGGAAGAAGATACCTATACAGAGGTAGACCTTTTCGATGACGAGGAAGCTTTCATCTACGACAACGAACTTTTGTTTGAGAAAAATGAAGAAGGCGAGCTTCAGGTGATCTGGAAAGGAACGATCGATGACTTCTATACCGGATCTGGTACGCCGATCCCTTTTAGGCTTAAATGCGAATTTAAACAGGATGATATTGAGGTAGACGAAGATTAATTTTAATCTTTACCCTCAGTTTATATATTCAAATTTCTTTTCAAATCATTTTTGGAAAGAAATTTGCTATTTATGAAAATAACAATTTTTAAGTTGTTTTTAAACATTTTTTAAGAGATCAATTCATAATATTCCACTACATTTGTCGTTAAAACTTTTATAAAATTCACTTTAATGCTGTTAACGGAACTTACTCAGATTTTATTTGCACAGGTTGCTGCACCTGCAGTAGCTGTGGACGATTTAGAATTTTCATTTTGGAAGATCATGTTTCACGGGGGAGCTTTCGCTAAAATAGTGATGGTAACCGTTTTGTTACTTGGTGTGTTTTCCGTCTATCTGTTTTTCGAAAGATTTTTCTTTATTAAAAGGATAACTTCAAAGACGGACTCCAATTTTATGGATAATATTGAAGATTTTATCAAAGAAGGTAAAATAGAATCTGCGGCAGATTACTGCAAGAGACAGAATTCACCGGAAGGAAGAATTTTAGAAAAAGGAATTTCAAGACTGGGACGCCCTGTTTCCGATATCGTAAGCGCGATGGAATCTCAGGCGCAGGTAGAAGTTGCCAACATGGAAAAAAACTTAAACCTTTTGGCGGTTGTTCCGAGTATTGCACCGATGTTGGGGCTTTTGGGAACGGTAATCGGGATGATTATTGCTTTCTTTAATCTTTCTCATGCATCCGGTTCTTTTTCTCCAAAAACGTTGTCTGAAGGTATTTATACGGCGTTGGGACAAACGGCGGTGGGTCTTGCTGTGGCAATTCCGGCCAACTTTTTCTACAATATTCTTTTAACGAGAATTGATAAATTTGTATTGAGAGCTCAGAATATGTCCGGCGAATTTTTAGATTTAATCAACAAACCTTTATAAATCTTCGATATGAAACCAAAAGGTTCCATCTGACGATAAAAAAATAAAAAAGTAAACAGATGAAAATTCAGAGAAGAAATAAAGCGAACCCGGAGTTCAGTTTGGCAGCGATGACCGATGTTATCTTGCTGATGCTGATATTCTTTATGATCACGTCTTCTGCGGCCAATCAAAGCGCCATTGATGTGAAATTGCCGAAAGCCGGAGCTGTTGACGACAATATTCCAAATCCTCTTACGGTAAGCATCAAACCGGATGGTTCTTATTTTGTAGATGATGTTCCGGTAACAAAAGATCAGCTTGAAGCCACGATTGTGAATAAATTAACAAACCAGACCAACAAATCTTTTACGATAAGAGCCGACGAAAATACGATGCATAAAGATGTTGTTTTTGCAATGGAAATTGCAGAGAAGAATAAATTTAATATTGCCATTGCAACGGTTAAAGATAAATAACAAACCCGAAAATTTCGGGAAGGATCATTTTAAAATGAGAAGCCAGATAATTAATAAAGACGAACAAAATAAAGACAGGTTGAAAAGCGCATTGCTTTCCATCCTGATCTGGTCTGCGATCCTGCTGTTTGTTTTTTTATATAAATTAAAACCTGAACTCGAGCAACAGCCGGAAGTTGTCACCACAATGCTGGTTAATTTCGGGGACAACAGAAACGGAAATGGAGCAGAGGAGCCCGCCGAGCAACCCGGAAGCCTGGCAGCAGCAACGGAAGAAGTGACTCCTGAACCTGTGGAAACACCCGTTCCTGAAACAAAAACAGCGATAAAGCCTGAGCCACAGCCTGAAACCAAAAAGTCTGAAGCAAAGGAGAAAATCATCACAGGAAATAATGCGAAAGTTTCTGTTCCGAAAAAAGAAGAGTCCAAAAAATCGGATAAAGCAACAGCTACCAGTACTTCTGCCAGTAAAAATACCAAGAAATCCGGCGCAACAACAGCCAATTCGAAAACCGGAAATGGGGATGGAAAAGGAACTGCAGCGATTGGAAATTTAATCAAAGGAAGAGGGACAAAAGCAGGAAGCCAAGGCGACGGAACAGGAATCGGAAATGCAGGAGATCCTTTAGGTGGAGACGGAAACGGTGACAGTAAAGTCGGGATCGACCGAAAATTGGTAGGATTCATCCCGGGAACAATGGGAAGAGGTGGAGCACAACCCGCAAATAGCTGTACAGCGAGCGGAACCATTACCGTTGCCTACACTGTTGACAAAGCAGGAAATGTAGTTTCTGCAAGAAGATCGGGGGGAACCTCTGATCCTTGTATTACTTCCAATGCGGTTTCCTGGGTTAAGAAATATGTAAAAGCGGAAAAAGCGAATACATCTTCCACCGGAACATATAAAATCACATTCTAAAATACAAAAGCACTTTATTCAAGTGCTTTTTTTATTTCTGAGATTCTGTTGATAACGGGTAATGCAAATATTCCGCTGGTTTGAAGATACAGCTCGTAGAATGTTTTTGCTTTGTCTAAAAAATCAGTGTTGTTGGTTTGTTTTCCTGTAAAGTAGAAAAGATTTCCCAACATTTCATAGTAATCTTTGTGATCTCTTTCCTGTCTTTCGTTGACAATTTCTATAATTTCTTCTTTTGTTTTCGATGAAAGAACGGTAAAATCAAATTTAAAAATATCCCTCATCAAAGAATCAAAATCTAGTTCTTTCTGCATTAAACTTTCTTCGGGTTTATCCAAAATCAGTTTTTCCAACGCCTGAGATAACTGGCGGATTAGTCGTAATGTGAATTCTTTATCTGTGATCATAGTTTAGTTGCTTGTTTTTATGTACGCCAATTTAGTTGGACATATTTTATAAAGTTATTTATTTTTCCTCCTAAGAGTTTGTACTGTTCAGCTTTATTTTCAAAATCAGAATTTAATTCAGGATAAAGTCTTGATAATTTTGATAAATGGCTTACTGTTTCATCACAACTTCCTTGTGAATAAACTAAGAAGCGGATTAATTCACCCTTGTAAACTTTTCTTCCATATCCTTCGACAATATTGGTAACGATGGAGTCTGATGACCTTCTCAGCTGACTGCCCAGCTCATAAGTTTCATACGTTGGCAACTTAAAAGTAAGTTGATGAGTTTCGATAAATAACTCAAACGAAGTGTTGTAAATGTCAAGTTTTGTATAGCTCATATTGTGTTTTGCAGTTAGAACAATTAACTAGCAACCAACAACCATCAACTTTTATGCAAAAAACAAATAAGCCAAAGCAACCGAAGTAATAATCCCCACCAAATCGGCCAAAAGCATGGCAATTACCGTATATCTCGTGTTCTTTACGGCTACGGCTCCAAAATATACCGCAATCACGTAGAACGTCGTATCTGAGCTCCCCTGAAGAACCGCTGCCAGTTTTCCCTGGAAACTATCTGCTCCGAAAGTTGACATGGTATCGACCATCATTCCGCGGGCTCCGGAACCGGATAGAGGTTTGATTAAAGCTGTCGGAAGACCGTCTACAAATCGTGCATCTAAGTTTGCATTGTAAGCAACCCACTTCATCCCGTCAATAATGACGTCAAATACTCCTGAAGTTCTTAAAAGGGAAATGGCAATCAGCATTCCGACCAGATAAGGAATAATTTTCACACAGGTTGTGAAACCTTCTTTTGCACCCTCAATAAAAGCATCAAAAACATTGATTTTTTTATAAACCGCACCCAAAATTATCGCTAGGAAAATAAAGAGAATCAGGCCATTACTTAAAACCTTGCTGAAATCATCCAGTTCATCTTTACTCAATTGAACCAGATACAAAACCAGCAAAGCAATAACAGCCGAAATTCCACCGACATAAGTGATAACAATAGGTCTTAATAAATTGATTTTCTGATATAAAGAAACAATAATCATTGCCGCTAAAGTCGCTGCAAAGGTCGCAATCATACACGGAAGAAAAATATCCGTCGGAGTTTTAGATCCCATTGAAGCCCTGATCGCAATGATGGAAACCGGAATCAAAGTCATTCCACCGGCGTGAAGACACAAAAACATGATTTGTGAATTGCTTGCCGTTTCTTTATTTGGATTTAATGTCTGTAAACTTTCCATCGCTTTTAAACCAAATGGAGTGGCAGCATTATCCAGCCCCAAAAGATTTGCACTGAAATTCATCAACATATGCCCGAAAGCGGGATGGTTTTTAGGAATTTCAGGAAATAATTTGGAGAAAAAAGGTTGAATTAATCGGCTCAAAAGGTTGATTCCCCCGGCTTTTTCCGCAATACTCATGAATCCCATGAATAAGGTCATAATTCCGATCAGACCCAGACAGATTTTCACTGCGGTTTCAGATGTTCCTATCACGCCGTCAGCTTCCTGAACACGGTACACTTTAACATCCTGACGTAAAGAATCGGTTTTATAATGAATTCTGCTGTCTGCAAAATCAGGTTTTTTCATCAGACTGTCCCGAACGATAGGAGAGAGTGTATTCATTTTCTGTGTTGCAATCTGCACCGTATCACCGCCTTTTCCGACCACCATATCATTGAAGATGGTTTTGTAATGGCTTGATGAAATGTACTTTATACTTGCAATAGCAATGGCAACAATGATAAATGCCGACCAAATTCTGCTGAGAACCATTTGATTAAATTATAATTGTTTAAACTTATCAAAAAAACTTCAGATTACAAAGAAACGAGAGATTTTAAAGGTTTCATTTTCTTTTTTTAGGAGCTTTCTCCCGCTATCCACTGTATCTTTTTTGTTACGGTCTCCGCTTTGCTCCGCCCGCAACAAAAAAGGATGCCGTTTCTATCGGGGCTAGCTGGTAGGCGATAATTAACATTGTAAAAATTAACCATTAACTATTAAAGCATTCACTTTTAAAAACCACCCCGTCAAAAATTCTTTGAATTTTCGCCACCCCTCCAGAGGAGGGGAATTCTAGTCGCTACAACTATTTGTCATCGCGAACAGACTGAAGGTCTGCGAACGTAGTTCAGAAGCGACGAAGCAATCTCTATAAAATCAGGCTATCCCTGAATTGTGTTTTGTATTTCACTGTTGAGATCCTTTCGGGATGACAAACTTTCTGGGTAATTTAATAAAAAGAAAAAATTACTTCTCATCAAGATAAACCAAAAAACCTTCAAAATCATCATCTAAATTTTTCAAAACTTTCGCGTCTTTCATTTTTTTCTCAAGGCCGTCAATGAAAAAACTTTTTTCGAAGAACTGGCGATGAACACCAGGAAGTAATTCCATAAAATAATCCATTCCGACTTTGTTATTGTGAAGATCCATTTTCGTTTCCAATGGCTGATTTGGAAACAAATCCTCGTGCATATCTGTAATTCTTTTACAAAAATCCAATGCCTTTTTCGGAGACGAAACCTTACAGCAGTACATCATGATAAAGCAGCACCAAAGCGCGTGTCTGAAAGAATTGCCAATCCCGTTGTTGGAGGCAGTATCAGGAAATTTTTTCTGAGCAATCGCAAATGCCTGAACGGTTGCATGAAAACTTAATAAAGAAAATAAAGGATGTGGCAGAATAAGCGATAAAAGACGCATGATCTTTTTAAAGCTTAATGTACGAATCGTATTAAAAAATATCTTAAAAGTTCTCATAAATAAAAATCTCTCCCCAATTAGAGAGAGATTATAGTATTTTGTTACAAATTATTAAGCATTTACCGCCAATAAATTTACTGTTTTAGCAACGGTATCTTTGATCTCGGTTCTTTTTACGATGAAATCAACAAATCCTTTCTCCTGAAGGAACTCAGATGTCTGGAACCCTTCCGGTAGATCTCTACCAATTGTTTCACGGATTACTCTTGGCCCTGCGAAACCGATCAAAGCTCCCGGTTCAGCCATGATAATATCTGCTGTCATCGCGAAAGATGCTGTAATCCCTCCAAAAGTAGGGTCGCAAAGGTAAGCGATGTATAAAAGTCCTGCTTCTGAAAGCTGAGCCAGTTTTGCCTGTACTTTTGCCAACTGCATCAAAGAATATGTAGCTTCCTGCATTCTCGCTCCTCCTGACTGACAAATGATCATATAAGGAAGTTTGTTTTTAATACAATAATCTACTGCTCTTCTGATTTTTTCGCCCATCACAGATCCCAAAGAACCTCCGATAAATGCGAAATCCATACAGGAAACCACCATTTCAGTTCCTTTTACGGTTCCTACGGCATTTCTGATAGAGTCTGTAAGTTTTGTTTTAGCTTTTACTTCTTTCAGACGGTCTGTATAAGACTTCGTGTCTTTGAAGTTCAGCATGTCTATACTTTCAACATTAGCATCTAGTTCAGTGAATTTACCTTCATCAAAAAGGATGTCAAAAAATTCTGCACTTCCTATTCTTACATGAAATCCGTCTTCCGGAGAAACATAGTTGTTTCTCTTCAACTCATCGTGTTCTACTACTTTTCCTGACGGAGTCTGATGCCAAAGACCTTTGGGAACATCCTTTTTTTCATCAGTAGAGGTGGTAATGTTTTTTGCTTTTCTTTTAAACCAGTCGAATGCCATTTATGAAATTTTAGATTTTTAATTTCAAATTATAGATTGTAAAAGAGCCTGTTTTAATTTTATTTAAATTATTGAGGATGAATATTTAAAATCTATAATCCAAAATTTATAATTTATTTAAGCGTATTTACGTTATTTAAATCTTCAAATGCTTTTACCAATCTTGTAGAGAATGTTTCTTCACCTTTTCTCATCCAGACTCTAGGGTCGTAGAATTTCTTGTTTGGTGCTTCTTCTCCTTCAGGATTTCCGATTTGAGTTCTTAAATAATCAATTTTGTTGACCATGTAATCTCTGATACCTTCTGTGTATGCAAACTGAAGGTCAGTATCAATATTCATTTTGATAACTCCGTAGTCGATAGCCTCTCTGATTTCTTCCAAAGTAGAACCAGAACCTCCGTGGAATACGAAATTAACAGGCTTCGCAGCAGTTCCGAATTTCTCCTGAACATACTTTTGAGAATTGTCAAGGATTTTTGGTGTAAGAACCACGTTTCCTGGCTTGTAAACTCCGTGTACGTTTCCGAAAGCAGCAGCAATCGTGAAGTTGTCGGAAATAGCTTTCAGTTTTTCATATGTATAAGCTACATCTTCCGGCTGAGTATATAATTTTGAGTTATCAACATCTGAATTGTCAACACCATCTTCTTCACCTCCTGTCACTCCGATTTCTACCTCAAGAGTCATCTGCATTTTAGCCATTCTTTCAAAATATTTAGCAGAAACTTCCAGGTTTTCTTCTAAAGATTCTTCAGAAAGATCCAACATATGAGAAGAGTAGAGAGATTTTCCTGTCTGCTTGAAGAATTCTTCGTTAGCATCCATTAATCCGTCGATCCAAGGCAACAATTTCTTTGCACAGTGGTCTGTGTGAAGAATTACCGTAGCTCCGTAAGCTTCTGCAAGGGTATGAATATGTTTTGCTCCGGCGATACCTCCTAAAATAGCCGCTTTCTGCCCGTCATTGCTTAATCCTTTTCCTGCATTGTAAGCAGCTCCACCATTAGAGAACTGAATAATAACAGGTGAGTTTAATTTTGCTGCAGTTTCCAATACCGCATTTACGTTGCTGGAACCAATCACGTTTACTGCAGGTAATGCAAATTTGTTTTCTTTAGCATGCTGAAAAATATCAGTAACTAACTGACCTGTGGCAACTCCTGCCGGGAAAATTCTGCTCATGTTTTACTTTTTAATGATAAATTATTAGGTGTTTTTAAAATTCCTGTAAAGGTAATAATTTTTGATTAATTGTTAATTTCTTTTATCCCTTCCCCAAAGTAGCTTTTGGCGGATGGTCTCATAGAAACTCAGGTTGTTGGGCTGCACCAGCAAAATCTGGAAATTGGCCTTTCTGATAACAATTTCTTTGTCCGTTTCTATGTGTATCAATCGGGAATCCAGCGAAAGGGAATATTGTGAAACCCTGCTTTCCACTTTAAATTTAATTTCTACCCTGTCGTTTACCACCAAAGGTCTCACATTCAGGTTGTGGGGAGCGATGGGGGTGATGACGAAATTTTCGTTGTTCGGAGAGATGATCGGCCCGCCGCAGCTCAAAGAATAGGCGGTAGAACCAGTCGGTGTGGAAACGATCACTCCGTCTCCCCAGAAAACATTTAAAAACTCGCCATTAATATAAGAATCCACTGTTACCATTGATGTTGTTTCTTTTCTGGAAACCGTAACATCATTTAAGGCATAAGGGAAAAAATCTTCTAATTGAGGCGAAACGACTTCAATGACAGATCTGCGGCTTGTTTTTACATCACCTTTCAGAATAGAATCGAGCTCTGCAAAGGCTTCTTCTTTGGTAAAGCTTGCCAGAAACCCTAATCTTCCGGTATTTACCCCTACGATCGGGATTTCAAGGTCTTCGATAAAGGTTAAAGAATTAACGATCGTTCCGTCTCCACCGAAAGTGAAGAAAAGATCGACTTCCTTATCCAGAAGATCCTGTTTACAATTGAAGGTTTCGAAAATTTTTGAAAACTGAAGAGCTTCTGCCATTTCATCATACAAAACAGATTTTACTCCTCGGTTTTCCAACTCGGAAATAAATTTGCTTAAATATAAAAAAGTATCAAGATCTTTTTTCTGAGAATATATGGCTGCCTTCATTAGTTTTTATATTTCTATGAATTTTTGTAAAAATCCGAATCTGTCTTTAAACAAATCCGATTTTTCATCAGAATAGTATTTTTCAACGATTCTATAATCATATCGGTCGAATGTTTCATCAATGGAGCTCAGGTTTTCGTTGCCGATCTTTATGGTTACCTGGATCACTTCATCGGACATGAAACTGATGAATGCACCATAAAATTTGGAGTTATTACTTTCCACAATGTTGGCGATTTCCGTCATCGAATATTTTCTGGACGGAACTTCCACGGTAAGAATGGCTCCCGATTCCGAAAACAGAGGATACTTCGACAAATCCTGGAAAATATCTTCACAGCTTATATATCCCAAATACTTTTCAGCCTTGTTGATCACCGGAATTACATTGGCATTGAAGGTATAAAACAACCTGATGCTATCCATGATATTGTTGTCTTCAAGAATAGCGAAACGCTCGATCTGATGCTCGAGATCCTTTAGCGTTCCTTCTTCTTCATAAAGAAAATCTTCTGCAAGTGCCCCGTAAAAGTGATGGGATTTTTTTATGAAAACATGAGAATATCCAAATGCTTCTAACATGTCTCTTGCTGATTCTATTGAGTCAGTCAAGCTAAAACACGGGTAATCTTTTGAGATATATTCCTTGATAAACATAGTGCTAATTTATAAAAAATTAAATAAAATTTCTATCAAAAAGCAAAAGTTTCGCAAAAGAAAAAATACTCAACAGTTATGACATTCTCGTTTTAGAGAGATGTTGAAATCTTAAATGGTTAAATTTAATACTTTGAAACTATTCAGATTTTAAGGAAATAATAAATCCTTAGTTGTTGAATAATTGTATATTTGATAATGAAAGCATGTGTATTTTGTTTTTTTCTGCCAGTTTTTCTTTTTTGCCAGTCAAATCGATTTGTTTATGAATACAAATCCAATAAAGATATTAATAAAATAAAAGATACTACAAAATCAATCATGTATTTGGATGTTTATAAAGAAGGATCTGTTTTTTATGATATTCAAAACTATAAAAATGATTCGATTGCATCACTTCAGGGTTATAAATTAAGTCTTTTTGTAGACAGGGTTTATAAGGAATATCCACAAAAAGTTTTTCTCATTACTTCTATAAATAATGATTTTTATTCAGTCTCTGATGTAAGAAATTTGAACTGGGATATTTCTTCAGAAAAAAAAGAAATCAATAAAATAAATGCACAGAAAGCTACTGTGAATTTCGGCGGCAGAGTTTAGGAGGCATGGTTTTCTACAGATATTCCCCTATCAGACGGACCATATAAATTTCACGGCTTACCGGGACTCATCATAAAATAACAGACAGCACTTTGACTCATACTTTTCAGCTTATTTCAATTCAAAAAATCAAAGGAACTTTAAGTAAGAAAACCAATAATGTAAAGCTTTATCCCATAGACCAAAAGCAATATAAAAAATTATATAAGGAATATCGGGAAAACCCAAATAAAAATTTTCAGGGTATGGATATCCTTGAAACCCAAGACGGAAAAAGCAGTAGTGAATTTAAAAAGAATATGGAAAGATATTATAAAAATAAGATTAAAAAAGAAAACAACATTATCGAAATTGATTTATTTGACGATTAATGCTGATCTATTACAAATAAATTTAAAATGTTTATTTTGATAAAATTCAAAAAAAAGCAATCTTAAAATTTGTTTGTGAAGAAAAAAAACTTACCTTTGTAGCCTTTCATTTTTACTTTTTATTAGATTTATTTCAAACTGCACTGTCTATTAGGACTTCTGCAGTTTTTTTATTTTAAGGCCTTTGCAAACTCCCACATTACGATTCCGCCACAGACACTTACATTCAAAGAATGCTTTGTTCCCAACTGTGGAATTTCTATGAAAGAATCGATGTTTTGTAAGGCTTCATCACTGATTCCTTCCACTTCATTTCCTAAAATAATGGCATATTTTTTAGATTGATCAATCACAAAATCAGTAATCATCCGGCTGTCGGTGGTCTGCTCAATGCCAACAATTTCAAAACCCTGAGACTTTAAATCATTTATTGCTGTATTAATATCACTTTCATGGCTCCAGTCAACGCTCTCCGTTGCGCCTAATGCTGCTTTATGAATTTCACGATGTGGCGGTTGAGGAGTAATTCCGCAAAGAACAATTTTCTGAATCAAAAAAGCATCCGCCGTTCTGAACGTCGCTCCTACATTGTGCATACTTCTGATATTATCCAAAACCACGACCAAAGGAATTTTTTCAACATTTTTGAATGTTTCCACATCGATCCTGTTGAGCTCTTCCAGTTTTAATTTGTGTACCAATTTTATTTTTTTACAAAATTAATTATAAATAGTTACGATTTTTCAGTTGAAAAAGATTTTATCATTTTAAATCCATGATCTGATGAACACTTTTCTCAATATTTTGGGCAATAGCTTCCATCGGAATATCATTTTCATCATTACTGAAAGGGTCTTCTATTTCTTCGGCGATCATTTCAAGGCTCATTAAAACATAATAAACAAAAACCGTAAGCGGAATAATGAAAAACCCGATAGATATTACATAAGCAACAGGTAATGCCAAAACATACAGAATGATAAACTTCTTCACAAAAGAAGAATAAGAATACGGAATCGGAGTGTTTTTAATTCTCTCGCAACCTCCGCAGACATCAAGAAACCCGGAAAGCTGGGTGTCGAGATACAGCATTTCAACATCTGAGATTTTTCCTTCTTTTTTTAATTGATTTAATTTATGGGTTAAAAGAATGATAATTTCACTCGGGCCATGATGTTTGATGTATTCTTCAATCTCAGAATAATCTTCATCCAAAGCAAGTCTTGTTGATTCTTTTGAAAGATGTTTAGCCAGAAAATGCGGGAAATATTTTAAATACCTTGCGATTTGTTCGGCATCTTGTCTGTCGTTTTCAAGAATTGCATTGATTTTTATCGCAAAATTCCGAGTGTCATTCACCAGCTTTCCCCAAAGTTTTCTCCCTTCCCACCATCGGTCATACGCTGTATTTGTCCTGAAAACAAGCAATAAAGAAAGCACAAAACCCAGCAGAGAATGAATCAGGCTTACATTACTGACCGTAGATTTTGAAGAAAGATGAAAATATTCAACTTCCAGAAATTCGATGCCCCACGAATATAACCCTACCAGAACCATGGTCGGGAAAAGGATTTTCATGGTGTCGCTTTTGTGCAGACTGAAAAGGATTTTCAGGAAATTTTTAGTGTTGTAAACTCTCATAAAATTTGTTGGTCTTACAAAGATAAATTTTTCGTTTTATCCTTGCTTTAATAAAAATCTTAAAATTTTGGTAAAAAAAAATAGAAAAATTTATTTAAACGTAATTTACTCAAGTGTTTTTCTTCGTATTACAAATATTTTTGATGGCAACGACTTTTCTATTGCTATCATTTGCTGAACAAAGTGCCTTTGCGACCGAAAAATGTTCATAAAAAATTTAAATAAAATATTTGTGGGCTTTGCATTAAAAGAAAAATTTATTTAAACGTAATTTACTCAAATGTTTTTCTTCGTATTACAAATATTTTTGATGGCAACGACTTTTCTATTGCTATCATTTGCTGAACGAAGTGCCTTTGCGCCCGAAAAATGTCCATAAAAAATTTAAATAAAATCTTTGTGAGCTTTGCATTAAAAGAAAAATTTATTTAAAAGTAATTTACTCAAATGTTTTTCTTCGCATTGCAAATATTTTTGATGGCAACGACTTTTCTATTGCTATCATTTGCTGAACGAAGTGCCTTTGCGCCCGAAAAATGTCCATAAAAAATTTAAATAAAATCTTTGTGAGCTTTGCATTAAAAGAAAAATTTATTTAAAAGTAATTTACTCAAATGTTTTTCTTCGCATTGCAAATATTTTTGATGGCAACGACTTTTCTATTGCTATCATTTGCTGAACGAAGTGCCTTTGCGACCAAAAAATGTCCATAAAAAATTTAAATAAAATCTTTGTGAGCTTTGCATTAAAAGAAAAATTTATTTAAAAGTAATTTACTCAAATGTTTTTCTTCGTATTACAAATATTTTTTGATGGCAACGACTTTTCTATTGCTATCATTTGCTGAACGAAGTGCCTTTGCGACCGAAAAATGTTCATAAAAAATTTAAATAAAATCTTGTGAACTTTGCATTAAAAGAAAAATTTATTTAAACGTAATTTACTCAAATGTTTTTCTTCGTATTACAAATATTTTTGATGGCAACGACTTTTCTATTGCTATCATTTGCTGAACGAAGTGCCTTTGTGACCGAAAAATATTCATAAAAAATTTAAATAAAATCTTTGTGAACTTTGCATTAAAAATTATATTCTTCACTACGCTTTCACTTCATTCAGAATGACATTATATAGAAAAAAGCTTGTATAGACCTGTGAAATCAGCGGGAGATAAATTTAACCTCAAAATTTCCCCAAAATTCAAAAAAACACTACTTTTATTTCGCATTTAAAATACCACACAAAATGATTCTCGAAAACGTAGATGTTGTAACAGATATTAGTAAAGAAGATTTTCAGAAAAATTATTTCAAAAAGCACAGACCTCTTTTGATCAAGAATTTTGCGAGCCGATGGGATGCTTTCGACAAATGGAATTTTGATTTTATTAGGGAAAAAGCAGGAGATCAGGAAGTTCCGTTATATGATAACAAACCAGCAGATGCCTCCAAAAGCTCTGATGCTCCGGTAACGCATATGAAAATGCGGGATTATATCGATACGATTAAAAGTAAACCTTCAGACTTGCGTATTTTCTTTTACATCATCACCGACCGTTTACCTGAATTGTTAAAAAATTTCACCTATCCTGATTTGGGAATGAAATTTTTTAAGCGCCTTCCAACCTTGTTTTTCGGGGGTAGCGAAGCTCATGTTTTAATGCACTATGATGTGGATCTGGGAGATTTTCTTCACATTCATTTTGAGGGAAAAAAAAGGATTTTATTATTTGATCAAAAACAGTCTGCATTTTTATATAAAGTTCCGTTGTCTGTACATACCATCTATGAATTGGATTATGAAAATCCGGATTATGAAAAATTTCCCGCCCTGAAGCATGCCAAAGGTTTTGAAATTTTCATGGAACACGGTGATGCGCTCTTTATTCCCGGGGCTTTCTGGCATTTCAACAGATATTTGGAGCCTGGATTTTCAATGTCGCTTCGTGCGCTTCCCAATAAACCGAATGTTTTTGCAAGTATGCTGTATCATGTTTTTGTGATGCGATATACGGATAAATTAATGCGAAAAGTTTTCAAAGCTAAGTGGGTGAATTACAAACAGAAATGGGCATATAAGAAGAGTTCGAAGGCCATGGATAAATATTCTGAATAATATTTTTGAGTTCAATGATCCTTGTCAAGGTTTTAAACCTTGACAAGGATTACGTATTCAATATTAAAAAAATTCTTTTTTGAGCTGTAAGTTTTCAAAAACTTTACTTCTACTATTTTATTTCATACTTTTACCGACCTAATTCTTAAGAACGATTTTAATGGCAAAAGCGACGAAGAAAGAAACCCCGTTAATGACACAGTACAATACCATCAAGGCGAAATATCCTGATGCGCTTTTACTTTTCAGGGTGGGCGATTTTTATGAAACTTTCGGGCAGGATGCTGTTAGAACTTCTCAGATTTTAGGCATTGTTCTTACGAAAAGAGCGAATGGGGAAGGACATATCGAATTGGCCGGATTTCCGCATCATTCGGTAGATTCTTACTTGCCAAAATTGGTGCGCGCTGGGATGAGGGTTGCGATCTGCGACCAGCTGGAAGATCCGAAAACGGTGAAAGGAATTGTAAAGAGAGGCGTTACCGAACTGGTGACTCCCGGTGTTACATTCAACGATCAGGTTTTAAATTCAAAAAAGAATAATTTCCTGTTGTCTCTTCATAAAGAAAAAGAGAAGTTCGGGATTGCTTTGGTGGATATTTCGACGGGAGAATTTCTGGTGAGTGAAGGAAATTTAGAAAAACTGCTTCATATTGTCAATACTTTTGATCCGAGTGAGATTATCTATCAGCGGAGCGTTCAGATTCCGGAGCAGATTAAAAATAAAAATGCGTTTAAACTTGAAGACTGGGCATATCAATATAATTTTGCTTACGAAAAACTGACGAATCAATTTAAAACCAATTCATTAAAAGGTTTTGGTGTTGAAAATCAACCGTTAGCAATTACGGCAGCGGGAGCTATTTTCGCTTATCTTGTGGAAGATACCCACCACAATTTATTAGCTCACATCACAAAAATTCAAGTAATTCCACAGGAGGATTATCTGATGATGGATAATTTTACGTTGAGAAACCTTGAAATTGTGTATCCAAGCAACCCACAGGGGAAATCTCTCTTGGATATTATCGACAAAACATCAACGCCGATGGGCGGTAGATTGCTCAGAAGAAGAATTATTTTACCGTTAAAATCAGTTGACGAAATCAACAGAAGGCTTTCTTTAATTGATTTTTTAAACGAAAACGATCATCTTAAATATGAAATTTCCCAGTTATTAAAATCCATCTCCGATTTGGATCGATTGATGGGAAAACTGGCGGCAGAAAAAATTTCACCGAAAGAACTAGGCTATCTTCGTCAGAGCTTGATTAATATTCATAAAATTAAGGCGTTACTTCATCCTCATGCCGATGTTTTGGCCTGGTTGGATCCTTTGTATGACCAGGATGAACTGATAAAATGTCTTCAAAATCATCTGAATGACGAGCTTCCCGTAAACCTGGCGAAAGGAAATGTGATTAAAGAAGGGATTTCCGAAGAACTTGACCGATTAAGAGGGCTTCAGTCCAAAGGTCGCGGTTTCCTGGACGAAATGTGCCAGAGAGAAATTGAAAGAACAGGAATTTCAAGCCTTAAAATTGATTTTAATAATGTTTTCGGATATTATATTGAAGTCCGAAATACCCATAAAGATAAGGTTCCAAGCGATTGGCTAAGAAAGCAGACGCTGGTAAATGCGGAACGTTACATTACGGAAGAATTAAAAGAATACGAAAATCAGATTCTCGGAGCTGAGGAAAAAATAGGGGTTTTAGAAAATGAGCTGTACAGAAATGTCTGCTCTGAAACAATGATTTATATCGATCAGATTCAGGAAAATTCGAATATTATTGCACAATTGGATGTTGCGGTTGGGCTGTCGGAACTTGCTGTTTCTGAGAGTTATACAAAGCCTGTTTTGAACGAAAGTTTTTCCATCGATTTAAAAGAGGCAAGGCATCCGATCATTGAAAATGCACTTCCTCTGGGCGAAAAATATATTCCGAATGATATTTTCTTAGACAAAGATTCTCAGCAGATTATCATGGTGACGGGACCCAACATGGCGGGTAAATCGGCGATTCTTCGTCAGACAGCGATTGTTTGTCTGTTGGCGCAGATCGGGAGTTTTGTCCCTGCAAAACATGCGGAAATCGGAATTTTAGATAAAATTTTTACAAGGGTAGGAGCGACGGATAATATTTCTGCAGGTGAATCCACTTTTATGGTAGAAATGAACGAAGCGGCGAATATTTTAAATAATATTTCCGAAAGAAGTTTAATTTTATTAGATGAAATCGGTCGTGGAACTTCCACTTACGACGGGGTTTCGATTGCATGGGCGATTGCGGAATATCTTCACCAGCATCCGACGCAGGCCAAGACATTATTTGCAACACACTACCACGAGCTGAACGAAATGACCGTGAATTTTGAAAGAGTGAAAAATTTCCACGTGTCTATTCAGGAAAACAAAGGAAATATTATTTTCTTAAGAAAATTAATTTCGGGCGGAAGCGAGCACAGTTTCGGTATTCATGTGGCAAAACTAGCGGGAATGCCTGCAAAAGTCGTGAATCGTGCCAATGAAATCCTGAAAACGCTGGAAGCAAGCCGGTCTCAAAGCGGTTCTTCCGAGAAAATTAAAAGGGTAACGGAAGAAAATATGCAATTGTCTTTCTTTCAGTTGGACGATCCGGTTCTCGAAAATATCCGTGAGGAATTAACGAAAATTGATATTAATACATTGACACCTATTGAAGCTTTAATGAAGCTTAATTCGATAAAAAAAATGATTGGAGGGTAGTTTCCAATCATTTTTTATTTTAATCATATTTCTTCAAAGACAAAGGAAAAGTATAAAGATAACGAACCGGTTCCCCATTGATGGTTGCGGGTTTCCACTTTACAAATAATCTTCTGACGGCAATTTCTGCGGCATGTGAATGTTTCTCATCGCTCCCGGTTGCAACGACATATCGTACATAGCCGGTTTTTTCAACGATAAAATAGACGCGGGTATCGATTTTATTTGATTTTACATCAATTACGTCCATGCTTTCGGCAAATTTTCTTTTAAAAGTGGCCATTCCGCCGGGAAATTCTGCGGGAACGTCTGCTTTGGTGTAAACGGCATCATCCAGCTTCATTTTTGTTCTTAAAATGGCATAATCCGGAAGCTGAGTAACATTACTATATTCCTGAGCAAAAACTGCAGCACTAAAAAAAAGACCTAAAAAAAGAATTATTTTCTTCATAATTTATAAAATGCTTGTTTTTTAGCACAGCAAAAAAAGAGCCGAATAAGATTAATAATCAATTAGAATAATGAATAAAATGTTAAAAATCAGGTAGAATGTTCTTAATGATACTATGATTTACAATAATTGATTAATTTTGAATATGAAGAATGTAATCAAAATACTATTTCTGATGTTGTGCTTTACCATTTCAAAGGCGCAGCAGACAACGGTTTCGGCCGTGAAATATGAAGAACTTGAAAAACGGATTCAGGAAGAAAAAAATAAACTTCTGGTTGTGAATTTCTGGGCAACAACCTGTGCGCCGTGTGTGAAAGAACTTCCGCATTTTATGGAAATCAATAAAAAGTATTCTGAAAACCCAAATTTTAAAATGATTTTGGTTTCGCTGGATAGATTGGTTGACAAAGAAAGAGTGATAAAATTCATTAAAAATAAAAATCTTACCGCCGAGGTCATTCTTCTAGATGATATCAAAAGAATGAACACCTGGATTCCGCGTTTTGAAAAAAACTGGGACGGAAATATTCCGGTGACGATCTTCTATAAAAACAGTGAAAAAGTACATTTCAATGACGGAGAAATGAGCAAGGAAGACCTTGAAAAGACAATTGTAAAAAATTTACCTTAAAACAAATATGCTATGAAAAATTTTAAAATTTTAGTAATGATTTTCATGGTTGGACTCGGATTATTGAGCTTCACAACGATAAATCAGGATAAAAACAAGCCTCAAAAAGAAAATATTTCTTCTGCAAAAGGCTACGAAATAGGCGATGAAGCAACAGATTTTAAACTTAAAAATGTCGACGGGAAAATGGTTTCTCTGAGCGATTTCAAAACGGCAAAAGGTTTCATTGTTGTGTTCACGTGCAATCATTGTCCGTACGCGAAAAAGTATGAAGACAGAATCATCGAATTAGACAAAAAATACAAATCTCAAGGGTATCCTGTGATCGCAATCAACCCCAATGATCCTTCCGTACAGCCTGAAGACGACTATCAGAAAATGATCGAAAGGGCAAAACAAAAGGGATTCACATTTCCGTATCTGGTAGATGAAGGTCAGAAAATTTTCCCTCAATACGGGGCAACAAAAACGCCTCATGTGTTCCTTTTGCAAAAAGAAGACGGTAAAAATATCGTAAAATACATCGGAGCGATCGATAACAATTACGAAAATCCAAATGATGTTTCAGAATATTATGTTCAGGATGCGGTAAATGCGCTAATTAAAAACGAACCGATAAAAATGACAAAAACTGTGGCCATCGGATGTACAGTGAAGGTGAAGAAATAATATCTTTGTCAAATAGATCAATAAGAACGGGCTTTAGCCCGTTTTTTTAATAACAAAACAGTTCGGCTTTAGCCAAAACACACCTATGAAATTCAGATTCAGTTTAAAATATTTCGTTGCAACACTACTCATTTTCTTGGTTGAGGTTCTCATCGCCACTGCTTTAAAAGACATTTTCTTTATCAGAGCCTATCTTGGAGACGTTATTGTGGTGATGCTTTTGTACACCTTTATTAAGAGTTTTATAGAAATTAATGATCAAAAACTGATTGTCGGAATTCTCATTTTTTCCTGTATGGTTGAGTTGGCACAGTATTTTAAAATTGCTGATAGATTAGGTTTAGAGCCTGGAAGCGTGATGTATATCGTTGTCGGAAATTCTTTTTCGTGGATTGATATTTTGTGTTATGCGGTTGGATGTTTGCTGCTTTACGTATTCGTGCGATTACAACTTAAAAAAATAAATCCTTCGACTGCTTCGCACTCAGGATGACATCTCTAATACTAAGTGTTCCTGTTTAAGCGGAATAATTTGCCAGTATCATCCTGAGCGAAGTCGAAGGATCTAATAATCAATCTTAATAAAGTTTCAAAAACTACCTTCCAAAACTATCATATTTATCCTCCGCATATTTAATAAAACGGTTCAATAAAGCCACATTTTCCTTCTCCATCGGCGAAAGATCATTGTCTACATTATTGGAAACGGGAATGTACCAGTCTGTCTGTTCAAAGAAATTTCTGTAGGTCGCTTTTTTGAAAGAATATCCGTGTCTTGCAAAAACCGAATTTTTAATGATTTCCAGATCCAGTTTTCTGAGGTTTTTAAGGTCTTTTTCAGTAAGTTTTTGTTTGGAAGCATTCAGTTTAAAAACAGCATCAGAAGCAATTCTGTTTTTTGAGGCAGTGTAGCTTTCTGTTTTTCCGGTTTCTTCGTCGGTGTATTTTTCAACAAAATTTTTCGGATTTTCCCAGTCGATAAGGTCATTGTCTTCACTCAACATGAAATTTGGATTGTAGACGAACTCTTTTTTTATAAGCTTTAACGTTTTAACCGGAGCTTTTACAGCAGATTTATTGAAAGCATTCCAGTTTCCGGTGAGGCTGTCATTGTTTAATTTTACTTCAAATCTCCCGTCGGTTTTATCATTGCCCGGTTCATCCAGAATAAAGGATTTTGTGCTTTCGTTAAAAACCCCTCGGAAAGGGCGCTGGTTTCCATTGACAATGCTTTGTCCGTACACGCTGTCTTTAGTGATTCTGTTGATTTTTAAAGAAATTTTCTTGTAAACCTCGCCTTCGTATTCCTCGCCAATCTCAGGAGTAATCATTTCTTTTCCTGCAAAATCGCCCATGTAAATTCCGTAATATTCCTTATAAATTTCAGGGACGACCACCGAATCTTTCTTCGCTGTAAGGCTGTCTTTCGAAGAGCTTGTAGTTTTTGCATCCTTTTTACAGGCAATGAAACTAATTGCAAATAAGGAGATTAATGTTAATTTTAAAATTTTCATATGTAATTTGTTATTGATTTTTATTGGTCATATGTAATCGCAGAAAGGAGTGTTGTTTTACAAAAAATGAGAGAGCGATTTCATATGTATTTTTTTGTGATTAAATATTCAATTAAAATAATATTGGGAATCCAGCCCATCCATGCGATGATCTGGTAAACATCCATCGGATTGGGGTGAAATAAATAGACAATAATGACCTTCCACATTCTCAGGCTGATCGCAGAAATGGTGAGTGCAAAACTGCGCCACATCCATTGCTTGTGTTCTTTAAATTTTTTCTGTCGCGCAAGTTGATACGCTTTAAAGGTCGAAAACCACCACAAACAGCCCAGAATAACAAACGAAGTTTTAGATAAAATTCCACCGTTGGCAAAAATTCCCATGTAAATTCCTGATGGGGCAGCAAAAATTAAAATCAGAAAAATATAAATGTTTCCTGCGTTTTTATGAAAATTTTTTACTCCAAAATCTTTTCTGATTAAGGCTAAAAATCCGCTCAATAAAACAAAAATACTTGTATAAACGTGAGTGTAGAAAAAGTAGAGATATTCCGGTCTTTCGCCGACTTCGGTTTGTTTGATCATTAAAAAACTTACATCTGTTTTTAAAGGAATATATTCTAAAGTGATTTTCAGCATGAGCCAAAAGAAATACCCGAATCCTATGGTTAAAAGGATTTTAAAAGCATTCAGAATATTTTTTTTAGCTAAAAGCATTTTATAATTTGTGTTCTTTTTTAAAACACTAATATCACAAATTTTTCCGCAGATATTCACAAATATTGTGGTAAAAATATTAGTGGGATTTGTGTTTAAATCATTTTGAATTCAAATCCTGAGCAATCAGCCACGCTTCACTCCAACACGCCTGAAAATTAAACCCTCCCGTCACTGCATCAATATTCAAAACTTCTCCGGCAACGTAAAAGTTAGGCAAGATCTTCGAAGACATATTTTTGAAATTAATTTCCTTTAAATCAACACCTCCCGCAGTTACAAACTCATCTTTGAAAGTCGATTTTCCCGTCACCTGAAATTTCTTTTTGCATATATTTTCAAGAATTGTCTGCATTTCTTTTCCTGAGATATTGGCTACTTGCTTATTCAAATCAACTTTTGAAACTTCTAAAATTCTCTGCCAAAAACGATTGGTCACATCAAAAATTTTCGATTGTCCAATGGTCTTTTTAGGGTTTGATTGTTTAAAGCTTTGGAACAGTTCTTCCGCATCACCGATGTCTTTTGAAATAAAATTAACCTGAATTTCAAAATTATATTTCACTTTCGCCAGATTGATTGCTTCCCAAGCCGAAATTTTCAGAATCGCAGGACCCGAAAGGCCCCAATGGGTAATTAATAATGGTCCACTTTCTTCGGTTTTTAACTTTGGAATCGATGTTTCTGCCATTTCAAAGCTTGTTCCAGCCAGGTCTTTCAGTAAATCATCTTTAATATTAAATGTGAAAAGCGAAGGAACCAGATCAATGATTTTATGACCTAAGTTTTCAATCATTTTCAACGATTTTGGAGAACTTCCGGTAGTATAAATCACAAAATCAGCTTCGAAATCTCCCAAACTTGTTTTAACGGAATATTTTCCGTCTAATTTTTCAATTTCCTTTACAGAACATTTGGTTTTTACTTCAACATTTTTTTGCTGAATTTCGTGTAAAAAAGTATTGATAATCGTCTGCGACGAGTTACTTTCAGGGAAAATTCTGTTATCATTTTCGATCTTCAACGAAACTTTTCGTTGGTCAAACCAATCCATCGTGTCACCAGGCTGAAACTTGGTGAAAACACTTAATAATTCTTTGTTTCCACGGGGATAAAACTGAACTAATTCTCTTGGGTCAAAACAAGCGTGCGTCACATTGCATCGCCCTCCTCCCGAAATTTTCACTTTTTGAAGGACATCCGAATTTTGTTCGAGAATGGTAATTTTATATTTGGTTTCGTCAAGGTTCGCCGCGCAGAAAAATCCTGCCGCTCCGCCTCCGATAATGATAATTTGCTTCATAGTATGATTAATCTTATGCTCAAGATTATTTTTACAAAACTACAATTTTTATAAACCATCTTATTTGAGTAATTTTGAAGAATATAATTTTTTGAACCATAACGCCGAAAAATTATTAATCACAAAAGTCACAAAAGTTTTTTTTAATTGCATTTTAGTAGTAAAAAAGAACACATTAGTTTTTGAAAATCTTTGATTTTCCTCTTATGTGAACTCTATTGCAATTTATTTTAGCTTTTTGTTCTAAAGTGTTAAAAAACTTTTGTGACTTTTGTGGTGAGGAAATTTAAAGTTCATACTTACTTAAAATAAATTTAAATGATTTTTTACCATAAATTCGAAGTACGTTGGAGTGACCTTGATGCCAACAAACATTTAGCAAATTCATCTTATGTGCAATATTGTGCACAAACCAGAATGGCTTTTATGAAGCAGGAAAAAATGGGCGTTACCCAAATGAGCCGATGGGGAATTGGTCCCGTGATCATGCATGAACGATTTTCTTTTTTTAAGGAAATATTTGCAGATCAGACGGTTATCGTAAGCCTTGAGATCGATGGATGTGCAGAAGATTCTTCAATCTATCGTTTTGTGCACAAATTTTATACGCCGGAAGGAGAGCATTGTGCGACTTCGGAAGCGACAGGTGTGTGGATCGATACGATGTTGAGAAAAATGACGACTCCGCCGGATGATGTGGTAGAAGCAATGAATAAATATAAAGGTCCGAATACGGTAATTTTAACCAAGGAAGATTTTAAAAAATTGCCTTTCCGTCCGGAAAATATTGATCCGGCACAACTTATTTAAGGATTAAAGTTTAATGTTTGGAGTTCAGGGTTATTTGTGGCTGAAACATTACTTATTACCAATTACTCATTACTTATAATTAAAATATGTTTGAAGATAAAGAACCAGAATTAACACCAATCTCTAAATTAGGAGAATTTGGATTAATAAAACATTTGACAGAGCATTTTCCTTTATCCAACGAATCTTCGGAGCTTGGAGTAGGAGATGATGCGGCGGTCATTAATCCCGGAAGCAAAAAGGTTGTCCTTACAACGGATGTTTTGGCAGAGGGTGTTCATTTCAATTTAGGATATGTTCCGTTGAAACATTTGGGATATAAAGCTGTTGTTGTGAATCTTAGTGATATTGCAGCAATGAATGCTACTCCAACACAGATTTTGGTTTCTTTGGCCGTTTCCAACCGTTTTCCGGTGGAAGCTCTGGAAGAAATTTATTCCGGAATTCAGGCGGCTTGCGCAAGATATAAAGTTGATTTGATAGGTGGTGACACTACGAGTTCAAATGCAGGACTTGTCATGAGCATTACAGCTGTCGGAATCGAAAATGACGAAAATATTGTCAAAAGAAGCGGCACAAAACCAAACGATTTACTTGTTGTGACAGGAGATTTAGGTGGGGCTTATATGGGACTTCAGATTTTGGAAAGAGAGCACGCCGTTTTCCTGGCTGACCCGAATATGCAGCCTGAAATGGAAGGTTACGACTATATTCTGGAAAGACAATTAAAGCCTGAAGCAAGAACGGATGTGAAAGAAATTTTAGAACAATTGGATATCAAACCAACTTCTATGATCGATATTTCAGACGGTCTGGCTTCTGAAATTCTGCATCTTTCTGATCAGTCTAAAGTTGGTTTCAGATTGTATGAAGAGAAAGTTCCGATGGATAATCTGACGATCACGACGGCGGATGAATTTAATTTAAATCCTGTAATGGCGGCTTTGAGTGGCGGTGAAGACTATGAACTATTGTTCACAATTTCTCCGAATGATTTTGATAAAATTAAAAATCACCCTGATTTTACCATTATCGGACATGCGGTGGAAAAAGAGGAAGGAAATTTTATGGTAGCAAGAGGTTCCAATCAATTGGTGGCTTTGACGGCGCAGGGCTGGGATGCTTTTTTGGGCAATCAGCAAATATAAAATATTCAATTTTTTTAATACATAAACCACTGCCATGGCAGTGGTTTATTATATCCTATTTTTTTCTGTTATTAATCTTTCTTAATATCTGTTTTTACATCCTGGTAGGTTTTATCTACGGCTTTTGCTCCTTTTTTAGCTGTTTTCTTAGTCCATTTTACTGCGTTTTTTACGCCTTTTTTTGTAGCGTCATAACCTTTTTCAGCAGTTTTGCCAGTCCATTCTGCACCATCTTTAACGGCTGTTTCTACTTTTTTAGCATCTTTTTTTATCTCTTGCTTTACAGAATCAGTTTTTTGTGCAGATACACCGATTCCAAATAAAAGAACCACTGCAGTTGAATATAATCTCTTTTTCATTTTTGAAATTTTTTGTTTTATAGTTTTCAAAAATCAGACCATTAATTTTTAAAACTGAAGGATGAATTTGTAATGATTTGATTTTTATCCCTTTATGGTCGTAAATGGGAAGTGCTATGGCTAGTTTATAATGTGTATCAATTTTTCAGGCCCGGATATATAGTAAATAAAAAAGCCGGCTCACTCAGCCGGCTTTCAATTTGTATGTTGAAAAATTACGCTTTCACAATATTAATAATCACCTCCGTCGCCTTCTCCATGCTCTCCAACGCCACATACTCATACGGTCCGTGGAAATTGATTCCGCCCGCAAAAATATTCGGACAAGGAAGTCCCATGTAAGATAATTGTGCACCATCTGTTCCTCCCCTGATCGCCTTGATCTTTGGTTCAATACCTGCTTCCTTCATTGCCTGAGCTGCAAGATCTATGATGTGCATTTTGCCTTCAAACTGCTGCTTCATGTTTCTGTATTGCTCTTTAATTTCGATTTCGGCAGTTCCGGCGCCGTGTTTTTGATTAAATTCCGCCACTTTTTCTTCCATGAATTTCTTTCTTGCCTCAAATTTATCAGCATCGTGGTCACGGATGATGTATTGCAATTTAGCTTCGGAAATATCCGCGTTTAAATCCATTAAATGATAAAAACCATCAAACCCTTTCGTCGTTGCCGGAGTTTCATCAGCAGGAAGCATCTGGGCAAATTCAGAAGCCAATAAAGCGGCATTTACCATTTTTCCGTACGCGTAACCAGGGTGAACACTCAATCCGTGGATTTTTACCACAGCTCCGGCCGCGTTGAAGTTTTCATATTCCAGTTCTCCAACTTCTCCGCCATCCATCGTGTAAGCAAATTCTGCCCCGAATTTGGCCACGTCAAATTTATGCGCTCCTCTTCCGATTTCCTCGTCAGGGGTGAATCCAATAGCGATTCTTCCGTGCTTGATTTCCGGATGAGCAATTAAATATTCTGCCGCCGTCACGATTTCCGCACAGCCGGCTTTGTCATCGGCTCCTAGAAGCGTGTTTCCGTCGGTGGTAATTAAAGTCTGACCGATATATTTTTTTAAACTTTCAAATTTTGAAGGCGATAAAGTAAATCCTGTTGTCTGATTTAAAACCAAATCGTTCCCATCATAATTTTCCCAAACCTGAGGTTTCACATTTTCCCCGCTAAAATCCGGTGAAGTGTCGTAATGCGAGATAAATCCAATTGTCGGTTTGTCATCATTTTCAAGGTTAGAAGGAACATATCCCATGATATAACCGTTGTCGTCTATCGATACATTTTCAAGACCGATCGTTTTCAGTTCTTCAACGATATAATTTGCGATATCCCACTGTCTTTCTGTTGAAGGAGTCGTTTCGCTTTCCGCGTCGCTCGTTGAATATATTTTTACATAATTAATAAAACGGTTCAGTAACTTTTCTTTCCACAATTGGTTGAATTCTATTGCACTCATTATTAGTATAAATTTCCAGCAAAGTTAACAAATTCCCTGCTCAGAATAATTTATTTGTAATTGAATATAAAGTATTGAAATTTTAAATCGGATATAAATGTTTGAGAATCAAAATAATGTTAGATTTGTAGGTGCCGTATACGAAATTGTTTAGTTTTATTATATTTGAGAAAATCTAAAGTAAAAATGTTTCTTACTGAATGTCCGCGTGATGCAATGCAGGGTTGGGGAGAATTTATCCCTACAGATAAAAAAATAGATTATATCAACTCTTTGATGGATGTTGGTTTTGATGTATTGGATTGTCTTAGTTTTGTATCTCCAAAAGCGATTCCGCAAATGGCAGACTCTGATGAGGTTGCCGAAAATATCGATAAATCCAGATCAAATACAAAAGTTTCTGCAATTATAGGAAACTATAGAGGTGCTGAAAAAGCGCTGAAACATCAGTCGGTGGATATTCTCGGGTTTCCGTTTTCTATTTCCGAAACCTTCCAGCACAGGAATACCAACAAAAGTCAGGATGAAGCTTTTCAGGAGATTGTCAAAATGCTGGAGCTGGTAAAAAGTGAGGGCAGACAACTGAATATTTATTTCTCAATGGCTTTCGGAAATCCTTATGGAGAAATGTGGAAATGGGAAGATGTAGATTTCTGGGCTCAGAGATTTTCAGAAATTGGAGTTAAAGATATCTTACTGTCTGATACTACGGGAGTTGCAACCCCGGAAACGATTGCTCTTTTATTTGAAAAAATACCTTCAAAATATCCTGAAATCAATTTCGGGGGACATTTTCATAACCGATATGAAGATTCTTACTCAAAACTAAAAGCGGCTTACGATAAAGGCTGTACAAGGTTTGACAGCGCCATCAAAGGAATCGGAGGATGTCCGATGGCAAAAGACGATCTGGTAGGAAATATGCCGACAGAGCAGGTGATCAACTTCATGAGCGTTGAAAAAATTGATCACAAACTGAATTTATTAAACTTCGAAAGTTCTTATAACAAAGCGAAGGATATTTTTCATTTTTGAAATAAAATCTCTCGCATACTTAACAGATCAAGCAGATTAAAAAACAAAGTGCTCTTATTGTTCTCTTTAAAAAAATCTGCGAGAGACAAAAAAATAAAAACATCAATAGAAGCGGGCTTTAGCCCGCTTTAAATATTAAAAAATCAATTGGCTTTAGCCAAAACATATTTAACTAAAATCACCAAAAATGAAACCCATAATCTCCCCATTCGAATTAAAAAACCTCCCATCCGAAAATCTCATCATTCTCGATGCAAGAGTAGGAAAAGACGTTCATCAAAATTATCTGAACAAACATATCAAAGGAGCAAGATTCATCGATCTGGATAAAGATCTGGCTGAAATTGGGGAAGATGCGGCTTTTGGTGGAAGACATCCGCTTCCCAATGTTGAAAAATTTGCGGAAACCCTTTCAAATCTCGGGATCTCGGAAGGCTCTCATGTTGTGGTCTACGACGATAAAAACGGATCCAATGCTGCCGCAAGAGCTTGGTGGATGTTGAAATCATTTGGTTTAAAAAATGTTCAGGTTTTGGATGGTGGATTTCAAAATGCTGAAAAAGAAGATATAGAATTTTCATCCGGAGAAGAAAGTTTTGAAAAATCAGATTTAATTAAAAAAGATAATTGGCTTCTGCCAACTTCGACACTGGAAGTTGTTGAAAATGAATTAACAAACCTTTCCTCAGCGGTGATAGATGTAAGAGATGCTTACCGCTATAAAGGAGAATCTGAGCCGATCGATTTGGTTGCCGGTCATATTCCCGGAGCGATCAATATTCCTTTTTCTGAAAACCTTGATGAAAACGGAAATTTCCTTTCACCGGAGATTTTAAAAGAAAAGTATTCAAAACTTTTACAGGATAAACCGCAAAATCTTATCATTCATTGTGGTTCGGGAGTAACGGCTTGTCACACGATTTTAGCGTTGGATTATGCAGGTTTTCCCATTCCGAATTTATATGTAGGCTCTTGGAGTGAGTGGAGCAGAAGGGAAGGAAAGGAGATTGCTAGAGAGATTTAACAGAAATATTTTTGAACCATTAAGGAAAGGTTAAGAAGTTAAGTTTAATCAAGCAAATCTTCGATTCTTAAGATGAATTAATCTTAATGGTTTAAATTAAAGAATCAAATTTCAAAGATTGTTGTTTGAAGTAAAAATAAAAGGCTGCCAAAACTGACAGCCTTTTTTATTTTTTAATCCAAAATTAAAGCATTCCCAGCTCAAATTTTGCTTCTTCGCTCATCATATCCTTGTTCCAGCTTGGCTCGAAAGTAAGTTCTAAATCAACACTTTTCACATGTTCTACTTCTGCCACTTTATCTTTTACCTCCTGAGGAAGCGTTTCAGCAACAGGGCAGTTCGGTGTGGTAAGTGTCATGATAATTTTAACATCCGCATCGTCGGAAATCTGAACATCATAAACCAAACCCAATTCGTAGATATCTACCGGAATTTCAGGGTCATACACGGTTTTTAAGACACGGATGATTTCTTCACCTATGTCAGCAATCTGATCGTCTGTAAATTTCATTTTTTAATCTAAATTGATGTACCTTTTCAACAAATCTTCCTGACGCATTCGCCGGAAAATATTTGCCAAAGTTAAGACATCTTTTTCACAATAGTCAACTATTCTTTGCAAGTCTTTTTCTATGTAGTAGATTGATGAAACCATTGAGCCGTCGATATCGTCTTTCGGAGTAGGAATCCCGAAAAGATGCGCCAATAATTCTAAAGAAACAAAACTTTTATAATCTCCGAATTTCCAGAGTTCCATCGTATCGATATGCGGAATTTCCCATGGTTTTTTTCCGAACATCTGAAACGGAGTCGGAGGCTGCATTCCGTTGATTAAGAATCTTCTAGATATCCACGGGAAGTCAAATTCTTTTCCGTTGTGGGCACAGAGAATGACGTCGCGAAGCCTCGGACTGTTAAAGATTTCTCCAAATTCCAGCAGCAATTTTTTCTCATCATCATCCGCAAAACTCTTTATTTTTAAAGTGTCGTTTTTTTCGACCATTCCGATCGTGATGCAGATAATCTTTCCAAATTCTGCCATGATTCCGGCTCTTTCGGAATAAAATTCTTCGGCGGTAAAATCTTCTTTTCGCTGAAATCTTGTTTTTTTATCCCAAAGCATTTGCTCGGTTTCAGATAAGTCTTCCCAAGATCCAAATCCTGGAACCGTCTCAATATCAAGAAATAAGATTCTTTCTAAAGGAATATTCTGTATCATTTATTTTTTACTGCTTTATTATTATCCAACCGGCATTCCGTTTTTTGTTGGCAATGAAGGTGTTAAAAGAGTAACATCTTTTTTGTCTTCACTGTAAACTCCCAAAACAAGACATTCGCTGAAAAAATTGGCGATCTGTTTTTTCGGAAAATTAACAACCGCTAAAACCTGTTGCCCGATCAATTCTTCTTTCTGATACAATGTGGTAATTTGTGCGGATGATTTTTTGATGCCCAAATCCCCAAAATCTATTTCCAATTGATAAGACGGATTCCTGGCTTTTTCAAAATCATTAACGGAAATGATGGTTCCGCATCGGATGTCTATTTTTTCAAAGTCTGCCCAAGTGATTTCGGGTTTTATGATCATGGTAATGAATTGATTAAGTGTTCTACTTCTGTTTTCTGTTCTGCATATTGGTGTTGTAATTCGGAACCTTCACCCATTCTTCTGTAATATTCCAAAGCTTTGTTTCCGAAAAATTTTCTGTGGAAATCTGAAACATCAGGAATTTGTGGAAAAACTTTATGAAAAAGCATTTCATAATAGGCCTGAAATTCCCTTTCATTCTTATCTTCAATGACTTGTCCGGGTGCTTTTTGCCTTACGTGAAGCATTTCATGGGCAACCATATTCAAGACTAAATTCAGATCAAAATCAAATAAATTTTTAGGAATCATGACTTTCTGCGGACCTCCCAATTCTCCTTCCGCCGTTAAAAGCATCGAATTAGGGGAAAGCTCCTCCCGGAAGCCGAATCCTGCAAAGTTTTCATGCTCCAACTCGAATGAACGAATTAAATATTCTGCCGCGTCAATGATTTGGTCGTGTTCTTTATAGGCATCCAGGTGCAGATTGATCTGTTCAAAATTCATCTCAAAATATGTTTTAACAAATGTATTAAAATAATAAAAAAGAGAAAACGCTTTTAATTAAATGAATTTTTTTCATTTTAAAATCAACTAGTTATGAATTTTTTTTGAACTTTTTTAAAATTCCGGTGCAAGATTCTCTAAAAACGCGATTTATATAAATGAGTACTCAAGGAATAATGTTTAATGTCAAAAATCAAAATTAATGAAGAAATTAACAGTACTTAAATCTCTGGTAGTTGCAATGATTGTGTTTTTAGGATTTTCTTTAACGTCCTGCAACGACGAAAGATACGAGCCGATCCCAGTAAAGCTGAGTGATGTGGACGGAAGTTATAAAGCGAGATTGGTAACATCACAGGGAAACAAATTCAATGAAAAGATTATTGAGTTTCAGGCAAAAGATACGATTATCACTTTTAAGGATTTTCCTGTAAGAGAGATTGTAAAAACGATAATAACGGATCCGGTAAAGGCAGATACAGCTCTGGCACACATCGGGAAAGTTGAATATAAATTAGAGTATACATCAAAAATAAACGCCAGTCAAAACTTAGTGGAACTTACGTTTGAGCCCAAAACTTTAGCCCTTCAGATTCCTGTAGACGGAGTCACAAAAAATGCGGTGGTAAAGTTGGCGGCAAAGCAAAAAGGATTCTTTGTAGGATACGACTGGTCTTTGAGATTTGGATTGGAAGCTGAGAAAATAACCGTTGATGGAGTAGAGTTAACCCCTTATCAGACAATTAAGTATGATGTCCCAATTAGTGTTAAAAATTAAGTAATGGTTATTTGTCAGGTAGGTTGAGCCTCTTCGTGAGGCTTGCCTATCTTTGCATTATTAAGTCAATAGTTTATATTGGGATGTTATCATAATTAATGCATGGAAGAAAGTAAGGAGCAGATTTTGGCGCACCGCCTTTTACAGAAGGAAGAAGCCGCTTGGAAGGAGCTTTTCGGAGCTTATTCAGGCAGTCTGAGCTATGTCTGTTCGCGATATATTCTTGATAAGGAAGACGTGCATGATGTTTTGCAGAATAGTTTTATACAAATGTTCCGTTCTATCGATTCTTTCGAATACCGGGGAAGCGGTTCTCTGAGAGCCTGGATTACAAGAATTGTAGTGAACGAATCTTTAAAGCATATTAAGCAAAATCCTGATTTTAAAACAGTTTCCGATGATTTCGAAATTCCGGATGAAGCCAATGAAGAGGAACCGAATTTTGAAGAAATATCACAAAATACAATCATGATGATGATCCGCTCTCTTCCCGACGGCTACAGAACAGTTTTCAACCTGTATGTTTTCGAGGAAAAAAGCCATAAAGAAATTGCAGAAACGCTGGGAATTGCAGAAAATTCTTCAGCCTCACAATTTCACAGAGCAAAAGCATTGCTTGCTCAGAAAATAAAAGAATACAAAATGTCAAAAACAGCGCAATATGAGTAATGATTGGTTAAATGATCTGCGCCGTAAAATGGAAGATCATACGGAAGAAGTTCCGGATGGGTTGTGGGAAGATATCAAAAACGAATTATTCGAAGAGAATGATGCGAAAGGTGTTGTTGGGTTTAATGATCTTAAAGCTCGGGAAAAAGCTGTTTCAAAGACGAATTATAAGACGTTCTTTTATCGTGCGGGAGGTATTGCCGCTGCTGTTGCCATGTTTTTTGTTGCAGATAAACTAATTGATTTTAATGGAAAAAAAGCCACTTCACAAGATCCAACGTATTCATCAGACCAAATCAAGGCAAATATCGATGAAACTATTTCTTATCATCAGAAAATATCAAATGAAAAAGAGAAACAGGCTGTTGAGAATGCTGTTAAAGAAAGAAATGAATTAATTGCAGCTAATTCAAATATAATTAATGTTTTAAAAGAAAATGTTTTTAATAATATTTTAAACAAAACAAAAAATGCAGCCCTTGATCTTTGGAATAATAAAACTTCTGAAAACCAAAGTAAAAATCAGTCTGAAAATATATTGAGCAAGAGTAATGAAAATCTGGCTCAGGGACAAAACAAGGATGCCATTGAAGGAGAGAAAACCAATGGAGAGGAGGTAGAGAAATACGAGCTTCTGACGAAGGAAGAAAAAGAGTGGAAAGAAAAATTTGAAGAAACAAAGAAATTGAAGCTAACGAACAAATCTAAAAAATCCTGGATGGTGGGTATTCTTTCAGGAAATGCTTCTTCAAACTCAACAGAACAGTTTCCGGGGTATGCTACTTTAAACGGAACGACACTCAGCCTTCCCGATGTATGGGGCTTGGAATATGGAGATGATCCTTTAATGGCGATCCTTATTGCAAACCAGGATAAAAAAGTAGACGCCAAGATCAAACATAAGACACCGATTACCTTCGGAGCTTCTGTTTATCATGGGTTAGGAAAAAAATGGGGAATCGCGACGGGTATAAATTACACCAAACTTTCCGCAGAACTTACCACCGGAACCAGCTCGAATTTTATCACCAGCGAGCAGAATATTCATTACGTTGGAGTTCCTGTTCAGGTTAATTATAACGTGATTCAAAAGGGAGCTTTCACAGGCTATGTTACAGGTGGCGGATTGGTAGAAAAGGCCGTTTCGGGTGATATTAAAACCAAATATATCGTCGACGGGGTCTTGAAGGAAGAAACTAAGGAAGAAATCAGTGAAAAACCGGTTCAGGTTTCTGTAAACAGTGCTGTCGGATTACAGCTGAAAGTGATTAAAAACATAGGAATCTATGCGGAACCGGGAGTCAGCTATCATTTCAACGACAACAGTTCGCTGAATACCGTGTACAAAGAAAAACCTCTGAATTTCAATTTGAAATTCGGGATCAGAGTGTTGCTTGATTAAGCAATTCTCATCAACATCGACTACAAATAAATCTTTTATATGAAAACAAAACTAATCTTTTTAAGTCTTTTATTTTTAAGTCTTTTAAATCTAAAAGCACAATGTACCCCGGAAATCACGAGTCCGAGATTGGGAACAATGTTTCCCGGAAGTGTTGTTTTTTGTAATTCTGAAAGCGAAACACTTTCTACGACACAGACCTACGCAAGCTACCAATGGTACAAGCAGGAATGGTATTGGCAAAACCCGAATCCGAATCCTTGGGTTCCGATTGCAGGAGCAACTTCCCAGACACTGACGATCAACGGAACGGATGATATGCTGTATAATTTCAAAGTAGAAGTTACTCAAGGTGATTGTACTGCAGAAAGTCAATCGATCCTTGCAGACGGCTATGCTTACGGACTTCCGTTTTTGATGGCCAATTTCACACCGGGAACATACGAAGAAGTAAACGGTGAATATAACGTTTGCGAAGGAGCATCAGTAGAACTGCAAGACGGTTTCGGAGGCGTTTACGGATTACATACATGGTTTAAATGTCTTCCTAGCAGCAACCCGCCTTCACCAACAGATCCTTGTATCATCAGCGGAGCAACAGGTGACACTTACACAGCGACTGTATCGGGAGTGTACGGATTTTACGCTTGTACAGAATATTGCCCTAGCCAATGCGAAATGCTGAGCGATATTGCTTTCATTAAATTAAATTTCGGGAACTTCAGTTTCTGTAATTTGGCAACAGGCGAAACAAAACCTAAAGAAAATACTTTAAGTCTTTATCCAAACCCTACTACGCAGCTTTTATACATCGGAAAAGAGTCTGATAAAAAATATCCTGAAGTTTCCATCATCGATATGTCAGGAAAATTGGTACAACAAAAAAGAGATCACAAATTTTCTGAGCCGATTGACGTGAGCAGCCTTGTTCCGGGAACTTATATGGTGGTTTCTAAATCTGCAGATGGAAAAGTTTATAAAAATAAATTCATCAAAAAATAAATAAGAAAAAAGTCCAATACAGTGGATTTTAGTTTTTTCAATAATTCTCTCTTGGCGCAAGGTTTACTTTGCGCCTTTTTTATGGAAGTTGTCTACGTTTTTATTTACCTGCAAAAGGTACAAAAGATCAATCCGTTAATTATTTTAAACTAAAACTCTAATCGTTCAGTAATTAGCTTTTGTGGTAAAATTTTCAATTGCTTTAAACAGACTTATGATTAAAATTTAGATTAAAACATTAAAAAACACCATTTAAAAAGGAAATTAATTGAATTTTATAAACAAATCGGCCTGTTTTTTAAAATGAAATATTAATTATTTTTACGCCAAAACACAACAAATGCTGATTAAAGTTTTTGGAAGCGCAATTCACGGAGTTGCAGCACAAACCATTACCATTGAAGTAAATGTAGATACCGGAGGAATAGGATATCATCTTGTAGGACTTGCCGATAGTGCCATCAAAGAAAGCAGCTACAGAATTTCCGCTGCGTTGAAAAATGTCGGATACAAAATTCCCGGAAAGAAAATCACGATCAATATGGCTCCTGCAGACCTTAGGAAAGAGGGTGCTGCCTATGATTTGAGTATTGCGATTGGTATTCTGGCAGCTTCAGATCAGATTCTTGCGGAAAATATTCAGGATTATATTATTATGGGTGAACTTTCTCTGGACGGGACTTTGCAGCCTATCCGCGGTGTTTTGCCGATTGCCATTCAGGCTCGGGAAGAAGGTTTTAAAGGAATTATTTTACCCAAACAAAATACACGCGAAGCAGCTATTGTTAACAATCTTGAAGTCTACGAAGCAGAAAATATTAAAGAAGTTATCGACTTTTTTAATGAAGGAAAACCGCTTCACAGAGTTACCATAGACACCAGAAAAGAATTCCAGGAAAAAGTAAATGATTTTCCCTTCGATTTTTCTGAAGTTAAAGGCCAGGAAACCGCAAAAAGAGCGATGGAAGTCGCAGCAGCAGGTGGACACAATATCATTTTGATCGGACCTCCCGGAAGCGGAAAAACGATGCTGGCGAAAAGGGTTCCAAGCATTTTACCCCCATTGAGTTTAAAAGAAGCTTTGGAAACCACAAAAATTCATTCCGTAGCCGGAAAAATGGGAGCCGTAACTTCTTTGATGACGGTTCGGCCGTTTCGCGCACCTCATCACACGATTTCGGACGTCGCACTCGTCGGTGGTGGGGGCTATCCTCAACCCGGCGAAATTTCCTTAGCGCATAATGGAGTGTTATTTTTAGATGAAATGCCCGAATTTAAAAGGACGGTTTTGGAAGTCATGCGGCAGCCGTTGGAAGACCGCGAAGTGACGATTTCAAGAGCCAGGTTTACGGTAAATTATCCTGCAAGCTTTATGCTGGTTGCCTCTATGAATCCCAGTCCGAGCGGGTTTTTCCCGGATGACCCGAATAATACGTCGACGACTTACGAAATGCAGCGGTATATGAATAAACTTTCGGGACCGCTTTTAGATCGGATTGATATTCATATTGAAGTTCAGAAAGTTGAATTTGAACAGCTTGCAGAAAAAAGAAAAGGCGAGAAAAGCGAAGAAATCCGAAAACGGGTTCTGATAGCCCGCGAGATTCAACGGGAGCGATATAAAGATTTAAAAATCAGTTACAACGCTCAAATTGGGCCAAGAGAAATCGAAAAATTTTGCGAACTGGATGAAGTGTCTTTCAATCTGATCAAATTGGCGATGGAAAAACTCAATCTCTCCGCGAGAGCTTATGACAGAATTTTAAAGGTAGCAAGAACCATTGCCGATCTCGAAGAATCTGAAAATATCTTGTCACAGCACGTTTCAGAGGCAATACAATACAGAAGCCTTGATAGGGAATTTTGGAATGCTTGATTTTTTTAATTAAAATAAAATTAGAAAAATCATAAAATGTAACATCTCTGAAGTGTCTATTTTTCGGAGTAATTCTCTTTTTTGTGAAAAAATTACATTGATTTAATTGTTTGTTAAAATTATTATGTTAAATTTGAGTACCACATAAAAATATTACACCATGAAAAAAAGATTTATTAAATACATACTAATTTTCGATAGTTAGATTAAAAACCAAAAATAATTATTGACTAAAAATAAAAACACGTTACGTTTTTATCGTTCTGCTTTGAAGCAGATCTTCCCTGACCTGTAAAATAATCAAACAAAAAAACTACCATGAAAACACGTTTACTCTTAAACAGTGCAGATCTTCTGTACCCATTATTTCCCTGTAGATAAGCTTTTTTTAAATCACATCTCAATATTTTAAATGTTGAGATTTACACCTTGATAAAACAACTGATAAAATAAAGTTTTAACCAAAACCACTCTATTAACATGTCAAACACATTGTCAACACAGGCACTTTCAAGCGGTGCAATTGTTTCATTGTCTCCTGAAGACAGAGCAAAACTTTTAACTGATTTCAACAAAACAGGTTGGGATTATCCGGAAGCAGAAACGTTGGTTTCTCTTTTCCAGAAACAAGTAAAACGCTTTCCGGAAAATACTGCCGCAGTATTTCAGAATCAGCAAATTAGTTATCAGGAACTGGACGAAAGAAGTAACCAGATTGCGAATGTACTTTTAGCCCAGGGAATCAAAGAAGGAATGTATGTTCCCGTCTGGCTCGACCGCTCGCTGGAATGGGTTGCTGCAATACTTGGGGTTCTTAAAACCGGCGCAGCGTATGTTCCCATTGATCCTGCATATCCTGCAAAAAGAGTAGAGTTTATACTTTCCGATACTTCCGCAAAAGTATTGATTACCAATAGTTTGTTGGCCGGAACTTTAACTAGAAAGGAAAACACAGGATTTTTTATTGTAGACACAATGGAAGACCTTTCAGACCTTGCTGCAGATCCTAAGGATATTACGATTCATCAGGAAGCTTTGGCTTATACGATTTACACTTCCGGATCTACAGGAAATCCGAAAGGAGTGATGATTTCGCATCACAGCATCCAGCATTTGGTAACGTGGCACAACGAATATTTTCATGTTGATCATACTTCAAAATTGAGCCTTGTTGCAGGATTGGCTTTTGATATTTCGGTTTGGGAAACCTGGTCTGCGCTTACTTCCGGAGCCACAATTTTTATCGCAGACAATGAAGAACGGACAGAAGCTTCCGCGTTGGTCAATTATTACCGGAATAATAAAATTACACATGGTTTTGTACCTACTGTTCTTGCTCCTGCTGTTGTAGAAAAGACCAAGAGTTACAATGATTTAGATTTAAAATATCTTTTCACGGCAGGTGAAAAACTGAAACCCGTTTTAACATCAGAGTTGAGCTATGAATTGGTAGATTATTATGGGCCGACAGAATGTACCGTTTACGCAACCTTCAAAAAAGTGAAGGATATCAACGGACAATATATCTCGTCGATCGGAAAACCAATCGCCAATGCCCAGGCTTATATTTTAAGTGAAAATTTAGAATTATTACCTGTTGGAGCTACGGGAGAGCTGTATATCGGAGGAAATTTACTGGCAAAAGGGTATCTTAATAATGAAGAATTAACGAATACAAAATTCATTTCCAATCCATTTAAGGAAAAAGAAAAAATATACCGTACCGGAGATTTGGCAAGATGGACGCCGGAAGGAGATATTGAGTTTTTGGGGAGAATTGATAATCAGGTGAAAATTCGCGGATTCCGAGTTGAATTAGGCGAAATAGAGCGTGCTTTAGCAAAAATTAATGATGTAAAAGAAGTTTCTGTCATCACAAAAGACAACCATGGAGGAAATAAATATCTGGTGGCTTTTATTGTGTTAAACGATGGTGCTGAAAAAAATGTTTCCTTCATAAGAACTCAATTAAAGGAAGAATTGCCGGGATATATGATTCCTGCACAGATCATCTTTATTGATAAAATTCCATTGACAGCAAACGGAAAAACGGATGGTAATTTATTAAAAGAAATCGCCGACAAAGAAGCAAAAGATTTGGTCTCTCACGAGCCGCCAACCAATGAAACCGAAAGAATCATTGCCGATATTTGGGCAGAAGAGCTGGAACGTCCTGTCATCAATATTACCGATAATTTCTTCGATATTGGAGGGAATTCTCTTTTGGTGGCGATTGCTGCCGTGTCTTTACAGGAAAAACTGGGTGTAAAAGTTTATATCCGTGATGTATATCAGTATCCTGTTTTGAGGGATTTTGCCAATACTTTAATTGCCAGAGCTAAAGCGGAAAGGGAAGCGATTCCCGTAGAAGATGTGGAGCCGTATGTTGAATTGCAAAATGATGTATATCTCAATCCCGGAACTGTTTTTGAAGGAACTTTTGATCCGAAACAATTGGAAAATCCGAAATCCATATTCTTAACCGGAGTTACCGGATTTGTGGGAATTCATTTGCTGCAGGAGCTTTTAGATACAACCGACGCAGATATTTATTGTCTGGTAAGAGCTCAGGATGAATTTCACGCACTGGAAAAAATCAGCAAATGTTATCAGCAGTTTAATGTTCCAAGAAAAACGGAGCAAACCTCAAGAATTATTCCTGTAATTGGTGATCTTGCATTGCCATCATTAGGTTTTTCAGATGAAAAATTTAAAGAATTGGCGGGAACATTGGATCTTATTTATCACTCCGGAAGTTCCGTGAATTTTATTGAACCTTACTCTTACATGAAAGCCCCAAATGTAGAAGGTTTAAGAGAAATCATCCGTCTTGCAGGAGCGAAAAAAACAAAATGTCTGGCTTTACTATCAACAATTTCGGTATATAGTTGGGGACACATTTTTACAGGAAAAACTGTCATGCTGGAAAGTGATGATATCGAACAAAATATCATTTCGGTAAGCAAAGACATTGGATATGTTCGAAGCAAATATGTGATGGAAGCTATTGCAGACCTTGCGGCGAAAGAAGGGCTGCCCTTAATTACTTACCGCCTCGGTTATGCTATGTGTCACAGTAAAACCGGAGCCAGCGCACCTTATCAGTGGTGGTCGGGCTTGGTGAAAAACTGTATTGAGTTTAAATCATATCCGATGCTTACAGAGCTTAGGGAAGGATTAATTACGGTTGATTATATGACCAAATCCATGGCTCATATCACAAAAAATAAAGAAGCCATCGGGAAAAAATTCAATCTGATTGCAAGACCGGAAACGAATCTGACGTTAGAAAATTTCTTTGGTTTGATTAAAAAATATTACCCATTTGTTTTGGAAGGGCTTTCCTACAAAGACTGGAGAAAGCAATGGGAAAATGACAGTAAAAACCGCCTGTATCCACTGACAAGTTTGTTTAAAGACAATATGCACGAAGGGTTATCGACGGTTGAGTTATATCAAAACACTTATGTCTGGGATTGTTCCAACGTGATTCAATTCCTTGAAGGATCAGGAATTGAAGAGCCTGTTTTTGATAAATCCTTACTGGATTCTTATCTGAATTATTTAGGAATTCCTATTTCATAATATTATTTTTTTTTGGATGAGTCCGGGGCAGCGAAGCTGCTCCGGACTTTTTTGTTTAAAATTTAAACAAAAAAGCGTTTAGAAATTTTTCTAAACGCTTTTACTTTATTTTATTTCTTTCACGATTTCCAACAGTTGTTTTCCGTCGTAATATCCCAAAGTTTTATTCACAATATTTCCATTGGTGTCAATAAAAAGTAAGGAAGGATAACCTTTCAGCTGATATTTTTGTACAATTTCCTTGCCTTCACCTTCTTCACCATTTATTTCCAGGCTGATGAATTTTTTATTAAGATAATCGCTCAATTCAGGATCCTTGAACGTTGTTTTTTTTAAAAGCTTACAAGGTCCGCACCAAGTTGCATAAATATCAAGAAAAATCATTTTCTTCTCTTTTTTAGCTTTTATCACGGCTTCTTTTAATGAGCCATTATAAAAGTTAACCTCACTGTTGATCTTGTTTTCATGTATTGTTTTAAAAGAATATACCGAAACAAAAACAAGAAATACACTTAAAATTAACAATATTTTTTTCATTTTAAATTTAATTGATAGTTACTTTGATAACATTTTGAACTGGTGGAACAGGATACTCATTTCCTACTTTTGAAATAACAATATTTTCAGGCTGTGGCATTCCTCCGAATAGAGCCTGATGATTTCCAGCTCCCGGATATTGATTAACGCCCGTTCCAGAATCGAATAAGGATGTTTTTGTACTGATATCTCCTATAGTGTTCGTATTGATCACTTCTTCATTGGCAAAAAACCAATCATTCGAAAACCCAAACATCGTAACATATGCAATTTTATCTTCTGAATTTGCTTCGAAACTCGTTGAAATCTTCTGTCCCGGAGATACAGGCGCATTTCCGGCAACATAAACTCCTTTTACATTCGGAAGAGATTGTAAGCTGTTCTGGAGTTTTGAAACGTCTCCAGACTGAGAAATTTCTTTCAGTCCTTTACCTGCATCCAGTTGTCCCAATTCGTAGATTGGATTTTTTTCACCACGATAAACAACTACCAATGCTGGTGAAAGTCCGGTCATAATTCCGGTATTAGCATTCAGTTTTGTCACCATTTTATCGGTATTCCCCATCTGTGCAATGTCTGTGATTTCAGGATTTGATAAAGCATTTGGAGTAAAAAACGGGGCAGGATTCAACAATTGTGACCCGTTATAGTTGGAAACGGCCCAAACTCCTGGAGAAAAAGGCGTTTCGTTGGCTGTACCTCCGGAAGTGTTGGTGATTGTCAAGGTGAATTCTGAAGATGCATCATCGAAAGCAAGATCTAATTTCATGAGCTGAGATGCATTTACACCCGGAACCTGAGCGATAGGATTGTTTTCTGCCTGTCCTGTAGCATTGTTTTTCGTTCCATTATCCCATAAAAGAACTTCTGAAGATACATCTCCCGTAATGGCGTTTCCGTTGTTGTCAAATAACTTAATTCCAGGTTGCTTAAAAGCGAAAAACCAGTCTTTTGAAGCACCATACATCGTGGCAAACATTAAAGATTGTGCTTTTCCTGCACTGAATTTAATAGTAACAGATTGTCCCGGAGCAATAATAGGAGTTCCAGCTCCCTGAAAACGTCCGCTTTGAACAAAATCTTTCGGAACAACTACATTTTCAAACGTGATGGTTCTTTGCTGTGATAGATTTTCCATCATATTGTCCCGGTCATCACAAGAAGAAAGAGAAAATGTTGCAAAGATTCCTGCCGTAATTGCTGTAATTTTAAATAAGTTTTTTTTCATAAATAAATTTTATAGTTATAATTATTGTTTCATAACTACAGTCGGCTGGTTTTCAGAATCCTGACAAAAATTGATTTAATTTATCGAAATTTTAATATAATATATTGAAAATCAAATATGATTTAAATTAAAAATAAAAAAACCGTGAAAGTTTTCTTTCACGGTTCTTAAAATATATCAATAAAGATTATTTTGCTTTTTTAGCGGCCTTTACATGATCTGGTCTGGCTGCTTTTGTTTTTGTATCTGCAGGAGTATTTTCGTCTCTTACTAATTGTAATTCGTCTACTAATCTTCTTGCACCAGCGTATTTGTCGATTGTCCAAAGAACGAAACGAACGTCTACGTTGATTGTTTTCTGCCATTCCGGTTCGAAAACGATGTCACCGCTTAATGCTTCACTGTTTCCGTCAAATGCGATACCGATAAGATTTCCGTCTCCGTCGATTACCGGTGATCCGGAGTTACCTCCTGTAATATCGTTGTTTGACAAGAAGTTTACCGGCATATATCCTTTAGCATCAGCATACTGACCAAAATCTTTCATATTATAAAGATCGATCACTCTTTGCGGAAGGTCGAATTCTTCGTCACCTTTCTTGTATTTTCCAACAAGACCTGTCATGTCTGTATAATAGTTATCAGTAATACCAAAATAGTTTCTGTCTGTTCTGATAGGCAATTTATCTACTGTTCCGTATGTTAATCTCATGGTAGAGTTGGCATCCGGATAGAATTTTTTCTCAGGCATAGCCTTCATTAATCCTGCTAAGAATAAACGGTTGTTTTTAGCAAAATTATCATCAATTTTTACAAATCTTTCAGCGGAAGCTTTTTGATCTGCAACAAGTGCGTTGGCAATTTTCCAAAGTGGGTCTGCGTCTAATTTCAAACGATCCGGGTTCAACATAAAGTTGGTTGCAGATGTTTTATTAGCGAAGATTGAAGAATACGCTACGTTTGAAAGTGTATTCGCATCCAATCCCATAAGCGTCGGAGAAGCAACGTCTGGTTTTACCTTTGTTTTGTAAAGGTTCACCATAGAGTTTAGCATTTCTCCTTCAAGGTTTGTATTAATGTTTTCGTAAGCAGATTTTAAAGCAGCTTCTACTTTTGGTTTCATAGCTACTCTTCCCTGCATATCTTGTTCTGCGTAAGATTTAAGAACAGCTCCTACCTGTAATGCCAAAGTGAAATACTTAGCATTTCTGGAAAGCTGAGACATATAGTTTCTTTCAACGTTTCTGTCAGATGTCTGCTTGTAATAGATTGCAATATCATCCAAAACCGTTTCATAATCTGTAATATTGGCAGGTTGCAAAGCCCATGTTCTGAATTTCTCTTCAATGCCTTGCTTATCTGTGATAGTCCCGTTTTTGATTACGGCATCAATTGTTCCTTGTCTGTTTTTCCAGTAGTTCGCTACAGAAGCATACTGAGAAGCATAGTTAAGCTGAGTAGCTTTGTCTTTATCCATATACTTCTTCATAACATCCATTGCCAGTTTGGAAGCTTCAACCCAAGCCGGATAGTCTTTTCCAACCATTTGCTGAATTCCGTAAGATGTAAGATAACGGTTTGTTCTTCCCGGATATCCTAAAATCATTGAGAAATCACCAGGCTTAATTCCTTTAAGAGAAACCGGTAAGAAATGCTTAGGCTTCAAAGGAACATTGCTCGGAGAATATTCAGCAGGGTTTCCTGCAGCGTCAGCATACACTCTGAAAACCGTGAAATCTGCAGTGTGTCTTGGCCATTCCCAGTTATCAGTATCTCCACCGAATTTTCCTAATGATGAAGGCGGAGCTCCTACCAATCTGATATCTTTGTAATCTTGATAAACGAAATAGTAGAATTCGTTTCCGTTGAAGAAATCTCTTACAACGACAGTATATTTTCCATTTTCAGAGTTTTCCGTCTGGATTGCTTTTGTTTCAGCATCGATCACAGCTTTTCTCTCTGCAGCGGTCATGTTGTTATTAAGTTTAGAATTGATTCTCTGTGTAGCATCATCCATTCTTACCAAAAATCTTACATAAAGATCTTTTGCATTGAATTCGTCTTTTTGCTTCATTGCCCAGAAACCATTCTTCAGGTAATCTTTTTCCGGTGTAGAAGCCGCAGCTACCGCCCCGTAACCACAGTGGTGGTTGGTAAAGATAAGACCCTGGTTAGAAACAATTTCTCCGGTACAGAATCCTCCGAAGCTTACAATAGCATCTTTTAAGCTTGAATTGTTTACCGAATAAATTTCTTCAGGTGTAAGATGCAAACCTTCTTTTTGCATATCTACACCATTAAGTCTTTTGATAAGCATTAATAGCCACATTCCTTCGTCAGCTCTCATCTGAGCAAAACCCAGCAAGAATGTGAATAGTAGAAATAGTCTTTTCATTTTATAAAATAATTTTGTGTCGCTAATTTACTAATTTTTATGCTATTCTGCCCCGGAATGGTATGAAAATGGATTTGAGAGGAATATGAAAAAGATATTAGTTTCATTTTTTGCCATTTTATTTCTTGGAATACTAATGAATTGTACCTCTGCAGCGAAGCAAAACACTCAGCCTGCAGCTCGTGATTATAAGATCCAAAGAGAATGGATGTTGGTCGCTTTTGGAAACTATTCTAAACCTGATTTAATAAAAAAAGGTGCTAAAATTGATCTCACAGCGAATATGGAAGACGGGAAAATCAGGGGAGGAGCTTTTATGGGCTGCAACAATGTGTTTTTTACTTCCGAGTTTAAAGATAAAGGGAAAGTGAAAATTTCCGGAATAGGGTCGACACTGAAGGCTTGTCCTGATATGAGCCTGGAAGATGATTTTTCTAAAAGTTTTAAAAACATGACGAAATATTCTGTGGAAGGACATTTTTTAACATTGTCTGATGATCAGGGAAACCAGATGAAGTTTGTAGCTGCGGATTGGGATTAAATTTGATTTAAAATAATTCATATAAATAACAGATCCTTCAACTTTGCTCAGGATGATAAGTCGCTAATACTTACTGTTTACTTAGACAGAATAATTTGCCAGTGTCATCGTGAGCGCGTAGCAGTCGAAGTATTTAATAATTTTAAACATAAAAAACAAAAGTCCGCACCTCGATGCGGACTTCTTTGTTGTTGAAAAATCTAGTGTTTTGTTATTAGTTTTTTGGGATAGTTTTTTTAATGTCGTAGATTGTAAGTTCAGGAGTACTGAGTAATCCCTGAACATTGTTATTTGTGTTCCTAGAATTCGTTGCCTTATGAGGTTGTCTTCCGGGGATCGTAGCCCGTATTTCGTCTAAACTTGCTGTATTGGGCAAGAGTTTTCCGGAATTATTTCCGACTTCCTGTTTCGGAGCCTGTTTTTTTACTTCAAGTCCCTGCTCAGAAGGCAATGTGGTGGAAGGGGTTTGTTTGGCTCTGTCCTGAGCTTCCTTCATCATTTTGGCTTCGAACTCTTTAGACTCTTTAAAATTGGCAGCTTCCTGTGTTTCAGAAACTTTTTTGTCCTGCTGAGCATAAATATTTACGCTTAATGCTAAAAAAGCAATGATATATAATGATTTCATGATTGTTTATTTAATGTTTACCAATACGTTGATTTTTCCGATTCCGTTCTGATCATAATCCTGAAGGGCTTTTCCAAGAACCTGTCCGATTTTCACTTTTTTAAGGTTACCTTTCATGGCTACTCCGGATTTTGAAGATGTTACCAAAAGGTCACCTCTTTTTATTTTTCCACCTTCCAGACAAACTTTTGTAGGAATTACACCGATTACTCCCATTGGAACTTTACCGGAAAGATCTGCATCAATATGTTCTTCCGTTAATAAAACTCCAGGTTTAGTTGCATAAACTCCGGCCACAAGATTTGAATATGGCGTTGAAGATTTTTCTACGGATCTGTCTTTTGTGGTTGAAATCACCAGGATATCTCCCGGCTCATAGCTGGAAATGTTTCCTTCCACATCAAAAGCTTCCGCAACGTCGGCTCCACTGCTTTGTGTGCCACCGTTAAAGAATCCTCTACCGTCATTGCCAATTCTCGCCACATTCACTGCTCCCGGATTTCCTGATCTGAATACGGCAATAGAACCGCCGCTTCGTGTTTCTGCCGTAAGAGGAGGGTTGGTATTGGCTGTATTATAATTCACAAATCTTGCAGCACGTCCGGTTCCAAAGTTTGGAATCCATGCATAGATGGCGCTTCCTGTTCCGTCTGCAGTAGTTTCGACACCGTCACCTGTATTGGAGGCATTGGCAGTGATACCGTTTCCGTTACCATCAGCAATGGCGATCAATGCAGGGCCATTTCCTGAAGGGTTCGATGCGTGGAATAACCCGGCGTAGCCTCCTGTTCCTGAGGAAATACCATAAATACCTGCCGTGCCAAAATTAGCAAACTGAGAATTTACTTCCCCTTTTACAGCAGCAGAAGTACCGGTTACCCTGTCAACTTTAAAGTTACCTGCAATACCGTTTCCGACTGTAGTTACAGTAATTACATCACTTGTATTGGCATCATTAAAGATATTAAATCTACCTGCACGTCCTGTCGAAAAAGTAGGAACCCAGGCATAAAGAGCATTTCCTGCTCCGTCGATATTGGTTTCGATACCATTTCCGTCTTTTCCGGCATTGGCTGTGATGGCATTTCCGTTTCCATCGGTTAAGGCAATTAATGAAGCGCCGTTTCCTGCCGGGTTGGATGCGTAAAATAATCCTGCACGTCCTCCTGTTCCTGAGGAAATACCGAAAATACCTGCAGCACCAAAGTTTCCGAAAATAGTATTTACTTCACCTCTTACTGCAGCTCCCACACTATTTGTATTGTCAAGTAAGAAAGAGGCGGCGTTACCTTGGGTATTATCCGGAATGTTTCCGTTTCCATTTGATTCTACTTCGAAAGTATTATTGATATTATTTGAAGCATTAAAATTCTCAAAGCGTCCTGCGCGTCCCATACTGTTATTAAGCCCGACCTGTCCCAAAACTCCGACTGCTGTTCCGGAAGTATTTGTTGCAATAAAACCTCTTACACCATAACCGCCTCCATCGTTTCTACCTACTACGGCTCCTGCAATATCACTGGTAGTTCTACCCACAACAGCTTCACCGGCTCCGTTATTATCTCCGATAACACCGGCAGATGTCTGAGCAGAAGTGATACCATGTATGGCAAATCCGCTTCCTGTAGAACTTCTTACACCGGCCCCGTTTCCTGTTGTGGTAACGTTTACAACAGTTCCATTTCCTACAGTGTTGGCATTAAGGACATTGTTGTTATTAGCATTATTAAAGATTGCTATATTAGCGCCAATACCATTATTACTGGTGGCATTAAGACCTGTTCCTGTATTACTGTTGGCATAAACTCCATATCCGTTTGCAGAAGAATTTCCATAGACTCCAAGTCCGTCTGGTGTTACACCATATACTCCCCATCCGCTTCCGGCCTGGCTTCCCCAAACACCAACACCTAGACCTCCTGTGCCATTATTAATACCGCGAACTCCTGAAGAAAATCCTCCCGGAGCTGTATTGCTTACAATACCTCTTACAGAAGCAACGCTGGATGTGGTTGTATTATTCACTCCTTCTACTGAGGTTCCGTCACCGTCATTGATTAAAGAGAAAAGAGTTCCTGCATTATTGACCGTATTTGTATAAGGAATGGCAAAACTTCCGCCACCGCCGCCTGCAGTTTTTGCGTACATAGCGTAAGGAACACTTAGTAATTGGCTGGTTCCTGTGATGGTATAATTAGTTCCGCCAGTTGGGTCGGTTTCTGTTTTTAGATAATAGCTTCCTGTTGACCAGTTGATGGTGTTGAATGTTCCTGTAAGAACGGTTCCTGATCCGATTTCCAAAGTGAGAAGACCGTTGGCATTGGTATTTCCTGTAAGTCTTTCAGAATAAACGGCCGCTCCTGCAGGTGATCCCTGCAAAATGCTTGCTCTGATTCCTACACTTTGATTGGCTAAAATTTGTCCTCCCGTATTTCGGACAATTGCCTGATAGCTCATTTTTTCGGGTACTTGTGCAAAGGCTAGGTGTGATCCCAGCACAATTCCCACTGCGAATAATATTTTTTTCATGGTTGTTATTTTTTAATGATTTTAAATGTTTTTAAATTTTCTCCGTTTTGGATAATCCTGATGATATACATGGCGGATGGAAGAGAAGAAAAATTGAATTCAGACTTCGATTGGGTGATTTTGTCCCTTTTGATAAGTTTTCCCTGAGCATCGAAAAGCTGATACTCCGAACCTTTAAAATTATTTGTGGTAAAATCGAGATACAAAAAATCTTTGAAAGGATTAGGATAAAGTAAAATGCCTTCTTCAGTTGTTGAGGTTTCATTGGTAGCCAGTGTTATGATTTCGTAGGCGTGTTGCAGGCCTTCCATAATCTCGTTGTTGCTCCCCTTAACGATGTAGGCAGGCAGTCCTACACTGTAAGAAACCGAGCCGTTGCTTCCTGTAGCATTTGCTCCTGTTGCCAAAACTGCTGATTGTGCTTTCAGCAGAATAATGGGGACGGTGAGCAAAATGAGAAAGAAGCATTGAATAGATGTTCTTTTCATATAAATGGTTTTGTGGTTATTAATTGGTTAGTCAAAATTTTTAAAGAGAATTTTGGAAGACTAAATTACCACATATCACAGACGGATATTTGGAAAATAGACAAACGACAAAAAAAATCGACAAACGACGAAAAGTGGAAATATTTATGATTTTTTCACCGGAAATATCACTGTTTACCGTTATTTTTGAAAATTAGCCGTGAGGGGTAAAAAAGGACAAATTCTCTTTATAGGCTCTTCCGATCGGTAATTTTATCTGATGTACGAGCTCTACTTCATGATTGTTTTTACTGCGGATCAGATGTCTGGGAACGGCAAAACTTCTGTGGATTCTCACGAAAGAATCAAAATAGCTTTTATGTAAAATATTTCCGATAGAATCCAGAATACAGTGTTTTTTTTCGGGAGTAACGATTCTTGTGTAATCTTTTAAAGCTTCAAGATAAAGGATATCTGTGATCTTCACCTGATAAATATTGCTTCCTTCTTTTATTTTAATACAATTTTCACCAAGTAAAGCATCAAAACACTCGCATTTTTCTTTCATTTCAAAAAAATCAAAAAGCTTTTGCATAGAAATATGGAAACGTTCTGTTTTTAATGGCTTTGGAATGAAGTCTAAAGTGTCAATTTCAAAAGTATTAATTGCCATTTCCGGGTGGGAGCTTATAAAAATACAGGCGGGAATTTTGTGGGCTAATTTCCTGAACTCCAATCCATTCATGCCTTTGAGTTTCGTTTCGGCGACCAGAAGATCAATGGGAAGGTCAAGATAAGGGATGGCTTTTTCCGCTGAGTCAAAAGACGCAACGACTTCTATATTGTCATATTGCTTAAGATGATGAAGAAGAACCAGCCTGTCCAGCTCATCATCATCAATAATCATACATCTTATATTGGTAATCATGATACTCTGGATATTAGTTTTTAATGATAATTTTAAAACTTTATATCTAAAAAAATTAAAACTACTTCATAAAGTTATTGAATTTTTTGCAAATCAATCCCAACATGAACCTTATTTAACATTTAAAAATAATTCAATAAAATTCATTTTGTTTTTTTTCCTGAAAAATGGTAACTTGTAAATCTCACAAACTATAGATAGAATTTAATGCTAGAAAAGAAAGAACATAATTATGAAAAGGCGGTCTTGGTAGGGTTAATTACCAAAGATCAGGATGAAGAAAAACTAACGGAATACATGGATGAACTGGAGTTTTTGGCTTACACAGCCGGAGCGACCGTTGAAAAAAGATTCACCCAGAAACTATCACAGCCGGATTCAAGAACATTCGTAGGTAGCGGAAAAGCGATAGAAATAAAAGATTATGTAAAGGAACATGAGATCGGCACTGTTATATTTGACGACGAGCTTTCCCCTTCACAGCTTAAAAACCTGGAAAGAGAGCTTGAAGTGAAAATTTTGGACAGAACCAATCTTATTCTCGATATTTTTGCCCAGAGAGCCCAGACTTCCTATGCAAGAACGCAGGTGGAACTTGCTCAGTATGAATATCTTCTTCCACGACTGACCAGGATGTGGACCCACTTGGAACGTCAGCGAGGGGGGATCGGGATGAGAGGTCCCGGTGAAACGGAAATTGAAACCGACCGTCGTATCATTCGTGACAGAATTTCCCTGTTAAAAGAGAAGCTGAAAACGATTGATAAACAAATGGCTACCCAAAGAAACAACCGCGGAAAAATGGTGCGTGTTGCGTTGGTAGGATACACAAACGTAGGAAAATCTACTTTGATGAATTCACTTTCAAAATCGGAAGTTTTCGCTGAAAATAAACTGTTTGCGACATTAGATACAACGGTAAGAAAAGTCGTGATCGGAAATCTGCCGTTTTTATTGACAGACACCGTAGGATTCATCAGAAAATTGCCGACTCAGCTTGTAGAATCGTTCAAATCTACGCTGGATGAGGTAAGAGAAGCGGATTTACTGATTCACGTTGTCGATATTTCTCACGAAAGCTTTGAAGATCATATTGATTCCGTTAATCAGATTTTGCAGGAGATTGATGCGCATAGAAAGCCGATGGTAATGGTTTTCAACAAAATTGATGATTTCAGTTACGAGAAAAAAGATGAGGATGATCTTACGCCGGCAACGAGGAAAAACGTTTCTCTGGAAGAATGGAAAAAAACATGGATGGCGAAGTCTAAATATCCGACCGTTTTTATCTCGGCCTTAACGAAAGAAAACTTCCCGGAAATGAAGAGAATGATCTACGATGAGGTCATGAAAATCCATATTTCCAGGTTTCCTTACAACGATTTCCTTTTCGAATATTTCGATAACGACGAGGAAGAAGAAGAAAACAACGATTAATGAAATATCACTTTTTCCTTTTATTGCTTTTGGTATCGGTTTTTGGTTTTAGTCAAAAATCAAAGATTGATTTTAAAGCGGTCGAGAAAGATCTTAAAAATGACAAATCTCCTTACAACTACGATAAGCTGATTTTTAAGTATAAAGCGTATCCGAGATCATTGGACACGATAGAAGCCCAGCATCTTTACTATGGAAGAAATTTCAGGAAAGATGTGGTTTCTACAACGGATGAAGATTTTAAAACGCTCGCGGAAGCTTTTAAAACGGGGAATTTTGATGAATGTATAAAGCAGGGAAAAGTTTTATATGAGAAAGATCCGACCAATCTGGATGTTCTTTTGATTTTACTGAAAGCTTATGATTCGAAGAAAGACGGGGACAACTTTATGCACCACCTGAGCCAGTTCAGGATACTTACAGACGCGATCAAAAGTTCCGGAGACGGAAAAACCGAGAAAATGCCTTATCTGGTAAATTCTGTTGGTGATGAATATATTTTATTAAATATTCTGAACCTCGGGAAAGATTACACAAGAGGATCAAAATCCGTGAGGGATGGCATTCTAGACATTTGGGAAAAAGACAATGACAAAGTTTATATTAAAGTACTTTATATCGATTATTAATTAAATAAATTTTTAAAAAAAGCTTAGTGGAGTTATATTATTCATTTTCAGCGTTAATAGTTTTAGCATCCATATTTTCATACCTTAATTACAGATTTCTGAAACTTCCGAGTACGATCGGGATTATGGTGATTGCCATTGTAGTTTCAATATTTTTGGTTTCCTTCGGGGAAACTGTTTTACCGAGAACTTTCGGGCACCTCAACAAACTGATGATCAGTATCGATTTTACGGAGGTTTTGATGGGCGCAATGCTCAATTTTCTTCTGTTTGCGGGAGGAATTCACATTAACATAGATGATCTCAAAGAACAATTCTGGCCTGTCGTGATTTTCTCGACTGCGGGAGTGGTGATTTCTACTTTCGTGGTGGGCTTTGGCGTGTATTATCTGCTGCCTTTGGTGGGGCTTCAACTGCCATTTATTTACTGCTTGCTTTTCGGGGCATTGATTTCGCCGACAGATCCTGTTGCAGTTTTGAGTATTTTAAAACAGGCGAACGTTTCAAAGGCACTGGAAACCAAAGTTGCAGGAGAATCCCTGTTCAATGACGGGATGGCGGTGGTTGTATTCACGGTTGTTCTTCAGTTGGCCATTGGAAATGAAGTGGATCTTGGCGTTGAAAGCATCGGATTGTTATTGCTGAAAGAAGCTGGAGGAGGACTTTTATTGGGTGTTGTTTTAGGTTGGATCACTTCCAGGCTGATGCGTGAAGTGGACGATTATATTATTTCCGTGTTGGTGACGTTGTCTGTGGTAATGGGAGGTTATCTCATTGCAAGACAAATGCATATTTCGGGACCGTTGACGATGGTTGCTGCGGGATTATTCATGGGTAATTTTAATATGAAATTCAAAATGAAATCTGTCACACAGGATTACTTGATCAAATTCTGGGAACTTATCGACGAAATCCTCAATGCTGTGCTATTCTTATTCATCGGTTTTGAATTATTGATGATCAAAGACTTAAGGCATTTCATGATTCCCGGAGCATTGGCGATCGTAGTGGTTTTATTGGCGAGATTCATTTCAATTTGGGGTCCGACGAAGTTTATGTCTTTTAAAACAAGATTCAGTCCGCAAACGGTGAAGGTACTCGTTTGGGGAGGAATCCGGGGTGGTGTTTCCATTGCTTTGGCCTTATCTATTCCGAAAAATGAATACAGTACGATTGTTTTAAGTATTACGTATTGTGTAGTGGTCTTTTCAATTATTGTTCAGGGACTTACCATTGCAAAAGTAGCCAATCCGAACAAGATTGCGAAGGAAGAGGAAGAACTGGAAAGTGTTGCTTCAAATACTACAAAATAATGAATTGATTTTTAGATTTAATTTAAAATAAAAATAATAAATAAGGGGATTGGTAATACATTTTATCAATCCTTTATTGTTTTCCACCATATTGGGATTTATTTTGTAATTTTAATACAACTAATATCACCAAATATGAAAACTCCCACATTCACCATTGAGTATCCTTTCGAGCTCAGACACAATCCTCATTTAGAATCTTTAGAAAAGCAAGTTTCCACTTGGATTGACGATTACAAATGTCTCCCGGAATCACTGAAAAAAAGATACCGGAAATCAAACTTCGGAAAATTTACCACCAGCTTTTTTCCTGCGGCGAATGCTGAACAATCAACGATTATCGGACGTTGGATTTTGGCTGCTTTTGCTTTTGATGATTTGTATGGTTCGAATTCTTTAGAAAATTTGAGACTTCAGTGTCAGAAAGTTATTGATATTCTTGAAGGAAAGGCCACAGAATTTGAAAATGAAATTTTTGAAGCTTTCGGAACCGTACGAAAAGAAATTTTATCTGCTGTCACAGAAAACTGGATGAAAAGATTTGTAGCCCATCATCAGTTTTGGTTTGAAGGAATGGAGGAGGAAACCATTTACAGTTACAATGATAAAGTTTCATATCCATCACTTGAAGAATATAAAATCATTAGAGAAAAAGTTTCCGGCGGAAGAACGCTTTGTGATTTTTTGGAGGTCATTTCGGGATTTATTATGCCTGATGAAATTTTTTCACATCCCGCAATTTTCAGGATTCGGCAGTTGGTTACACTTATGTTGTCTTGGTTTAATGATATTCATTCTGTTCCCTGGGAATTGGAAAGAGGTGAAGCAACAAACCTTGTTTTGGTCATTAAAAATGAAAATAGCTGTACCATGGAAGAAGCTTATGATAAAGCCATTGAAATCCATGACGATGATCTGGCAGAATTTATCAGAATTAAAGAAAATCTTCCCGACTTCGGACGATATAACGAACAGGTCAGAAAATATATTGATCACGCAGAACTCTTGTTGAAAGGGCAGGAAATCTGGTATTTCGGAGGGACTGAAAGATATACTTCAGCGGAGAAGTAGTTGGGGTTTATTATTTTAATTTGTATTATTGTGAAAAAAGGACAAACCTACGATGAGTAATATCTTAAAATTAAGAATGGAGCTCGTTTGTTTTTTGTGAAAACCATCTATCATAAAGATATGTTTAAAGATGTCAAATAATATAATTAAAGAAATCCAAGAAGCATTAGCCGTTTTATCGATTCCCGAAAAAGCCGCATTTTTTCCGAAATTTTTCAAGACCGGAAAAGGAGAGTATGGCGAAGGAGATTTATTCCTTGGAGTGAAAGTTCCGGATCAAAGGGCTGTTGCGAAAGAATATTATTCTAAAATTTCTTTGGATGAATTGAGTGAACTGCTTTCTTCAAAATACCATGAGCATCGGCTGACGGCATTGTTTATCTTGATTTTAAAATTTGAAAAAACAAAAGATAAAGCTGTAAGAGATGAGATTGTGGAGTTTTACTTAAATCATTTGCCGTATGTAAACAATTGGGATTTGGTAGATTCGAGCTGTTATAAAATTTTAGGACGGTATGCCTTTGAAAATAAGAAAGAAGACTTGCTGAAAGAACTTTCCGATTCCGAAGAAATGTGGCATAAAAGGATTGCGGTAGTCGGAACGATGCATTATGTGAAAAAGGGGTCATTTGATTTGACGAAAGAATTTGTTACTCAAAACCTGAAGCATACTCACGATCTGATGCATAAAGCAAACGGCTGGCTACTGAGAGAAATGGGACAGAAAAATGAAAAAGAACTGATCGACTATCTCAACAAATATTACAAAGAAATGCCGCGAACCTGCTTACGATACGCTATTGAAAAGCTGGATGAAGATTTGAGACAGGATTATTTAAAAGGCAGAATCTGATGGATTGTTTCTTTTGGAAGACCTGTGTGCATTATTTTCTGCACTTTATATTTCCGGTTTTTATTGCCTTAATTTTTTACCGAGAAAACTGGAAAAAGGTTTATCTTATTCTTTTGGCAACAATGCTTGTAGACCTCGATCATTTATTTGCAAATCCTATTTTTGATCCCAACAGAGGAAGTATTGGTTTCCATTTTTTACATTCTTATTATGCGATTGCGGTGTATTTTTTGATGCTCTTTTTTAAAGGAAATATCAGGATTATAGGTATCGGGCTTTTGTTTCATATGCTGACGGATTTTCAGGATTTTAATCTGTGGTGTCATTAAAATGTTATTAATATTTTCTTTTAATATTTCAAATTTCATAGATTTTTTGTATTTTGTAAAAACTTTATGAAATTAAAAGAACTCTTACATTACACGTATATTTTTCCATTCCTGACGGTTGGGTATTATTTTTCCGGACTGATGGGAACGGGTGTCGTATTTGATGTAATTGCAGGCATTCTATTGACAGGAAGTGTCTTATCGGCGGTTCATCATGCTGAAGTTGTTGCTCATAAAGTAGGCGAGCCTTTCGGAACGATCATCCTTGCGATTTGTATTACCATTATTGAAGTAGCTTTAATCATCTCACTGATGATTGCTGGTGGAGATCAGGCGATCACACTGGCCAGAGATACGATTTTTGCTGCGGTAATGCTTATTCTTAATGGGATCCTCGGAATTTGTATTCTTGTAGGCGGCGTGAAATATTATGAACAGTTTTTTGCCAGAACTTCGGCTACGACGTATTTGGTAAGTATTGTTTCTATTTTAATACTCACTTTAGTGCTTCCCAATTTTACTTCCAGCATCAACGGTCCTTTTTACAATGAAGCGCAACTGATCTTTGTCTCTATTGCATGTCTTGTAATTTATGGTATTTTTCTGATGGTTCAGACTGTGCGACACCGGAATTACTTCATCGTCCCGGATGAACATCCTGAAGAACATTATATTCCTTCTCGCAAAAAAACAGTGATCAGTTTTATATTTCTTGTGATATGTCTTACTATTGTTGTGATGATGGCAAAAGGTCTTTCTTCTACGATTGAGAGTATGGTGCAGAGCTTAGGCGCTCCAAAATCTTTGGTTGGGGTAATTATTGCGGCGGTTGTTTTACTTCCGGAGGGTGTTGCGGCGATCAGGGCAGCCCGGGCGAATCAGATTCAATCCAGTTTAAATCTTGCGTTGGGATCTGCATTGGCAAGTATCGGACTTACGATTCCCGCAGTTGCCGTAGTTTGTGTGGTGTATGATATTCCGTTGGTTTTAGGATTGGATAAAAAAGATATTATACTGCTTTCTTTATCGGTGTTTATCGTAATGCTTTCTTTAAGTAGAGGAAAAACCAATATCTTATACGGAACGGTTTTATTAGTAAACCTTGCCGCTTATATTTTCACCGTCATTGTTCCTTAAACCAACTCAGAATCCAAAACTCAAAACTCGAATCTCAAAAATCCGCTAAAGCTTTCTCGCCGATTCCATTTTAAAAGCCATCAGCTTGGCAATATTTTCAGATTTGTAGATGGCCATATCAGCATTTTCTCCAACAAAATTTTCTTCAACAGTCATTCTCCAAAGCTCCAGCCAGCGGTTAAAATGTTTTTGTTCCATGGCCTGCATTTCATTTACCGGAAAATGGACAGCCATAGGATTGCCTTTGTAAGACATCTGGCCAAAAAGAATGGTCTCCCAAAACGAATACATTTTAGGTAAATGTTTATCCCAATCGACTTTAGCAACATCATTAAAGAAAAACGAAATCGTTTCATCCTTAACGACTTTGGCGTAAAACGAATTCACAAGATGCTCAATATCTTCTCTCGATTCCAGCTTTTTCATGCTTCAAAGTTAAGGCAAAATCAATTTATACATTCAATCGTTACGTTGATAAATTTCATAAAAACAATATTTTATCTTTGCATGATATTTTACAACTGAAAAAAGTTTAAAATAAATAAACTAAACAACTGAAATAAAAATGGCAAGAGGATTCAGACAAAAAATTCGCCAGACAAATACGGAAAACAGTGGTTTTGGAGACAATGCCTCGGGAAGATTTATCAATAAAGACGGTCTTCCGAATGTCCATAGAAAAGGAGTGGATATTTTAAACAGATTCAGCTGGTATCATACGATGCTGGATTTATCTACATTCCAGTTTCTTTCGTATCTGGTGGTGGCGTATGTGATGGTGAATATTCTCTTTGCCTTAATTTATTATCTGATCGGCGTAGAACACTTGACCGGCATTGATAAAAGCGATCCGATGAATGAGTTTATCGATGTATTTTTCTTCAGTTCACAGACGTTTACCACGGTTGGGTACGGAAGAATTGCTCCGATAGGTTTTATGGCGAGCTTGGTGGCTACTTTTGAGGCTTTTTTGGGATTGCTTACCTTTGCCATTGCAACGGGACTTTTTTACGGAAGATTTTCGCGACCGAGAGCCTATCTGAAGTTTTCTGATATTGCCGTTATCGCACCTTTTAAAAATGCTTCGGCTTTAATGTTCAGATTAGCACCTTATAAAAATAATTCCCTTACAGATGCCGATGTTATTGTTTCAACGGCGATTGAAGTGATTGAGGAAAGTGTTCCGAAGAGTAAATTTTATACTTTAAAGACTCAATTAAGCAAGATTAATACATTGGCGCTGAACTGGACGGTTGTTCATAAAATAGATGAAGATTCGCCGTTCTATGGCTTTTCCGAAGAAGATTTCAAAAACACGGATATTGAAATTATTGTTCATGTACGTGCATTTGATGAAGTATTTTCGAATACCGTGGTGCAGAGAACTTCTTATGTGACCAAAGAAATCATCTACGGAGCAAAATTTGTCCCGATGTATTATCCGGATAAAGAAAACCTTTCTACGATTTTGGATCTGGGAAGAATTAATCATCATCAAAAAACAGATCTTCCCGTTTTTATGGAAGAGGATAAATAAATGGATCTAGAACTTTACAAAAAGCAGGCATTACAAAAACAAAAAGAACATAAAAAGTTTCTGGACGGATTAAAGAAAAAACCGCCCAAAAATCTCGATTATATTGTTCAGGAAACCCATGAAGAAGTGTTTGAGAAGGTCGATTGTCTCCAGTGTGCCAATTGCTGTAAAACGACAGGTCCGCTCTACACGGAAAAAGATATTGAGCGTATTTCCAAGCATCTCCGCATGAAGCAGGTGGATTTTGAAGCAAAATTTTTGCGGGTTGATGAAGATAACGATAAGGTTCTGCAAAATCTTCCATGTTTTTTTCTGAATGAAGATAACACCTGTTCCATCTACGAAGTGCGTCCCAAAGCCTGCAGAGAATATCCTCATACCGACAGGAAGAAGATCTACCAGATCAATAACCTGATGATAAAAAATACAGTGATTTGCCCTGCTGCATTTGAATTTGTAGAGAAAATTATGAAAAATTTAGGAAAATAAACTATAATCCAAAATCATCTTAAAAAATTATAAAGTACGTTAAATAAACATCTTTCACATACTATTACTTTCGAATAGGTCGTTCTACAAATATTAAACAACCATTTAAAATATTAGTATAATGAAAAAATTAGTTTTAACAGCAGCGTTTACATTAGTCGGCGTAATCGCAGTATCGGCACAGACCGGAACACCAGAAAATTCAACACAAAATTCTAATAACCAGACGACTACTCAAACTCAACAAAACACACAGGCAACTTCAAACTGGGGTACAACTTCAGGAACAGCTGCCCAGAATCAGAATACAACTGCAACAACTGCAACAACAGCAACTGTAGACACTACTCCGGCAACCGCTGCCACTGACGCAACAGCAAGTGTAAGTGCAGAAGCAGCCGTAGATGCAACAAAACCTGCAGAAGCGACTAAAGAAGAAAAGAAGTCTAAAAAGAAAAAGTCTAAGTAAGTATTAATCAATCAAAGTAGAAATGGGATATCCTGGAACATTATGTTTCAGGATTTTTCTAATAATAGATTTATAATGTAATTTATCTTAAATAATTATAAATCTAGTTAAAAATATTAATCAAAATAACGATTAGTACGAAAATTGCATTTAACATAATACCAAATCATTAAAATATTAGTATTATGAAAAAATTCATTTTAGCGACAGCTTTTGCGTTCGTAGGAACAATTGCTGTTTCGGCGCAGGTAACGCCACAAAAGACAGACACTGTGAGACCTGATACTACCAGAACTCATCGAGACATGAAGAAAGATGACAAAAATTGGGACAAATCCAAGTCCGACACCACCAAATGGAAAAATAAAGACACCGTAGAAGGCGACAAAAAAATGAAGAGAAAAGAGAAAACGAATTAATGAAGTTAGATAAGTCCTGGAACACAATGTTTCAGGATTTTTTATTTTCAATTTCTTCCATTCTGAATTTGACCATTTTTGTGATTAAATCTACCGGAACCTCATCATTAACCGGAAACTGCACCGCTCCTTTTGAAAATTTGTACTTCCTTTCTTTAAAATCTGTTTCAAATCTTCTAATACCTTCCGCACCGGGATAAAACCCGATATGTTTTTTATAACCCGCAAAATATACCAATGGTTTCTTTTTGTATTTAAAAGCAGGCATTTGATAGCCAATGTATTCTTCAATCTCGGGATTTTGAGTATGAATAACTTTTCTTATCTCCTGCAATTTTTCCTGAACTTCTTCGGGAAAAAGAAGAATGTAGTCATCGATATTTTCAAACGTGTTTTTCATATTTTAAAATTAATGATTTTAGATTTTCAGCATTATATTTATTTAAAGAATTATAAAATAGTAGTTGAAATTCTTTAGAAATGACAAATAATTCTTAATTAAAAAATAACTGTTATTAGCTGAACGAAACACCCTCGCGACTGAAAATACACAGCATATTTTTTTTTTAAATCCTTACGACTATTGCGCGTTAAAATAGAGCACTAAAAAAAGCGCTGAATATATCAACGCTTTCTCCTTTCACTTTTTACTTTTTTCCCATTTATACTCCCGGGAACAGGCTATATCAAAAAAGGTCGGGAATTCTCCCAACCTTTATATTTTTATACTACTCCCTGAGCCAGCATTGCTTCTGCAACTTTCACGAAGCCGGCGATATTTGCGCCTTTTACGTAGTTTACATAGCCGTCTTCCTCTTTACCGTAGTCTCTGCAAGCTTTGTGGATTCCGATCATGATCTCTTTCAGTCTTGCATCTACTTCTTCAGATGTCCAGTTTAGACGGATTGAGTTTTGCGTCATTTCAAGACCTGAAGTTGCTACTCCACCGGCGTTAGAAGCCTTACCTGGAGAGAATAATACTTTATTGTCTAGGAAATAGTTGATCGCATCCAATGTAGAAGGCATATTCGCAGCCTCAGTTACACAGATACATCCGTTTTCCACTAATTTTTTAGCATCTTCAAGATCCAATTCGTTTTGTGTTGCAGATGGCATTGCCACATCACACTTCACTTCCCAAGGACGTTTTCCAGCATGGAATTCTGCAGACGGATATTTCTTGGCATAATCTTCCGCTCTGTTGTTTCCGGAAGCTCTTAATTCTAATAAATAATCAATTTTTTCTCCGTCGATTCCGTCTTTATCGTAAACATATCCGTCCGGTCCGGAAATCGTAACTACTTTTCCGCCTAGTTCAGATACTTTTTTGATAACTCCCCAAGCTACGTTTCCGAAACCTGAAACCGTTACCGTTTTATCTTTGAAAGTTTGTCCGATAGTTTTAAGCATCTGCTCAGCGAAGTAAACAACACCGTATCCTGTCGCTTCAGGACGGATTAATGAACCTCCGTAAGCAAGACCTTTTCCTGTAAGAACTCCTGTAAATTCGTTTCTGATTTTCTTGTATTGTCCGAACAAATATCCGATTTCTCTTGCTCCAACACCGATATCTCCGGCAGGAACGTCTGTTTCAGGACCTACATGCTTGCACAATTCTGTCATGAAAGCCTGGCAAAAACGCATTACTTCCATATCAGATTTTCCTTGCGGATCGAAGTCTGAACCTCCTTTACCACCTCCCATCGGAAGAGTAGTTAATGAGTTTTTGAAAACCTGCTCGAATGCTAAGAATTTTAGAACCGAAAGGTTTACCGTAGGGTGAAAACGGATTCCGCCTTTGTATGGCCCGATCGCAGAGTTCATCTGGATTCTGAAACCTCTGTTTACCTGGATTTCCCCTTTATCGTCAACCCATGGAACTCTGAAGATGATGATTCTTTCAGCCTCAGCCATTCTTTCAAGAAGTTTCATTCCCGTGTATTCCTTTTTCGTCATAATAAACGGAATTACTGTAACAGCAACTTCTTTTACGGCTTGTAAAAATTCTGGCTCATTAGGGTTTTTGGCCTCAATTTTTGCTATAAACTCTTGGATTTTCTGGTCAATATTATATTGTTCCATATATTAGGGTTGAATATTATTGCCAACAAATTTAATTTTTTTTTCAAGATTCACAACACCTTAAAGAATGATTGTTGAAAATTTAATAATATAATGACTTAATATTGTTGAATTAATAATTTTGACTTAAATTTTGTTAATAATTAAATGTTATCTCTAAAACAATGAAATATTAAGAAATCGTTAATTCTCAAATTGTCACAAATTGTCTCCCCGAAAATGATTTTACTTTCCCTAAAAGCTCCAATTCTAAAATTATGGGTAAAATTTTGTGTGACGAAAGGTCAATTTTTTCGGCAAGATCGTCCAGGGAAATCTGTGGATTATTAAAAATTGTTTTAAATATTAATTCCTGACTTTCAGTTAATTGTATGCTAATTTCACTACTCGGAAATAATTCTTCCGTTTTCACCTTTGCTTTATTAAAACCTAAAGAATCGATCAGATCTTTCATAGTCGAAATGGGGCTGGCTTTGTGCTGAAAAATCAAATGATTGCAACCTTGGCTCTGCTTATCGGTAATTTTTCCCGGAAGCGCAAAAACTTCCCGGTTATAGGTATTCGCGAATGTCGCGGTGCTTATTGAGCCGCCTCCAAAGGCTGTTTCTACCACAATTGTAGAAGGTGAAATTCCTGCCACAACTCTGTTTCTCTGAATAAAATTCTCGCGGTCAGGCTTTCTGGAAGAATTAAATTCAGTAAATAAAGTTCCGCCTTCTTCAAGAATTTTCTCAGATAATTTTTTATTCTTTGCGGGATATAAAAGATGAAATCCGTGAGCCAAAACAGCAGTCGTAGGAATTTGATAATGAATGGATTGTTCATGAACTTCTTTGTCTACTCCCAATGCCAAACCACTTACTGAAACATACTGACAGGATTTTGTCTCTTCAAAAAAATCATGAATAAACTGTTTTCCATATGAAGTCATATTTCGGGTTCCGACGATGCTTATTTTAGGTTTGGAATCATCGAAATTACCTTTTTGATATAAAATCGCAGGGGCATCATCGCATTCGTTCAAAAGTTTGGGAAGCTCGTTAAGATGGCGAAGATTGATTCTGATATTATTGGCTTCACAAAATTTGAGTTCTTTCTCTGCAAATTTTAAATGTTCGGGGTTTCCAATGTCAGACACGATTTTTTTACCGATACCGTCTAGGTTTTTATATTCTTTCGGAGTTTTTTCCCAGGCATTTTTTGCGCTTCCGAAAATTCGGACAAGTTTATAGAAATTGATATCACCGATCAGGTTACACTCTCGCAGGGCGATGGCATAAAGATGTTCTTCAGAATACATTTGTGTTGTTTTGGCAAATGTAAAGAATTTTTGAAATTAATTTTAATTTTGACGGGATGAGTATTAAAATCATGTAAGAATTTATAGATGCTTCGACTGTTTCGCGCTCAGCATGACATCTCTAATACTAACCGTCGTTTATGAAAATAAATTTGTAGCAATGTCATGCTGAGCGCGAAACAGTCGAAGCATTTTTAATTTATAAATTATTAAATTTTTAAAAAAACTATCTCTTTCTCAATTCATCAAGATGTTCCCAGATGTCATCTCTTTTCTTATAAGGTAATTCCATGAAATCTTCCGGGTGATTTTCCTTGTATTCCTGCCAAAGTTTGTCATCTTTTTCGCTGTAATAATTCGGAAATTCCCAGATATATCTTTTTCTTTTTTCGCCTACTTTTTTAAACATAAATGCAAGAATAATTCCTACAACGGCACCCGCAAGATGCGCCTGCCAAGAGATTTTGCTGGGTTCCTGAAGCTCGGAAAACAGCTCTTCCGGGAGCATTCCCCAAACCAGACTTCCGTAATATAAAACGACAAGCAGGGAAATGGTTAAAAGGGTCATATTCCATTTAAAAACTCCGCTGAAAAACAGGAAGAACGCAAGTACATAAACCACTCCGCTGGCTCCGATCGTACAAGTATAAAGATATTCTCCGGTCATGATATCAATCGGAGGGAGGAGCCAGACCAATAAGCCTGTAAAAATCCATCCGAAAATGAAAACCTTATTGGCAACCAAAGGATAAAATTGATACAGCAAAAACATCAAAACCCCAATAGGGATAGAGTTTCCTACAATATGATCCAAATTTCCATGTAAAAGGGGAGAAGTGATCACTCCCAACAGGCCTTCCGGCAATAGGGGGATGATCGCCCCGAAGCAACTTTCAAAAAAGCCGTGCAACTGTAAGAAATAGCCAAACCACATGGCTGCAAGCATCAGCAAAGGGTATATAATAGCTCTTTTGGAAATTACGTTATTTTTCAACATGAAGTTTGTACGTCAAATGGAAAGCCAATGATAAATTTCGGAAAAATTGGCGATCAATTGTATGGTTTCAATTTTATTTGAGACAAAAAGTAATGATTTTCATCAGCTTTTTATTTTTAACATCAAATTTTGGCATTGAAATGTTGAAAGTGGCTTGGTTTTAGTAGGTTATAGCCTCAAAAATATTTGTTGAAGAATATTCATAGCAAGTAAGGTCTTGCATTAACAAAAAATTATATTTAATAATTTTGTATAGAATTTTGTAAATGAAAAATCTTGGAATAATGAAGAAGTTTTTATTAATTCTTTCCATTTCTATTGGAGTTTTTGCTTTCGCGCAAGAAGAAATTAAAAAAGATTCTGTTGTTGTAGACACAGTAAAACACTGGTCGGTTTTAGGAAAACAATCTTTAATGATCAATCAGGCAGCCTTCTCAAACTGGGTAGGAGGGGGAGCCAACAATGTAGGCTGGCTTGCCGGAGTAGATTACAATATAACCTATGAAAAAGATAAAGATCTGTGGGAAAATATTATCCTTTTAAATTACGGACAAAATGATACGAAAGGTCTTGGAGTAAGAAAAACCCAGGATGTCATTAATGTTTCTACCAATTACGGCAGAAAGGTTTCAAAAAGCTGGTATATGTCTGTAGGCGCCGGTTTTCAATCGCAGTTTATGGCAGGTTACGAAGACGGAAACAATCCTGCGGCGAAAAAGATCTCCAATTTCATGGCGCCGGGTTATCTGAACGTCGGGATGGGGATCACTTACAGGCCGAATGACAACATCAATGTCACCCTGAGACCCACCAACGCCAGATGGACTTTTGTGCTTGATAAAGACCTGCAAACGGCCGGAACTTACGGCTTGAGAGCGGACGGCGATTCTTCTTTGCTTCAGTTCGGTTTCCTGGGAACAGCTTATTATAAAGTAAAATTAATGGAAAATGTTTCTGTGACGAACACGGCTTCGGTTTTTTCTAATTATTTGGATCATCCCGAAAGACTGGTTTTGGCGTATGGAATGGTGCTTAATTTAAAGGTGAATAAATTCATTTCTTCCAATATTACGGTTGATGTTTTGTACGATCACAATCAAATCCAAAAAACACAGCTGAAACAAACACTGGGAGTGGGTCTTGCCTATACGCTGAATAATGGAGTGAAACGATCTGATAGGAAAGACAGCCAGTGGTGGATTAAAAAATAATGACAATATTTTCTGTTGGGCCGCTATCACTTGCTGAGTAAAACGTCATTGCGAACAAAAAATATGCTCAATCATTTCAAAAAACCTTCGCGATCTTTAGCGTTAAAAAAAATCAAAAAGATTACGAAAAAAACAAAAGCACCCCAATCGGAGTGCTTTTTTATTTATCAATTATATATTGTTAAAACTCTATATCAACTTCCAGTTTCTCAGCCAAAAGCTTTGAAATTTTTTCTTTTAAAGGCTCAATATCAATATTCTGCATCGCATCGTTGGCAAATGCATACAACAATAAAGCCTGTGCTTCTTTTTTAGAAATACCTCTTGCTCTCAGATAGAACATCGCGTCTTCATTCAGCTGACCTACCGTACAACCGTGAGAACACTTCACATCGTCTGCGAAAATCTCCAATTGCGGTTTTGTGTCAATCGTTGCTCCTTCGCTTAATAAAACATTGTTATTCTGTTGATAAGCATTGGTTTTCTGGGCAATTTTATTTACAAAAACTTTCCCGTTGAAAACCCCGTGAGATTTTCCATCGAAAATACCTTTGTAGTTTTGATAACTTTCACAGTTCGGCTGATTGTGGTGAACCGCCGTGTGGTGGTCTACCAACTGATCTTTTCCGATGATCGTGATCCCGTTCATGAATGAATTGATATTCGATCCGTTATGAATAAAATCAAGATTGTTTCTTACCAGTTTACCTCCGAAAGAGAACGTATTCACAGTCGTTAAGCTGTCTTTTTCCTGTTTTGCGAAAGTATTGTCGATAAGATATGAAGTGTCGTTATCATTCTGAAGCTTGTGCCAGTCTGCTTTTGCATTAGGATGGGTGAAAATTTCTGTCACAGAATTGGTCAATACATAAGTACTGTCAAAATTATGGTGACTTTCGATGATTTCCACTTTTGCTCCTTCTTCTACGATTAATAAATTTCTTGTGTTGTAGAATGTGTTTTCTTCCTGATTCTGAGAAATGTAGAAAATATGGATTGGTTTTTCAATCACTACATTTTTAGGAACTTTCAAAAAGAAACCATACTTGCAGTAAGCCTGATTTAAGTTCGTAAAAGCAGATTTATCTGAAGCAATTGTATTAAAATACTGATCAAAAACATCTCTGTGCTTTTCGTCATTCAATGCATAATTAAATGAAAGAAACTCAACATTTTCAATCGAAACATTTGATAATTCTTTATGAAGCTTACCGTTTACGAAAGTGATCCAGTCAAAATTTTCTTCACCAAGATGAAGCTCATCCAGTTGTTCCTTTGTGATATTGTGACTTTCTTTCGGGAAAAAGTTGTACCCTTTTTCAGTAATCTCCTTTAGGTTGGTATATTTATATTCTTCGTCTTTTTTTGTCGGAAAACCAAGATTTTCAAACCTTTGAAGAGCAGCCTTTCTATCATCATCCAGAAATCTGTGACGAAGACTCTCCAAAAATTCACCGTGATTTTCTGTAATTTGTTCTTTTAATGCCATTACTGGTATATCTGTGGTTTGCACCATTTTTTCTTTTTTTTGAGCTAAAATATTGTCATTCCGAGGAACGAGAAATCTAATTTTTACTATTAGAGATTCTTCACTTTGCGATGCTTCATTCAGAATGACAACGAAATTTTTTTAATCTCTGAAATAATCTTTTTCTTCTTAGTTAAGAAGCCAGTCGTACCCTTTTTCTTCCAGTTCCAAAGCAAGAGATTTGTCTCCGGTTTTGATGATTTTTCCGTTCGCTAAAACGTGAACGAAGTCAGGTTGAATATAATTAAGCAATCTTTGATAGTGGGTAATCAAAAGCACTGCATTTCCTTCATTTTTAAATGCATTTACTCCATCTGCAACGATTCTCAATGCATCGATATCTAATCCTGAATCGGTTTCATCAAGAATAGCCAGTTTCGGATTAAGCATCATCATCTGGAAGATCTCGTTTCTTTTCTTTTCACCTCCCGAAAAACCTTCGTTCAATGATCTTGAAAGGAAATCTTTTTTAATGCCTAATTTTTCAGATTTGTCACGAATCATCGCAAGCATTTCCTTTGCGGGCATTTCTCCCAATCCGTTTGCTTTTCTGTTTTCATTCATCGCAGCTTTGATGAAATTCGTTACAGAAACCCCCGGAATCTCTACCGGATACTGGAAAGAAAGGAAAATTCCTTTGTGAGCCCTTTCTTCGGGAGCATCTTCGATGATGTTTTCACCATCGAAAATAATTTCTCCGTCTGTAACTTCGTAATCTTCTTTTCCTGCGATTACAGAAGAAAGAGTAGATTTACCGGCTCCGTTCGGTCCCATGATCGCGTGAACTTCACCCGGTTTTATTTCAAGATTGATACCTTTTAAAATTTCTGCGCCGTCTTCAATTTGGGCGTGCAAGTTTTTTATCTCTAACATATTTTCAAATTTATCGCAAGGTCAAACTTTGAGTATATCCTTTGTAACACTAAACTACAATTAACAAAGGCATCAACGCTGGCGAATGAAATATTATTTTTTATTTTTAAACATTAAAATCTGATCTATCTTAATGTACTTTTTTCTTTCTGTTGTCATTTCGACGAAGGAGAAATCTGTTTTTTATATTTAGATTCTTCACTCCGCTTTGCTTCATTCAGAATGGCAAAACTGGTCAGACTGAGCGAAGTCTTATCCTACAGAACCTTCCAAAGAAATCTCCAACAATTTCTGAGCTTCAATAGCAAATTCCATCGGTAATTTATTCAAAACCTCTTTGCTGAAACCATTTACGATCAAAGCGATTGCTCTTTCTGTATCGATACCTCTCTGGTTGCAGTAGAAAATCTGGTCTTCCCCGATTTTTGAAGTCGTTGCTTCGTGCTCCAGTTGTGCAGAAGGATCTTTGATTTCGATGTAAGGGAAAGTATGTGCTCCACATTCATTACCCATCAGTAAAGAGTCGCACTGAGAGAAGTTTCTCGCACCTTTTGCTGTCGGCATTACTTTTACCAAACCTCTGTACGAATTCTGAGATTTTCCTGCAGAAATACCTTTAGAAATAATCGTTGATTTCGTATTTTTCCCGATATGGATCATTTTTGTTCCTGTATCAGCATATTGGTGATTATTGGTCACGGCGATAGAGTAAAACTCACCGATTGAATTGTCACCTTTTAAGATACAAGACGGATACTTCCAAGTTACGGCAGAACCTGTTTCTACCTGAGTCCAGGAGATTTTTGCATTTCTTTCGCAAAGTCCTCTTTTCGTTACGAAATTGAAAACTCCACCTTTTCCTTCTTCATTTCCGGGATACCAGTTCTGAACGGTTGAATATTTAATTTCAGCATTATCTAAAGCGATAAGCTCAACAACCGCCGCGTGAAGCTGGTTTTCGTCTCTCGATGGCGCTGTACAACCTTCAAGATAAGAAACATAACTTCCCTCATCTGCAATTACAAGCGTTCTTTCAAACTGACCTGTTCCTGCTTGATTGATACGGAAATATGTTGATAATTCCATCGGGCATCTTACCCCTTTCGGAATATAGCAGAAACTTCCGTCAGAAAATACTGCGGAATTCAATGCTGCATAGAAGTTATCTCCTCTCGGAACTACTTTTCCAAGATATTTTCTCACCAAGTCAGGGTGATTTTTAATAGCCTCAGAAATAGAGCAGAAAATAATTCCTTTTTCCATTAAAGTATCCTGAAAAGTTGTCTTTACAGAAACCGAGTCTATTACGATATCTACAGCCACTCCGGAAAGTCTTTTTTGCTCCTCGATATTGATCCCTAATTTTGCAAAAGTTGCCAATAATTCAGGATCTACTTCGTCTAAGCTTTCTAATTCCGGCTTAGCTTTCGGTGCTGCGTAATATTTAATTGCCTGGAAATCCGGTTTTTCATACTTGATGTTTGCCCAAGTAGGCTCCACCATTTTCAACCAGATTCTGAAAGATTCCAAACGCCATTCTGTCATCCATTCAGGTTCCTCTTTTTTAGCGGAAATTGCTCGGACGATATCTTCATTTAAACCAGTCGGGAAATCTTCATAGTCGATTTTCGTTTCCCAGCCGAATTCATATTTTTTATTTTCTAGATCGACTCTTAGATCGTCTTCAGTATATTTACTCATTTTATTAGATTTTAGATGTTAGCTTCAGATGTCAGTGTTATTTAACTTCTGGGCCTAACTTCTAATTATAAAGAAAAACTCTCACCACACCCACATGTTCTGGATGCGTTAGGATTGTTGAAAACAAATCCTTTTCCGTTTAAACCTCCTGAAAATTCAAGAGTAGTTCCTGCCAAATAGAGGATTGATTTTTTATCTACAATAATTTTGATGTTATTGTCTTCAAAAATTTGATCAGTGTCTGTTTTTTCGTTGTCAAATCTCAAAACATATTCTAAACCTGAGCATCCTCCGCTTTTCACCCCCACTCTTATATAATCTTCAGCAGGGTTGAAGCCTTCCTCTGTCATCAGTTGGATGGCTTTTGCCTTTGCTTGATCTGATACTTTTATCATTGTATTTATTTAGAATGATTTAATGGTGCAAAAATACGAACTAATTTCCGCAATCTCAAATCGAAGATATCTATTTTAATGATTCTGTTCTTAATAGCATTATTTTTAAGATAAATTTAATGTTAAAATTACATAAACTTTTTTCTGAAAATCTGCAGATTGCGTTTTTGATTTAACTTTGAATGCTATTTTTCATCTATAATTAAAATTAATAATGAGACAAAAATTACTTGGTTTTTTTGTGTTGTTTTTAGCGTCATTGTCCTATGGACAGACCACGAGATATATTTATGAAACTGCAGTGAATCCGGATTCTATTAATCTGGTGAGCATGAAGATAGAAAAAACTTTCCTGGATGTTAAAGGAAATAGATCTTTCTTCATCAGTGAAAATAAATTAATTAAAGATTCTCTTTTTGCCTCTTTTAAACCTGAAGAGAAAGAAGAACGTAAAAAAGATAAGAAAGATTTGTCAAAAACTGAGGTGAGAAAACATGCAGAACCTACTTTTTTTGAATTTTTTATCACTAAAAATATTCCGGAACAAAAGGTTTATTATTATGACAGAGTAGGCGGAAAACAAGTTTATTATCAGGAAGACAGACCTTTGAAATGGGAAATATCTGATGTGACGGAAAAGCAAAACGGGTATCCTGCTCAAAAAGCCGTTGCCAATTTTGGAGGAAGAATCTGGACGGCCTGGTTTACAAAAGACATCAATATTTCCGACGGACCGTATAAATTCTCCGGATTACCGGGACTTATCGTAAAATTAGAAGATGACAAAGGAGATTACAAATTTGATCTTGTTAAAAAAATCACCATTCAGAATGCTTTTGAAGAACCGATGAAGTCTGATGTGAAACAAAGCACAAGAAGAGATTTTAACGGAGACAAAGCGGCATTGGAACTGGAATTTAATAAAAACAGAAAAGCGATTGCCGGAAGTAAAAGCCCTGAAATGTAGAATTTTTCAGGCGGCAGACATGGAGGAGGAATGAATGGCGGCAGCATGGGCGGAATGCGGGGCGGACACGGTGGAGGAATGCACAGGGAAGGAATGGGAGGAAATAATTTTCCGATGCAGAGTTCTGGGGCAGAAAATATTCCTTTTACCGGTGGAAGTCAAAACCCAATTGAATTAAAATAAAATTATATAATGAAAAAATTAGGCATCATTGCTTTAGCATTATTCATGCAGACCGCTTTTGCACAGGTCAATAGATTTGTGTATCAGGTGACTATGAAACCCGACGCTTCGAATAAGAGTGATATTAAAACAGAGAATGCATACCTGGATATTTCTCCTGAAAAATCGGTTTTCTATTCTGAAAACAGGATAAAAAGAGATTCTATCATGCAGAAAGCCTTCCAGAGTGGTGGTGGAAGAGGAAGTATTAATAGAGAACAAATGGAAGGTTTGAGATCGAATATTAATTATTCTATCGAAAAAGATAAAAAAAATCAGAAAACTTTCTTTAAAGACCGAATCGGAAGAGATGTGTATACATACGAAGAAGATCGACCGATCAACTGGAAAATTTCGTCTGAAACGATGAAAATCGGTGAATATAAGGTTCAGAAAGCAGAAACCGATTTCGGAGGAAGAAAATGGACAGCATGGTTTACCACAGATCTTCCTTATCAGGACGGGCCTTACAAATTTGGCGGACTTCCCGGACTTATCGTAAAAGTAGAAGATGATAAAGGAGAATATTCTTTTGATTTAATGAAAAACTATAAGATTGCCGATTTTCCTTCGATGAATCAATTCGGAAATACCATTAAAGTAAAAAGAGCAGATTTTGCCAAGCAGCAGAAAAAATTCATGGAAGATCCGATGTCGTTCATGACGCAAGGCGGAGGCGGATTCGGACAAACCCGTGTAATGGGTGGAGGCGGAATCTCTGCTCCAAGAGGCGGTGGTGGCGGAAACCAAAATCCGGCAGATATGAGAAAAAGAATGGAGGAGAGAATAAAAGATGAAGCAAAAAGAAACAGTAATCCAATCGAATTGCAATAAAACAAAACCCTTGAAGATTTCTTCAGGGGTTTTTAATTTTTATCTTATTTAAAATTTATTTTAAAAGCTGGTTGAAAGTATCACCTTGTCTGATATCTCCACTGTTATAGCCTTTCATAAACCATTCTTTACGTTGCGCAGAAGATCCGTGTGTAAAGCTTTCCTGGTTGACATACCCCTGTGATCTTTTCTGGATATTATCGTCTCCCACCGCTTCGGCCGCATCTATTGCAGATTGGATATCTCCGGGTTCTAAAATATGTTCCCTACTGTCAGTTCTTCTGGCCCATAATCCAGCATAAAAATCAGCCTGTAACTCTGTTGCTACAGAAACTCTGTTCATTTGTTCTTCAGAATATCTGCCACTTCTTCTTAAAGCATCCACTTTTTGAGTTGTTCCTAAAAGAGTTTGAACATGATGGCCTACTTCATGAGCCAAAACATATGCAACAGTAAATTCTGTAACCTTTGCTCCAAATCTTGATTGTAGTTCATTAAAAAAGCTCATATCCATATAAACCGACTGATCGGCAGGACAGTAAAAAGGTCCCATTGCAGATTGTGCGGTTCCGCATCCGGATTGTGTCGTGTTTTCAAAAAGAATAATTTTTGGAGGAGTATAGGTCATTCCGTTCTCTTTGAAAACCTGATCCCAGGTAATGATGTTCCATTTTCCCATCATGTCTACCATTTCCCCAATCTTTTTATCATTTTCATTCAGTTCCCGTTGTTCGGTATTTACTGATCCGGAACCTCCGGAAGATAAAACTGAAGAAGGATCTCCTCCAAGGAAAAATATAATTGCAGCAATAATAAGAGTTCCCAATCCGCCTCCTACAACGGCTCCGCCGCCAAGTCCGCGTCTGTCTTCTACATTACCACCTCTGTCGTCTGTCCATTTCATAGTTTGTAATTTTTGTATGTAAATTTAAAAATTTAATGTTTACTTTCTATGAATGGAAGGAATATTTTACAATTATTAACGATTGAGCTGATTTTTTTTCAACCAATAAGATGTTGACTGGTACGCTGAAATTGTTTCTTCAACCAGCTTCTTATTCTGATTAGGGGCGGGGACATTTGTTTCATCAAAATAAATATTGAAATCGGGAGCCTGCATATTTTTTTGTTGTGTTAAAACATATTGCTTTACTTTTCTTACTGGTGAGATAATCGTTAAATAGTTATCCTTTATGAATCCCAAGTCTTCATAAGTTGCAACGTAAGCTTTCGGCTGGAATTCTTTTTTAAATATATCCTGTCCTAAAAATTTTGATTGATAATTAAAATTCAGCAATCCAAAAAGAGTAGGCATCACATCGATCTGCGACATTGTCTTCGTAAATTTCTGAGGTTTGATAAACCCTTCTGAAAAAATCATTGCAGGAATTCTGTATTTATCCATAGGAAGTTCCGTATCTCCTGCGCTTGAAGCACAATGATCGGCAATGATGATAAACACGGTATTTTTATACCAGTCCTGTTTTTTAGCCATTTCAAAAAACTTTCGCAATGAATAATCGGTATATTTTACGCCACCTTCACGGGATTTTGCATTTCCGGGAATATCGACTCTTCCTTCAGGATAGGTAAAAGGACGGTGATTGGAAACCGTCATCCAATGGTTAAAAAACGGTTTTCCGGATTTTGCTTCTGCATTCATCGTCTGGATCGCTTTTTTAGCCATGTCTTCATCGGAAACACCCCAAACATTCGCGAAAGTGATTTCTTCGGGTTTAAAATTATTTCTGTCTACAATTCCATAGCCATTTCCTGCAAAGAAATCCTGCATATTGTCGAAATAGCTATAGCCGCCGTACAAAAATTTCACGTCATAACCTTTAGATTTAAAAACACTTCCCGTCGTGAATTTATTTTTATTGTTTTCTCTTTTAATAATACTTTCTCCGGCCGTTGGCGGAATGCAGAGCGTCAAAGCTTCAAGACCGCGAACGGTTCTGTTCCCGGTTGCGTAAAGATTGGTAAACATCAATGATTGATCTGCTAAACTGTCAAGGAAAGGTGTCAGGTTTTGTTTGTTTCCGTAATGCTGTAAAAAATCTGCAGATAAGCTTTCAATGGAAATTAAAACTACATTTTTCTTTAGTTCAGGCTGATCTGAAGTAATGCTTCTTTGTAACTTGGGTTCTGAAAATTGACTCAAGAAATTTCTTTCCGCCTGCTTTTCATTGATCTCAGGGTAAAATTGAAAATAATCTAATTCATTATGAGTAAATGCCCAATAAAATTTCGGAAGGCCATTCGCCTGGATTTCCTCTTCAAAAACGTCAGCAGGTTTAATCTTTGTTGTAAAATTTAACCCTAACAAACTTATTCCGACCAGTGCGACAAAAGAACCCAGCAAAATCAGTTTTTGTTTCAGATTCGGAAGTTCCTGAAGTTCGTTTTTTGTTTTTCTATATATGAAAAGGGTAATCAGAATTGCAACGGCAAAAATCCCGAGAAATAAAGGAACCACCGGATAACTTTCCATAATGTTGCCGATCACCTCGTTGGTGTAGATAAGATAATCTACCGCAATAAAATTATATCTTAAACCAAATTCGTTATAAAAGAAATATTCACTTACCGCATTGAAAACTATTAATAAAACATAGAGAAAAACGGTAATAAAATATAGTGTGTTCCTGATTTTTATACGTTTTTCCGGTAGGAAAAGCATAAGTCCGAAGAAAATGATTTTTAATCCTATAAAAGCTAATGCGATCTCCGCGATCGAACCTCCGTATTGCTTGAAAATATTATTGGGAATGAGAAGGATGTATAAAAAAAGAAGCATCAATACTCCCAAAATGATATGACCGTAAGGCTTTTGGTATTTTGAATCGGATAAAAACAAAAAATAAAGCGCTAAAAACGGGCATGTTAAAACGAATACAAAAGAATCATTGACTATCCCGATCAATAAGATTTTTATTATTTCAAAAAAACCGAAGCTCGTTGTAGTAATGGGATGAAAGAAGAAAATAATTCTTACGATCAACGATATGATAAGATAAAAAACGCCCAGATATAAAAAGGGTTTTATTTTTTGCAAAAACATTTGTAATGATTAAAATATAATTCTTACAAATTTAGTTAATGTATATAATTTTTCCGTATAAAATCTTAAAATTGGATATTAATTAGAAACTTTATAAATATTTAAAATATTATTAAAAAATCCATATTTCGAAAAAATAATCATATAACCTGCTATTTTAAATGAAAAAAGAGCTATAAAAATAGCCCTTCATATTTTAAATTTTATAAAAACTGTTAAAATTAAGAATGTCCAAAACCAATATTTCCTTTCTTGCTGGAAAGATTTTTCCTGAAATCGATCATTCTTAAAGCCGTTACTGCTGCTTCAACACCTTTATTTCCCAGGTCTCCGCCGCTTCTTTCGATAGATTGCTCTTTTGTATCGTCTGTCAGTACACAGAAAATGGTAGGGGTATCCGTAAGAATATTACAATCTTTGATTCCCTGAGCCACGGCCGAACACACATAGTCGAAATGTGGAGTTTCCCCGCGGATAACGCATCCGATCGCAATGATCGCGTCATATTTTCTTTCTTTGCAAAGCTGCATGCTTGCGTAGTTGAGTTCAAAAGCACCCGGAACCGGAAAAAGTTTGATGTTTTCAGATTTTATTCCTTCTTTTTGAAGGATTTCCAGAGCTGCATCACGAAGATTGTAGGTTACAAAATCATTCCACTCAGAAAAAACAATGCCGATAGAAAACTCATCGGCATTGGTTATATTAAGTGGCTTGTAATCGGAAAGATTAACTGTTGCCATTATTTAGTAATATTTAGTCATTTCAATATAAGAATCAGACATTCCGTTGTCGTAGTCCTGATATTTTTCGTCAATAGTTGCGAAATATTTTTTAGCTTCTGCTTTTTTATTCAATCCTAAAGCCAGAATACCTGCTTTTCTTGTAAAATAATACATGGTGTAAGGATCATCAGAAGCAGATGTAGCTTTGTCTAATAATTGTAAAGCGTCATCATTTTTATTAAGACCTGATTGTGCATCTGCCATAGCTCCGTATTTCATCGCCATCATCGTCTTGTTGTCAGAAGAAAATTTGTCAAGAAGATCATAAGCTTCCTGGAATTTTCCTTCTTTGAATTTCAATATTCCTGCATTATAAGCAGAAAGTTTACCGATATTCGTTCCAGAATATTCATTGTAAGTTCCCAAGAACCCAGGATTTGCAGCAGATTTCCCTCCCAGAGCTTCTTTATCTTTACCATCAGCAAGATTTTTCTGAGCAGCAAGGAAACTTTTTACAGCTTCAGCATTTTTAGGAGCCACAACGAATTGTTTGTATCCAAAGAAACCAAGAACACCTAAAACAAGTACTCCAAAAACAATACCTAATGGTTTTGAATATCTTTCAAGGAATCTTTCTGTGTTTAAAGCCTCTCTGTCAAGATCTTTAAAAAACTCCACTGTTTCTTTACCTTCTTGCTCATTGTGAGCATTCTTTGTAAGTTTTGCCATAAATTCTTAAAAATTGAACTGCAAATTTAATTGTTTCTGAATGATTTACAAAATACTTTGTGCGTATTATTGAATTTATTTGAAGAATTGAAGTGAATTGTTAATTGTGAATCGTGAATTTATTAAAAAAATATGCTTCGACTCCGCCCAGCATGACATCTCTAATACTATTCGCCTTATCTTAATGAATAATAAAACAGACTGTTTTTCACAATGTCATGCCGAGCAGAGTCGAAGCATTTATCTTTGAAATGAAAAGTTTAATATTCTAAAATATGATAAACTTCTGCATTGAATTTTTTCAGCTTTTCCTCACCGTTCAAACTTTTTAAACCAATTAAAAAGCTGAATTGAGAAACCGTAGCGCCTTGTTTTTCGACCAGTTTTGCGGCAGCTTCCGTTGTTCCTCCGGTTGCTAAAAGATCATCATGGATAAGAACTCTTTGTCCGGGTTTTATCTGTCCTTCACGGGTTTCGATGATAGCACTTCCGTATTCAAGGTCATATTTTTCTGAAATAACCGGTGGCGGAAGTTTGCCCGATTTTCTGATTAAGATAAATGGAACTTCCAAAGCAACAGCGATGGCGATCCCGAAAAGATAGCCGCGACTTTCGATTCCGCAGACCGCATCTACTTTTCCTTTACTGAAAGCGACAAGATCGGCGATCACATCTTCATACAGTTTGGGGTTTAAGAAAATAGGGGAGATATCCTTGAACTGAATTCCTGGAATCGGAAAATCTGGGATATTTTCTATCGTCTCTTCTAAATTCTTAATTAATTCTTGAGAAGCCATTTATGGATTGGTTTTATAACTTGAAATTTTCCAGTCTCCGTTTACGTTTTTAAGTCCGAAAGTAACTTTTAAAGAGGTTGTTTTTCCACTTTTATCAGTTACGTCATACGTTGCATTTACACTTGCTGCATTGGGATTGCTTGCGCTTGTTGTAATATTTTTTACACTTACACTCTTTACCGAACCAAAACCGGAAGTCGAATTTGAGAAAGATTCATAGCTTCCCCAGTTCGGATTGCTCGATGAATTGTAAGCTGCTTTTAAATTTTGAGAACTTACATTATTCAAAAACGCTGAAACTACATTTTTAGGATCTGCAGCAGGCTGTTTTGGAGTCGCCGGAGTTGTTGCCGGTGAAGGCGTTGCATTAGGATCTGTAGTTGGTGTCGTTGCGCCCGGATTATTTGGATCAATTACTGCCGGATCCGTATTTACTGCTGTGGAATCCACTTTTGGCGGAGCCGGAACTTTTAATAAGGCTGGATTTACATCTAGTCCTATCTTAGACATTTTAAATGTTTTTGCTGTAGTTTTTACAGAAACAGTGATGTCGATTTTATTATCTATTACTTTAGCCGCAGGAATTGATGAAAATTTTAAATTAAAACCTTTAAAATTATTATCCTGCATTAAATTTTTCGCTGTTGATAGTTTTACCCCGTTGCTGAAAACTTCAAGAGTTGCTTCCAGACCCGCTCCTGTAAATGAAACAGGATTTCCGGTATTGTCTACCAGTCTTGGTACGATCTGAAGTGCTGTCGGTGCGCCGGTTCCATCATCTCCGGTAGGTCTTGTGATGACGCTTAGTGAGCTTGCTTTCACATCATTCGGATCGCTTTCTTTAGCTTTTTCGTCGCCGAAGATATTCATTTCACCTAAGGACGGAGGAGCTGTACTTGCCCATTCGATGCCGTTTTTCTGGGCAACCTGATCTGCCATTGACATGATTTCGGGAACTTTTTTTCCGTTAATTAATTGGCCAAGAGCTTTTAGTTCTGCGACATCGCCATCTGCTTCCACTCCAAAAGTCTTTAAAATATAAAGCGCTTCATTAAACTTAATCTGTTTAATGGTAGAAAGGCTGGCTGTCATATCATTGATACTTGACTGTAAAGTTTTCGTATTTGTAGCATCTACAGAGTCTTTTTTACATGCTGTAAAAAGCAACAAGCTGAAAACTAGAAGAAAAGACAACTTTTTCATTTTTATTCTGTTTGCCACAAATTTAATAAAACCTTTATTAATAGAAGGTTTTTATTTTTCATTTTGTTGCTCTTTTAAGTTTTCCTTAAAAAATGAACTGAAGACTGTCTGCATATTCGGAAACGATGAATCTTCCCAGTATTTTGTCTTGTAGCTGCTATGATCAGTCTTGAATTTTACTTTTTCAATATCATTATTGTTACTGAAACTGAATTCTGTAGGGTAAAAATTTGTATAAAGAACCAATTGATTGTAATCGGGTTCGGTTTTATGTTTAAGTTTTATAAATCCGATTTCATTGAATTCCAACAAATCACGCAGTGTTTTTTGTGTTGATTTTTCGTAAGATGCATTTAAAATACTTTTCATATCAAAAAATCTGTATCCAAATAAGGCAAATTCTTTTTTCTGTAAAGCTTCTCCGGTGATTTCAATCTGATCTTTTTGTTCGCCTTTCAGCTCTTTGATGGTGGAATTTCTTCTTTTAAAGTCTAAAATATTTCCCACTTCCTTAAGATCCGGAACCTCCAGAGTTCCATCGTAATCCCACATTGCGGTTTGTTTCTTTTCGAATTTGGCATCTTCCAATCGGTATACTCTGTATTGTTCTACGTTGGTGCTTTTAAGTTTTTTTGTTTTGTTGTCGAAAATATACGTGACAATTCCATCGGCATAGCAATTTAACTTGTTATTGACCGTAACATAAGAATTGAAATTACCTTTTAAAGTAATATATTTTGCAGGCTTGTTGTTTTTGATAACGACTGTTTCGATATCTTTTACATTGTCAATAATTTTAATTACATCTTTATCAAAATCAGCATAAGCAAGTGTGGCAACGGGAAAATTATTGTAAACCAGCTGGAATTTTTCCTGTTCCGGCTTTAATGTCTGTTTGTCAATTTTACCATCGATATCCGAATAGGCCAAAATACTTCCGTCTTTTCCGAAAACAGAAACTTTCGGGAGCGGCTTGTTGGTTCTTTCTGAAACGAATGTGATAGTTTGTGCATTAAAGCTGCTAAGAATTAAAACAAATAAGAATAAAAAATAATTTCTCTTCATGACGTTTGTTGAATTTTAATTAAAATCAGAACTTTAATGATAAGACGAATAAAAATGAAAAAGGTTGCCTGAAAAATTTTCTATTATTCACATTATTGCATAAAAAAAGACTGATCATTTTAATAATCAGTCTTTTTCAGTTTTATTTTGTTACAAGTCCTTAGAAAGGATACTCATAAATTTCAGATTCGTGTAAGAATGGGTTTCCTGTAGGAATCAACTTTAATTTTGATAAAGCTGTAAGTACAGTAAACATAAATAATCCCACGATGAACAAGATTGCTCCTAAGATCAAGATAAATACTTCAGGAGTGTTCCAATATGGACCTACTGTTCCAGGCATTACCATGTTGAAGTAATCTAAGATGTGTCCTAAGATAACTACTATAGCCATGGTAGTCACTACTTTATAATTTCTCTTGATGCTGCTGCTTACTAATACCAATAGAGGTAATAAGAAGTTGATGATCAACATCGGTAAGAATGTAGGAGAGTAGTGCTGGAATCTTCCAAAGAAGTAGTTTACCTCTTCCGGAACGTTGGCATACCAATATAGCATGAACTGTGCAAACCATGTATATGTCCAAAGCATACTTGTAGCGAAAAGGAATACTCCTAAATCGTGTAAGTGATTGTCATTGAACTGAGGCAGGAATCCGTTTTTCTTTAAGTAAACACTTAAAAGAATGATTACCGCGATACCACTTGAAAGGCAGCTAACCATTGAATACCAGATATACATTGTAGAATACCAGTGAGGGTCAATAGACATCAACCAGTCCCAAGCCCAAGCTGCAGAACAGAATCCGAAGAATACGATGTATCCTACTGCCCATCTGTAAAGCATTTGATAATCTACTTTAGATTTTGTTTCATCCACTTTCTTAGATTGAGCTTTAAGCTTCCAAGCGAAGAAAGATGCCCCGATTACATATAGGAAAGTTCTAAAAGCATAGAAAGGAATGTTTAAGAACTTTTTCTTTTCAAATAGAATAACGTCGAAATGAGCAGAGTTTGGATCTGTCAAATCCGGATCCATCCAGTGGAAAAGGTGACCATTATGAGTGATATTTAAAATCATCAGAATAATCAAAATTGCACCACCATATGGAATATAAGAAGCGATAGCTTCCATTACTCTTGTAATAATAATTGGCCAACCTGCGTGTGCAGCATGCTGAATACAGTAAAAGAACAATACAGCACAACTAACTCCAAAGAAAAAGACAGCTACAAAGTGCAGCGATGCCAAAGGCTGGTTGTGAACCTGTAGAGTAGCATGCTCAAGGTGAGCAGCTTCGTCCTGAGGACCTACCATTTCGCTTGAATGCGTAGGAGCTGTATGACCGGAAGCATGTACTGCATCCATCATTTCTTTAATTCTGTCTGTACTGATTCCTTTGTTCATAAAGAAACCGATACCGAATAGAACTAAACCTACAACAAGAAGGATTATAGAAGTTGATTTTAATTTTGGTGAAAAACTATACATTTCTTTTCTTATTTTTTAGTTTCGGTAGTAGTTTCAGGTTTTGCTTCTGTTGTCGCCGCTGTAGCTGCTGCCGGTGCTGCTGCTCCTTTTTTGAAGGCGCTCATCACATACATTGCTACTCTCCATCTGTCTCCTGCGTTCAATTGTCCAGCATAAGACCCCATTGCGTTTCTACCGTTTGTTAATACATAATGAACAGATCCTACAGTAATTTCTCTATCAGCATAGTTTGGTACACCGGAGAAAGCTCCTGACTGTACGATTGGTCCCTGTCCATCTCCTCCTGTTCCGTGACAAGCAGCACAAGTTTTGTCGAATAACATTTTTCCTCTCTCGATATCTTTTTCCGCATTAGCAGGATTCAAAGGGGAAGTTGTTATATTTTTCGAAGCGTCATAGCCTGCGTTGTATTCGTCTACATTTTTAGGAAGTAATCCTTCTTCAAAAATACCGTCTTTGTTTTGAGGAACAGAACCTTCTACAGGAGTAAGACCTGTTGCTCCATTATTTTTAACAAAAGCAGGAATTTCGTTTTCATGATCTGAATATGCATCCTGAGCTTTCATCAATGGATCGTAAGCTACGGGAAAGTACATATCCGGGAAATATACTAAAGGTACGTTTTCTTTTGGTCCGCAAGAATTAAGTAAAACTGTTGTTAAACCTAAAATTGCTGTAATTTTTAATACATTCTTTTTCATTTTAAGCATCTTTAACAGTTATTTCTTCAACTCCAGTTTCAATTAGCAACTGTTTTACAGATTCTACATCATCAGTCACAAATTCCATCATGAATTTATCATCCGTTGTTCTCGGATCCGGGTTTTGTGCAGGAGCTCCGGGATACATTTTGTTTCTTACCAAGAAAGTTAATGACATCATGTGAGCGGCACAAAATACCATAAGCTCGAACATTGGTACTACGAATGCAGGCATGTTGTGTCCCCAATCGAAAGCTGGTTTACCACCAATGTTTTGAGGCCAGTCGTGATTCATCACATACCAAGTTAAAGTAGCACCGATTGTTACTCCATAACAAGCATAGATGAAAGCGGCATCAGAAATTCTTGTTTTCTTTAACCCTAAAGCTTTGTCAAGCCCGTGAACCGGAAACGGAGTATAAACTTCGTTGATTGCGATTCCTTTATCGTTGAATGCTTTAACGCCGTTCATTAAATCGTCGTCGTCAGCATAAAGTCCGTATACAATTTTAGTGGTGCTCATCTCCTTCTTTTGCTTTATAAGTTTCACCTGAGATTTTCAAAATCGATTTTAATTCTGCCTGTGCAATTACAGGGAATGTTCTTGCGTACAATAAGAATAATACAGAGAAGAATCCGATAGTTCCTAAATATACACCCACATCAATGATCGTTGGCTTAAACATAGTCCATGATCCTGGTAAGTAGTCTCTTGAAAGGTTGATAACGATGATATCAAAACGCTCAAACCACATACCGATGTTGATAATTAATGCAACAATGAATGTCCAGATAATGTTCGTTCTTAGTCTCTTGAACCAGAATGAAGCAGGAATAATCAAGTTACAAGTAATCAATGCCCAGAAAGCCCACCAGTAAGGTCCAACAGCAGCACCCGGAGAAAGATATGTAAAATCTTCAAATCTAGATCCTGAGTACCATCCGATGAAATATTCAGTTGCATAAGCTACAGTTACCATACCACCAGTCAAGATAATTACGATGTTCATGATTTCGATATGATACATTGTAATATATTCTTCTAAGTGACAAACTTTTCTTGCAACTAACAATAGTGTTTGTACCATTGCAAATCCTGAGAAGATCGCACCGGCAACGAAATAAGGAGGGTAGATTGTAGAGTGCCATCCTTTAATAACCGAAGTTGCGAAGTCAAAAGATACGGTAGTGTGTACTGAGAATACAAGCGGAGTTGCTAAACCTGCAAGAACCAAAGAAAGTTCTTCGAATCTTTGCCAGTGTTTTGCTTTACCACCCCAACCGAATGCAAGGAATGTATAAATTTTCTTAGTCCAAGGTGTTTTTGCTCTGTCTCTGATCATTGCAAAGTCAGGAATCAATCCCATGAACCAGAATACTGTTGATACTGAGAAATACGTAGAGATCGCAAATACGTCCCAAAGTAGAGGAGAGTTGAAGTTCCCCCAAAGAGAACCGAACTGGTTTGGTAAAGGGAATACCCAATATCCTACCCAAACTCTACCCATGTGGATTACCGGGAAGATTGCTGCCTGTACAACCGCGAAGATCGTCATCGCTTCCGCAGATCTGTTTACAGACATTCTCCATCTCTGTCTAAATAATAATAATACTGCGGAGATAAGTGTTCCGGCGTGACCGATACCTACCCACCATACGAAGTTGGTGATATCCCAACCCCAGTTAATAGTTCTGTTAAGTCCCCATGCTCCAATACCTGTTCCGATAGTATAAGCGATACACCCAAATCCATAGATGAATAGAACTAAGGCTGCATATAATGAGATCCACCATAATTTGCCTGCTCTTTCTTCGATAGGTCGTGCGATATCTTCTGTAATATCGTGATAAGTTTTGTGACCAATAATTAGAGGTTCCCTTATCGGAGCTTCGTAATGTCCTGACATTTTTTACCTATTTATTATTTAAACTTTATTTTTCTACTCTGTTTCTTACTTTAGTATGATAGAACACGTTTGGTTTTGTTCCGATCTCCTCTAGTAAATAATATCTTCTGTTAGATGCATATTGCTCTCTAATTGCAGAATCTTTATCATTCATGTCTCCAAATGTCATTGCTCCGGTAGAACAAGCTTTAGAACAAGCAGTCTGGAATTCTCCATCCTTCACTTTTCTTCCCTCTTTCTTAGCCTCAAGAATAGTATTCTGAGTCATTTGGATACACATTGAACATTTCTCCATCACCCCTCTTGTTCTTACAACAACATCAGGGTTTAGTACCATTCTTCCTAAATCATTGTTCATATTGAAATCGAACTTATCGTTTAGGTTGTATGTAAACCAGTTGAAACGTCTTACTTTGTAAGGACAGTTGTTGGCACAATATCTAGTACCGATACATCTGTTGTAAGCCATGTGGTTTTGACCTTGCTTACTGTGTGAAGTAGCCGCAACCGGACATACAGTTTCACAAGGAGCGTGGTTACAGTGCTGACACATTACCGGCTGGAAGATTACATCAGGATTATCGGCAGGGTGGTTCAATGCACCTCCGTCTCCGAACGCAGTTCCGTACAATTCCGGAACAGCCATTCCTTCTTTTAATCCTTCATATACTTCCACTTTTTGTCTTGAAGAGTAGTAACGGTCAATTCTTAACCAATACATATCTCTGGACATTCTGATCTCTTCTTTACCTACAACAGGAACGTTGTTTTCTGCCTGACAAGCAATGATACATGCTCCACAACCAGTACAAGAGTTCAAGTCGATTGATAAGTTGAAGTGAGGCCCATCCGTATCATCGAAAGCATCCCAAAGGTCAATCTTTCTTGCAGGAAGTGCTCCGCTGATCGTATGATATTCCAAAGGCTTATTCCATCCTTTATGTTCGTCGTCGAATGCTACGTTTAAGAAATCAGCCAAAGGAACTTCTTTAGCAATTTCGTAACGTCCCATCAATGTATTTTGAAGCTGGATACCTGCGAATTGGTGATCTTCTCCTGTTTTTTCGATTTTAACATTAGAAACAACTAAGTTAGAACCATCAAATAAAGGATAAGCATTTACACCTGTATCAGCTGTAGCTCCTGAGTTTTTCTTACCATATCCAAGTGCAAGACCTACAGATCCTTCAGCTTGTCCAGGTTGGATGAATACAGGAACATCTTTTATTGTTACTCCGTTTACAGTAAGGTTTACGATAGAACCATCCAACTGCATTCTTGCATTAAGATCGTTTTCAATACCTAATCTTTCTGCATCTTTAGGAGAAATTGTCAAGTAGTTATCCCAAGACATTCTTGTGATCGGATCCGGTAATTCCTGCAACCAAGGGTTGTTTGCCTGAGTACCGTCACCCATTGCGGTTGTAGTATATAATACCAATTCTAGATCAGAAGGTTTGAAACCGCTTACTTCAGCAATAGCCTGTGCAGCATTTCCTCCTGCGTAAGACAATGTCGTAGCATTTGGAGAAACACTAATACCGTTATATAAAGCTTTATTGAAAGAAGTTCCCCCTAAAATAGAAGAAGCACTAGCTTTTAAATAATCATAATAATTATTAGCAGCATTGTTTTTACCATTTTTCCAAACCAATAGAGATTCTTCGATCTGTCTTGATTTGTAGATTTTCTGGATTGTCGGCTGCATTAATGAATATACACCTGTCTGAGGCTCAATATCACCCCAAGATTCCAACCAGTTGGCTACAGGAATTACAGCCTTAGCTGCTTTGTACATTTCATTTTTCTTATCAGCAACAGCGATTACGTAAGGAACTTTAGATAAAGATTTTTTGAAATCTTCTCCTTTGTGGTAAGAATAAATTGGATCTACATTGTTTGCTATTAAAACACCAACCTGACCTGCATTTACCCATCCAAGGAATTCCTGGAATCTTGCTTTATCGAAATCTCTTAGGAAATTAGCTTTACCAGTGAAAGCAACTGATCCTAATTTTTGGTTAATTAAGTGAGCTAAAACCTGAGCACCTTTAGACCCGTCAGCGAATACAACAGCTTTGCTGCCTTTTGCCTGAAGTTCTTTTGCAATTTCAGAAGCAGTCTTGTCTGAAGTACCGCCACCTACGATTGCGTTGTAAACTTCTACTAAAGTTTTGTTTACCTGGCTTGGCTTTAATCTGATTCTTGAGTCAGCATTCGCACCTGTCAATGACATGTTTGATTCCACTTGGATGTGTCTCAACATGTTTTCGCCCGGCTTTCTTGCTGATGCGTAAGATGTTTCTAAGCTTGAAGCATTATAATCTCCTAAGAAATCAGCCTGGAAAGCTACTACCAATTCAGTTCCGTTAAGATCATAAACAGGTAATGCTCTTGTTCCGAAAACTTCCTGAGCGGCATCTAATGCTGCAGCGTAAGGGAACGCATCGTAAGTTACTAATTCAGCTGTAGGATATTTTGCTTTAAATTCAGCGAACAATTTTTTGAAAGTAGGTGAAGCAAAAGAATGTGATAATAACACGATTCTTTTACCTGCTGCTTTAGCTTCATCCAATCCTTTGATAACAAAACTGTCTACTTTATCGAAAGTTTCGTCTTTACCCTCAAACTTAGGTTGTTTTACTTTATCGTTATCATAAAGAGAAAGTACACTTGCCTGAGCTCTTGCGTTAGTTTTTCCTAAATCGCCGGCAGCTGGGTTCGGTTCGATTTTGATTGGTCTACCTTCACGGGTTTTTACTAAAACACTAGCAAAATCAAACCCGTCGAAATATGTTGAAGCGTAATAATTTGGAACTCCCGGAATGATATCGTGCGGTTTTACCACGTACGGAATCGTTTTAATTACCGGAGCTTCACAGGCAGCTAAAGTAACTGCTGCAGTAGAGAACCCTAATAATTTTAAGAAATCTCTTCTTGAAGTACCAGACTCATTCTGTTCCGCATCTCCAAGGAAATCTTCTACAGGAATTTCTTCCTGGAACTCTTTCTGAGCCAGCTTATTGTTTAAAGCCGGATCTTTAAGTTCGTGAATACTTCTAAATTGTATTTTGTTTGAAGCCATTTATACTTCTAATTTTTAGTTATTAATAATGACATTTACCACACTCAAGACCTCCAATTGCATCTACAGTAATCTTACCACCATCTTTAGGGTATTGTTTTTTCAACTTGTCATGTAGATTCTTGAAGTATTCTTTATTATAACCGTTGTTCATATCAACTTCAGTAGTTCTGTGACACTCGATACACCATCCCATTGTGAAGTCATTAGCCATTTGAACAACATTCATTGTGTCAATTTTTCCGTGACAAGCCTTACATACAACATCAATTTTGTTGTTAGGATTCTTTTTGTTGAAAGAATTAATAATAGCCTGCTCACCTGCTACAACGTGTTGTGAGTGGTTGAAGTACACAAAATCCGGCATGTTGTGGATTCTTGTCCATTCTACTGGCTGAGTTTTACCTGTATATTGTTGTTTTGCAGGATCCCAACCTGTAGCAGCATAGATCTTCTGGATTTCTCCGTCATAGAATGCCTTGTCTTTTCCTGGCTCCATGTAATGTGCTGCGTTGTATTCAGAAATTGTTCTGTGACAGTTCATACAAACGTTCATAGAAGGAATTTCAGAAACCTTACCGTATTTAGCACTAGAGTGACAAAGCTGACAGTCAATCTTTTGTTCTCCAGCGTGGATTTTGTGAGAGAAATAAATAGGCTGCTCTGGCTTATATCCTTTGTAAACCCCGATCCACATGATCCAGTTCCAAATTCCGTAAGTCGCTAAAAGAGCAAGGATTGCGATTAATCCTTTACCTACATAATGGTATTTTTGATAGATTTCACTGAAAGATTTTACTCTGGTCTCATTAAGACCTGCTAAGTCTTCAGATTGGCCTAATTTTACTAATTGTCTCAGTTTAATTAAGATCCAAACCAATAACGCTGCAATCGCTAAAAGTGAAATGATTACTACATTCGTTGTTGTAGAGCTTGCCGGAGCTGCCTGAGCATTGTTACCTGCTGGAGCTGCTGTTCCCGCTGCTGGAGCTGGTTCCGGAGCCGGAGGATTAGTTGTGTATGCTAAGATATCGTCAATATCCTTATCTGTAAGATTTGGAAAGACCTGCATCTCAGTCTTATTGAACTTTTCGAAGATTTCATTGGCGTACTTGTCACCAGAAGCTCTTAGTTCTTTGTTGTTTTTGATCCATTTGTGAAGCCAATCTTTGTCTACACCGCCTTCCGTCTTTACCCGTTCTACAACACCCTTCAGAGGTGGTCCTACAACTTGTTTGTCTAGTGCGTGACATGCAGTACAATTCGCTTTGAAAAGTTTCTCACCATTCTTAGGATCGCCGTCTTGCCCGTAAATTGAAGCACTGGTTGATAACAATAAGCCTATTGCGATCAACGTTTGTCTATAATGCTTTCTCCAACTAATCATTTAAATTATCTTATGTTAGTAAAATATTGAACATTCAATCAATTCGGCAAAAATAATATTTTTAACAGGAATTTAACGGTATATCCAAAGGGGAAAATGTCATTTACCGATAATTTGTATTGATTCTAAATAACCATGTTTGGTATAATTTTTTAATTTATATAAATTTGCGGAAACAAAGTTTAAATGAGAAATTTAATCAAAATAATTTCGGTATTATCACTATTTGGGTTTTATAATATTGATGCTCAGCAGATTGTAAAAAAAGATACATTGGCTGGAACAGAACTCGTAATGACTATGGATTCTAAGGTAAACGGTGCCCTGGAAAGCCTTGAGGAGAAATGCTCAAGAACGTCTGGCAGTACGTCTTACAGAGATAATGATGAAGATAATACTTCTACAAAACCGACCAAAATTTACGTTCCGAACAGGGAATTGACGAATGCGGAGATTTGTAGAAAAAATCCAAGAATTTTGGGATACAAAATTCAAATCACAACAGTAAAAAGTAATGAAGAGGCGAATGAAGTGAAGTCATATTTCAGAAAAAGATTCCCAAATCTGAAGGTTGAAACAGATGCTTCCCTAAGACCGAACTACAAAATTCTTGCTGGAAGTTACTTTACGAAGCAAAGTGCAGCGTCTGATTTGGCAAAAGTTCGCGAATATTTTAAATCGGCAATTGCTGTACAATACAGAATTTTCTGTGCAGAGGCAAAATAAAATTTTATTTAAGATAAAAAACAAAAGCTGGGAATTGAATTCTCAGCTTTTTTTATGAAATTAAATCAGAAAAATTCCGAAATTAAATATTTTCAAATAATTACCTCATCGAAAGAGGCGGACTTTAGTCCGTTCCAAAATGTTGAAGAATCAGCTTGGCTTTAGCCAAAACCTGAAAAAAATTAATAATATTTATCCATAAACCAGAAAAATTCTGTCATTCTGAGATAATTATTGGAGACCAAATAAGCGAATAAAATGCAGAAAACAGCAGTCAGCAAACTCAATATTTTAGGTGATTGTCTGTAAGAATAAAACAGCCATCCTAAAAGCAGCGGATAGACAAAAACGAAGTGTCCTCCGTAAATGTAAGAAGTATGCAGTCCAAATTTCATGATGCAATGGATAACAATATCCACCAAAAATGAAATCATGATGACCTGAACCAGTTTGTTTTTAAAATTTTTAAAATAACTCCAAAAAATAAGAACAAGTAAAACTCCAATAAAAATATAAGGTACAACCGATGAATAAACATCCATCACCAGACCTTTATAATTAAAACCCTGCATATTGTGCTTGTCCCGGATGATGAAATTTGAAAATAAAATATTTCCTCCAAAAAAGTAAGAAAGAATCATATCCCAGGTGGGAGTAGATTTTACGTTAGAAAATTTTTCGTACTGTTCATTGGTTTTATTGAAAATATTTTTATACTTAAAATCAATTCGGTAGAGATAGATCGAAACGAAACATACAACGGTAAAAATTGTCCTGAAAACAGCATTTCCGAATTTTTTCCAGCTTTTAAATACATCTTTTTCAAAAGCCACAGGAATGAAAATTTTTGCAATATTGGTAATCGTTATTCCTCCGATGGCAATTCCGGAAAAAGCCAGTGCCAATGCGGGTATTTTCTCTTCTTTTTTTAGTTTTATGGCCGAATAATGATGAAATAATGCCAATAAAAATAGGGTGTAAGTGAAGTTTTCGGGGGTGAATGAAAGTAAAAGGGTCGTTGAAAATGATCCGAAAAATAAAATCAATAATAAATTGAGAATTAACGGAAGCCCAATAATGTTTTTTAAGTATTTAAAAATCTGAAGAACACTCAGACTTATTGCAATATTACTCATCCAGGCTAAAGCAAACCTGAAATTGCCATCCATTTTCCCGTCGGAAAAAAGTAAAGCAAGTTCCCGGATCCAATTGAAAAAATAATAGGAAAAAGGATGTCTTTCGAAACTTCCTCCGGACATGACGATCGATTTATTGTCAAAACTGAAATAAGCATCCCAAGGTATCCTGTTGTCAAAAATAATCTTGTAATGAATGGCAATATAAGATCCCAAATATCCATAACAAACCAAAAAGAAAAGAAAAACGATCAATTCTATTCCGGTTGCCGGGAAAATAAGCTTAAAAAAATAGATAAATTTTGTTTTGAACTTTGACACCTGTTTAAAAGTTTCTGCAAAAATATAATAAAAAACTCACCAATTTTGATGAGTTTTTATGATTGATTTTTAATTTAAAAAAATTAAGAACTGCAGGAAAGCATCGAACATCCCGAAATATCGTCATAATTCGAAGGTCTTTTTACTGAAAAGTCAGGATAAATTTTTTCGTACGGATTTTCTAAGGCATGTGTTAATTTGTTCAGCATGTCTGTTTTTCCTTCATTAATTTCTTCGATGCATTGATACAAAAGATAATTTCTTAAGATAAATTTTGGGTTCGTTTTTCTCATGAGCTCCAAAGATTTTTCCCTCGAAATAATATTTCTCTCCAATCTTGAATGGTAGGTTTTAATGAAATTATCGAGCTGTGATAATTTTTCATCATTTAAAAAAGTATAAGAAACATTTTCAAACTGCTCTCTCAAATCTTTTTGATCATCATATTTTTCAAGTTCATTAAAAAATAAGGTATAATCCAGTTGAAGTTCCTGCATCAATCTCTGCCATTCGATAAAAAACTTTTCATCACTCGTCAGCAGCTGGTCGAATCCGAATTTTTTGCAAAGCATTTTGTCGTGAGATTCCCAGAAATAGCTTCCATAATCATTTAAAATAACTTCCAAAAATTTTTCATCCTGAATCAATGGATGAAGTGCATTGGCGAGCTGCCAAAGGTTCCACTGGGAAATCTGCCCCTGTTTTCCGAAGGCATATCTTCTTCCGGGAAGGTCTGTTGTATTGGGAGTAAAATTCAGATTGTACTCATCCATCATCGAATAAGGTCCGTAATCGATCGTCAAACCAAGAATCGACATATTATCGGTATTCATCACACCATGCACGAATCCGACTCTGTACCATTCAACCATGAGATCGGCGGTTCTCTGGCAAACACTTTCAAAAAAATCTTTGTATTTCTGTGTCCCTTCCGATGTGATTTCCGGATAATAATTTTTAATGGTAAAATCAGTTAACTCCTGTAAGGTTTTGTATTCTCTTTGAGCAGACATCAATTCAAAATGTCCGAATCTGAGAAAACTTTCTGCCGTTCTGATGACCACCGCACCTTTTTCATCCTGCGGATTTCCGTTGTACATCATATCTCTCACTACATTTTCTCCTGTAAAAGCCAGACTTAAAGCTCTGGTCGTCGGAACACCAAGATGAAACATGGCTTCACTCATGAGGTATTCCCGAACAGATGACCTTAAAACAGCCCTTCCATCCGCATGTCTGGAGTAGGGTGTTGCTCCGGCTCCTTTCCATTGGATTTCGGTTTTTTCGCCTTTATTGTTTGTGATTTCTCCTGCAAGAATGGCTCTTCCGTCGCCCAATTGTCCTGCCCAGTTTCCAAACTGATGACCGGCATAAGCGGTGGAATAGGTTTTAATATTTTCTGGAAGCTTGTTGCCTACCAAGAAATCAAGATCTTTTTCTTCAAATTTGCCAAGCCCGATTTCTTCTGAAAGTTTTTCATTAAATGCAATTAATTCCGGCTGATCAAAACCAACGGGAGCAATCGCAGCAAATAAAACCTTAGGAGTTGTTCTCTGCATCGGGTTACCGGAAAAATCTCCGGGAAATATTTTTATAAAAGGTTGTGTGATGTTTTCAATATTCATACTTCAAAGGTATTAATTATAAAAGAAAAGACCTTCCAAATGATTGAAAGGTCTTGTATATTTCTAAAAGAGAATTTATTTATTAAAATCAATTTCTTCCCCTGTATTCAGGTTTTCGTTGACGTTCTCTTCTTTTTTACCTGAATTGTTTTTTGGAGTCGGATCTACCGGTTTCGGATTTTTAATCTCATCGATCGTCTGCAATCCTCCGTCATCACCGTATCCGGCGCCCAGTCCTTTAAGATTGGTACATCCGTCTTTCCATTCCGAAGGTTTTACGAATTTATCATCAGGTGAAATTCCCAGAGTCTTGTCTGCCCAAACTTTTTTCATAAAGATCGCCCAAATAGGAAGTGCCATTTTCGCACCCTGACCTTCACCGGTTCCAAAGAAGTGGGTTGCCCTGTCTTCCCATCCAACCCAGGCTCCTGTAGCCAGTTTCGGAACGATACCCATAAACCAACCGTCTGAGTTGTTCTGCGTCGTACCTGTTTTACCTGCAATTTCAATGTCTTTAGAAATTCCTTTTCTTCCAAGCTCTCCGGAAGCGGTACCATATTGTGCAACACCTTTCATCAATTCGATCATAGTGTAGGCGTACATCGGGTTCATGACTTCTTTCGGCTCTACATTTACTTCCTTAATTACTCTACCGTTGGCATCTTCAATTCTCCAGATCATTTCCGGTTTGTTGTAGTTACCATAGTTGGCAAATGTGCTGTAAGCTCCTACCATCTCGTAGATTGTAATATCTGAAGAACCTAAAGCCATCGGTAAGCTGGTGGAAATTTCTTCTGTTACTCCCAAATCTCTTGCTGTCTGGATAACGCTTTGTGTTCCTGTCATTTCAGCAAGACGTAGAGCAACAGGGTTTTGAGAGTGTGCTAATGCATCTTTCAACGTAAGCATTCCTCCTCTTCCCGGCACGTGATATGTTCCTTTATTAAAGCTTGCATTTGAAACTACGGAACAAGGTGTCATTCCTAATTTCATAATCGCTGTAGCATATACGAAAGGCTTGAATGTAGATCCTACCTGTCTCTTTCCTTGTTTGATGTGGTCGTACTGGAAATGCTGCCAATCGATACCTCCTACCCATGCTTTGATCTCTCCGGTTCCCGGAACCATTGACATGAGACCTGCCTGTGCAATTTGCTTATGATATCTGATGGAATCCCAAGGAGACATTTCAACTTCTTCTTCTCCAGCCCAAGTAAAACGAGATGTTTTAATTGGTTTTTTGAATTCCAGCATGATAGAATCTTCAGAAACTCCTGCTGCTTTCAGCTGTTTGTAACGGCCGGTTCTTTTCATGGCCTGAAGCATCAAGCTGTTAATCTGCTTATCGTTCAGGTAATAGAAAGGTCTGTTTTTTCTGCCTCTCTGTTCTGCATCAAATCTTTTCTGAAGGTCTGTTAAGTGTTCTCTGATCGCTTCTTCAGCGTATTTCTGCATTTTAGAATCAAGAGTCACATATATTTTTAAACCGTCTTTGTAAAGATTTAATTTTTTTCCGTTTTCTTTTTCGTAATCTTTAAGATAAGCGTCGATTTCTTTCTTTAAATAAAACTTATAGTAAGCAGAATAATCATCATTAATATTTTTAATAGGATGATAATCTAAAGTAATAGGAGTAGAAATCGCTTTATCAAAAGTGGCCTGATCGATATATCCCGTTTTCAGCATCTGATCCAACACAACGTCCCTTCTTGCTTTTGCTCTTTCAGGGTTTCTCATCGGGTTGTTTTTCACCGGGTTTTCCAGCATGGCCACAAACATTGCAGCTTCTGGTAACGTGAGTTGAGAGGTTGTTTTATTAAAGTACACTCTGGATGCCATCTCAATCCCGTTTGCATTGTATAAAAAGTCAAACTTGTTGAAATATAAGGTAACAATCTCTTCTTTTGTATATCTTTTCTCAAGACTTACGGCAACTACCCATTCTTTTAATTTCTGGAAAGCTCTCTGCATTTTATTCTGAGAAGCACCACCCGTAAAAAGTAATTTGGCCAACTGCTGGGTAATGGTAGAACCACCACCTCTTCCTCCGCCATAAACAACAGCTCTGGCAACAGATTGCAAATCGATTCCCGAATGTTCTTTAAAACGCTCATCTTCTTTTGCCTGTAAAGCATAGACAAGATAAGGCGGAAGATCTTTATAAATAATAGGCTGCGTTTTTTCTTTTTCAAACTTACCTAATAAAATACCGTCTGAAGAGTAGATTTCAGAGGCAACATAAATGTCCGGATTTTCAAGTTCTTTCACATCGGGCATTTCTCCAAGAAAACCTTGAGAAACAGCAAAGAAAAGTCCTGAAATTCCTAAAACTAAAGCAATGAATCCGACCCAGATGATCTTGACCCATTTTTTCCAAGCGGTATTTTTCTTTTTGGGAGGAAGAGGAAATGTCTTGCCCTTACTTCCTGCGTTTTGTTTGTTTTCTTCCATTTATGGTTACGGTTTAGCCGTTTCTATTTTTACTCCAATGTCTTCGATTCCCGGAAGGTTGTCGTTTCTCATAGCCTGTTTTAGGCCGATTTCATACTTCCCTTTTGCCGGAAACTTGTAGTTCAGTTTATACTGAAATAAAATCTCCTTCGTGTCACCAAATCCTGTACCAAGCCATTCTCCATTCGGTTTTGCCAGCACATAATTTAACGTGTCTGTCTGCTTTTTCTTGCTCTGAAGGTCGGTGAAATTTACAATAAACCTAAGATTACTGTAAGGATATTCATTGTTATTTCTTACAACAAATATAATATTTTTAGGATTTTGCGGATCCGAAATTTCAAGATTATATTTTTGTTCACTTTTCTTATTCCATTTATTATCAACGGAATTCATGATAACTTCTCCTTCCGAAGAAGAATTACAGCTAAAGAAGAGGATAAGTGAGAATAATCCTAAAATTTTACGCATTGTTGTCTTTTTTTGGAGGAAATTTCTTTTTGAATTTTTTCTTATTCGGGGTTGGCTTTTTCTCAGAATCAGAAGGAGCTGCAGCTTCTACCTTTTCCAATTGAGCTTTCGGCTGCTGAGGCTTTTGCTGTTTTGGCTGGTTGTTAGAATTTGCATTTGCCGGTCTTTCCTGTCTTTCGGGTCTGTCCGTACGATTATTATCAGGTCGGCTTTTTTTCTGAGCCTGATTAGGATTGTTCTGATTATTATGCGGTCTGTTCTGATTTTTGTTTTTAGGACCTCTGTTTTTCTTCTCGAATCGGTCTACATTATTCTCCTGAATCAGGTCAATACTTTGGAATGAAGTATCCGGCTGTTTCAATTCTTCGAGAGGAAGTGTCTTTTCGCCTCGTTTGTTTTTTGAGATTAATTTTTTAACCAAATCTATGTCAAAGTCATACCAAGCGATAGAACTTTCTACGTAAGCAAACCACATTTTCTTTTTGAAAACGTCGATTTTTATACAGAAAGCTTTTCCTTTTTCTGTTTCCAACGTGGTTGAAGAAGAAGGGAAATCGCTCAATGCATCGAGATAGCTGTCTAGTTCGTAATTAAGACAACATTTAAGTTTCCCGCACTGTCCGGCCAGTTTCTGAGGGTTGATGCTCAGCTGTTGGTATCTTGCAACGTTGGTATTTACAGATCTGAAATCCGTTAACCACGTCGAGCAGCAAAGCTCTCGCCCGCAAGATCCTATTCCGCCCACTTTGGCAGCTTCCTGTCTGAAACCGATCTGTTTCATGTCGATTTTTGTTCTGAAAGCAGCCGCATAGTCTTTGATCAACTGTCTGAAATCCACACGGTTGTCTGCGGTGTAATAGAAGGTGACTTTCGAAGCATCTCCCTGATACTCAACATCTGTGATCTTCATTTCAAGACCCAGCTTATGAGCAATTTTTCGTGCTTCTATTTTTACATTATCTTCTTTTTTCCGTGCTTCCTGCCAAACTTCCAGATCTTTCTGGTTGGCCAGCCTGTATATTTTTAGGGGAGATTCTTCAGAAAATTTCTTCTTTTTCATCTGAATCTTTACCAGTTCTCCGGTGAGACTTACCACACCTACATCGTGTCCGGGACTTGATTCTACTGTTACTACACTACCTATATGTAATGGGATATTATTTACATTTTTATAAAACGATTTTCTGTCATTTTTAAATCTAACTTCCACATAATCACACCTGTTTGGTGCGGGATTGTTGATGTTAGAAAGCCAGTCAAAAACACTTAATTTATAACTATTACCACAGGTATTTACATTTTCACAGCCATTCGCGGTCTTCTTGGGTCCGCAAGAATGTGCAGAATCGCCGGATGTTTTACATCCACAACTCATATATTATATATTTAATCTTGCAAATTTATGATTTTTATCTTTATCCGGTCGAAAATAATCAAATATTCGGAAACATCGTTGTTTAGTATTAAACAAAAAATAAGATTATTAACTTAAATTTTATTAAAAGTCTCTCAGCTATTGGTTTAAGTCACTTTTCCGGGAAAGTGTTATTTTAAACATAATTTTCTTTGCTGATAATGTTTAAAAATTTATGATTTATTAACAGGCGTAACCAAAATAATTTTATATTTGGGTTATATAATAATAGTCTATGAAAAAAATATTAGTATCAACTGCATTGTTGGCAGGGGTCTTATCTTACGCAGGAGGCTTCAGAGTTTCTCTGCAAGGGGTAAGACAACTGGCAATGGCACATACCAGTGCGCATGCTGAAGATGCAAGTGTGGCATTCTTTAACCCTGCAGGTATGTCATTCATTCCTTCGAAACTAAGCATCGCTGCCGGAGGATTTGGAGCAAGCAATAAAATTACTTTTCAAAACCTGAACACTCTTCAAAGTACTGAAACGGATAACCCTATGGGAACGCCGATCTATGCTGCGATAGCTTATAAACCAATTGATAAATTATCGGTAGGGTTCAGTTTTTCGACACCTTTTGGTAGTACTATTGAATGGCCGAATGATTGGGAAGGGAAAGAAATGGTTCAAAAATTGGAGCTAAAGGCTTTCTATTTCCAACCAATGGTTTCTTATAAATTTAATGACTGGTTTGCTTTCGGGGCGAGCTATATTTATGCAAGAGGAAAAGTAAATTGGGATAGAGCCGTTACCCAATTCGGGGGCGAGCTTAATCTCGATAGCAAAGCAAGCGGACATGGTTACGGATTCGGGTTCTATTTCAGACCAGATCCGAAATTGGATGTGAGTATTGCTTACCGTTCTCCTGTTGACATGAAGGCTAAAAAAGGGAAAGCTACCTTCCAGTTCCCTTCAGCTTCTATTTATCCGCTATTAGGGTTAGATGCATCCGGAACAGACGACTTTAAGGCTACTTTACCTTTAGTAGAAGAATATACGATTGGTTTAACATACAAAATCACTCCGAAATGGTTGGTTTCTGCAGACTTCAACTATCATGGATGGGAAAGATACAGCAAACTGACGTTGGATTTTGCAACAGCTCCTGTTGGAAATCAGGCAGATCCTACAGTTTCAGTTTCACCTAAAAACTTCAGAAACTCTAAAACATTCAGATTGGGAACTCAATATGCATTCACAAATATGATCTACGGACGTCTTGGTGCTTATTATGATGAATCTCCTTATACTGATGAAAACTTTATCCCGGAAACTCCTTCTTTCAATACCTATGTGGTGACAGGTGGGGTTGGATTTAAATTAAAACAATTCGGAGTTGATATCGCAGGTGGATATGCAATGCCTCAGGCAAGAGATGTAAAAAATGCCAATCTTGGTTTCTACGGACAGGCTAAAGCTACGGCATTTTATTTAGGTCTAGGTTTATCTTATAACCCTTTTTAATTGAAAGACTATGAAAAAAATTATAATTTCTACATTCGCTATTTCTGCTCTGCTTTTTACAACGAGCTGCGAAGATGATTTCGATACAGATGTAAAAGATATTGCTGTAACTGCCGGAGAAGCAAATTTTTCCAACTATGTTTCTATAGGAAATTCATTGACATCGGGGTATAGAGATAATGCTTTGTACATCGACGGACAAAATGAATCTTATCCCAATATTATTGCAGGACAGATGAAGCTTGCAGGCGGAGGAAACTTCGTACAGCCTTTAATGGCAGATAACAACGGAGGTTTGATATTGGCAGGAAATGTTATTCAGGCAACAAAACTTTATATTAAATCATTCACAAACGGTTCTCCGGATATCGTAAACGTTAATGCAACGCCTACGACGGATGTAATGAATAAAATTACGGGACCTTTAAATAACTTCGGGGTTCCGGGAGCAAAATCATTCCATTTGGTAGCTCCGGGATATGGAAATCCTGGCGGAATCTTATTAGGAACTGCAAATCCGTATTACGTAAGATTTTCTTCAAGCAATACTTCCACAGTAGTAGATGATGCAGTAGCAAAACAACCTACATTCTTCTCTTACTGGATTGGAAATAATGATGTATTAAGCTATGCAACAAGTGGAGGAATGGGTGTAAACCAAGCAGGAAATACAAATCCTGCAACATATGGCGCTAATGATATTTCAGATCCGAATGTTGTTGCGGGTTCTATCAAGGCTGGTTTAGATAAATTAAAAGCAGGAGGCGCTACAAAAGGAGTGATTGCTAATATTCCTTACGTAACATCGATTCCTTATTTTACAACAGTTCCTTACAATCCTTTGACACCAGCTGCTTTAGGAGCAAACCTTACAACACTTAATACAAGTTTATACGGTCCGTTGAAGCAGGCACTTACGGCTTTCGGGGCAGGAGACAGAATTAATTTGCTTTCTTCTACAGCTTCAAATCCGGTTCTGATTAAGGATACATCTCTTACAGATTTATCGGCTCAGCTTACCGTTGCTTTGACTCCTTCTTTGGGGCTTCCGACGGCGACTGCTTTCGGACAGATTTTCGGACAGGCAAGACAATCAACAGCTGATGATTACATCTTACTTACAACCAGAGCTGTCATAGGGACAACGGCTCCGGGAGCACCTGCACCGGTAAATGTTTACGGAATTTCTTATCCTTTACAAAACCAGCATGTATTAAGCAAAACAGAAGCTGCAGCAGTAAAAACAGCAGTAGACGCTTATAATGCTTCTATTAAGGGATTGGCAGATACATACGGATTGGCATTTGTAGATGCCAACAAAAAAATGGTTGAGCTAAACGGACAATCCGGAATTTCTTGGGATGGTGTAAAATATACCGCAAGATTTGTAACGGGAGGTACTTTCTCTTTAGATGGAGTTCATTTAACAGGAAGAGGCTACGCAATCGTTGCCAATGAGTTTATCAAAGCAATTAATGGTAAATATAAATCTACTCTTCCACAGGTAGATCCTAATAAATATTCGGGTGTGAGATTCCCTTAATATTTAGATAAATAAAAACTTAGAAGCCACAGGAGAAAATCTTGTGGTTTTTTTTTAAATTTGCAAAATCTTTAAAAAGTAAAAATGGCCGATCAGTTAAGTTATCTATTTTGTACAAGGACGAGTAAGGACTTGGCAGAAAAAATTGCCCAATATTATGGGCAGGAATTAGGGAAAATCAACTTTCAGGAGTTCAGCGACGGGGAATTTGAGCCTGTTTTAGACGAATCCGTAAGAGGAGGAAGAGTTTTCTTAATTGGATCTACATTCCCTCCAGCAGACAATTTATTAGAACTTCTTCTCATGATTGATGCTGCGAAAAGAGCTTCTGCTAAAAGTATTACAGTGGTACTTCCGTATTTCGGGCTTGCAAGACAAGACAGAAAAGACAAGCCAAGAGCGCCGATCGGTGCCAAATTGGTTGCAAATCTTTTAACAGCAGCCGGAGCTACGAGAATTATGACGATGGATCTTCACGCAGACCAGATCCAGGGGTTCTTCGAAATTCCGGTAGATCATTTGTATGCTTCTACCATCTTTGTAGACTATATCAGAGACCTGAACTTAGAAAACCTTACCATTGCTTCTCCGGATATGGGAGGTGCAAAAAGAGCAAAAAACTACGCAGGACACCTGGGTGCAGAAGTAGTAATTGCTTATAAAGAAAGAAAAAAAGCAAACGTTGTAGAAGAGATGTTCCTTATCGGGGATGTTGAAGGTAAAAACGTTATCCTTATTGATGACATGATCGATACAGCAGGTACACTTTGCAAAGCTGCAGACATTTTAATGGAAAAAGGAGCAAAATCTGTAAGAGCGATGGCTACTCACGGAGTACTTTCGGGGAAAGCTTACGAGAATATTCAGAACTCAAAAATTCTAGAAGTTATTGTAACTGACTCAATTCCTGTGAAAAATAATTTGTCATCTAAAATAAAAGTGCTATCTTGCGCCCCATTATTTGCGGACGTTATGAAGATGGTTCATGAGCATCAGTCAATTAGCAGTAAGTTTGTTATTTAATTGATTTTCAAAAGTTTGCAAATTAAAATTAAAACAATTTTTTAAATTTTTATAAATGAAATCTATTACAATTCAAGGTACAAAAAGAGAAAGCGTGGGCAAAAAGTCTACAAAAGCTTTACGTGATGCTGAATTAGTTCCTTGTGTTGTTTACGGAGGTGGTGAGCCATTGAACTTCTCTGCTGAAGAGAAAGCGTTCAAAGGTTTGGTATATACTCCTGAAGCACACACGGTATCTATTGAGGTTGATGGTCAAACAATTCCGGCTGTTCTTCAGGATATTCAGTTCCACCCGATTACAGACAAAATTCTTCACGCAGACTTCTATCAACTAGCTGACGATAAGCCAGTTATCATGGAAGTTCCTGTAAGAATCACTGGTCGTTCTAAAGGTGTTGTAGCTGGTGGTGTTTTACGTCAGTCTTTCAGAAAATTGAAAGTAAAAGCTATCCCTGCAAACTTACCTGATGAGGTAGTTGTAGATGTTACTCCATTAAGAATTGGTAACAAACTTTATGTAGGAGGTATCAAAGCTGAAGGATATTCTTTCATGCACCCGGACAACGCAGTAGTAGTTGCTGTTAAGATGTCTAGAAATGCAATGAAAGGAGGTGCAGCAGCAATGGATGATGAAGATGAAGAAGAAGTTGCAACTGAAGGAGCAGCTCCTGCAGCAGAAGAAGCTGCAGCAGAATAAGAATTGCTTATTTGAAAATATTAAAACCTGTCAATTTTGGCAGGTTTTTTTATGCCTAAAAGGTAAATTATAAACACGAAAATGTTAATTTGCTCATCAGCTTTATCTATTACAATTTCATCTATCGAATCTTTCTATCAACTGATAATAATCAACCCTCAACCTGCAACAATCTTTCAAAAAAAAAGCCGTAAATTTGAAGTGTTCTAAATAAGAACGTTTTAATTTAAAAATTTAATAAATGTTTGACATTCAGGAAATAAGAAGTCAGTTTACAATATTAGACAGGCAGGTGAATGGTAAGCCATTGGTTTATCTGGATAATGCAGCGACATCCCAAAAACCCAATTCAGTTTTAGAAGTTTGTCATAAATACTATACGGAGCTTAATGCTAATGTTCACAGAGGAATCCATACATTAAGCCAGTTAGCAACGGAAGAGATGGAACTTTCAAGAAGGAAAATCCAGAAATTCATTAACGCTAAACACGATTTTGAAGTAATTTTTACAAAAGGCACTACAGAAGGATTGAACCTCATCGCTTATATTTTAACCCAAAAATTAAAAAAAGACGATGAAATTATCATTTCTTACCTGGAGCATCATTCTAATATCGTTCCTTGGCAATTGCTTTGCGAAAGGACAGGTGCAAAACTCCGCGTTATTCCGATGGATGAAAACGGAATTCTTCAGCTGGATACATTCGATGAGTTTTTAAGTGAAAAAACAAAAATTGTTTCTGTAAATCAGGTTTCCAATGCATTGGGAATTGTAAATCCTATCGAAGAAATTATTGCTAAAACAAGGAAAAATACAAACGCTTATATCGTCATTGATGGCGCGCAGTCGGCTCCACATTTTACCATTGATGTTCAGAAATTGGATTGCGATTTCTTTGTATTCTCCGGGCATAAAATGTATGCGCCGATGGGAACGGGAATTTTATACGGAAAACAGGAAATTCTTGAAGATTTACCGCCATTCCATGGGGGAGGAGAGATGATTGCAACGTGTTCTTTTGACGGAACAACGTACGCCGGACTTCCTTTTAAATACGAAGCCGGAACACCCAATGTCGGAGGGAATATCGCTTTGGGAGCCGCTGTTGATTTTATTCAGCGAGTAGGGCAGGAGAATATTCAGAATCATGAAAACGCTTTGCTGGAATATGCCCAAAGACATCTCCTGGAGCTGGAAGGCATTAAAATATACGGTGAAAAAGCAAAAAGAACGGGCGTAGTTTCCTTTAACCTTGAAGGTATCGGAATTGCTTCCGACGTAGGAATGATCCTCGACAAAATGGGCATTGCCGTAAGAACGGGACATCACTGTACACAGCCGATCATGGACTTTTTCAATATTGCGGGAACCGTAAGAGCAAGTTTTGCCGTTTACAATACTTTTGAAGAAATCGATGCCTTAATTGAAGGTGTTAAAAAAGCACAGCGAATGCTAAGCTAAAAAAATATTTTAAAAAAATAGTATAAAAATCATCCTGATATTTCAGAGATGATTTTTTATTTGCCTAAATTATTGAAAACGAATATTTTTTAAACCAAAATTCATTTTTAAGTTGAAATAATTACATAAATTTATCTAACCAAAAACAAAAAATGAGCTCAAACAATCGCTCCGATCAGGGCTAGTACAGCAGGAGCGCGACTTCTCTCTTCCTCAGCCATCAAAGGACTCCAGTCTTTAATACAGACTCTAAACATCCAGACAGATTATCATTCTGGAAGGATCCAAGCATAGTATTAGAAAAAGACTATGGTCACAACTAGATGCTTTCAGCCTGACAAACTTTTATGGAAATACATTTAAAGAAAATTAAAATCATTCCAATAAATAGATATTAACGATAAACCAATTTAAAAATCGATACTTAAGAATCGTCATATATGAAGTAAGTGAGAAAACCAAAAGAAGATTTCATTACAGAAATCAACTAATGATTAATTATTTTACTCATAAAAAACTCCCTTTCAATTGCTGGAAGGGAGTTTTTGTTCTATTTTGAACTAAAATTTTTACATAAAGCTTGCGTTAAGTTTGTCATTCCGTAGGAATCTAGGCTTAAAATTTAAATATTATTTTACAAAATACTTTGTTGAGATTCCTCCGGAATGACAAGCATGCTGTAAAATCTGTATCAATCAGTGAAATCTGTGGGAGATGAATAATTAATTATTCGGCTTCCAATCCACCACCGCTCGGATAAACGCTTCAGCATTTTCCAAAGGAATATTCGGCAGAATTCCGTGTCCGAGATTTGCAATATATCTGTCTTTTCCGAAACGGCTGATCATTTCATGAACCATTTTCTTAATCGTTTCAGGAGTAGAATGTAATCTCGCAGGATCAAAATTTCCCTGAAGCGTCATGGTATGATTCGTCAGTGTTCTTGCAAATTCCGGAGTGATGGTCCAGTCAACACCCAAAGCCGAAGCTTTAGACATCGTCATTTCCTCCAATGCAAACCAACATCCTTTCCCGAAAACCACAACATGGGTAAGCGGACTTAATGCTTCTACAATCTGATTAATATATTTCCATGAAAATTCCTGATAATCTGCCGGAGAAAGCATTCCGCCCCAGGAATCGAAAACCTGAACGGCTGCCACTCCTTTTTCAACTTTTCTTTTCAGATAAGCGATCGTGGTATCAGTAATTTTCTGAAGTAATAAATGAGCTGCTTCCGGTTGCTGGAAACAGAAAGATTTCGCTATATCAAAAGCTTTGCTTCCTTTTCCTTCTACGCAGTAGCACAGAATAGTCCAGGGAGAACCTGCAAAACCAATCAATGGAATTTCATTGTCCAGTTTTTGCAAAGTCAGTTCAATGGCATCGAAAACGTATCCTAATGTATCGTTCACATCAGGAACCACAACGTTCTGAACATCCTCCATCGTTCTGATCGGGTTATCCAACCATGGCCCCACTGATTCTTTCATTTTAAAATCAATCCCCATTGCCTGAGGAACTACCAGAATATCTGAAAACAGGATGGCTGCATCCAGAGGATATCTTCTGATGGGCTGCACCGTGATTTCGGATGCGAGTTCAGGAGTCTGACATCTTGTGAAAAAATCATATTTGTCACGAAGAGCAATGAATTCCGGGAGGTATCTTCCGGCTTGTCTCATCATCCAGACAGGTGGTCTTTCTACGGTTTCTCCGCGAAGAGCTTTTAAATATAGGTCGTTCTTAATCATAATTTATTTAAACTGATATTGCCGGCATATTGCTTGCTGACAATAAGTACTTTTGCTGCGCGTGTTGTATAGGAAAGCGTTTCTCCTTCTTTCAATGTGTACGAAAGAACGATATTGCCGTCATCCTTTATCAGGCTGGTGATAGTTAAAATCGGGTTTTTATTGGTCAACGGACCGTATAAGGCAATGGCATAGCTTTTAGTAAAATCGATCTTAGTAGGGCTTCCATTAGGTCCCATTACGGTAGCTGCGCCACACACTTCATCAAATTCTTCCTGAGAAGTTAATTTTTTAAAGGTAACAACATCAGTATTAATGGTATTCTTGATAAAATATCTCTGTGCTTCCGTGTAAGGAACTTGGTGAGATGCATTATTTCCTGTATGTTGTGTGCAGGAAAATGTGATTGTAATCAACAGTAATAAAAGTGCTAATTTTTTCATTTTTTTTATGTTTTTTTAATTGTTCTTCGGATAAGATTCAAAACAGATGCCAATGTATTCTCCTCAGACGTGAAGATCTGTTTTGAGACATATTTTTTTATTTCGCTGGAAGTCGTTTCTCCAATTGAAAATAGCATCATATCATCAAAAGAATTTTGTTTTGCAAAACTACGAACTCCGCTTGGACTAAAAAAAACAGCCGCATGATATTTTTCAGTTATCAGAGGATTGAGTTCTTCCGTATTATAAACGGTAACTTTTTTATACTTAATATTTTGCAGTGGCAGATTTCTGTCCAATACATCCAGTGCCATATTTCCACAGAAGTGAAGAAATTTTTCGTGCTGGCAATGGCTTATAATAAACTTCGAAAGTGTCTCCGCATTTTTCAAAACCTTGAAAGTTCCGAAACCGTGTTTCCTGAGCTCCCGCTTTGTTTTTTCACCGACACAATAGATCTTATTGTAATTTTTTGCTGTAAAATCTTCGTTAGGCTTAAAACGATTTTTAAAAAAGGCATTTACTCCGTTTGCACTGGTAAAAATCAGGGAGTAATTTTTTAAATCAAAAGGATTTACTTTAATAGAATTGGTCTTAATTACCTCAACACAATCAACCAGGATATCTTCTCCTAACTCTTTGGATATGATAGCCTGGTCTATATTTTTGGTAAATAAGATTTTCATGTTTTGTGAACTTGAAGAAGCTTGATGATGAAATGTATTGCAAAAGGCTCATCAGTTTATTAACTCATCAGCCTAAACAGTTTTACTTTATCTGACCTTTAATTTCAGTCATTAATTCTTTTCCTCCGTTTTCAAGAACGATCTTCGCAAATTTTTTGCCATAATTTTCTTCTTCATTATAAACAAAATTTTCGTCGGTTGCGATGCAGTTTTTGCCATCCAGCGAGCAAAGTGCTGCTTTGAAACGGATCTGATCATCAAAAATTTCCGCAAAAGCTCCGATAGGTGCGGTACATCCTCCTTCCAGAGTATTCAGGAAATTTCTCTCAATCTCAACACAGATCTGTGTTTTTTTATGATTAATTTTCCTTACAATATCATTAATCTCCTGTTTGTGAGAGTGCCCTGCAACAGCAATTACACCCTGAGACGGCGCGGAAATCATCATCGGAAGCATTTCATAATCAATGTCCATTTTCATTCTTTTGATTCCTGCCAAAGATAAAATCGTTGCATCAAAATCCTGTTCTTCCAGTTTCTGAAGACGCGTCTGGATATTTCCGCGGATATCCGAAAACTCAGCGTTCGGGAAGTTTCTCAGCCAGAAAGCTCTTCTTCTCAAACTGCTTGTTGCCAGTTTAAGCTCATGAAATTCTTTGTTTCTTGAAGATTCTTTACGGATCAGGACATCCTGAGGGAAATCTCTTTCCAGATGGGCAATCAGTTCAATATTTTCGGGAAGTACGGTAGGTACATCTTTTAAAGAATGCACGGCGATGTCAATCTCGTCATTCAGTAATGCGGTATCGAGATCTCTTGTGAAAACTCCCGTGATTCCTAAAGAATAAAGCGGCTGATTGAGATTTTTATCGCCAGAAGATACGATAGGAACGATATCCGTTAAATAATTATTATTTTGAAGGTGCCTCGCAACTTCTCTCGCCTGCCAAAGTGCAAGTGCGGAATTTCTTGTTCCGATTCTAATGCTTTTCATTGAATTCGTTGTTTGGTTGTTCAACTAATATTTCGTGCATTAATTTACTAATTTCTTCGGCTTTTAACGGATTATCGATAATATATTTTGCAAAACGGTTGGTAATTTTCTGAATCATTTTATCGGAAAGTTCCATGTCCGTGATGTTTATGTATTTATTTTTTTTGTAAAAATTGTGCATTTCGTTGCGTTCCATGTTCTTTAAAACCGCTTTGAAATGGTGAATATTGGGAGCCAGTCTTCTCTTTTTTTCCCATTCGAGGAAGTCTTTTGCAAGCTCTTTAATAATTTTTTCAGCTTTCGGAACTTCTTTTTCCCTTTGCTGGATGGTCTCCTGGATTTGTTTGGAAAGCTCGTCGACATCTATCAATGTTACATTTTCATTTTCGATAACATTTTTGTCTACGTTGTTCGGAATTGAAAGGTCGATCACCAGCGTTTCCTTTCCGTTCGGGAAGTGAGACTTGTTCACGATCGGATGTCTTGCTCCGGTGGCAACAATAAGAATGTCTGTGTTTTTTAGTTCTTGATCAAAATCAGCATAATCAATATGAGGAATATTGTATTTCTCAGAAATTTTCGCTGCCGTTTCCTGAGTTCTGTTGGCAATTTTAATTTTTGGCTGATAAACGTGCTTTACCAAATTTTCAACGGTATTTTGCCCGATTTCGCCAACACCCAAAAGAAGAATATTTTTTTCGGTAATTCTTTTTTGATTGTTTAAAATATAATGAACCGCCGCATAAGAAACGGAAGCCGCACCGTTGGAAATTCCGGTTTCGTTTTTAATTCTTTTCGAAATCTGAATGGCAGAATTAATCGCCCTTTCTAAAAAGGGATTAGAATTTTGTCTCTCTTTTTTGAAACGGTTGTATGCTTTTTTGATCTGTCCGATAATTTCAAAATCCCCGATGATCTGGCTCTCCAGACCGGCTGCCACTCTGAATAAATGGATCAGAGCTTCTTCCTTTGTCAGAATATTGGCAAACTGAAGAAAATCCATCAGATTCACCCCAATCGTTTTACAATATTCTTCGGCTACCAAAAGGTAGTTGGGAGAGGTGGTGTAAATTTCGGTTCTGTTACATGTTGATACCACGAATGCGTCCCCTAAATCTTCATCATGAATTCGGGTAACAAAGTTTTTGATGTTTTCATCAAAGAAGGCAAACTTCCCCCTCGTTTCTACATCAGCCTTTTCGAAGCTAATGGAAAGTACGGCAAAATTCGACGTTTGATGGATGTTGGAATACTGTAACATAAGCAGTCGCAAATTTACGTTTTTTTTCATAAATCGTTTTCTGATAATGTATATGATAATTATCGTGAAAAACTATTTTGGTTTCCTTCTAAATAAGTTTTGAATGAATAAGAAAAGTTAAATTTTTTTGTTAAATTTTAACGGTTCAAGAACATTCGACACAGAAAATGGTTTGTCTTTTATAAATTGTGAAAACTCACACCTTCTATCTTCCCGCTTCCGGCCTGGAAATTAACTTAATTCTGGTTTAAATTAAAGTCTGTAATTGATTAAAGTAAAAGTTAATAAGATCTTGAAAATTTTAATAAAATTTTAACCAAATTATATGCTCGCGGAATTTCTTTGGTTGTCTTAAATTTATATCTTTGTAACTCTTTAAAAAATCAGAAGGAAAATATGAGTTTATTCGATATGTTTACGCAAGAAATTGCGATAGACCTTGGTACTGCCAACACCCTTATCATCCATAATAATAAAATTGTTATAGATCAGCCGTCAATTGTTGCAATTGAGCGTTCTACGGGGAGACCGATTGCCGTCGGTGAGCAGGCAAAACATATGCAGGGTAAAACTCACGAGGATATCAAGACAATCCGTCCGTTGAAAGATGGGGTGATTGCAGATTTCCACGCTTCTGAACACATGATTAAAGAATTTATCAAAAAAATTCCCGGAATTAAAGGGAAATTCATTCAGCCTGCACTTAGAATTGTGATCTGTATTCCTTCCGGTATCACTGAAGTTGAAAAAAGAGCGGTAAGAGATTCTGCTCAGAAAGTAAATGCTAAAGAAGTTCGATTGATTTACGAACCAATGGCAGCAGCTATCGGGGTTGGAATCGACGTTCAAAAACCTGAGGGTAATATGATCATCGACATAGGTGGCGGTACTACAGAAATTGCTGTGGTAGCTTTGGGAGGTATCGTTTGTGACAAATCTGTGAAAATTGCAGGTGACGTATTTACAAATGACATCGCTTACTACCTGAGAACTCACCACAATCTTTACATCGGTGAAAGAACGGCAGAGAGAATCAAAATCGAAGTAGGTTCTGCTGTGGAAGATCTTGATGTTGATATCGAAGATATTCCGGTACAGGGTAGAGACCTTATCACCGGGAAGCCAAAAGAAATCATGGTTGGGTACAAAGAGATCGCTCGTGCATTAGACAAATCTATCATCAGAATTGAAGATGCCGTAATGGAAACTCTTTCTCTTACACCTCCGGAATTGGCTGCCGATATCTACAAAACAGGTATTTATCTTGCTGGTGGTGGTGCTTTATTGAGAGGTCTTGCGGATAGATTACACAAAAAAACCGGTCTTCCTGTATTTGTTGCAGAAGATCCGTTGAGAGCTGTAGTTCGCGGAACAGGTATTGCGCTTAAGAATATGGATAAATTCAATTTCTTAATTAAATAATTCTAACTTTTACGAACACATCTGAATGGGATTTTTGCTGAGATTATTTTCGAAGAATGCTCTTTTTGTCTTCTTTATATTCCTGCAAATTATTGCTCTGGTTCTGATATTCTCTAAAAATGCCATGCAGAAATCCTGGATCGCGGGTCAATCAGCTGCGCTGAACTCTTGGGTTTCCGGATATATTGATGAAGGAGTTTCGTATCTTAAACTAAAACAGATCAATGAAGATCTTGTAGCTCAAAACAAAGCTTTGATGGTCGAACTTTACGGAAGGCAGGGTGCGAAAAACCCTCAGTTCAGAAAAGTTCATGATACATTGGGAGGCGGACAGATCTATACATTTGTTGACGGAGAGATTGTTTTCAACAGCATCAACAGAAGAAATAATTACTTTACAATAAACAGAGGGAGGAGAGACGGCGTATTTCCGCAAATGGGAGTAATGGCTCCTAGAGGTGTTGCGGGAATCGTGATCAATTCTACAGATAGTTACGCGCTGGTTCAGTCGGTTTTAAGTGTCAATAAAATCAGGATCAATGCCGCGCTAAAAAATTCAGGATATTTTGGGACATTGACCTGGAATGGAGACAATTCCAGAGTAATGCATTTGGCAGATATTCCTAAATATGTTGCCTTGAAAATTGGCGATACTGTCGTGACAGACGGGAAGTCGGCAATTTTTCCTAAAGGGGTAATGATTGGTACAATTGCGGGATATTCCGTAGATAATAAAACAGGTTTCTGGGATATCTCAGTAGAATTAAGTGAAAAAATGGGATCTTTGAACAAGGTTTTTGTAGTTAAAAATCTTAAAAAAGCTGAGGTACAAAAGATTCAGGATACAATGCAAGCTGTAATAAAAAAGGAAAATGATTAGCAGAACTTTATTTACGGACATATTGATCATGATTTTCCTGGTTGCATTACAAATTTTTGTACTGAACAGGATCACTTTTTTTGGGAAATACACACCGGTGTTATATCCTGTTTTTGTTATGTTTTATCCTTTTTTTAGAAATAAATTTCAGTTTTTGATTTTAAGTTTTCTGATCGGTTTATCGGTTGACGCGTTCCTCTATTCATGGGGAATCAATGCATTTGCAACAACCCTGATTGCCTATTTCAGAACCTTGATTTTCAGAACATCTACAGATACTTCTACAGATTTCTTTTCATTTCAGTCCCTGCAATGGGCACAGTTTTTACTGTTTTTGTTCTCGAGTATCTTCTTACATCAGCTTTTAGTACAATATATAGAGTTCTTTAAGTTTAGTAGATTTTTTGAAATATTACTTAATGTATCGATAACAAGTATAATTTCATTTATCTTTATCGTTATATATGCATTAATATTTAAAATCAAACAAAAAGTTTGAACACACGTTATTTAAAAATTTTTTCCGTACTAGTAATTGTCGCCTTGATTTTCGTGACGAGACTGGCCTATTTACAATTGTTTACAGATCGTTATGCTTTAAATGCTGCGAATACTTCCATTAAAATCGAATACGTAATTCCTCAAAGAGGAGTGATTTTCGATCGTAATGGGAAAATCCTTGTGGGTAACCAGCCGGCCTATGAAATATCTTTTACCCAGGCTTTGATGAAGCCCGATTTTGATACGCTTGGCTTTTGTAATTTAATGAAAATCTCGAAGACTGATTTCATCAAGAGGATTAATATCATTAAAAAAGAGAAATACTATTCCAAGCTGAATCCGATGACCTTTATGAAGGATCTGAGCAGAGAGGATATTGCACGGGTTCAGGAAATTATCTTTAAATATCCTGCTTTCAGCATTGTGCAAAGACCTCAGCGACAGTACGAAGTTTCCACTTCCGGAAACCTTTTGGGCTATACAAGTGAGGTAAACGAAAGAGAAATTAAAAAAGATTCAACCTATTATTTACCTGGAGATTTCATCGGGAAAACCGGTGTTGAAAAATCCTATGAAAAGGAGCTTCGGGGAGTGAAAGGAATGAAATACATTCAAAAAGACATCAAGCTTCGAAATATAGGTTCTTATAAAAACGGATCTCTGGATAAAGATGTAATTACCGGAAAGGATATTACACTGACTATCGATTACGACCTGCAGAGAATGGCCGAGGAAATGCTGGTGAACAAACACGGGGCAATCGTAGCTATCGACCCAAATAATGGGGAGGTTTTGGTGGCAGCAACCGGACCGGATATCGATCCTAATATTTTCACTGGTCCAAATAAATCTAAAAATTTATATGCTCTTTCAAAAGATACCATTTATGAAAATAAACCGACTTTTGACAGATCGCTTCAGGCAGCTTATCCTCCGGGATCAACCTTCAAATTATTGACGGCTTTGTCAGCAATGCAAATGGGTGTGATGGATGAAAATACCGTTTTCCCTTGTGGCGGCGGATTTTATTACAGAGGATTAAGAATTAAAGGTCATGGTGGTGCAGATCCGCTTATTCCTGCGATTCAGATTTCCAGTAACTGTTATTTTTCTTATGCTTATTTAGCTATTTTAAATAAATACCCGGGAAATCCTTCAAAAGGAGTAGACGAATGGAAGAAGATCATGAGCAGCTTTGGCGTAGGAGAATTCTTAAATAATGACTTTGCCGTTGGTGCTAAAGGCAGAATTCCTTCCGGAGAGTTTTATGAAAAAAGAATGAAGTCTATTCTTAAAGCAAGCGGTTCCAAAAAGGATCCTAAAAACTGGGATCCTTTGGCAACAGGAGCTGTTTTCAACGGAATGGGACAGGGAGATGTTCTGGTAACGCCTCTTCAATTGGCAAACTACGTAGCGGCTATTGCTAACAAAGGTTGGTACTACACGCCTCACATCGTAAAATCAATTGACGGCAAACCAAATCCTGATCCTAGATTTAAAAAGAAACATCAGACTTTAGTTGATAAAAAACACTTCGAACCGGTACTGAAAGGGATGGAAGCGGTAGTTTTGAGAGGTACAGCCCACGGTTTGAAATCAAACGATTTTACCCAATTGGCAAAAACAGGGACAGCACAGGTTCCGCAAGGAAAAGACAACTCGATCTTTGTATTGATTGCCCCTGCTGATAAACCTAAAATCGTGGTGGCTGCCGTGATGGAACACGCCGGATTCGGGGCAACCTGGGCGGGTCCTGCAGCAACGGTAATTGCTGAAAAATATATCACGGGAGATTTGAAGCGTGAGCATCTTTACAAAAAAATGACCTCTTCAAGCTTCATGCCTGAATACAAAAGACAGTGGATTGCCGATTTAAAACGCAAAGGTCTGTATGTAGAACCGAAACCGGATTCTCTGAAACAAAAAAGAATTCAGGATAGTTTGAATTTCATTAAAACGCAGAAAGAAAAACTGCAGAAACAAATAGAAATCGAAACAAAAAATAAAAAATCGAAACCCGTTACGCAATGAAATGGACAGAAGGAATAGATAAATTAGGTCTTGGCTTGTATTTTCTGCTTTGTGTTTTTGCCATTGCAAATATTTACAGTGTTGACCAGAAATTAGGAGAAAAACAATTGATTTTCTTCTGTATTTCTCTGTTTGTCGGGCTCATCATATTTGTCGGAAGAAGTAAATTTTTCGAAAATATGGCGGGGATTATTTATATCGGAGGTGTTTTGCTTCTTATCGGGCTTTTCCCCTTTGGTAAAGAAATTCTCGGACAGAAAAACTGGTACAAATTCGGAAGTTTTACGATGCAGCCGGTGGAATTTGCAAAAATAGGAACCGCTTTGATGGTTGCCAATTATGTTTCCGGACCGGAGTTTAATTTAAGTAATAAAAAATCTCTCTATACAACGTTAGCCATTGTCGGGATTCCTGCAGCGGTAGTTCTTGCCATTCCGGATGTGGGTTCGATGTTGGTTTTTATTGCATTCTTTATTGCTTTGTATCGGGAAGGCCTGAGCGGATTGTTATTCGGAATCGGATTTCTTTTTGCCGGAGTTTTTCTTATTTCATTAGCCATTAATCCAATTTATGTTGCCGCAGCTATTGTCCTGATCATCGGAGGGTGGATCGCCATGAATTATTATAAAATGTCCTGGAATGTTATCTCAATTTCCGGTATTGTTGGTTCTGTGGTTATTTTGTGCGGTCTGGCTTTCGGCTCGCCATACATTTTAGAGAAAATGCCAAAACACCAGAGAGAAAGGATTGAGGTTTTATATAAAGGTGAAAAAGCATTCAGAGATACTTCGGGGTATAACTTATTATATTCTAAAACGGCGATCGGTTCCGGAGGACTTTTAGGAAAAGGCTATCGTGAAGGTTCTGTCACGCAGGGAAAATTCGTTCCGGAGCAGGAAACTGACTATATTTTCTGTACGGTGGGCGAAGAATGGGGCTTTGTAGGAAGTGCGACTCTAATTCTTTGTTATATGATCTACATCGGGCGGATCTATTATCTCGCGGAACAACAGAAATCTACTTTTAATCGTGTTTTCGGGTATTGCTTTGCGTCGATTCTTTTGATGCACTTTACGATCAATTTAGGGATGGTTATGGGACTTTTCCCGACGGTTGGTATTCCGTTGCCGTACTTTAGTTATGGAGGAAGTTCATTGCTGGCCTTTTCGATCATGACTTTTATTTTCTTTAAATTAAATTATTCGGATAAGAACAGTTTGGTGTAAAAAGCTGGAAGCCGGAGGTTGGGTGATGGAAGTTTACAAATATTCTGTTTAATTTTAGCTTAAAATCTGCCTAATCTGCAAAATCAGAGACAAAAAATTTCATCAAAAAAATAGAATGAAACAAGCATACTTCTCAGATCAAACTTTCGAAAACACCGACTTCTCTCAATTTGAAAAAGGCGAATACGAAAACTGTATCTTCCGAAACTGCAATTTTGAGTATGCTGATCTTTCTTTTTCCAGTTTTAATGACTGTGAATTCATCGGGTGTAATTTGAGCATGGCAAAACTCGTTTCAACGGCTTTCCGTGAGGTGATTTTTAAAGAGTGTAAAATGTTCGGGCTTCATTTTGATGATTGCAATGCTTTTGGATTGTCATTTAGATTTGACGGTTGTTCTTTAAACAATTCCATTTTTTATAAAACATCAATTAAAAAAACGGTATTTAAAAATTCAAAATTAATTGAAGTTGATTTTGCGGAATGCGACTTATCCAACTCCATCTTCAATTCCTGTGATCTTTCCGGCGCTGTTTTCGACAATACAAACCTTGAAAAAGCAGATTTCCGAACATCGGTCAACTATTCAATAGATCCTTCTCAGAACAGGCTTAAAAAGGCCAAATTTTCACTTTCCGAAGTCTATGGCCTGTTGCATACTTTCGATATTGAAATTGATAGGAACAGCTAATTTTGCTAGATGCTAAATGCTAGATGCTAGATGCTAGATGCTAGATGCTAGATGTTAGATGCTAGATGTTAGATGCTAGATGCTAGATGCTAGATGCTAGATGCTAGACGCTAGAAGTTAGTATTAGAGATGTTACAATTCCCCTTCTCTGAAGGGGTGGATTTCAAACAAAGTTTGAAAGACGGGGTAGTTACATATACTAATCAAGTAAATTCAAAAACCTCATCACAATAAAAAAACCAGCAAAAAATGCTGGCTTCATTATTTAAATCAATTATTTAAAATTAAAAACTTGTTCCGTTTGATGCGGGAGTTGTAGTTGCAAGGTTGTTGTAAGCTTCTCCGTTCTCATTGATTACTCTTTTTCCGAATCTGTACTTAGGTCCCCAATAAGAGTCATTAAGCGAAGAAATCATTACTCCTCTCGACGTTGCTGCGTGAATGAATTTCACTTCACCGTCTTCAGAAACACTTTCTACAATACCTACGTGAGAAATTCTTCTTCCGTGAGAAAAGAAAATCAGGTCACCTTTCTGAAGGCTCTCTTTCTCGATCTTTTCTCCTTCCTGCGCCTGAGAAGCTGCTACTCTTGGTAAGCTAAGCCCTGCCGCTGCCCCGAAAACGGAAAGTACAAAAGCTGAACAATCGATACCGTTTCTTGTCATTCCTCCATATCTGTAAGGAGTTCCCAGGTACGTTGACGCTTCCGTAAGGATGTTGTCTATGGTTTTATTGTGTCTGATTGATTTTGCAATCTCAGAATTCTTAATGGTATTTTTTGCGTTCGCTAAAGAAGTTGCCTTTTCAGCAAGAAATGAATTGATCAATTGCTGTTTATCCTGCTCCATTTTCTTTGTATCGATAGAAGCTAGTTTGGCATCTGTTTTGTATTCTTTAGTGTAAGTTGCTGGTTTTGATACTACGTAATTGGTAACACACGATTGTAACGATACGGTAGAAACGAAAGCAACTAAATAAAACAAAACTCTTTTCTTCATATATATTTGATTATCCGTGTTAAAAAAGGAATAGTATTTTTCAAAAGCATTACAAAAATATGTATTCCAGCCAAAAGGGCTTGGATATGATTATTATCAGGTTCTATTTTTAACACATTTTAACATATTATTTAAGTATGTTAAAGAAAAACAAACCGCAACCGCCTATTTTTGGTGAGAGTGCGGTTTTTTTTATTAAGGTTTTTTAACATAATAATTGATATTTCCTTTATTAATCATAGTTAAATTTTTAAAACTCCAATTTTCTGCACTGTTAATAAAACAAAAAAAACTCTCCGGAAATACCGAAGAGTTTAACTAATATGGAACTTTACAGATGTTACTTTGTAAATAACATTTCTCTATACTTTGTCATTGGCCAAAGCTCATCATCCACCATCATTTCAAGATCATCAGATGCATCTCTGATTCCATCGAATAAAGGTTTTACCTTGTTACAGTATGCTTCTGCCTGCTTTTGGCTGTCAGATACAGCTTTTGCGGCTTCTCTGGCTTTAATAAGATCTTCAACACCTAATTTGATTTTAGAAACATTCTCAGAAATATTAGTGATCAGGCTCATTTGCTCTTTCGCTAATGTTTTGAATTCTTTGTCTCCGAAAATTTCTTTAAGACCTTTTACATTTTCGATCAATCTGTTTTGATAATTTAAAGCAGAAGGAATAATGTGGTTTCTTGCGATATCACTTAAAACTCTTGCTTCAATATCAATCACTGTAGAATATTTTTCTAATTTGATTTCGTTTCTGGCTTCAACTTCTCTGTGCGTGAAGATTCCCATTTCTTCGTAAAGCGCAAGGAATTTTTTATCCATTTCCTGCTTAAGCGCTTCCGGAGTGGTCTTTAAGTTGTTCAAACCTCTCTTTTTAGCTTCTTTCGCCCAGTCATCAGAATATCCGTCGCCTTCAAACATGATATTTTTACACTGCTTGATGTATTCTCTTAATACGTTGAAGATCGCCTCGTCTTTTTTAAGACCAGTCTCAATTAAAGCATCAACTTCTTTTTTGAAATCGTTTAATTGTTTTGCGGCAATCGTGTTCATTACCGTCATAGATTCTGCGCAGTTTGCAGAAGAACCTACCGCTCTGATCTCGAATTTATTTCCAGTAAATGCAAACGGAGAAGTTCTGTTTCTGTCGGTATTATCCAACAAGATTTCAGGAATTTTTCCAACTACATTTAGTTTTAAATCTGTTTTTTCGTCCGGAGAAAGTTTTCCTTCCGTTACTTTTTCAAGCTCTTCCAACACTCTGAACAACTGGCTTCCGATAAATACCGAAATAATTGCTGGTGGAGCTTCATTGGCACCCAATCTGTGGTCGTTGCTTGCAGATGCGATACTTGCTCTTAAAAGGTCAGCGTATTCATGAACAGCTTTAATCGTGTTAACAAAGAACGTTAAGAACTGTAAGTTTTTCTTAGGATTTTTTCCCGGGCTGAGTAGGTTTTCACCAGTATCTGTAGCTAAAGACCAGTTGTTGTGTTTTCCGCTTCCGTTTACTCCTGCGAATGGTTTTTCGTGGAATAAAATGTGGAAATGGTGCTTGTGAGCAATTCTTGCCATGATGTCCATCAACAAAGAGTTGTGGTCTACCGCAACGTTTACTTCTTCAAACATTGGAGCCAGCTCAAATTGGTTTGGCGCTACCTCGTTGTGTCTTGTTGTTACAGGAATACCCAATTTCATACATTCGATTTCCAACTCTTTCATGAAGTTCATTACTCTTGTAGGAATTGAACCGAAATAGTGGTCATCTAATTGTTGTCCTTTTGCAGGAGAATGTCCTAGCAATGTTTTACCTGTTAATACAAGATCCGGACGAGATTGGTATAATGCTGAATCTACAAGGAAATATTCTTGCTCCCAACCTAAAGTAGGAGTTACTTTTGTTACGTTTTTGTCGAAATACTGCATTACGTTGGTTGCAGCTTCGTCTACCGCGTTCAAAGCTCTTAAAAGAGGTGCTTTATAATCTAAAGTTTCTCCCGTATAAGAGATGAAGATTGAAGGAATACATAATGTAGTTCCCATAATGAAAGCCGGAGAAGTAGGATCCCAAGCTGTATAACCTCTCGCTTCGAAAGTGTTTCTGATACCACCGTTCGGGAAAGAAGATGCATCAGGCTCCTGCTGAATCAATAAGTTTCCGCTGAATCTTTCGATCGCTCTACCACCTTCGATCGGAGTAAAGAAAGAGTCGTGCTTTTCTGCAGTGCTGCCTGTCAAAGGTTGAAACCAGTGAGTGTAGTGAGTCACACCTTTGCTCATAGCCCAGTCTTTCATGGCTACAGCTACCTGGTCTGCAATGTGTCTCTGGATTTTGGTTCCTTTTTTTACCGCATCCATAATAGACTGGAATGCTTCTTTTGTTAAATATTCTCTCATTGTCTCTTCTGAGAAAACATTCTGACAGAATAATTCTGACAATTTTACAGGAACTTCAACGGAGTTATCTCTTCTAAAGTCCTTAAATGGTAAGGTTTCTAACGCTTTGAATCTTAAAGTTGACATAATAAGGTTAATTTTACGGGGCAAATTTACAAAAAAAATGAATCGAAAATATTTTTACCCTAAAAATTTAAGGGGTGATTTTTATTTTAACTAAATTTTAAACAGAGATTTGATTTTTAAGAGGGGTAGGATGGGTTTAAAGTTTAAAATTGAAGGTTTAAAGCTTGAGAATGCTTTGGGATTTATTACTATGTAATATATATATAGTACAATTTACGATTTAATTATACACTTCTATATTAAATAATTGTTTTTTTTGTCATAATTTTTATCTATTTGTCAGGCTGAAAGCATCTCAACAGAATATTTCAAGATCGCCTCGTTCCTCGCAATGACAGTGGTGGGATGAATTCCCCTCCTTTGGAGGGGTGGCGAAAATTTCAAAGAAATTTTTGACGGGGTGGTTTTAAACGGAATCATTTCCTAGTCCCGATTTGTATCCTTTTGCGGTGTTTTCTATAATTGAGAATATTAAATATGAATTTTTAAGATTGCTTCTTCGCTTCACTCATTGCAATGACAAATCAGTAGAGATGACACACAATCATAATATTATGTTAAATCGTTTATTAAAAGATACTTAAAATAAGTTGCAGGGAGATTTTGTATATTTGTGTGAAATTTATTTTATGACAAATTCTAGAGCAAGAGAAACAACGGAAGCAATTGAAAGATTGTATATTTCTATGAGACACCTCTTTTACAGAGGTTTTTTTAAACCTGCCGGTGTTTCGGGGGAGAGCATCAGAAGTTTGTTGAAGACCATCAATCCGGAAATTTATGGAAGCATGAATATTCCAAGTAAATTGGAACTGAATGGTTTGATGTATGTTTTAGACAGGCTTCCGGAGGGAATTGAAGAATGCGCTTTTATTCATCTTACATCAGATGAGGGTTTTGATAAAGGAAGTTTCGAGCCAATTGTACCTAAAAAGAGAAGAAGAAACTGTTACAGAATCGATGAGCACCAGATGAATATCGAAGTTCTTTTGGGACGTTCGGAGATCTATGATATTCTTACTCACTTAACATTTTTATTTATAGAAGCAGATAAAGTTCGCAATCTGGCTTTCATTCAGGATGAAAACTGGAAACCGACACGCGCTTTTAAAATTATCGAAGAAGTAGTAAAAGGCGAAAAAAAATTCAGCAGAAAGGAAAAAGAAGTTGCTTTGATTCATTTATCTTCTTTAATAGGAAGAACTTTTGATGAAACATTGAACGCTTACAATACTTTTGGAGATGATAAGAACCCTGACCGTTTGTTTAAGATCATCTACAACTTAGCGAAAGTAAGTTTGGAAGATGCAAAACAGACAAGAGAAAGAGAAATTCATTTCAGTGCCATATTAAAGGAAAGAGTGGGGCATCACTATTTCGGTGAAAAATGGGCCAATAAAGTGAAAGAAGTTTTATTTGAAAATGATCTTCATATGCGTCCGCTTCATATTATTTCTGCGAACATGCACTCGGTGAAAAATATGCTGTACGCCAACGATGCCTTAAAGAAAAAAGATCCCAAAGAAGTTGATTATAAACTGTACGGGGAAATTTCCGATAAAAAAGAACTTCGCGACAAGGTTTCTAAATATGCCCTTGAAGAAGGGATGATCTATATTAATGACAAGAGTGGAAGTAATATCGATGTACAGATCATTGATCTTAGCAAAACCAATCTTAAGAATACTCCATTCAGCGGAATAAAATTTGGCGGAGACGATGTGATCATGGTTTTCGATTATGCTTTTGGGGAACAGGCCTATGAGGTAATGGACGAATTATTAAGACCTTACGAACATAAAGGTGAAGTTTACATGATGAAAGTAAAATCTGTTTCCATCATGGGTAAAGCGGGAATTCTTGCCGGTGGAAAAGGAGATATTATGATTCCGACTTCGCATATTTTTGAAGGAACAGCTGATAATTATCCTTTTGAAAATGCCTTGAAACTGGATGATTTTAAAGATGATGAATTGAAAGCTTTCGAAGGCCCGATGATTACCGTGTTGGGAACATCGCTTCAGAACAGAGATATTCTCTCTTATTTCATGAACACGTCATGGAAAGCAATCGGTCTTGAAATGGAAGGTGCTCATTATCAGAAAGCTATTCAGGTAGCTTCGAAGATCAGACATCATATTTCACCGGATTTATTTGTTTGCTATGCGTATTACGCTTCGGATAATCCTTTGGAAACGGGAAGTACGCTTTCTTCGGGAGGTTTAGGCCTTACAGGTGTAAAACCGACGTATCTGATTACGTTGAGAATCCTTGAAAAGATCTTACAAAGCGGAAAGAAAGAGGTTTCTTCTAAAAAATAATTTTTAATTTTAATTAAATTGAAAATACAATCCTTCAAGGTTTTTAAAATCTTGGAGGATTTTTTATTTGTAACGGATGGTGAGCCTTGTCAAGGTTTTAAACCTTGACAAGGCTCATTGAAAAATAATTATCTTTAAAAAAATTGAAAACAATGAGTTCAACTTTACAATTAGCCAAAAGATTCAGGGAAGTGTTGCTTGACGGACTTTGGATTGCCAACACAAATTTTAAAGATCAGCTTAAAGACGTCACCTGGGAACAGGCAACAACAAAAATTGGTACTTTAAACACCATTGCCATGCTTACTTTTCATATCGATTATTATATCGCAGGATTGGTGAATGTTTTTGAAGGCGGTAATTTAGAAATAAAAGATAAATACAGCTTCGATCTTCCTCCGATTGAATCTCAGGAACAATGGGAAACACTTTTAAATAAGCTTTGGAATGACGCTAAAAAGTTTGCAAGCTTATTAGAACAAATGCCCGATTCTAAAATGAATGAAGTTTTTGTTGATGAAAAATATGGAACATATCTAAGAAATATCGACGGGATGATTGAGCATGCTTATTATCATTTAGGACAAATTACTTTGATTAAAAAGTTACTGAACTAAACACAAATTACACTACTATTTTCACGAATAACGCGAATTTTATTTGTGTCTGAATTGGTGTGAATATTTGTGATCGTAGTGTTTAAACAAAATAACTCCACATTTGAAGCTATTATTTTAATTACTTATCTTTAAAAAAAATAAATTTTAAATGAAAAAATCGGTTGCAATCTTATTTGCATTTATTATTTCTCAATTTCAGGCCCAGCAAGGAGCTTATTATCAGCAGAGTGCGAAATACAAGATGGATATTGATGTGAACGCTGAAAAATTTACATATCAGGGAAATCAAACGCTAGAATACACCAACAATTCACCGGACGAGCTCAATGTCGTGTATTTCCATTTGTACTGGAATGCTTTTAAACCCAATTCCATGATGGATCAGAGAGTGGCGGGTCAGGGAAAAAACGGTGATTCAAGATTGCAAAAAGATGGAGTTTCTAGATTGGCTTCCATTCCGAAAAACGAAGAAGGAGCGCAAAATATCCACTGGATTAAGCAGAACGGAAAAGATTTAAAATTTGAAATTCAGGAGACGATTATGAAAGTCTATTTGGCAGAACCGATTAAGCCAAATTCAACCACAACTTTCACCATGAACTGGGATGCCGTAATTCCTCAACAGATCAGAAGAAGCGGAAGAAATAACAAGGAAGGCGTTGATATGACCATGACGCAGTGGTACCCGAAAATTGCAGAATATGACTATGACGGTTGGGCAGCTTTTGATTATATCGGAAGAGAATTTCATGCCCCTTTTGCAGATTTTGATGTGACGATTAAAATCAATAAAGATTATGTAATCGGAGCCGGAGGAATCCTTGAAAACCCGACAGAAGTGAAAGGCTATGATGCCAATGCAAAAATTAAAGCCGAAAAAAATAAAGCAACATGGAGATGGACCGCGAAAAATATGCTGGATTTTGCATGGAGTGCAGATAAAGATTATGTGGTGAAAAGTTTTGATGTTCCGCAAGGCCCGAAAGTTTTTTTGGTGTATCAGAATAATGATAAAACAAAAGTTTGGGAGCAGGCTCAGCCTTACATAACCAAATATTTCCAAATCATGAATTCCCACTTCGGGAAATACGTTTATCCGACCTACGCTTTCATCCAGGGCGGTGACGGTGGAATGGAGTACGGAATGTGTACGATGATTTTGGGCGAAGCTAAAGATATTAACGGATTGATGGGTTTAATGGCTCACGAAGGCGCTCACTCATGGTATCAGCAAATGCTCGCCACCAACGAATCGATGAGACCATGGATGGATGAAGGGTTTACAAGCTATGCAGAAACGTATGTCATGTCTCAGCTTTTTCCGGAAGACCTTCCGAATCCTTTTGCCAATTCTTTGAATGCCTACAGAAATTTTATTAAAAAAGGAATTGAAGAACCTGCAGTTTGGCTAGGCGATCATCACGATAACGGAAATTCTTACACCTATGCTTCTTATGTGAAAGGGGAGTTGTATCTGGTGGAGTTGGGCTACATCATGGGAGAGCAGAACTTAGCCGAAACATTAAAGCAATATTATGATCAGTGGAGTATGAAGCATCCTTCTGACAGGGATTTCTTACATATCGCTCAGAAAGTTTCGGGGATGGATCTGAAGTGGTTCCAGAATTATTGGATCAACACTACAAAAACGATCGATTATGGAATAAAAGATGTAAAATATGAAGCCAAATCTACCACCATCACTCTTGTGAATAACGGGCAAATTCCGATGCCGATTGATTTCAGTGTGATGACAACCGATAAAAAAATCGTTACCTATCAGATTCCGATGAATATGACGCATACCTGGAAAGAAAAAGATGCGTACGGAGAATTTAAAACAATGCCTTACTGGCCTTGGACACAGAAGGAATATACCATTACGGTTCCTTATACAAAATCTCAATTGTCCGTTCTGGGAATTGATTTCAGCCAGAGACTGGCGGATGTGAATCTTGAGGATAATTTTGTGGAAGTGAAATGATTAAGTAAAAAGGAGTATGAAAAACATACTCCTTTCTTGTATTGAAAATTGAGAAAGTTTTAACCTATTACCATGGTGAACCGCAATCACGAGCTGATACGATACAATTGACGTTCAGACATGGATTGGCAGGGCAAACAGTTCCCGGACATATTGCTGGGATGCCACTAGGCATGGGACAATATACTTGTCCTCCTTGAATAGCCTTTAAAGATGCTCTCGGTATTTTTTTTAAACTTTTCATAATAAATTATTTAGCTTGTTATTGGTCAATACTGTTCGTATTGTTATCAAATTTATGATTGTATCATATAATTAGATACTATAAATGTGTAAGTGTGTTATTTTATTTAGTAAATGTAATTATACTTCCCATAAATGTGATTAAAGAAACTAATGTGCTAATTTAAATAATACTAAATAGGATAAGTTTTTTTGGTTGCAAACGAACGACTTGTTTTGAAAATAAGAAAGAATTTTCTTTAAAAAAGTTTTAACACCGAATTACTGTATTTCGAATTGCTTTACCATCCAGTGATTGGCGTGGTTTTTAATAAGGTCATTTTTTATTTTTTCATCTTTTGTATTCAGATAGCTGTACACTTTCAATGGAACAGAATCGGGATATTCTTTCAATCCCTGAGCGATCGTTGCTCTTGCCTGATCTTCTTCTTTTCCGCTGTCTAATGCTTCATATTTGTAAATATAAATAATGGCCGGAATTTTTCCGTAAACATCTTTGGTTTCATCTTCCAATAACCTCATCGTTTCAATCTGAAATTCCGGATTAGAAGGTTTTCCCACCATTGCGGTCTGGCTGATGTGCTGCTGATACATGAGGAAAAGCATTAAAATATGAAGGTTTTTCGTATTCTTATCAGAAGCCAGCATTTGGATTTTTTCCACCGTTTCAGCAGTCATTTCATCATTGTCTGCCTGCAAACTTTTATTGTAAAATTCATCGAGAAGATTGTATACCGCTTTGTCATTTTTATCGATATTGGCATCTTTTTTCATCTTTTGAAATAATGTCCTGATGGTTTCAGCAGATTGCGCAAAAGAATGAACACTCAAAAGGAAAAGCAATAATAAGGCAAGTTTTTTCATGGAAATTGATTAATGATTTTTGAATTTTTAAATGTAATGAATTTGTTTTTAAAAGATAAATAATTTTAGAAAGTCAATTTAATTTGATTGATTTTGAAGGTGTTTTTTATTAAAATCATTAATTTTAAACTTTTAAATTAATATAGAATTTCATTTCGATGAATAAGTGAAATTTCTTTTGAAAGTAAATAAATGAATTCAATCGTAATAAACATAGGAAACAGCAATATCAGATTTGGGCTTTTTGATGATGATAATTGTGATATTTCGTGGGTGATCAATACAAAACCTTACAGAACGGCAGACGAATTATACGCTCAGATGCTGATGCTGTATCAAACTTATAAAATAGAGCCTCAGGAGATCAGTAAAATAATTATCGGTTCGGTGGTACCCCAGCTTACGAAAGTGATGAGTTCGGCGATTAAAAAAATTCATGGGATTCTTCCTGTGATTGTCGATCGGAACACACCTTCAGGAGTGGCCGCGAAATCGAAACAGATGGGAACTGATATTTATGCCAATCTCGTTGCAGCCCACAATATGTATCCGAACAGAAAGAAAATTGTTCTGGATTTCGGAACGGCACTTACAGCGAGTTGTGTGGCGGAAGATGGCGAAACTTTAGGTGTTATCATTGCTCCGGGGATTGTGACCGCTTTGAATTCATTGATTAGTCAGACCGCGCAGCTTCCGGAAATCGAGTTGAAAAAACCAAAAACAGTATTGGGATTAGACACCGTTACCTGCATGCAAAGCGGGATGGTATACGGATTTTTAGGAATGGTGGAAGGCTTTATCGACAGAATAAATGAAGAGGTAAAAGACGATTGTTTTGTCGTAGCAACAGGCGGAGTTTCCCATGTCTACAAACCTTTAACAGATAAAATCCACGTTATGGACAGGCTTCATACACTGAAAGGACTGTACTTTTTAGGAAAAGATTTATAATTTAAGGTTAAAGCTGAGGCTGAGGCTAAATTTAATGCTGTTAAATCTCAACCTCAGCCTTAACCTTCGTTTCAACCTCAACACAATGCACAACTTCCCAAAAATAGAAACAGAAAGATTGATTCTCTCTCAATTGAAAGAGGAAGATCTTCCTTTTGTTGTAGATTATCTGCAGGATAAAATTTTCTCTGATCTTACTTCTAATATTCCGTATCCTTACCGTCAGGAAGATGCTGAATTTTGGTTGAAAATGTCAAAAGAAGCTTTTGAAAAAGGTTCGGGATTTACATTTGCGATTCGTGATAAAGATGAAAAAATAATCGGGGCAATCGGACTTCACGATAGAGGAGAAGGGAAGGCCGAATTGGGATATTGGATGGCAAAAACCTATTGGAATCAGGGGTTCGTTACAGAAGCAGCCAAAGCCGTTCTTGATTTTGGATTTAAAGAATTAACATTCAACAAAATTTTTGCGACTCATTTTCTTCACAATCCTGCCTCAGGAAAAATCATGGAAAAAATAGGAATGAAAAAAGAAGAGATTTTACATCAGCATATTAAAAAAGATGGAAAATATTTCGATATTGCTTTGTATTCTGTTTTGAAAAAATTTAATTAAATTTTAATCACTCAACTTCTCGATACGATTTTTTTTAAAATCTACTCGAAGTGACATTGTTCTCCTATCAATTGAGTTCTTTCCAGCGCTTAAGTTAATTAGCGTTTAGATTTAAAAAATTCTTTTACGATTGAAGAACATTCATTTTCCATAATTCCGGTAACAATTTCTGTTTTGGGATGAAGGCTGAGATTTTTATTAATAAAACCTCTCTGCTCGTCTCTCGCCCCAATCACCACCTTTGAAATCTGCGCCCACGAAAGGGCTCCGGAACACATAACGCAAGGCTCCAAAGTAACATACAACGTGCAATCTTTCAGGTATTTTCCGCCCAGAAAATTGGCTGCAGAAGTAATGGCCTGCATTTCTGCATGAGCTGTGACGTCGTTTAATGTTTCGGTAAGATTGTGCGCCCTCGCAATGACCCGATTGTTGGAAACCACCACACAACCGATGGGAACCTCATCTTTTTCCAGTGCAATTTCGGCTTCATTGAGAGCCATCTTCATGAAATATTCGTCGGTAAACATTTATTTATTCAAGATTGATCGTTAAAGGAAGTCTGAAGTGATATCTCACCGTATTTCCTTTGAGGGTAGCGGGAGAAAACTTTTCCGAAATCGAGTACAGGGCAATTTCCGCCTGTCTGTTGAATGTAAAATTATTACCCTGAGCATGAACATTGCTGATGGTTCCGTCTTTTTCTACAATGAAAGCAACATCGGTTTTTACGGTTTTTTCTTCGGCATACACTCCATCAGAATAAAAAAGATTGGCAACTTCCTGTCTCAGCGCATTAATTCCGCCGGGATAATCTGCTGCCTTATCAGTGGTCGTGACCATATCCGATTGATTTTCAGCAGTGGATGTTTTGGTCTGAATTTTATTGAGATCTTCAAGATTTTTTACCTTTAATAAAGCTCCGATTAATGCTACATTTTCTATGCTGTCCATTTTTTTCATAAAAAGTAAAAAATCTTTCTTGATGGCATCTTTGGAAGCAACATTGGGCTCGGTTCTGTATTTTTTCTGAAATTCATTATTAATCAGAACGCGGTGATGGTTGTAATAGTTCTTTACGTTCTTAAACTCCTCTGTCTGTTGTGAAAAACAAAAAGAAGAAATAAGACAAAAAAGGCAAAGAATTAGTGATTTCACTTTGATATATTTATGTAAATGTAATCAAAAAATATGAAACCGGGCGAAACTTTTTAGCTTTCCAGATAACGGTTCAGAGACTCCTGCAGATGGTTGCGGATGTCATCAACTAAACCTTTCGGTTCTAAGACCTGCACTTCTTTTCCGTAAGAAAGAATTTCCTGCATGAAGTCGTAGGTAGGGTGCAAAAAAAACTCAAAAAAGATTTCTTCCGGTGTTTCTTTTATTGAATTCTGAGACTGATGTAGAGGAAAACTTTTGATATATTCTCCCTGATGCCGGCTGCATTTCAGAACAATTTTCTGTGGATTTTGCTCGGTAAGATTCATGACTCCGAAAGCATTTTTAAAATGTTCCCTGAAATTGTAATTGTATTTTTCCCGGAACTTTTTGTCGCTCACATCCAGATAATTAATCCTGTCTAAACCGAATGATTTTAAAGCTTTATCCTTTGTATCGATCGCGATGAGGTACCATCTGTCTTTGGATTCTTTCAATGCCAACGGATGAACTTTTCGGGAAGTCATCAACTTGTTTTTGTAATTGTAATGCTCGAAAGAAACAATTCTCTTGTTCCGGATCGCGAAAAATAGATCATAAAAGTTCTCAACTCCCGTAGGTTTTCTGCTTTCAAAAAAGATAAAATCTGAGAAATCCGGATGAAGATTCAGGGCGTTGCTTACCTGAAAAGACTCAAGTAATTTTTGATTGTATTCATCTACTTCCATTGTGGGGCGGCTCTCAATATAATATCGGTTATCACCCTTTTTCTTGTTATGAATGGAAAGATTAAAAAGATCGGAAATCTCCCGAATATCTCTCTGCAAGGTACGAATAGAGTAGCTCTTGATTCCCGCATCCTGAAATTCGAATGAGTTGAGTAGATAGTCCTCCAGCTGCGAATAGGTAGCCGGAGAACTTTCTAATCTTTTTATAATTAAGGCATATCTTGTCAGGTAAAAATCTTTTTTCATGGATGAATTTTATAAGACAAATATATGAGCTTAATGCGACAAACGGTGTCGTGTTTTGTTTTTGTGGATAAGTTTAATTAACTTCATAAATAACTCCATATTCATTTAATTCTTCAATTACTAAATTAATTTTATCAGAATCTCCATTAATTTCTACCTTATCATACTTTTCATATGAATCTAGATAATTTCCAATTTCTTCAATTGATTGAATTATATTTTTATCTCTAAAATATGATAACACTTTAAGAATTGTAATCCCTTGATTGTACTCTCGTTTGATAGTTATTTTTTTCATAATATTATTTTTTTATCCAAAACATTGTCACTTTTTTTTCAGTAATTACTATATCAACAGGTTTGAATTTATTATTTGTAGCTTTATTTAATCCTTTTCCTGCTGGGGTTGCTTTTGATTGTATTCATCCACTTCCATTGTGGGGCGGCTTTCAATATAATATCGATTATCACCCTTTTTCTTGTTATGAATGGAAAGGTTAAAAAGATCCGAAATCTCACGAATATCCCTCTGCAAGGTACGAATAGAGTAGCTCTTGATTCCCGCATCCTGAAATTCGAATGAGTTGAGAAGATAGTCCTCCAGCTGCGAATAGGTAGCCGGAGAACTTTCTAATCTTTTTATAATTAAGGCATATCTTGTCAGGTAAAAATCTTTTTTCATGATCTAATTTTGTAAGACAAAGATATGGGCTTAATGCGACAAATGGTGTCGTGTTTTATTTTTGTGGAAAGATTTTTTGAGTTTTAACTATCTTCCAGAATCATAATGACTTTCAAAATATGAAGGATGATATTCTAAATTTTCTAAATTTAGATAATGTATCTCTTCTTGCCCACTATGATTATCATTATAATCAGCTTTAAAAATTGAAACAGCAATATGTTCTTTTCCTTCAATAATTTTTTTATCTCCTAAGGAGTATATTGAATTGCTCTTTGACCATTTTTTAGGTTTTGGGGGTGGAATGATATGAATTATTTCTTTATTCAAATTATAAACAATTAAATTGTTAGCGAAATGAAGAGTATTTGAATTTTCTGTATAACGAATTATTAAAAAATTATCCGATACATATGCATTTCCTATATAATCGTCAGATGAAGAAAGTAAACTAAATATTTTATTTTCATAATGCCAACTTATTTCCAAAGGATGTAAAATATTAACATTAGAAACTATTTTAGGATAATGTTGATTATAATATTCATCTCGATATATTACTTTGTATTCCATATCTTTTATAATTAATGCATATCCTGTAAGATAAAATCATTTTTTGCTAAGTTTCTACCACAAATATATAGGCTTAATGCGACAAATAGTGTCGTGTTTTATTTTTGTGGATAAGTTATTATTTAATTATTTTCTACAAAAATTTTAAAATCGTTCAAAAATTTTAAAATTTCATTGTGCGAAAGTTTTAATGTAGATGAACTGGGATCTTTTTGTCCAGCCCTTTGTGCCATCATATCTATAAGCAAAACCCCTTTTTTATTAGCATAAAGCTCTAATTCTTCTGACGACCAATTGTATTCTTTTCCATAAGCCTTTATTTTGGATGCTTCAACGCCATTTATGATATTTTGAATCTTGACTGGTGTCCATCCCCAACTACCAAAATTGCTCAAAATTTTTTTATCAGATGATTCCACACCGTAAACAGTTGTACCATCCCAATCATGTTTTTTAAAACTATAATTCATATTTTTAATTTTATAATAATGGATAAGCGTTTATAATGTTTTATTAGGTTCTTTTTATGTATAATAAATATTCTTCTCTATTATAAGTGTTTTAACCTTCTTGTCTTCCACAGAGAGCTCTATTTTTTCTATTATAATTATTTATTTCAGGGTTTCCGTAAAACCTTCTCATCTTTTATAATTAATGTATATCCTGTATGATAAAATCATTTTTTGCTAAGTTTCTACCACAAATATATAGGCTTAATGTGACAAAAGGTGTCGTGTTTTATTTTTGTGGATAGGTTTTGAAAGTTATTAAATCTGCCAATAGATGAATATTTGGGATCAGTAGTTTTAATATAAAAATATTTTGAATTCGAGATTGTTTCAATAAAAAATCTATAGTCTATGATAGAAGAGCGAACATAACGAAGTTATTAAAAAAATAATATTTGATTAGATTTCTATTGTCTCTATCTTTTTAATGTTAGAAGTTAATTTTTCATATTCATTTTTTTCTACAACATTCAGTTCATCACTATATCGAATAAAAAAATAGTTTTTAGCATTACTTTTTATTGAAAATGCAGCTATTTGATCAATATCTTTATCATAAACTATTGATATTTTATTAACATTTATTACTTCCTCTATAATTGGGACAATATCAATATGGTTGGAAGAATATTCTCCATCAATATGATAGGCATTGTTAATTTTTAAAACGTCTAAACTTTCCTGAGTTGTAAATAATTGATAAGTTTCAATACCTTTTAAAACTATTGAATCTTCAAGCTCATATTTTGTACCTTCTTCAAGGATATTTATTCTATAAATACCGTTAAATGTTTTGTTTTTTAATTTATTCATTTATTGCTGATTTTGATTATTATATTTGGTCCCACATCTTCGCAACCCCTCCAAGTGAATGTTCAAGAAAAGTAACAAATTCTCCATCTAATCTCTGAATTATAATAGCATCGTCTAATTTGCAATATACACAATCCCCTAAAGTCATATATGGACCCTTTCTAACATGTCCTTCTGAAATAACTTTTGATATGTAATCATCAATAACTTTTTGAGTATTTGGATTTGAAACTTTTGAGGGAATCTCAATATTTAACCTTTTTGCTAGTTTTCTGATTTGCTGTGCGTGTTTTCTATATTTCACTAGTTTGTTTTTTCCGAAACTCAACTGCTTAGCAATTTTCTTTAAATCAACTATATAATCAAGCTGATCGTCTATTTTTCTTCCAGCCCTTTTTGCTTCATTTTCTATTTCTAAAAAAAAGTTATCTAATTCTTTCTCTGGAATATCTTCAAATATTTCAACATTATTTCTTATTATAGTACAAAAATTTTCTTCATCTATTGCCTTTGTTGCTAATTTAATACATTTTTTTATATCTCCCATAATACTTATTTTTTAAGAAATTGGACATAAATCAAATACACCTTTTTCGTAACGGGTAGGATGCAAACCTAAACTTTCTAGTTTTTTTCGCGCATTAGTATTAAATAATTTCTGATATGCTTCAATAATAAATTCCTTTAATCTAGAACCTATTTCATACATTTCGTCTATCAGCTTCATAATACCGGCTGTCCCTTTTTCCATGAGTTCTATTAAAGCGTCGAGACCTTCTACCATTTTAGCAAAAGATTTAGCTGTTAATTTTCGGGTAAAGTCAAATGCCTTTTTAGCATCTTTTGTGATACCGCTAATCAAGCCAAAAAGTTCCTGAAATACTCTTCTTGCGACTTCCTCTACCGAAAGAGCTCCCCCGGAAATAACAATACCTATGATTACTTCAATAATTACGGAGATGATAAAACCATAAAAACAACCTAAGTAATATGCAACTTTTACAATGCTTATTGTAAGATTAGATTCAAGTGTTTTTTGTATAAAATGTAATACACATTGTTTGAAATCTATTTTTTCCCAAGCTTGTAAGGCTTCCTCTATTCTCTCTATTAGTTTTGGTAATTGGGTTTCCAGATTTTTCATAAGTGTTTTGTAGGTTATAGATGTATCTACAATCATTTTTATCATTCCCAATAAACTGGCAATTGTATCTACAAGACTATTCCAGATTCCACAGGCAAAGGCATTAATAGAGCGTATCCCTGTTTTTAAGATTTCAGATAGGTCAAAATTTCCTAGGTCATTAATAATGTTTAAACATTTAGTATGTACGCTGCTAAAAGCAGAATAAACAATATCATTTACACCTAATATTCCATTATTTTTTGATCGGAGATTATCTATTTTTAACTTATCAACAATGTATTTATCTATGGCTTTTAGATCATCTGAATATCTTCTTACAATACTTTGTACCTGCTTGTTTAGGGCATCATCATCAATATTATCAAAAGCTTTTTCAGCTTCTTTAGGATAAAATAATGGAGAGAATCCTTTTTCAGCATCTGGATTCCAGCTTTCTTCACTTATTTTTACTTTATTCACATATTCTATGGCTACTTCCAATAAATTACTAAGCCCATCCATGGTAAATTGTGTAAATGCACCGAATGTAATAAAATCAACTACTTTATAAACTCCGGAAATTCCTCTAAGTAATGGGTATTGTGCTTTTCCAAAACGTAAAAGTTCATCTACAAAACCTCGATCTATATCCTGCCCTGTGTTTTCTTTGAAGGCTTTAATAAGAAAGTCTTTGAGGCTTTCATTCTTCTTGACATGAGCATCATAAGTACTTAAAAGACTTTCTTGTACATATTCTCCTACTCGAACCGCACCAAATGTAAAGTCAGTTTTATCTCCTGTATTATCTTCTATAAAAAATAATATTTCTTTTGTTCCGGGTTTGGTAACTTTATATGCTTCTTCTAGTTTTTTCGCACTTTTTGATGTATATATTTTTACACCAAAAGCGAATTTTTTATTTTCTGAATTGGGATAATAATAAAACTCTTCTGATTTTATTTTCATTTCCTCTGGATCTGATCCAACATCAGTAACCGTTTTAACAGAATTGTAATCAGCTGTATGTGAATCCATGAAATAAATTTGCTCAGTAAATTGAGAATTTAAGCTGTTGTCTAAAGGAGCTGATTTTAAAAAAGAGTTTACATTATCCATTCCTCTTTTAGTATTACCATACTTAGGGAAAGTAACATTATTTTTATTTTTAAGAAAATTCTGAAATTCTTCTTGAGGATTATCTGAATAACCTATTTCATTTAAATATTCTTGAAAATTCATTTTTAATAATTTTAAAGATTAATAAAAAAGGCAGAGCTTTACACTCTGCCCATTAATTATGATTCAACAGAATTATTGAAGAGCATCTTTAAGATCAGCTAAAGGAAGCTGGGCTACGACTTCTTTCGGATTATCATCTGTGGTTAATTGAAGGAATCCGTTATTTAATTCGATGTTGTCAACAAATCTGTCATCTCCGGAATTCAGTTGAGAATCTACGATTGAGAATTCAGTTTCTGTAACAACATCTTCAGGAATTTCAAACTCATCAGGATTTTCCTGTGTGAATGGTAATGCGGTGGTGGTTACTAAACCTGCAGAATCTTTCTGAAGAATGTTTAGAGAAGTTGGCAATGTAGTAATCCATGCTTTTCCTTGTTTTAATCCAAGCGGCTCACGCATTTCATCAACAATACTCATGTACATAGGATCTCCAATGACAGGAACTTCGCCACCATTCCAGATTCTTCCCGTTGTCAGGAAGAATTGAACAGCGTCTTCAAATCCAGGATTTACCGTAACAATAACTCTTGCCATACCAGCCTGCAGGAAACTTCTGAATAGCGGATCTGCACTTTCTGATAAGTACATATTCTGCCACTCTTCACGATTTGCCCAATAGTATGGGTAGAATGTATAATCCATAATAGTCCATTCAAAAGCTTGCTCCATAAACTTGGCTAAAGCGGTGTACTGATCAAGGTTTTCATCCAAAATAATACTGAAGTCCTGCATTGCTTTTGCATTGTTGGTAAGATTTTTACCTAATGCGGAATAATCCTGAAGCAAGAAAGCGATACAATTATGTTTAAGAATTACTCTTTCCATATCACGATAGAAGTTAGATAACTTTTCCTTATTCGCTTCTTCCTGTTCTTTTGCAGCGGCTTCCAGTTCTTTTTTCTTCTCCTGAAATTCAGCATAAGCGTCTTGATAAGCAGTGATAATAGCATCAAAGTTTTCCTGTTTCCATGCGTTCATGTAAGCATCGGAAAGTTTGCATGTAACTTCAAAAGTAAAGTTTACAGAATCAATATTATGTCCTTGATACATAAAGTCATAAGAACCTGTAATATTTTGAGGATCAAAATCTGCAATAAGGTCTACAGATTGAGAATACGTTTCTACGATTTGATTGAAGCCTCCTACAAAATTACTTGTAAATAATCTTGCTATTCCTTTTACGTCTTTCTCAAATCCGTACCACATTTTTACATGGCTCGCTTGGTAATTGTCTGGAATGTTGATTGCAATGTGTTGATATTCATTACTTCCATCTAGTTTTACCCAGGTTTTTCCGGTCGTGAATTTTTTGGTCGATTCTATGAGCTCTGTCAGTTTTACATTATAAATGCTGGCCCAATGCTGTAGCTGATCTACGGATGCTGATTTAGGATCTGCCATCGTCCATGGTGCCGGAGAGGTTCTTGGGTCAACAGGAGCTGTCAGAGTTTCAGTAACTGTTGCAGCTGTTGCTAAACGATGTAGCTTTGCAGGCTCGGGAATCATGAATTCAAACATGGTACGTTTCCCGTAGTTGTAAATCTGATTCTTCATTTTCTTATCTACCCATCTGTAAACACCGATTACATGCTTGTCACCATTTCTGTTATCGAAACCATGAGCATTATTTTCTTCGAACTCTTCAATGATTTTTTCAATCCTTTCCTCTGCTACTTTCGTCAAAAGCCTTTCTGTAGCTTTTTCGGTAATTTCTTGAGACTTTGCAATAGCTTGTCTTGTGCTGTTTTCTTTAGAGTTATGACTCGCAAAGCTTCCTCCTACCTGAAACGTTTTATTGTTTCCATAACTGAAATGCGCTTCTGCATTAATATCCTGCTGAATGATATTAGCAACTTCAGACTGCATGTCATTTCTTGTAGTGGTAGTTGTATCGCTTAAAGTTTCTCTCTCAGTAGATTTTGAAGTTGTGGTTTGGATTTCACTTCTTCTTAATCTTCTTGTAGATTTTTGCTTAAACTCTTTTGCCATTACGTTTTCGATATGAGTAACTTCACCCGGAACGTAAGCATGAGTTGTCTGCACTACTTTAAGATAATCTGCAATCCCTAGTCTTTTTACTCCAAAATGTTTTGGGAAAAATGCTCCCGGCTGAGGTGTTTGTCCGCCTTGTTCAGGATTTTCGGGATCTTCAGTTATTTTTTCTTCAGTGTATAAAACTCCTGTGTAGGGTTGATCAATAATTAAATCTGTATATTCTACCGTAGCTTGTTTTCCATTATTAAAGAAAATCTGAATTCTTAATGATCTGATTAATTTCGCAAATTTATCAACCAAAATAGGAGGGAATGTTACTTTATTGTCTACAATACTAATATTTGAATAAGTTTCTTCAAAATTTCCAATATCTGTAGTCGCCAGGATTTTTGCAGAACCTAGTCCCCAAGAGCTGCTTTCCGCCTGGTAATAAAACGTAAGAGAAGCTGGTGTTCTTGAATAAACCGGATTATAACTTGCTTTAAGATAATATGTTCTTGAAATAACTTGAGAAAGGTTACTTCTAGAATTGCTTACAGGAACTAAAACATTTCCAAGGTTTAGGTATTTCTGTTCCTGAAGAGGCGATTTTTGGAATAATTGTTGGATGTTTGCAGATAATTCTTGATCTAATTTTTCAAAAACTTCAACATAGGTATCATAGAAATCAATCATCTCAACAACAACGTTTCCTAATTGTAGTTTTCTATCGGTTAATACCGTAATAATTGAAAAATCATAACCGTCTGCAGGAATTTCTCCACTTTCCAATTCTGTAAAAAGACTGACAAATAATTTTAAAGAATCTAATGAAAGTTTTGTTTTAAAATCTTCAAAATTGAGTTGATCTTTATAAGCAAACTCAAAAGGAGGAACATTTAATGGCTGAAGGGCTTCATACAATTGATCAATTTCCTGTTGAGTCATGTCTTCTGTAATTTGAGACTTTATTTGTCTAATCTGTGAGTTGTAAGCGTCAAACTCATCTTTATATTCTTCCTTATAGGCAGAATATGCTGTTTCTTGAGCTTTATTTTTAGATTTTACATATACAACCTGGATCTTTTCCAATTCAGATTTTAGTTTTGTAAGTCCTTCTTTTTCAAAATTAAGTTTAGATAATTCTGAAATTTTATCTCCCTCTGCTACAAGTTGATGTTGAATAGATAAAGGAATATCAGTTCCGTTAATTACACCATTACCAATCTGGGAAACATTTACTTGGAATGCATTGTTTGTAGAACCCGATCCTCCTGATCCCGGATCAGAGTTTTCCCCTTCATATCCGTCACCGAAAAATTTCATTGGTAAAACAACTCTTGCTTCTAATGCCTTCGCTTTTAAGTCTGTACCATTAATTTTTGTTAATTCTTCAGTTACAGGTAAATTGCAGACATATCCGAAATGAAGTGCTTTTAGAATATGAACCAATGCTTCCTTCACGTAAAAGTTCTTTTCTGTTACCGTCTGATACATCAGATTATCCCATACTGCGGCTACTTTACTTTGGATGCTACTGCTGTTATAAAGGCTTATTGCTGTATTTTCATCTGACAGAGAAAGGGTTTCTCGTTTAGCAATTTTTCTACCAATTTTTAAGGCTTCTGACAAAGCGCCCTGTTCAATAATTAACTCAGATTCATATCCTGTAGAATCAAAGTTTTTTGCCTCACGCTCAAGAGCTTGAAATTTTGCTAATGCAGAATCATTAGGATTTACTTTTCCGTCAAAAACACTAGGTAATGTTGATGGTCTTTGAATGAACCCAAGATTTTCTTTTTTAGTTTCTGTTAATTGTGGATTTCTAAGACTTACAAATCTGAAAAGAGTTTGTGAAGAATTATTTTGTGTGTTTTCTGTTGCCATTTTGTATTTGTGATTTTAGTTATTAGTCTGTTGTTTTAGTGTATTCTAAAGTAAGGGTGAATGAATCCAGAAGGGAAAAATCGTAGTCCGGGAATTTAATAGAATGGATTTTTACTGAATTCATGGCTAGGGTAATGAAGGTTTCAGCCTTCCATTGATTCCCTGCGAAAGCGGTACCCATTGCTTGCCAGTCTGTGAACATCTGATTGGAAACAATCACTTCCATATCTGTAAATGCGGCCGTAATATCAATCTCTCCATCTGAAGGAATTGTATTATAAACAACGGTTTTTTTATAAATTGGTTTTCCGTTGATCCATCTTCCGCCGGTTTTTTCTTCGGTGGATGAATAAGATATTTTTTTATCTACGTATTTTTTCTGAACGTAGCTTTCGTCCTGGTAATAGTCGCCGTAATAAATATTTCCTTTTAACCCGGAGAAATCAGGTTTTGATGAACCTATACCCACATGATCTGAGGAAAGATACAGATCGGTTTTGGTATCACCAATCAGATACATAGTAGGAGTAAGCGTTCCGTCATTTTGAATATCAAATCCTGATTTTTCATTGGAAAGCTTACTGTAGAAACCGAATGAATTTATTCCTGTAGTATCATTTCCCTTGTATTCAATGGATCCTGTTAAAGGCTTATTAGCGTCTGTTCCGGATAGTGGCAGTGCTTCATTCTTATTTTCCCAACCAAAAGTTCCGTCGGGTTTTGCTACAAGATTTTTAGTAAAGCTGCTATCTGCAGAAGGCATTTGACCTGGAGTCACTGAAAGTTTACCATTGATATTTACATATCTGTCATTGAAATCTCCGGAAATTAAGGCATCAGAGACTGTTTTAATAGGAGTTGTAGTGGAGGAGTGTATATATAACTTATTTTGTAAAACAGCATTGCCAAAAGCAGATTGTGCACCAATAATAATATTATTAGTTGAAAGAGTTCCTAATCCACAACCAGAAGAATATCCTAAAATAATGTTCTGGGTTAAATTGTCACCTGAAAATAAACCTGCATAACTTCCGCAAACTGTATTAGCAAAAGCATAATCTGCGCTGCTAAAGGCATTATATCCAAATACGGTATTTTCACTTGAACTTGTGGATTGTGCCATAGAAAAATGTCCAACCACAGTGTTTCCAATTGACCCGCTCTCATTAATCGCCACTGCATTGTTTCCAATTACGAGATGATCAGTGCCTTGTGGTTTTGCTCCTTTTCCAATTGCAATAGTTCCGCCTGCACGATTATTAACATAAGAGGATTCATCACCAATTATAATATTTTCGGCACTTGCTAATCCTCCAAAATAAATGCCTTGTAGTTTAACATTTTCTGTGGTCTCATTTCCTCTTTCTGTTACAGCTTGCAATGTTCCTACATCACCTTGAGTGATATCAACATATCTGGTTCCGGTCCATCTGAAAAGCTTATCGTTATCGGTAGTAATATAAATCTTTCCTTGCTCTCCTTGCGATGGTAAAGCTGAAAAAGAAGCAAACTCTATAACGTCATCAACGTAACTTGGAAGTTGTGTTGCTGGAACTTTTCCTCCAACTATGTCCGCTTTATTAGAAAGATCAATATCAATTTTGTCAGAAGGAATTATTTCATCTTTGTGCCAATAAGAATCCTGCCAATCCCAAAACTGTTCCTGATTAGGAATATCCCCATTTTCGAAGTATTTTTTTATTTCTTGTTTTGTTTTCATAATTAATTTTTATCTATATGTGATTGTTGCTGTTGCAGGGATTCCTGCATTACTTAGATCTAGACCTGCTGGTGCTGAAACAGTTTGTAATGATGGGATGTTAAATGATCCTAAACCTACGGACTGTACGGAAGAAGGAATGTATAAGTTTTTGACGAGAGTTACCCTACCAGAACTAAATGCATAGTCACCAATAGTAATCAGACCTTCATTAAGTATAATTTCTTCTATTGAATCCATTCCATTGATATTATTCCCTTGGTTAGCAAATGCATAAGCTCCAATGACTTTCAAAGTTGAAGGGGTCTCAATACTTTTAATGTTCTGAGAGTGAAAAGCTGAAGGTTCAATTTCTTCAAGCCCTTCATTAAACATTACCTTTACAATTTGATATGGCATTCCTGTATATACATAAGCAGAGTTTAGAATTTTTTTGGTATTCATAGGAACAGTAAGCTGCATGGCAGAACCTTGTAGATTATTGTTAACTAAAAAAGGGACTACTTTTTCAATAGCATCAAGAGAGGTTTGAGGAATTTTCTCATCCTTATGCCAATAAGAATCCAGCCATTCCCAAAAATGCTCCTGTATTGGTTTGTCTCCATTTTCAAAATAGAGTTTTAGTTCTTGTTTTGTTTTCATAAAATTTTGTTTTGGATTAATGAGTTCATTTTAAAGCTCTTTTCAGAGTTGTTCGTAATTTGTTTTTTTAGTGATGTTTCCACTTTTTATACTTTCATTTTTTGTTATTTTTAAGTGTAATTTTTAAACACAGTTCTGGCTGTCCAACATTTTGTGAATGGTGAATTCAAAGGAGTTTTATAAAATTTTAAAAGATGAGCTTTTGTGTTTTATTGACGTCTCAAAGATAATATTGGAGAGCGACAGAACTTGACGTGTTTAAAAATTTAGTTTAATACATACCTTCTTCCAGTAAGTCGTTTTCAAAATCTTCACGGAAGAAGTTCTCAATGTCATTGAGATAGTTGTCATAGTCTATCTCGGCGTTTTCGATGTCGCTCCATTCTATGGTGTAGAGCTCTTCATCGAAGATGGTATCTGGATTGTGATTTGGTGTTTCCATGTTTTGTGCTTGAGGGTTTGATTTAAATTTTGAACGTATTTCAGGCTGTCCAGCATTTATAAATGTTGAATTCAAAAAGTTATTTTTAAGTTTTTAATGATTGTTTTTGTGCTTTATTTTATACTCCAAAGATAGAAGCAGAAGGCGACAAAACTTGACGTGTTTAAAAAGTTTTAGAAAAATTTATCATTTCTTTTTTTCTTTAATTTTATATTCACAAAGCTTGTCATTCCATAAGAATCTTCACATGGGTTTAGAAGACTTTAACCTAGACTTTTATAGAATGACAGACCTTATGATTTAAATTTATAATTATTAATTAATATAATCAAAAAAGCTTATATTGATCAATTATAAGGATAAAAGCTTATATTTTGTTTTTGATTAATTTCTGTACAATCTGATTGAGAACCTCTCTATTATCATCAATATAAGTCAATCCGGCTTGTATTAAATTCTCAATATTCGATCTTTTTACATTATCCATCGCGGGTGAAGCGTTCTTCAACGAAGGATTTAGTCGATAATAATTTTTCTGGTTTCTCAGTCCTAATGTCTGAAACATCTGACAAAGCTGATAATCCACAGTTTCCGCATTTGCAGACATTAAAATATCAATTATCGGATTTACCCAGCCTATTTTTCCGGCTTTTTCCAATTTTTTAAAAGAGTAGGGTCTTGCCTCAATTCCCGTTCCGATGGAAACCACGATCATGTCATTTACATTCGGATGATTGGCTTTTTGATGATTTTTCAAAATTTCTGCAAAAGGAATTTTTCTTGCCTCTGCATAAGCGCACAGTGCGGGATTATTGGCAAACATACCACCATCAATTAAACTAAAAATCTGTCCGTACATCGATTTGATCTGAACCGGACTGAAATACGTCGGTGCCGCTGAGGTCGCCCTGCAGACATCTCTTACATAGAAATTGTCTGTACTTAAATTTGCCTTCCACGAATTGAATAATTTTGCTCTTCTGTTTTCGATATCATAACTTGTTATTAAACATGGTTTTATTAATTCTTTTAATTCTAAATTTCCAAAAAAAGCATTTAAATTTTTTTCAAGTTCCTGTTGGGAAATTTTTTCATTAATCAATCCAAATGGATTTACTAATCGTTCCCAGAAAGAAACCTGGAATATGTCGCCACCTTTTTCAGCATACAATTCTAATCCTTTCTGGATAGAATATTTTGCTTTCCGGTGTTCATCGGGACATAGAATGATAGACGCAATCAGCCCTCCTGTACTGCTTCCCGCAACCAAGTCAAAATAATCTCCAAGTTTTGCGCTTGGGTTATCATAAAACTGCAATTGCTCTTCTATGTAGCGCAGAATAATGCAGGTGATAATTCCCCTGATTCCGCCCCCGTCCAAAGAAAGAATGGTTGTCTTTTTCATGTTGTTTTTACTCATTTTTAAAGAAATCCCTGGCAACTTTAGACAAGTAAAACCAATAGATTTCCGAAGAAATGTCTATTGGTTTTAGCTTATTATGATGATTGCTGTTGGTGTTTTTCCTTAAAGCAAAGGTAGATCGGGGAAGCGACAGAACTTGTCGTGTTAAAAAATAAATTCCCGGAGAAGGGAATTTATTTTGAGTAATAATTGAGTTTTAAATCTATAAAATCACATACCCATCCCTATCCGCCTTCATTTTCAGCAACGTCCTCCAGCTCGTTTTTACCAGACCTTTTTGCGTTACAATATTTTTCTTTTCAAAATGTGGGAGATCTTTGAAGGTTTTCCAGTTCCCGCCCCAGTCCCAGCCGTGTTTTGCGAAAATTTTTACACATTCGTACCAATCGGCGACCTTGTCGTTATCCCAGTCTTTTACGGTGTCCCAGCTTGCGGTTTTTCCGTCGATCATCATACAAATGTCGACTGCTAATCCGTAATTGTGAATGCTTTGCCCGGCTTTGGCGTTGGTTACTTTTTTTGCGTTGGTAATTCTTCCGATGGCATAGAGTTTTTCCTGTTCTTCAAAACTTCTCAGCCCTTGAGTTATTCTCACTTTTGCTCTTCCGGTGAGTGCTTCATCACATTCTTTAATAATCTGTTTTACTTCCTCTCTTACCAAAGGGTGAAGCCTTTCAATTCTTTGTAATGTTACTTTATCCATATCAATTTTTTAGTGTTTTGGAAAGCAAAAATATAGAGTGGAGGCGACAAAACTTGACGTGTTTTTTAATAATTTAACTTAATGATAATCAGTGTGTTAATTATTGTGTTAAAATTTAAATTAACCATAATTTTATACATTAAAAGTTATAATTTTGTGTATTGAAACATTCAGTTTTTAGTCATGTATGCTTTAGTGGACTGTAACAATTTTTTCGTTTCCTGTGAGAGGACTTTAGATCCTACACTGGAAGGCAAACCCGTTGTGGTACTTTCCAACAACGATGGATGTGTTGTGTCCCGAAGCAAAGAGGCAAAAGATCTGGGGATTCCGATGGCGGCTCCAGCTTTTAAATATAAAGAGCTTTTCAAAGAGCATGATGTAAAGAGTTTTTCTGCAAAATTTGAACTGTACAATGCCAGAAGCCAACAAGTGATTGATATTGCAAGCTCATTTGTTGCGGAATATGAAGTGTATAGCATCGACGAATTATTTTTAAACCTCACAGGCTTCAAATACATCAACATCCACGACTATTGTATGGAGATTAAGAATAAGATTAAAACAGAAGTCAATATTCCTGTAAGCATAGGCATTGCTCCCACGAAGACGTTGTGCAAAGTGGCCAACAGAATTGTGAAGGATTTCCCGGGTAACTTCGATGGAGTTTATATTTTAGACACTCCGGAAAAAATCGAAAAAGCTTTAAAATGGCTCAATATCGGTGATGTTTGGGGAATCGGCCGCAGGCTGGCTGTAAAAATGCAGGACAACGGCGTTTATAAAGCCTGGGATTTGCTTCAAAAGCCCGAAATGTGGGTTCGTAAAGTCATGGGAATTCATGGGGTAAGGATGATTAATGAATTAAAGGGAATTCGCCAATTGGAGCTTGACACTCCTTCTCCAAAAAAATCCATTGCCGTTACCCGCAGTTTCATGGAAATGCTCACTAAAAAAGAAGATGTACGCGAACGGGTAGAAACTTTCGGAATGTATTGTTCCGAACGTCTGAGAAAGCAAAATACCTGTTGTAAAATGGTTACGGTGTTCGTACAGACAAACCGTTTCCGAAAAGATCTTCCGGAATACAGAAATGCCATAACCCAGATTCTTCCCAATCCGACCAATTCTTCGATCCTGATCGGCAGGGTAGTGAACGAACTGTTTGAAGCGATCTTTAAAGAAGGTTTTCATTATAAAAAAGCTGGAGTGATCGTTAATGATTTTGTTCCTGAAGATCAACGGTTAATTAATCTTTTCGAAGAAGATACCCAAAACCAACATCTTCCGGTGATGAAAGCAATGGATGCGATGAATAAAAAATTCGGAAAAGATAAAGTCCGCCTCGGAAGTATGAGCGGAGAAAATACATACGGACGCAAACAGCTGTCCCCGGAATACGAAGCTTTCCTGAAAAATAATACTTTAAAAGAAGCTAATTTCCGCTTCCACTAAAATTTTAGTTTAAATATTAAAATTTAACAACTCAAAACTTATCACTCATCATTCATAACTCAAAAAATTACTTTTTCTCATACTTCCAGTTTCTGCCTTTGCCTTCGGAAATCCATTCTATGGCCTGCTCCATTCTTTTATTTCTTGTGGCTTCGGTTTTTGCCTCGGTGATCCAGTTGATGTATTCTTTACGAAAAGATGGAGAGCCTTTTTCGAAAACTTCCCAGGCTTTTTTATTGTGCTGTAAGACTTCTTTAAAATAGTCAGGAATCGGGGTTTCCGTTTTTGAAGGGACGGCTTTTTTCATCGTTACTCCCATATCCGTAAGTTCCATCGCTTCAAGGATCGCTTTTTTCAACAGAGGTTTTGCAGGAAGATCTTCCATTTTGGTAATTTTTCCCAAACTGAACATCGAACTTTTTTCGGCGTTCGTTTCCAGCTCCTTTATCGTTTTCATTTCCCCATGTAGCCAGAACCCCATACTGCAATATTGCTTGAAAGAAGTGATCGAGCAGAGAATTTTACCTTTATACATGAAGGTTGGAAATTTCCATTTGATGGCTTCTTCCGCATCTGGGCAGACTTCATGAATCGTTTCACGAAGATATTGTAAAATAGGTTTTGCAAAATCCGGGGATTTTTCAATGTATTCATCAACTTTTGTGTCGTATTTTTCCATGACTTTTAAATAAGGATAATTTGAAATTTGATTAAAATTAATTAAAGTCTGTTTAAACTAATTGAAAATTAACTGTAAAAGATGCAAAAGCTATTATTGAACTATTTAAAGTTTAACTACTTTGAAAACAAAAGCCTTCAAAAGAATAAAAATCAAAGATTTTTAAAACTTATCTATTCTTATTTTCAGTGTAATAATGAACTTAAATAACCAATGTGTCAGATCTTTTGTCTCTTTTGTGGTTAAAAAAAATTTAAACAAGTTCTAAAAATAATAATTTATGCAAAAAGCTTCACCGTTTCATTTACTAAAAATTTTACCTGATCCGGTCTTCCACGGTCATTTTTAGGGAGATTATTGTAGCTTCCGGTTCTTACGATCACCATCTGATGCTCAGGAATCATGACAATGTACTGCCCCTGTAAACCTAGGAAATAATAATGTTTAATAGGATTATCATTGTTGATCCAGAAGCCCATTCCGTAGATTTCTCCTGATTTTTGAGTCGGCGTCCGCATTTGTTCGATAAAATCGAGATTTAAAATTTGTTGGTCTCCAACTTTTCCGTTATCCAAAAATAGCTGTCCCAATTTCGCAAAATCCCTCGCATTAGAATGGATGCAGCAATAGGTTTTCTCCATGCCGCTTTCATCGGTGCTCCATTCTGCGTTTTGCTCCATTCCCAGCGGAATCCAGAATTTTTCTGATAAATAACTGGCCAAAGACTGATCAACAGCTTTTCTTACCGCAAAACCGAGCAATTGCGTCGAACCGCTCTGGTATTCGAATCTGTTTCCAGGATTTTCTTTAAAGTTCCTTGAAAAAGTAGCTTTCATCAGGCTTTTCCCATAATAAGCTTTAGCATTGGGAAGAAAAGGATTTTTGTAATCTTCATCCCAGTTTAGGCCGGATTCCATCTGAGCCAGATTTTTCAGGGTTACCTCTTTTCCGAATTCTTTGGTATTAAATTCATCAAAATAATCTGAAAATTTATCATTAATATTTTTGATCTTTCCTTCTTCCAGAGCTTTTCCCAGAAGCATTACCGTCACAGCTTTTGCCATTGAGAAAGAATTGGTTTTCGAAAGCTGATGATAGCCTTTCCAGTATTGTTCATGCACTAATTTTCCGTTTTTAACAACCAGAAAAGAAGCGGTATTGGAATGAATTAAATCTTCAACGATATTTTTCGGTAACTCTGTTTTGTTGTATTCTGGAGCTTCTTCCCACAGTTTTGGGCTTTCTGTAGCGATGAGGTTGCTGGTGAAAAATTTTCCGTCATCAATATTTGCGCTTGTCTTCCCCCGAAGGTATGTTTTGGAAATCCCGCTGAAAAGATATCCGTAGCCTAACAGATAAAACAGAAGTGCCGCAAGTATGATGAAAGTGAGAAAATAAATAAGAATTACCATATAATTGATCTTAGAAACAAATTTAAAATAAATTTGATAAGGAAATTCATTCAAACAAAAATAAAGCCTCGATTTCTCAAGGCTTTTTATCTATATTTTAGAAAGTAAGTTTCTGAAGTTTGTTTTTTCGTCGATGATTCTTCTCAACTCGGAAACAGGAACTCTTTCCTGTTGCATCGTGTCTCTATCTCTGATAGTCACAGTGTTATCTGTAAGAGAATCGTGGTCTACAGTGATACAGTAAGGTGTTCCGATCGCATCTTGTCTTCTGTAACGTTTTCCGATCGCATCTTTTTCTTCGTAGAATAGGTTGAAATCATATTTCAGATCGTTGAAAATATTTTCTGCATATTCTGCCAGACCGTCTTTCTTCATTAATGGAAGAATAGCTGCTTTAATTGGCGCTAAAGCCGGAGGTAAGGATAAAACTGTTCTTTCCGAACCATCTTCTAATATTTCATCTTTCAGGCAATGAGAGAATATGGAAAGGAACAATCTGTCTAAGCCTACAGAAGTCTCCACTACATAAGGAACATAACTTTCATTTCTTTCAGGATCGAAGAATTGAAGTTTTCTTCCTGAGAATTTTTCATGAGCTTTCAGGTCGAAATCTGTTCTGGAGTGAATACCTTCCAGTTCTTTAAACCCGAATGGGAAATTAAACTCAATATCAGCTGCAGCATTCGCGTAGTGCGCCAATTTCTCATGATCATGGAATCTGTAATTATCATCGCCTAAACCTAAGGCTAAGTGCCAGTTAAGGCGTTTTTGCTTCCACTGTTCGTAGAATTCAAGTTCCGTTCCCGGAGCAACAAAGAACTGCATTTCCATTTGTTCGAATTCGCGCATTCTGAAAATAAACTGTCTTGCAACGATCTCATTTCTGAACGCTTTCCCGATTTGTGCTATACCAAAAGGAAGTTTATGACGGGAAGTTTTCTGTACATTTAAGAAATTAACGAAGATCCCCTGCGCCGTTTCCGGTCTTAGATAAAGATCCATCGCAGAATCTGCAGAAGCTCCCAGTTTAGTCCCGAACATCAGGTTGAATTGTTTTACTTCCGTCCAGTTTTTAGAGCCCGTATCCGGATCAGCAATTTCCAATTCTTCAATTAAAGCTTTTACATCGGCAAGGTCTTCATTTTCTAAAGATTTTGCCAGTCTAGAAAGAATAGCTTCTCTTTTTGCGCGATATTCCAACACTTTTGGATTGGTCGCTTCAAACTGAGCCTTATCGAAAGCATCTCCGAATCTTTTCGCTGCCTTTTCGATTTCTTTTTTCTCCTTATCTTCAATTTTAGCACAGTAATCTTCCACCAAAACGTCTGCTCTGAAACGTTTTTTAGAATCTTTATTGTCAATCAATGGATCGTTGAAAGCGTCTACGTGACCCGAAGCCTTCCATGTTGTTGGGTGCATCAGGATCGCCGAATCGATACCCACAATATTTTCGTTAAGCTGTACCATCGCTTTCCACCAATATTGTTTGATATTATTTTTTAGTTCGGCACCGTTTTGTCCATAATCATAAACAGCGGATAAACCATCGTAGATCTCACTCGAAGGAAAAATAAAACCATATTCTTTAGCGTGAGAAATCACTTTCTTGAAAACATCTTCTTGCTTTGCCATAATTTTTTTAACGTCTGAAGTGCAAAAATAATGTTTTTTATCGGGAAAATATTAATATCGGTAAGAACCTACATTAGATACAGTTATTAAAAAGTATCCGCCCAAACCGGCAATCAAAAAAATAGCAGCAATAACAAATAAAGTTATCCTTATTATTTTATGTTTTTTAGGATCTGTAGCAGCTAATGTAAGCGCAGCCATAATGATAGAAATGATTATTAGTGATTCGAAAAAATTAGAATATTCTTCCATAATTTTAGACTTAATTGTCTTTTTACGAATGTAAAGAAATTTAATGAGACCCTTGTCAAAATCTAAGGAATTAAAGTTTTTCAGGAGCCGGGAACCTGCTTTCACTACTCGCTATTTTTTGTTTTTGGCGAAGCGGCGGAGCCGCTTCGCCAAAAACAAAAAATGAGCTCAAACATGCCGTTCAATCAGGGCTAGATCAGTCGGGAATTTCTATTTTTGTGATAACATTCAAACCTAACGGGTTTCCAAAACCCGTTAGGTTTTTACTTACCAAAGCAAAGAAAAAATTAAAAATCAATCACGATTAAAATAATGAAAAATTCTTGGTAAACTTTGCTAAGTGAAACGGCTCTGCGAACATAAAAAAAAGCAAACTTATTGGAAAATGACTTTGCGAACTTTGCGTCAAAAAAAATTACTGTAAAAACGGACATTCAAAAATTAACAAAGACTTTTATCGAATAGATTTGAAATTTCTAATTTTGCCGAATGTTAGAAATTCTTTATCGCGACGAACATCTTATTGCCATCAATAAACCCAGCGGATTATTGGTTCATAAATCTTTTTATTCCGGAGAAGCAGATACTTATGCTATTCAGGAATTGAAAAAGCAGATCGGACAAAAAGTTTTTCCTGTACATCGATTAGACCGAAAAACTTCTGGTGTTTTGCTTTTCACTTTAGATAAAGAGACTTTGAGGGCAATGAGTGATCAGTTTGCGACACGAGAGGTCGAAAAAAAATATCTGGCCATTCTTCGTGGCTGGACAAAAGAAGAGGAAACAATTGATTATGATTTGGTTAATGAAAATGAAGTCAAACAAAATGCCGTTACCTATTATCATCGTTTGCAGACTTCGGAAATAGATTTACCTTTTTTAAAACATCAGACTTCGAGATATTGTTTGGTAGAAGCCATTCCTGAAACGGGAAGGTTTCATCAGTTGAGAAAGCATTTTAAACATATTTTACATCCGATTTTAGGGTGTCGAAAGCATGGCTGCAATAAGCAAAACAAATTGTGGCTTCAAACATTTAGCATCAACAAAATGACGCTTCACGCCCATCAATTGGTTTTTAATCATCCTATTTCTAACGAAAGAATTACGGTAAATGCCACTATAGATGATGAGTTCAAAAGAGTAGGGGATATTTTGAATTTTGATTTGAGTTCGTATTCTTAGCTTTTTATGTTTTTTTATTACCAACACGTTTGCCATCCTGGAAGAATCTAAGCATAGTATGAGAAAATCAGATGAAAAATTTGAGTCTAGATTCCTACGGAATGAAAAACTTTGCGTTATTTCATAATGTTGAAATAAACGACAGTAACCCTAGCCCCGATTGAAATGAAAATCCTTTTTTGCAAAAAAAGATTGAAATGGAAAGCGGGAAAAAGCTCCTTAATATTAAAATGAAATCTTTGTGCCAAAAAAATATCTCTCTGATTTTATATTTTATAGATGATGCTTATAAAACATTTTTACATAAAATATCATAAGCTAAGTCATGATTAATTTTAAATTGAGTATTTTTGTAAAACTTTTTTTTAATGTACAAGTCGCTCATTCGTCCGATCCTTTTCAAATTTGATCCCGAAGAAGTTCATCACTTTACTTTTTCGATGCTTAAAAATTTTGGATTTCTTACCAAATTATTTTTCCCAAAACCTATTGAAGACAAGCGTCTGGAAAGAGAAGTTTTCGGATTGAAATTTAAAAATCCTGTAGGATTGGCAGCCGGTTTTGATAAAAATGCTGTGTTGTTTAATGAATTGGGAGATTTAGGTTTCGGATTTGTAGAAATAGGAACGGTAACGCCCAGAGCGCAAGCTGGAAACCCTAAAAAAAGATTATTTCGTCTGATAGAAGATGGTGGAATCATCAACAGAATGGGCTTCAACAACGATGGTCTTCAAGCTGCGATCGAAAAGCTGAAAGGTAACAAAGGGAAAATCATCATCGGTGGAAACATCGGAAAAAATACGGATACAAGTCCGGAAAATTACACCCAGGATTATCTGGATTGTTTTGAAGGGCTACATCCTTACGTCGATTATTTCGTACTGAATGTAAGCTGTCCAAATGTGGGAAGCCACGCTAAATTGGAGGATGTAGAATATCTTCGTGAATTAATTACTGAAGTTAAAAAAATCAATCAGTCAAAAGCTGTACAGAAGCCTATTTTACTGAAAATTGCTCCAGATTTGAATAATAATCAGCTTGATGAAATTATCGAATTGATTGCCGAAACAAAAATTGACGGAATTGTAGTTTCCAATACTTCGGTAAACCGGGAAGGTCTGAAAACGCCACCTGAAGTTTTAGAACAAATTGGAAATGGCGGTCTAAGCGGAAAACCTATCCGTGAGAGAAGTACAAAAATGATCAAATATCTTTCTGATAGAAGCAACAGAGCCTTTCCGATCATCGGTGTTGGCGGAATTCACTCTGCAAAAGATGCGATAGAAAAACTGGATGCAGGAGCGACTTTGGTTCAATTGTACACAGGATTTATCTACGAAGGTCCGGAATTGATTAACGATATCAATAAGGAGATTTTAAAGAGAGCAAGCCGTTTACCAAGATAATTTTCATACAATGAATATTATAATCTTAGTTTTACTCACCGTATTTTTGATTCCGCTGTTGAAATTTTTGTTTCCGGGGACGAAAGAAATGAAAATAGGAACGGAAGATTTTTATCCCAATCTTTTTAGAAAAATATTCAGGAAAAATAAATAAAGAGAGTGTAAAATACTCTCTTTATTGTTATCTCAATTTTTTTACAGAAGCATTCTTCACATCAACCGTCAAAGTATAAGCCGGAGACGTCGTGTTCTTCTGGATATTGAATTTTAATATTTTAGAATCTTTGCTTTTTGTAAACTTGGTGTCGTAAATATTTTCCAGACAGCTTTCGGTAAGGAATTCTTCATAACTTTTATAGTTCCAGTCTTTTGTGAAATACAAAACACGGTAGCCTTTTTCTCCATCGCTGGCTCCGCACATTCCACAATAATTAAAGTTGGAAGGTTCTTCAAAATACAGCAAAACCCGGTTTCCGGTTGAATCTGAAATATAGGAAATCAACTCATTTCCACCGGCTGCATTTATGAAATCATAGGTATTTATCCGTTTATTATTCGGAATACTGAGGTAATTATTGTAGCGGTAAATTCGAGTGTCTTTGGTGAATAATTTGGCAGAAAGGGTTTTGTTGGCAAAGTGAAAATTTCCTGAAACATCTTTTTTTGAATCATTTCTGTCAAAAATCAGACTTTCTTTAGACTTTAAAGTTTTTGCGATGCTGTCTGACTTTTCAATGAGATCGCGGGTTATTTTTTCTTTAAAAGCTTTAGACGCCTTTTTTTGTTTATCACCAAAGTTGAAAAGATACAGATTGCCAAGATTATAAACTCCGGTCAGCGGAATTTTCTTTTGATATTTGTCGTAATAATACCAACCATCTACAAAATGCTGATACTGATGGCAATCAACAATGCCACTGAATTTCAATTGAAGGGTAACCGGAACACCTGCAATTTCTCCTTTAAAAACCTGAGATGAATCTGTTATTTTTTTTAGTTCAACTTTCTGACAGAGGAAAAATGTTAAGTTTAAGCAAAATAATAAAGTAAGGATTTTTTTCATGGTTGGTTGTAGTTTGGTTTAAGTTTTTCAGAGGAAAAAATGAGCGATGGTATAAATAAGCAGTCCGACCAACCCGCCGACCAATGTTCCGTTGACCCGAATAAACTGAAGGTCTTTACCAACTTCCAGCTCCAGTTTTTCACTTAATTCTTTTCCCTGCCAGTTTCCAACGGTAGAGCTGATGAGGTTGCCGAATTGATGGGTGTTTTTCAGAATATATTTATAAGCCGTCACACGAACCCAATGATCTATTTTATTTTGAAGATTTTCGTCTGTTTTTAAATTTTGTGAAAATTCATTCAGGTTTTTAGAAATATAATTTTTTAATGAAGAGTTTTTTTCCTGTAGTTCTTTCGTTAAGGTTTCTTTAATGGAAATCCAGATGTCGATGGAATACTCGTCTAATTTATCCCCTTTCAGAAGGTCATTTTTAATGGTCTTGAATTCATCATCCCATTTTGGATCTTCTTTTAAATCTGTTGAAAATTCATGAATTTTTTTGGTAATCAGCATTCTGATTTCGTGTTCAGGATCTTCCTCAATTTCTTTGAAAAAATCTGCAAGCCCGCTGGCAATTTTATCTGCAATTTTATTATCAACAAAAGCCGGAATAAAAGAATAACTGCCTTTCTTCACGCGGTCTTGGATCATTTCATCGTTTTCAATGATATAATTTTTTATCTGCGAAGAAAGATTGGTGATGATTTTCTGATGATCGTTTTTTTCTAAAATATAATTGATCCCGTTTCCGACAATTTTATTGAGCTTAATATTATCGGTCATATCCGTCACTTTTTTACTGATAAATTCGCTTACCGTAGAATCATCCAGTTTATTCAAAATATCTAAAACAATATCCGAAAGATTTTTAATCAAAACCTCCTGATTTTTTTCTTTTCCCAACCATTCTCCAACGAAACCGGAAATTTTTATTTTCTGAATGTAAGGTCGGATATTCTGTGGCGAAAGAAAATTATTCACCACAAAGCTTCCCAGATTGTCGCCTAATCTCTGTTTGCTATTTTCGATCAGATTGGTATGCGGAATCGGTAATCCGAGCGGATGCCGGAACAGGGCGGTTACGGCAAACCAGTCTGCCAAAGCCCCCACCATCGCTGCCTCAGAAAAAGCACGCACATAGCCGATCCAGTGGGAATCGTTATTCTTTTGGAGAATTGTGGTAATCACAAAAATCACCGCCATCAGTAGAAATAATCCGGTGGCGAATGCTTTGTATTTTCTTAGCTGTTTTCTTTTTGCCTCATCATTCATATTCTCAAATTTAGTAAATTTGGTTGTGAAGTTTACTATTTAATTCAACCACAAAGATTCAGGGAAAAATTTAAACACATTAGAACATTTAAGAAGATTTAAATTTTAAGTTTAAAAAGATCACGTAAGAAAAAATCAAAGATTTTTTTAATGCTAAGGCTTTCTTCTTTGTAATAAAATTTAATCTTAGGGAAACTTATGTGTTAATCTTTAATTTTATAGTTGAATTTAAATTAATGATCAAAAATATTTAAAATAATTCTATGGAAAACGAAGCAAAAAACAATCCATACTATTCCAAAACAGATGCAAAAAAACTCGATATTTCCAATGAAGAATGGAAAAAAATCCTAGCTCCGGATTTGTACGCGATTTCGAGGGAAGCTGCTACAGAACGAGCTTTTACAGGAAAATACAATGAATTTGATGAAGTGGGTGAATATTACTGTGCCGTTTGCGGAAATCATTTATTCCGCTCGACTTCAAAATTTTCCAGCAGCTGCGGATGGCCAAGTTTTTTTGAAGCAGATAAAGAAGGTGTCTATTATAAGAGAGATTTAGCATACGGAATGGATAGGGTAGAAGTGCTCTGCAAAAGATGTGATTCGCATTTGGGACATGTTTTTGATGACGGCCCGAAACCTACAGGATTGCGGTATTGTATGAACTCGATCAGTCTGGAATTTGTACCGGATTCGCAAAAATAATTGTGCTTTAATTCACAAAATCAATAAGTTAAAGTTTCTTAATTAGCGTTAAACTTTCTTCCATAATAACGCCTCGATAATTATGTTTTTATAAATTTGCTGACTCAATTGGATTTAACATAATATTGAATGAAAGGATTTTATAGCTTATTAGGTATTGTTTACATGGTAACTACATCATTCTATTTGTCTCCAAAAAAGGCAATTGTAAAGAATGAAATCAGTACAAAAAAAATTGAAAGATTAACCGACACGAAATCTGAGACGACCACTGAAAATAAGGTGTCTTCATCAGAAGAATTATATAGATCTATTGCATTTGAACCGGGACATGAACTTAATGAGGAGGTTTTTTTTAAGGCTTTAACAGGTTTTGAAAATCTGAAAAAAGCAGGATTATTAAAACAAGACTCGCATTTATTGACTATCTGCGATTTTTCTATGTCTTCCAACTCAAAAAGACTTTGGGTAATTGATACGGAAGAAAGAAAAGTTTTATTCAATTCACTGGTAGCTCACGGGAAAAATACAGGGGAAGAATTTGCCACGAATTTTTCAAATACCGACAGCTCACTTCAAAGCAGCTTAGGATTTTATATCACAGATGCTACGTATGATGGTGATAACGGATATTCGCTGAGATTACTGGGAATGGATAAAGGCTTTAATGATGCAGCCTACAGAAGAGCAATCGTGATGCACGGTGCAGATTATGTAAGCGAGGATTTTGCAGCGATGCACAAAAGGATAGGAAGAAGCTGGGGTTGTCCTGCGGTTCCGAGGGATCTTACGCAGCCCATCATTAATACAATTAAAGGAAGAAACCTTCTTTTTATTTATTACCCTGATCAGAATTACCTTTCCAAATCGGAATGGTTGAAATCTTCAATTTAAAATGAAAGACAATTCGGAATTTATTTCTGCGGTAAGATTATTTAATGATGCAGATGGATCATGTAGGTTTGAAAAAGGAAAACTTCCTCTTTTAAAACCAATGAATACCACTACTTTTTGGCTCAACAATAAAACTGAAGAATGGGAAAGGGTAGATCATCCGGCTCCAAGAAGGCAATATGTCGTGACTTTAAAAGGAAAGATTAGGTTTAAGGTGACCGACGGTTCAACGTTTCTTATAGAACCCGGAGTTATCCTTTTAGCTGAAGATGTGGAAGGAAAAGGCCATAGCTGGGAAATAGAAGACGGAGATCAGTGGGAGAGGCTTTATATTCCTCTTGCAGAAAATGCAGAAAGTTTTTTTATTGCAGATTCAATGTAGAAAATTATTCTGAATTAAAATTATTTAATTGATATTCTCAAAAAAAGCAGTCAAATTTTTGACTGCTTTTTTATTTATATTAATTATTGATCTTTCACTAATTTTTCCGCTACAATTGTCATTCTGACGAAGGAAAAATCTAAAACTGATTATAATTAAGACTATTGAGATCCTTCAAGGTTGACAAACAGAGCGGCTGTCTTTACGCAAACATCTGCAAAACCTACTCAATCTGCGAGAAATTAAAAGAGATTAAAGATTAAGAAAACTTCTTAAAAATCAAAGTCGCATTATGCCCTCCGAATCCAAAAGCATTACTCAAAGCATAATTAATATCCTTTTCCTTAGCTTCTCCAAAGACAATATGAATATCCTTCGGAATATTTTCATCAATATTGTGAAGGTTAATCGTGGGTGGAATAATTCCATTTTCAATTGCCTTAATTGAAAGAATTGCTTCCGCTGCGCCTGCTGCACCCAATAAGTGACCTGTCATTGATTTTGTAGCACTGATATCAAGGTTTTTGCTTCCTTTAAATAATTTATTAATACCATTCAATTCCACCAAGTCTCCCATTGGAGTAGAAGTTGCGTGAGGATTAATATAATCAATATCATCAGTATTAATTTCCGCTTCTTTCAAAGCCAATTGCATTGCTTTTATCGCTCCAACTCCATCCGGATGAGGCGCAGTCATGTGATACGCATCGGCTGTCATTGCGGCTCCCACCAATTCTGCGTAGATTTTTGCTCCTCTTGCTTTGGCGTGTTCGTATTCTTCCAAAATCAAAGCTCCTGCGCCTTCTCCCATTACAAAACCGTCTCTGTCTGCATCGTAAGGACGACTTGCGGTTGCAAAATCATCATTTCTTGTAGACATTGCTTTCATAATCGAGAAACCTCCAATAGAAGCCGGAGAAATCGCAGCTTCAGAACCTCCGCTCACGATTACTTTCGCTTTTCCTAAACGGATATAATTGAAAGCATCCATTATCGCGGTATTTCCTGTTGCACATGCTGAAATCGTGGTATAATTTATTCCCTGAAGTCCAAACTTCATAGAAATCATTCCGGAAGCCATATTCGCAATAAATTTCGGAACGAAAAACGGATTAAATCTCGGTGTTCCGTCTCCTGCAGCGAAATTCATCACTTCACTTTCAAAAGTCCACATCCCGCCTTGTCCGGTTCCCCAGATTACTCCGGTGTCGAAAGGATCCATATTTTCCAGTTCGAGCCCGGAATCTTTCAATGCTTCCGCTGTAGAATACATTGCATATTGTGAAAAAAGATCACTTTTTTTGATTTCGTTGTGTGTTAAATGAACTTTTGGATCAAAATTTTTAACCTCACAAGCAAAATGTACTTTAAATTTTTCTGTATCAAAATGGGTGATGGTATTGGCTCCGCTCACTCCGTTGATACTGTTTTGCCAGAATTCTTCAACATTATTTCCCAAAGGCGTCACTGCGCCAAGACCTGTAATGACAACTCTTTTCATACTTAATTATTGATTTTGAATAAATTAGAGGTTCCTCTCGCAATTAAGCGTGTTTTGTCTGCGTTCCATATTTCGCATTGCGCGTTTACAAATTGCTTACCTCTTTTAATGATTTTAGTTTCCGCTACAATATTATCATTTTCTTTTGCAGTTGAAAAATAATCAATGACATTATTTATGGTGGTGACGAAAGAATTTTCGTTTAAAGAAAACATCGTAGCGCCAATGACATCGTCGATAATGGCAGCCGTAACCCCTCCGTGAAGATTTCCGATCGGGTTCAGCCATTCCGGTCTTATGGTATACTGAAATTCCAGCTGACCTTCTTCTGCAGAAAGGATGATGGGATTCAGCCATTTCATGAAAGGCGATGGCGACTGGTCAAATTCTTTTCCGATGAATTGTTTTAATTGTGCTAATCTATCCATATTCAGTTTATTTTTCCAAAATCATCGTTACCCCTTGTCCGCGAGCGGCACAGATGGAAATGAAACCTTTTCCGCTTCCTTTTTCATGTAAAAGTTTAGCTAAAGTTCCGATAATTCTTCCTCCTGTTGCGGCAAATGGATGCGCTACAGCGAGACTTCCGCCTTTTACATTTAATTTATTTCGATCGATTTTTCCTAAAGCTTTTTCCAACCCGAATTTTTTAGCCAAATCATCGTTTTCCCAGATTTTTAATGTGGCTAAAACCTGCGCTGCAAACGCTTCATGAATTTCATAATAATCAAAATCTTGCAGATTCATTCCGGCTTTTTTCAGCATTCTTTCTGTTGCAAAAACGGGAGCGAGCAATAAATTTTGTTTATTTTCAACATATTCAATTCCTGCAATTTCAGAGAACGTGATATAGGCTAAAATCTCTAAATTATTCGCTTTTGCCCATTCTTCGCTTGCCAGTAAAACCGCAGAAGCCCCATCGGTAAATGGTGTTGAATTTCCGGCTGTCAAAGTTCCGTTTTGCTTGTCGAAAGCTGGTTTTAATGTTGCTAATTTTTCCAAGCTTGTATCTCTGCGAAGATTGTTGTCTTTGTCTAAGCCATAAGCCGGTGTAATCATATCATCAAAAAAACCTTCATCATACGCTTTTGCCATATTCTGATGACTTCTAAAAGCCAATTCATCCTGATCTTCACGGGAAATCTGGTAATATTTTGCCGTAATTTCTGTGTGTCCGCCCATTACCAAGCCTGTTTTCGGTTCCTGACCTTTGTAGGGAATCGGCATCCAATCTTTCAGTTTCGGACTTAATAATTGCTTAATTTTTCCAAAAACGGATTTTTCTTTATTGGCTTTTAATAAAGCTTTTCTTAATCTCGGTGAAGATTCAAAAGGAATATTGCTCATGGCTTCAACACCACATGCAATTCCACTTTCAATTTGTCCTAGAGCAATTTTGTTTGCGATGTAAACCGCTGCTTCAATTCCCGTATCACAAGCCTGTTGCAGGTCGCACGCAGGAGTTGCAGGGTCGAGAGAAGTGTTCATGACGGTTTCTCTGATGAGGTTGCTCTCAGAAATATGTTTAATCGTCGCTCCTCCGGCAACTTCACCAAGAAGTTTTCCTTTGAGGTTGTAGCGATTGATCAAGCCATTTAATGTAGGAAGCAGTAAATCCTGATTTCCTTTGTCTGCGTAAGCTGTATTCATTCTGGCAAACGGAATTCTGTTGTATCCGACTATTGCCACTTTTTTTGTTTCCATAGCGTGAAGTTTATGATGGAAGTATGTTTAATTCTTTGTCAATCATGTGAGTGATTTTGTCTAAGGCAAGGTTTAAAAATTTCTCATCTCCCGTAGTTTTAGATAATAAAATTCCGCCCTCGAGAAGCATGATGAAAATAGAAGCATATTCCTCAGCATTAGCTTTTTCATTTAAATCTCCATTTTTCTGACCTTGAATAATAACCGAAGAAATTTTTCCAGACCAATCTTCAAATGATTTTTTAACCTGATTTTTAAGAGTTGGAAAGATGTCGTCGGATTCTGTTGCAGCGTTCATCAACGGACAGCCGCCGTTTGAAAAAACCGAACGCCAGTTTTTTCTGTAAAAGTCTACAAAAGCATGAAGTTTTTTCATTGTTGTCGGAAATTCGTCACTGAAAGATCGCGACATGCTTTTACTCAAGACTCCTGAATTGTATTTGTAAACCTCAATTGCCAATTCATCTTTGTTGGCAAAGTTTCCGTAAATGCTTCCTTTCGTCAGATTCGTAGCCTGTGCAATATCAGATAAAGTCGTGGAAAGATAACCTTTGGTGTTAAACAAAGAGGCTGTTTTCTCAATAATGAATTGTTTAGTCTTTTCTGCTTTTGACATTTTCAACTGATTATGATGCAAATATACAAAAATATACCAATCGGTATATTTTATTTTACAACTATAAATTATCTGTTTAATCTATTGAATTAAACCATTAAGATTTGAATTAAGAAGTTTAGATTAATTAAGGTGAATCTTTGATTTTAAGTTTTGGCTAAAGCCAATTTGATGGTTTTGAATGAAAAAACGGGCTAAAGCCCGTTCCTATTGATGATATTAAGATTTTAAATAATTTACGTAATATGAACTTAATACTCTTAACTTCTTAATTCAAATCTTAATGGTTCAAATTCTTAGTTAGCCAAAGTAGCCTCCAAAGTAATCTCAAAGTTGAAAGCTGCGCTTACAGGACATCCTTCTTCTGCGATTTTAGCATATTTTTGAAATTCTTCTTCTGAAATTCCCGGAACTTTTGCTGTTAAAGTCAATTCAGATTTTGTGATTTTTCCGATGTTCGGGTCTAGAGTGATTACAGATTTTGTTGTTAATTCTTCAGGGGTGAATCCTGCCTGAGAAAGTTCTGCGCTCAGTTTCATTGTGAAGCATCCTGCGTGAGCTGCTGCCAACAATTCTTCCGGGTTTGTGCCAACTCCGTCTGCAAAACGGCTGTTGAAAGAGTATTGAGTCTGATTTAATGTAGTGCTTTGAGTAGTGATGTGTCCGTTTCCTTCTTTGATGGTACCGTTCCAAACGGCTGTTGCGTTACGTCTCATAATGTTTTGTTTTTTTGTTGTTTAATATTGTTATTTTTGATGTTACAAAGGTATGTCGGAAATCATGCAGGATAAATAGATAAAAAGACTTAAATATTGTACTTTTTTCCCGAAGTGTAATTTTTCTTGAAATTTGTCGGTGTACTTCCGATTTTATTGGTGAAAAGTCGGTTGAAATATGCCGGATCTTCATAGCCAAGATCGTAGGCAATTTCTTTCACAGGTTTATCTGTATAAAATAAAAGTCTTTTGGCTTCCAGTAGAATTCTATTAATGATAAACTGATTCGGAGATTCAAGATTTAAACTTTTAAATTTATGGGTTAATGTTTTTGGAGCGATGTGGAGTAGATCTGCATAATCTGCCACATTATGTTTTTCCCTGAAATGAATTTCCAGATGCCGGCTGAAATCACGGAAAACATCCAATTCATTGCTTGGGATTTTTATCGTATCGTTATCGAGATTCTGCTTTTTCCATTTTCTGGTAGCGCGGATGATGATCTGTTTTACGTAGGTTCTGATCATTTCCTCGGCAGAAGAATCTTTCCATTCCAGCTCATCTTTGATGCTTTGAAACAAATTTTTTATGATAAGATTTTCATCTTCATCAAGCTCTACAAAAGGGATTTCAAATACATTATGAAAAAGAAGTCCGTCACAAGCCACTTCTTTATCATGAATCTGGATGCAGTAAAAATCGCGGTTGTAATATAAAAGATTAGATTCTTTACTTCCTTTTTCAACCTGTAAATGTTGATTGGTAAGAAAAAATAAAGCCGGATTTTCTGTTGAATACTGTTTAAAATCTACCGTCAGTTCATAGCCTTCCGGAACGTAGAAAACTTTTATTTCAGATTTGTATCGAGTGTCTTTAAGGGTTTGAAGGTTGTCTTCAGAAAAAATTTCGAAGCCCAGTTTCTTGTAATGATCTTCAAAAATAAGCGTTTGCGACATAGATTTACTTTAGCATAAAGGTACAAAAAAGCATGGCTTCTTAATTATTAAATTATTGAAACCATGCTTGTGTTTTATAACAAAAGAGATAAATATTTTTATAAACACATGAGCCACATAAGAAAATATAAGCTTGGAAAATAGTAAGTTCACATAAGAAGAAAATCAAAGATTTTCAAAAAACTGATGTGTTCTTTTTTGCAGTAATATTTTAACTTTAAATAACTAATGTGTTAATATCTTTTATGTCTCAATTACATTAGAAAGTCACATCCAATCCAATATAAAAATTCGCTTTCATAATCGGTGCATACACCATTCCGCCATCAAAATAATTTCCAAAAGGGTTTTTAAAATCAACAATTGCGTTTTTTTGATAGTAAGAAGTCAGATTCTCGCCGCCTAAATAAGCTCTGATTTTTTTATTGAAATTTCTTGAAATCTGTGCATTTAAAATTGCATAAGATTGAGAATACGTTGGCAACTGAAACTCTTCAGGATTCGATGAGGTGTCTGGAAGTCTTTGCTTTCCTACTAAATTTAAAGTCGTGTCAAAACTCCAAAATCCACCTTTATTATTTTTGTTGGTTGAATAAGCCAGATTCACAAAACCTCTGTGCTTCGCCATAAACGGAACTTCACGTCTTCCATCCAGATAATCTGCCTGAACATCATAATATTTGTAAGCCAATCTTACATCAAAATTCTTAAAAGGCGTAAAATCCCACTGCGTTTGGAAAGAATTGGCGAAAGATTTACCTTCTAAATTATAGAAAGTCAATTGCTGAGGTGAGCGGTCTAAATCCACCATCACCTGATCCTGGAAATCTGTTCTGAAAAAGTCTGCAATGATCGTAGATTTTCTTCCGAAGATTTTAAATTCCTGTTGTAAACTTGCTCCGTAATTCCATGCTATTTCTGGTTTTAAACCATAAATATTTCCGCCATTCTGCAAAATCTGTATATTTCTGTTTGATGCAAAATATTGCTGACTTTCCGCAAAAATATTCGCAGTTCTGAAACCTCTTCCGGCAGAAAGTCTTAAAATAGTTTGTGGTGTGAAATCATATTTAAAATTCAATCTTGGGGTAAACTGAGTTCCTGCCAGATTGTGAAAATCGACTCTTGCTCCTGCTACCAAAGTATATTTTAAGCCTGTCAAAGTGTATTCTGCAAAAGCTCCGGGAACAATTTCGTTTCTTTTAAAATTCGTTGTTAAGTACGTTTCGTCATAACCGTCGTACATAAAACTCGCTCCAGCTTTGTATTTATGATTGGTATTTCCTAAAATACTTTCAAAAATCAAGTTTGAATAATACGTTTGCTGCTTTCCTGAATAATTTCTCAATCCAAAAAAGCTATCTTGTTGATGATAAGTATATTGGTTCATCCAACCCAAGCTTTGATAAGGCTTTCCTTTAAAAACATAGCCTGTTTTATTCCAAACCTGAAATCTTAAGATATCAATTCCAACGCCGTAAAGTGATTGTTTATCCTGCGGAATTTTTTTATCGAAACCGATTTGTCCGGAAGTTCTTTCGTCCTTAATAAAATTAATTCCAAAATGCGAACCTAATCCTGACTTCTCCAAATCATTGTAATTCAATAAATAAGCTGCATTTAATTGAGTTCCTTTCGGTCTGTCGAGAAATCCGTCGTCATTCATGTCTGTATCTCCGAAGGTTCCGTTTCCGTGAAGGAGAAAAGTTTGTGACCATTTATCGTTAATTGGCGCGACACTGGTGATATTCGCTTCGGCTCTTCCGTTAAAATCAGAAAATAAATTCAAAGAAGTTTCCGGTTTTTCCGCATTTTTCAACAATTCTGTGTTGATTTGCCCTGTGATACTTTCATAGCCGTTGGTTACCGTACTTCCGCCTTTTGTCAGCTGAATGCTTTCAATCCATCTTCCGGGAATGAAATTCAGCCCATAAGCTGAAGCCAACCCTCTGATTTCAGGCAACAATTCTTTCGTTAAGCTCGTATATTTTTGGTCTAAACCCAGCATTTTCAATTGCTTTGTTCCGGTCACCGCATTGCTGAAAGAAACATCGACCGTTGCATTGGTTTCAAAACTTTCGGATAAATTACAGCAAGCAGCTTTTAACAGTTCTTTTTTATCAATATTAAAAACAAGACCTGCGTCCTTTTTGCTTAAAACCGTTGATCCTTTCGTTCCACTTACTGTAACGCTTTCTATGCTTTTTTCATGATCTTCATGATTTTCATTGGCAGCATTGTGATCAATATGATCTGTATGTTCAGCTGTTGTGCCTTCTTCTAAATGAACTTTAGGATTCGCTTCTCCAAAAGGAATTTCTCTGTCGTAAAGACAGCAAGCAGGAAGGTTTTTGTAAGTATTATCGCTGGATTTGTACTTTTCATTGTCATGACCAACGTCTGCAATTTTCTTTAAAATTTTATCTGAAGATGTTTTTTTCGGATCAAAATTTAAAGTGACCATCTGCTTTTCTGCACTCCATTCTGCGGAATCTGCTCCGGCGTCTTTGGCTGCTTTTTCAATTCTTGCTTTACAAGATTTGCAGTTTCCTTTTACATAAAATTCATTCTCTTTTTTCGAATGATGATCGTGGTTTTCTGCAACAGACATCTGCAAATCTCTGTCGTAATGGCAGCATCCTGGAAGCGCTTCATACGTTGCATCGGTTGCTTTATATTTTTCATTGTCATGACCTGCTTCAGCGACTTTTTTTAAGATATCATCCGTTGAAGTATGAGTGTCTGTTTCTAAGGTTAACGTTTGTGAATCAATAGAATATCTGGCTTCTTTTGCGCCTGCTTTTTTGGCTGTAGTCTCGATTCTTTCTTTACACATCTCGCAGTTTCCCTTTACTGTAAACTGGCTTTTAGAAAGATTTTGAGCAAAAATAAATTGTGCAGATAATAAGAATATACCAAGAGTAATCCTGGAAATATATAATTTCATTTTGTTTAAAAATTTTAGATTAATTGAATTTGATGTAACAGTTTAACAATCATAGATAAACTGATACATGATTACATTTTTTAATTAACCTATTTTCGGCGGCTGCCAAATCTCTTTCAAACGATCTGAAATATACGGATCTGAATATTGAAACTGTAAGTTTTTATTGGATTTGTAATATGAATACTCTAACTGTAAACTCTTCGAAAAAGGAGTTTCTATGAAGGTGTAACAAGCCACACAGCTTGAACAGCAATCGTCGTTGCAAGAAGATTTTTGTTCTTTTTTGTTGTGACTGTCTTGAGAGTGCTGGTGGTGATCGGTTTTGCAGCAATCCATTCCGGATTCGGATTTACAACAGTTTTCCTGTGAAATCTGAGCATAGAAATTATCTTTAGGAATTAAAAAAATCCCCAAACAGAAAACAATTGCTATGATCTGAAATAGTTTCACGGATGTAAAAATACAAAAATTATGGTAATGCTTCTCCTACTTTTACGGCACAATTATGCCATGGCTCTCCATGAGGAGGGTTCACTGCAGGTTTCGGACCAGTGGGAGCGGGTGCTGGAGCCGGAGTATTTTGAGTGACAGTCTGCACTGGTTGTGGAGCCGGAGCAGGCTTACTGTTCAAAGGTTGCCCGACAGGAATATCACATCTATGACCTGGTTCTCCGTGGGGAGGATTCATTCCTTTTGCTGTTTTTATCGTTTTTGCTTTTCCATTATTGTCAACCTGGAATTTTCCGGGCTGCAGAGCATTCGGATCGATTTGTATCGTCTGACCTTGGTTGGCATTTACCGTTACGTTTTGAGTTCCTTGCTGTTGGGCAGGAGCGGGCTTGCTGTTCAAAGGTTGTCCAACTGGGATGTCACATCGGTGTCCCGGCTGTCCGTGAGGAGGGTTCATTCCCGGAGCAGTCGCAGTTGCTGCCGTAGGATTTTGTGTGTTCTGAATTCCCGCCTGATCCAAAAGGGACGGTTTTGGCGTGTTATTCACAGCAACATTCGGTTGCTGAATGGCGGCTTCCTCCTCTATATAAGTGGCTCTTTCGTCTTTTTTGCAGGAAATGGTAAGTATTGAGATGGCAATAATGCCTAAAAATGTATTCTTCATTATCTTCTGGTATGAAACAAAATTAGCAAAACATTTTTAATTGTTTTGCTAATTTTACATTTATAATGTTATTTTGAAATTAATTCTTAACTAAAAGTCTGAATCCTTCGCCATGAACATTGATAATTTCCAACCCTTCGTCGTCTTTCAACAGCTTACGAAGCTTGGCGATATAAACGTCCATACTTCTTGCTGTGAAGTAGTTTTCTTTTTTCCAGATTTTCCTTAAAGCCAGATCTCTCGGCATGAAATCGTTTCTGTGGATGCAAAGAAGCTTCAAAAGTTCGTTTTCTTTTGGTGAAAGCTTGTATTCGTTGTCGCCCACTCTCAATTGTCTAAGCATGGAATCGAAGAAAATATTGCTGATCTTGAACTGCTCCTGCTCTTCGTTTTCCAACGTAGAGCTTCTCTGAAGAATTGCTTTGATTTTATACAAAAGTAATTCCGTATCAAATGGTTTTGTGATGTAATCATCCGCGCCCAACTGATAGCCTTTCAATATATCTTCTCTCATATTTCTTGCCGTAAGGAAAATAATGGGAGTATTTTTATCTATTTTTTTTACGTCTTCTGCCAATGAAAACCCGTCTTTTTTAGGCATCATCACGTCGAAAATACAAATGTCGAATTCATTCTCCGTAAATTCTTTTAATCCTTGTTCACCATCTGTGGCAAGAGTAACTTCGAAATTATTTATCGTTAAATAATCCTTCAACACTGCCCCGAAACTTTGGTCGTCTTCTACTAATAATATTCTGTTGCTCATAGTTTTAAAAAATTAAAAATTAAAATTAAGAATGAATCCAGTCACTCTTTTTTCTTCTATATTTTGTTTATTGGTTAATATTTTATTATTGATAAGTGATTAGCATTAAATTTTAAAATTACAAGACATTTAGTCTGGTTTATCACTTATCTTTTTTATCATTTATTTTAGCTCATCGGCAATTTTATGGTAAACGTACTTCCTTTTCCTTTGTGGGAGTCTACAATAATCAGCCCTTTATGAAGCTCTACAATTTTTTTCACGTAAGAAAGTCCTAACCCTTGTCCTTTTACGTTGTGAATATTTCCGGTCTCTTCTCTAAAGAATTTCTCGAAAATTTTCGTTTTATTCTGGGTTTCCATTCCCATTCCTTTATCGGAGATTTCCATTACATAATAATGTCCTTCATTTCTTGTTTTTATTGAAATTTCAGGGGCTTCCGGCGAATATTTATTGGCATTGTCCAAAAGATTCACCAGCATATTGGAAATATGAAATTCATCAATTTTGAAAATATAATCCGTAGCATTAAATTCCTGCGTAAGCGTTCCGTTTCTTTGCTTAACAATCAGATTAAAAGATTCCGTTGTCTTTCTGATGAGTTCTCTTACGTTGGTTTCCTTTAGGAATAATTTTACTTCATTACGCTCAAGCTTAGACATGTTCAATACGTTCTCCACCTGTTTTTTCATCCTCAGATTTTCCTGCTTGATCAATTCTGAATAATATTTTACCTTATCAGGATTGGTGGCAATTTTATCATTGGCCAAAGAATCTGTTGCTACCGAAATCGTCGCTAGCGGAGTCTTAAACTCGTGAGACATATTGTTGATAAAATCTGTTTTTACCTCTGCCAGTTTTTTCTGCTTCATCATATAATTAATGGAAATAATGTAAATTCCCAAAATTGTCAATAGCGAAAGGAAAGTTCCCAACAGCATCGGCCAGTTGTCCTTTGCCAAAGAATATTCTTTCTTAGGGAAAACCAAAGCCAGACTGTAGAGTGTTCTTTCTTTCTGGTCTGTAAAAAGGGGATAACTGTAGGTGTTATAGTCCTTTTTTTCTTTATAATCTTTATTGACAACGCTCGTCAGTTTATTATTTTTATCAATAATTCCGTAGCCGAATTTTGCACTGATGCCTCTTATTCTTAATTCTTTTGTAATAACAGAATCCAGAACTTTTCCGTCCACTCTTTTTGCGATAGGAAGGTTGTTTCCGTAGACTTTAGCAAATTCTTTTACCGTGTAATCGCCACTTTCGATGTCGTGATTGATTTCAGCGGTCAAAAGCTCGCGGTTGGTCGTATCTCTTTTTATTTTATAAGCCGCTTCGTCCGTGTATAAAGTGGTGAGCTTTATAGAATCTCCTTTCTGGGAGATGGGAAGCTGCGTTTTTTCAATAATATTTTTTGAATAGATGATCTGTCTCTGGGTTCCGGAATCTTCTACCTGCTGAATCGCCGTTAACGATGGCTGATTACTATTGGCTACAATATTATCCCTGAAACCTCTGAAGTTTTGGTTTAAATATTTGTCAGTCTCTATTTCATTAATATTCTTTGAAATGCTTTCTAAAGCAGAATACGTTTTGTTTGAAAAATCCTGCTCAAGGGCACCATAATAACCTTTCAGCCAATAAAACTGGAGCGTAACGAAGACAATCAGTGAAATTGTCATAAACACCGAGATTATTGGGATGAATTTATTATTCATTTACTTTATTTTATGAGTTTTTTAAAAAAGTGAATGTTAAAATTAATTATTTTAAGACTTGATAAACAAAAAACGAGCCAAAAAATTGTATAATTTTTCTTAAAAGAGTGATTTTTAACATTTATTTATAAATTTTAAATTACTTGTCATATGAAAAGATGCGTACCACAATAAAGAAGTAGCTTTGTTTTAAACAAAATTATTATTATGGAATCGAATATCATTTTTAACAAAGATTTTGAATCGAACACTGTATATGTTATGAAAATTTATCATGCAGATGTTTCAAAAGTATGGAATTATTTCACCAAAGCTGAATTGTTGGATCAGTGGTGGGCTCCAAAACCATGGAAATGCGAGACAAAAAAACAGGATTTCAAAGAAGGCGGCGTTTGGCTGTATTCAATGGTTGGCCCGGAAGGTGAAAGGCATTATGCCCAGGTGAAATACCGTGAAATCATGGAACACAGGAGTTTTGACGGCACCGATACATTCTGTGATGAGAATGGTAATGTAAATCCTGATTTTCCGGAAGCGAAATGGCTTTTTGGTTTTACCGGAGTGGAGGAAGGAACGAAAGTAACGGTTAATATTCATTTTTCTTCTACAGAAGCGATGAAACAATTGTTGGAAATGGGCTTTGAGGAAGGTTTTAAAATGGGATTGAATCAGTTGGAAGAAATTTTAAAATAAACATTAAACACGAATATCACTAATTTTTCACTAATAAGAACAAGATTTTATCAATAAGAACGGACAAATAATCCTGACCTACGTCGAAGGAAGCCCGTTTTTTAATTTAAATAAATCTAATTGGTTTTAGCCAAAACTTAAAATCAAAACAATAATCTTAATTAAACTGAACTCCTTAATGTAAATCTTAATGGTTTCATTTATCAAAACAAAAAATGGAAAGTAAAACTACTCTCCATTTTTTTTATTTTAAAACAAATTAAATCAATTCTTCATCCTGAAAATATTGAATAATTGCTTTTTTCATTAGAATTTGTTGTTCATTGGGTTTTAACTCGGGAAGTTCTTCCAGGGGTTCAAAATGCGGATATCCGTCATCATCATAATGCGAGAATTTGTAATATCCAAAAGGTTCCAACAATCTGCAGACTGCGATATGAAGTAAGTTGACCTTATCATCTTTCGTGTATTTCTGTTGACCGCTCCCCAATTCCTGAAGACCTATTAAAAACAAATATGTTTCAATAGGAGCATTCTTTTCCGTATCAAAATTTTCAATGAAAAATTGTTCTATTTTTTGCCAATATTCAGCTTCGTTAATCATAATTTGTAAATGATAATTGATAGAATTTTAAGTTAATTAAACCAAATGGTTATTTTTTATCAATCATAAGCAAAAATGCATATTCCAGCGCATCTTCCTTCAAAGATTCAAATCTTCCGCTCGCACCGCCGTGTCCTGCACTCATGTCGGTTTTGAAAATTAAAATATTATTATCTGTTTTTAATTCTCTCAATTTGGCCGTCCATTTTGCAGGCTCCCAATATTGAACCTGCGAATCGTGCAAGCCTGTTGTGATCAGCATATGCGGATAATCTTTGGCTTCTACATTGTCGTATGGCGAATAAGATTTCATATACTCATAATATTCTTTATCGTTGGGATTTCCCCATTCATCGTATTCTCCGGTTGTTAAAGGAATCGTCTCATCCAGCATCGTTGTAACCACATCCACAAAAGGTACCTGAGCCACAATCCCGTGGAATAAAGCCGGTTCATAATTCACTACCGCACCTACAAGCAATCCTCCCGCGCTTCCGCCCATGGCGTAAAGGTGTTTTGATGAGGTATAATTTGCTTTAATTAAATGTTTTCCGGCATCAATAAAATCAAAGAAGGTATTTTTCTTAAACAGCATTTTTCCGTCTTCATACCATTCTCTTCCCAGATATTCACCCCCTCTGATATGGGCAATGGCGTAAATAAATCCTCTGTCTAAAATCGATAATCTCACATTCGAAAAACTGGCATCTACAGTGTGTCCGTAGCTTCCGTAACCGTATAAAAGCAGCGGAGTATCTGCAGATCTTTTTGTGTCTTTGTGGTAGACCAAAGAAATCGGAATTTTTGTTTCTCCATCTCTGGAATCTGCCCAGATTCTTTCAGAAATATAATTTTCAGGGAAGAATTTCCCGCCCAGAACTTCCTGTTGTTTCAGAAGTACGGTGGTTTTTTCTTTCATATTATATTCGTATGTCGAACTTGGCTGCGTTAATGAAGTATAGCCGTAACGTAAAACTTCCGTGTCAAATTCTAAATTAACACCAATATACGCCGTATAAGTAGGATCTGAGAAAGGCAGATAATAGGATTCCTGAGTCGTTTCGGCGATAATTTTTATCTGCAGCAGCCCTTCTTCTCTTTCTTCAAGCACAAGATAATGTCTGAAAATTTCGAAGCCTTCCAATAATACTTCCGGACGGTGAGGAATAACATCTACCCAGTTTTCCATTCCGCAGTTATTGATTTTCGTTTTTACGATTTTAAAATTAAATGCGTCGTCTGCGTTGGTTATGATATAGAATTCATCTTCATAATGCTCTACGGAATATTCCAGATCGTCGATTCTTGGCTGAATGATCGTCCACTCTGCAAAAACATTATCTGAAGGAATAAATCTGTGTTCATCGGAAATCGTACTTGAGCTTGCAATGAAAATATATTCCAAAGATTTTGTCTTGAAAACATTCACATCAAAAGTTTCATCCTCTTCATGGAAAATCAAAATATCTTCCGAAGAATCTGTGCCCAGTTTGTGCCTGTACACCTGAAATGCCCGCAAGCTTGCATCTTTTCTGATATAGAAAACATGTTCGTTATCATTTGCCCAAACTGCTTTTCCGGTGGTATTTTCAATGGTATCAGGAAGAATTTCTCCTGTTTTTAAATTTTTAAAATTAATCGAATAAATTCTGCGGCTTACATTGTCACTTGAAAAAGAGGCAAGCTCATTATTCGGGGAAACGGCAACGCTTCCTACTTCAAAATAGCTTTCACCCTCCGCAAGAATATTGACATCTACAACAATTTCTTCTTCGTTGTCTAAGCTTTTATATTTTCTGCAAAAAATAGGGTATTCTTTTCCTTCTTCATAGCGGACGATGTACCAGTATTCATTAAAAAAGTACGGCAAAGATTCATCATCTTTTTTATAGCGGGCTTTCATTTCCTCAAAAAGGTCTTCCTGAAGCTGCTCGGTATCTTTCATTATAAAATCTGCGTAAGCATTTTCTTCTTCCAGATATTTGATGACTTTGGGATTTTCTCTTTCATTAAGCCAAAAATAATTGTCAATCCTTTTATCTCCGTGTATTTCGAGTGTTTTTTCTATCTTTTTTGCTTGTGGAGCTTCCATTCAATATTAATTCTTGTTCAAATTTAGTTAAAAAAAAACCATCTTTCCTTACTTGAAAAGACGGTTCTTTTATATTTTGTATTAAAGTTTACTTGTGAAGCGCTTTAATATATTTTTCCAATGCCATGGTCATAGACGGAGTTTCCTTTGTAGGAGCCATTAAATCTACTTTTAATCCTGCTTCTTCTGCTGCAGCTAACGTTGTGTTTCCGAAAACACCGATTTTAGTTTCCTCCTGCTTGAAGTCCGGGAAATTTTGTTGTAATGACTTAATTCCTTGCGGGCTGAAGAAAATCAGCATATCGTAATCTTTAATGGTAATATCCGTAAGATCGCTGCAAACCGTTCTGTACATGATGGCTCTTGTCCAGTCTACATTTGCTGTATCCATTGTTTTTACGATATCCGGGCTCAACACATCCGAAGACGGAAGGAGATATTTCTCAGTCGGGAATTTTTTGAAAAGAGGAAGCAGATCCGAGAAGTTTTTCTCCCCAAAACTGATCTTTCTTTTTCTGTAAACAATATGTTTTTGAAGATAATTCGCAATGGCTTCAGACTGGCAGATATACCTCATTGTATCTGGCACAGTGAATCGTAGTTCTTCCGCTAATCTGAAGTAATGGTCTATCGCATTTTTACTCGTGAAAATAATTCCGGTATATTGCGTAAGATCAATCTTCTGTGTTCTTAGTTCTTTGTTGTCAACTCCTTCGACGTGGATAAAAGGACGGAAATCAATCTTTATCTTTTCCTTCTTCGCAATATCCAGGTATGGAGACGACTCGCTAGGTGCTGGTTGAGAAACCAATATAGACTTTATTCTCATCATTGACTTTATTAAAAAAATAATAATTTCCAAAGCAACAAAAGTGGTGCGATTTGGAGGGTGCAAATATACAAAAATTTATAATACCATTTTTCAGGTAAGATGTTGTTCTTGTGAAATAAATAGAAAAAAACCTTGAAAATGAAGACGAAAGAAAAGAATATTAAATAGTATAAAAACATTTTATTTCTGTCTATCGGGAAATAATAGTGGGTTACACATAAAATTATTAACAAAAATGACAGAATGAAGTAAAATTTTGTAGAGGTAAAATAAAAAATAGACCATCTTTTGCCGTCACCTATACTTTGGAAAAATAAAAATCCTAAAGTTGATTTTATTAAGTAAAAAAATACAATTGCTATTAAACAAAACCCAAATTTATTCAGTTGATACCCTAAAATATGCAAATCTGCAATATATTTTGGCACAATAGGTATGTATTGTGAGATGAGAACCGACAATGTAAGCACTGTCACACAGGAAGTGATCACCCAGCTCGGCAGGTTATTGCTTGCATCGAAATATTTTTGAAGCAGAAAGTCTTTCAGGTTGGCCTCTCTTTCTATGACATTCATCATAAAAAGGTATAAAAAGATGCAGCCCAGCAATATAAAGATCACCCAATCGTTGTTCTCAGGTATTCTTATATGATTTGTAATATTTTGTGATAACGGCAACGGAATGTTTTTTGCAAAATTATAGATTATTTTGTATAAAATAAAAAGGTTAAATAAACTATCTTTGCAAACTGAAATGAAAAAACTGGTCATAATCCCAACTTACAACGAAAAGGAAAATATTGAAAATATTATTTCCGCGGTTTTTGCATTGGATGATGACTTTCATGTTTTGGTCGTGGATGATACGTCTCCCGATGGAACGGCAGAAGTAGTAAAAGACCTGCAGAGAAGGTTTCCGCACTATCTTCATTTGTCGATAAGACATGTGAAAGACGGTTTGGGGAAAGCATATATTCATGGTTTTAAATGGGCAATTGAAAACCAATACGATTATATTTTTGAGATGGATGCCGATTTTTCTCACAACCCGAATGATCTGCCGAAATTATTTGAAGCATGTAAAAATGCAGATATGGCGATCGGATCACGTTATTCTAAAGGAGTAAACGTGGTAAACTGGCCGATGGGAAGGGTTTTGCTGTCTTATTTTGCCTCAAAATATGTAAGATTCATTTTAGGTCTTCCGATTCACGATACAACGGCAGGTTTCGTTTGTTTTTCAAGAAGAGTATTGGAAGAAATAGGTTTGGATAATGTAAGGTTAAAAGGTTATGGATTTCAGATTGAAATGAAATTCAGGGCTTTTAAAAAAGGATTCAGAATTGTGGAAGTACCTATTATTTTTACAAACAGAATTTTAGGAGAAAGCAAAATGAATGGAGGAATCATTCATGAAGCGGTTTTTGGAGTTTTAAATTTAAAATGGAAATCAATAATCAACAGGTTATGAAAAAGCTGATCTTCATTTTTTTGTTAATTTTTGTCGTTTCCTGCGGAGGAGATTATATCGACAAGCCTAAAAATCTTATCCCGAAAGATCAGATGGCGGAAATTTTGGCCGATTTATCGATCAATGATCAGGCAACGTTCATGTATCCGAATTCAAATCTGGAAGCGGGAACAAGATATGTCCTTAAAACACATAATGTAAAACCCGATGATTTTGTTCAGAGCTTTAAATATTATGTAGTTAAAGAAAAGATGAACGGAATTGCAGAAGAAGCACAAAAAATAGTATTGGAAAAAGATCCGAAAGCGGACAAATATGTAAAGGAGAAACTGAAGAAGAACCAGAATTTGCCGACTTTCGCAAGATAATTTTTAAAAATGCAGAAATTTTTTACTATAGAAAAAACCTCGGAGGGGAAGGCTAGAGCAGGAGAACTTACCACAGATCACGGTAAAATCCAGACGCCGATTTTTATGCCTGTAGGAACTGTTGCCAGCGTAAAGACAGTTCACCAAAGAGAATTAAAAGAAGACATAAAAGCCCAGATTATTTTGGGGAACACGTATCATTTATACCTTCGTCCGGGCATGGAAACGATGCAGGATGCAGGAGGTTTGCACAAATTCATGAACTGGGATCTTCCTATTCTTACGGATTCGGGAGGTTTTCAGGTGTTTTCCCTGGCAAGTAGCCGAAAAATGTCGGAGGAAGGAGCAAGATTCAAATCTCATATCGACGGAAGTTATCACATGTTTTCTCCGGAAAAATCAATGGAGATCCAAAGACAGATCGGAGCCGATATTTTTATGGCTTTTGATGAATGTGTTGCTTATCCTTGCGAATACAATCAGGCCAAATTATCAATGGAGCTTACGCATCGCTGGTTGAAAAGATGCATCGAATGGACTGAAAATAATCCTGAATTATACGGTTACAAACAAAGACTTTTCCCTATTGTTCAGGGATCAACCTATTCAGATTTAAGAAAAATTTCTGCTGAAGTAATTTCTGAAGCCGGTGCGGAAGGAAATGCCATCGGAGGACTTTCCGTAGGGGAGCCTGAAGAGGAAATGTACAGAATTACGGATGAGGTTACCGATATTTTACCAAAGGAAAAACCAAGATATTTAATGGGAGTGGGAACTCCGTGGAACATTCTGGAATCCATCGGTTTGGGAATCGATATGATGGATTGTGTAATGCCGACGAGAAATGCAAGAAACGCCATGCTTTTCACTTGGAAAGGCGTGATGAATCTTAAAAATGAAAAGTGGAAAAAAGATTTTTCGCCTTTGGATGAGTTTGGAACAAGTTTCGTAGATAAAGAATATTCGAAAGCATATTTGAGACATTTATTCGTTTCTAAAGAATATTTGGCCAAACAAATTGCTTCAATTCATAATTTAGCGTTTTATTTGGATCTTGTAAAAGTGGCCAGAGAACACATTATGGCAGGAGATTTCTACGAATGGAAGAATTCTGTGGTTCCGGTGCTTAGACAAAGACTTTAAAATAGGATTTATGTTAAAAATTATAGACCGATATATCGTAAAAAAATATCTTGGAACATTCAGTTTCATGCTGATATTGCTGTCTATAGTTGTACTCGTGATCGACGTTCAGCAGAAAATCCCGAGAATCGAGAATGCTACGGCGATCGATGCAAAGCTTAATCTGACGTATTTTTTGGTTCATTTCTACCCGTTCTGGATCATCAACCTGGTCATGACTTTCCTCTCAATTCTGGTATTCATTTCGGTGATTTATTTTACATCGAGAATGGCAAATAATACGGAAATTGTTGCCGTCATCAGTAGTGGTGCGAGTTTCCATCGCTTTGCAAGACCTTATCTTTTAACATCTTTGTTTATTGCAACGATCTCTTTGGGAGTCAATCACTTTGTGCTGCCTTGGGCAAATATCCAGAAAAATCAGCTGGAAGCGTATACTTATAATGCGACCAACAAGGAAAAGGTTTTAGGAACGGCTCCTGTTTCTGCACAGTTGAGCAAAACAGAATATATTTTCATTAATTCCTGGAATAAAAGGGAAAAAAGAGGTTCAGGATTTGTCTATCAGAAGTTTGATAAAAACAGAAGATTGACGTACGAACTCAAAGCCTCAGATGTTACTTGGGATAAAGATAAAAAACTGTTTGTCTTAAATTCTTACGCAGAAAAAACAATCAATAAAAACGATACGGAGAAGCTTGCCAATGGCTTTGATTTAAAGAAAAGCTTCGGACACAATCCGGAAGAGCTTTTCCCGAACGAGCTTTTAGGACAAAATAAAACCACTCCGGAACTTTTAAAATTCATCAAAAGAGAAAAGGAAAAAGGAAACAGCAACCTGAATGCCCATCTTAATGAGCTTCATCAGCGGACAGCGATGCCGATTTCCATTATCATCCTGACGTTTTTGGCGCTTTCTCTTTCTTCACAGAAAAAACGTGGAGGATTGGGAATTAACCTGGCTTTGGGGATTTCCCTGGCGTTCGTTTTCGTATTTTCATTCGAAGCTTTGAAAGTAGTTTCCGAAAACAAAAGCATATCTCCGGCATTGGCGATGTGGCTTCCGAATATTGCTTTTTTCCCGCTTGCAGCGTATTTATACCTGAAAAGAGCGAATCAGTAAAATAGTTTTATTTCTTTGTGATAAAATGAGCAAATTCCGTCTTCGAGTTCGATCCAGAGTTCTCCTTTTTCGTCGGCGTATCTTATGATGCCATTTTGGCGCGTTTTGTCCAGTTCAAAAACCGAAATCTCATCTTTCCGGAATAAATGGGCATTAAAAAGTCTCATAATTTCTTCTTCGGAAGGGATATTCTGAAGTCTTTTGATAAGAAAATCATTGAGGTTTAAAGTGAATTCTTCAAGGTCGAAATGTCTGCCGGTCTGCGTTAAAAGTGATCCAGCATTGGAAATTTCATCAAAATCTTCCTGCAAAATATTGAAGCCGGCTCCGATGATGAAATAATTATTTTGGTTAATTTTTTTCTTTTCAATTAAAATTCCGACGATTTTTTTATTTTTAAGAATAATATCGTTCGGCCACTTTATTTTTACATCGTTTTCAGTCAAATTGGCAAGATAATCCCTGATAACGATTGCGGTATAATAATTGAACATGAAATCTGAAAGCATGAAGTGCTCCGTCTTTACAGCCAAGGTATAAGCTAAATTTTTTTCAGCGGTTGAAGACCACGTATTTCCGTACTGACCGCGGCCTTTGGTTTGATTGAATGTATACAAAGTAACAAAATCTGAATTTTCATAAAGTAAAAACTTTGAAATTTCGTCATTAGTAGAAGAGCATTCTTTCAGGTAAAATAGTTGACTCATTTAAGAAAACTTTAAGACTTTCGGGGCTCAAAAGTAAGGCTAAAGTAAAAGAAAAACAATAAATTTGCAGATTATAGTATTTTTTAATGAATAAAACAGCAGAAAAACAAGAACTATTAGATAAAATCGTTGAGGCTATTCAGGATGTAAAGGGTGAGGACATTATGATCTTTGATCTTTCAAACATTGAAAACTCGGTAGCAGAGACGTTTGTGATATGTAGCGGAAATTCCAACACGCAGGTAGCCGCACTGGCAGGAAGTGTTGAGAAAAAAGTGAGAAACGAATTAAAAGAAAGACCTTGGCACGTAGAAGGTACAGAAAACGCAATGTGGGTTTTGGTAGATTACGTCTCAGTGGTAGTTCATATTTTTCAAAAACAGGTACGGGAGTACTATGATATAGAGGAACTTTGGGGTGACGCTGTCATTACAAAGGTTGAAAATGAATTTTAAAATTTTAAAAAGTATAAATGAACAATAAAGGATTCAACTGGTTTTTTCCGATTGCGATCATAGCTCTTTTGTTATTTTTTGTCCCAAATTTTTTCGGTGACAGCAGTGCAAAGACTATTGACGAAGATGGTTTCTTCAAAGAAATGCAGGCGGGAAAAGTTCAGAACATTATAATTTACAAAGATACTGAGAAGGCTGATGTGTTTCTTACACAGGCTGCAAAAACGGCAATGGTAAGCAAAACCAAAGAAAATGACCCGCTTTCTGCATTCTCAATGGCTCCAAAAGCAGATTTTACTGTTAAATATGGAGATCTTCAGCTTTTCCTTCAAAAATTTGATCAGGTAAGAGCCGCAAATCCGGCCATTAAAACAACCAAAGATTACGGTGCAGGAAAAAGTCCGTTTATGGATATTCTGGTTTCTGCATTGATCTGGATTGCTATTTTAGGATTATTCTATTTCCTTCTTTTCAGAAAGATGGGCGGTGGCGGAGGTCCCGGTGGACAAATTTTCTCTATCGGAAAATCCAAGGCTAAGCTTTTCGACGAAAAAGAAAGAATTCAGGTGACATTTAAAGATGTTGCCGGTCTGGAAGGTGCTAAAGAAGAAGTTCAGGAAGTAGTAGATTTCTTGAAAAACTCAGAAAAATATACAAAGCTGGGAGGTAAAATTCCTAAAGGTGTTCTTTTGGTAGGCCCTCCGGGAACGGGTAAAACGTTATTGGCGAAAGCTGTGGCGGGTGAAGCCAAAGTTCCTTTCTTCTCGCTTTCAGGTTCAGATTTCGTGGAGATGTTTGTTGGGGTAGGAGCTTCCAGAGTAAGAGACCTTTTTGCGCAGGCTAAAGCAAAATCTCCTGCGATTATCTTCATCGATGAGATCGACGCAATCGGGCGTGCAAGAGGAAAAAATAATTTCTCCGGCGGAAACGACGAAAGAGAAAACACCCTGAACCAGCTTCTTACTGAAATGGACGGTTTCGGAACAGATACAAACGTTATCGTAATGGCGGCAACCAACAGAGCTGATATCTTGGATAAAGCCTTGATGAGAGCAGGACGTTTTGACCGTTCGATCTATGTAGACCTTCCGGAATTACACGAAAGAAGACAGATTTTTGATGTTCACTTGAAGAAAATCAAACTTGATGATACAGTAGACAGAGAGTTTTTAGCAAAACAAACTCCGGGATTCAGTGGGGCAGATATTGCCAATGTTTGTAACGAAGCGGCATTAATTGCAGCAAGAAACAACCATACTTCAGTAAATAAACAGGATTTCCTTGACGCTGTAGACAGAATCATCGGTGGTCTTGAAAAGAAAAATAAAGCCATCAAACCTTCTGAAAAGAAAAGAGTAGCTTATCATGAAGCAGGACACGCGACAATTTCATGGCTGGTAGAGCACGCTTCACCATTGTTGAAGGTGACTATCGTTCCGAGAGGGCGTTCGCTGGGTGCAGCATGGTATTTACCGGAAGAAAGACAGCTGACTACTACAGAACAAATGCTGGACGAGATGTGTGCAACATTGGGTGGTAGAGCTGCAGAGCAGGTGATTTTCAACAATATTTCTACAGGGGCGCTTTCTGACCTTGAAAATGTAACGAAGAGAGCTCAGGCAATGGTTACGATCTACGGGTTGAGCCCGAATATTGGTAATATTTCTTACTATGACAGCTCAGGTCAGTCGGAATATTCTTTCGGAAAACCTTATTCTGAAGAAACGGCGAAGAAAATTGATATCGAAATTAAAGCAATTATCGAAAATCAATATGACAGAGCGGTTCAGATCTTAACGGAAAACAAAGACAAGCTGGATGCTCTTGCAAGCAAGCTGTTGGAAAAAGAAGTGATCTTCCGTGAAGACCTTGAAGAAGTGTTCGGAAAGAGAGCCTGGGATCCGGAATTAACGGAAAAACCAGTGACCAATACGGTAGGAGAACAAGCTGAAACGATTGTTATTAAAGACAAAGAAAGAGAAGAGGAAAGTGAAATTCAGGCTCCTGAAAGCCCGACTCAACTTTAAAATTTCTTTTTTAAATTAAATAAATAAACCTGACAGTTCCAAAATTGTCAGGTTTTTTCATATTTATAGACATATTTTTGGATTTCTATTTGATTAATTTTATATTTTTGTATAAAGTTGACTAAAAATAAATTGATTTGAATTTATTCAAGAGGATTGTAAGCAAACTGACGAACCAGCCTGAGGAAGAAGAATCTCAGAGCCTGGAGAAGCTGGGGGATTCGTTGAAAAATGCGGATCTCGACTATAAGTTTGCCCAATTGTTTACGCATTCGGGGGGATTTTTCAATTATTGTGCAGATGAAGCGGAGGCTCTACAGACTTTAAATCAGATTATCAAAATAGAAGGAATCAACAAAGTTTTTTGCTGGGATAAGGATCTTCAGAATTTTTTGAATGTCGTGAAATCTCCTTATACTGCAGAATTACAAACTGACAATGATGCGGCTTTCATCACCTGCGAATATCTGATCGCCTATGATGGAAGAATTATGCTTTCCCACAACAATATTCTTCACTACCATTCTTCGAGGCTGCCTAATAAAATTATCATTATGGCTAATGTTTCACAGATTGTCAACAACCTGAACGATGCGATGGGTAAGATAAAACGAAACGGGAATATAAAGAATCTTACTTCTATCAGCGGAAGCCAATCGAAGCTCGATACCTCTTCCCATGCCAATACGAAACTATTTTTATTGCTGCTTGAAGATTAAGCATCAACTTCTAAACTTAAAATTTTGGACAAAAATCTCATTCAAAGAACCCTATCAGGAATTGTTTACGTTGCAATCATTATTCTTTGTACAACTCCGCTGGGAGCACAACTCATCAACAGTATTTCACCGGATCTCGTAAAGCAGGAATATCTGTATTATGGCTTGATAACGCTTTTACTGGGAGTCGGTTCTTGGGAATGTTTTAAAATAATGAAATTCGGGAACGGCTACGAAAGGTGGATCGTGCTTCCTTTAATTATTTTCATTTTTTTTATTTTTTCTAAAAGATATTTCCACTTCGATTTCTTTTTTGATTTTAGGATAAGTGAGATTCTGGCGATGCTTTTAATTGTTATCGCTGTAGTCACTTTATTTAAATATCCGAACGAATTGTACTACGACAGCGGAAAACTGATTTTTACGGTCATTTATGTGGCTCTGCCGTTCTGTTTTGCGTTGGGACTGCCTAAGTTTTCAAGATTTGACGACCGTTTTTCCCTGGAAGTCCTTTTCCTGTTTATATTAATCTGGAGCAGTGATACATTTGCTTATCTTACCGGGAAATTCTTCGGGAAACATAAAATGGCTCCTAAAATTTCGCCCAAAAAAACCTGGGAAGGATATATTGGCGGAGTAGTTCTTACTTTAATTTTATCTTATTTTATCGAGCAGTATCATCCGGATCTTCGGGGAAACTGGATTGTAGTAGGATTTTTGGTAGCAACATTTGCTCCGATAGGAGATTTGGTAGAAAGTCAGCTGAAAAGAAATTTCGGTGTGAAAGACAGTGGAAACCTTATTCCGGGGCATGGCGGAGTATTAGATCGACTGGATAGTTTTTTAATCTGCGTTCCTGTCGTATATTTGTACTTTATTTTAGAAAAATTTATTTAATCTCATGAAATTACACAGAGAATCGAAAGGAACGATTACCGTAGCAACCATACTTTTCATCGTGTTGGGTGCGTTGGCTATTTATTTTCTTGAAATGTGGTCATTGGTGATCATTCTGCCATTATTGGTAGTGTACAGTTTAATATTCTGGTTCTTTAGAGTTCCGGATCGTGATATTTTGGAGCATAGAGAGAATGTGATTGCTCCTGTTGACGGGAAGGTGGTAATGATCAAAGAAGTGGAAGAGGATGAGTTCATCAAAGGAAAAGCCATTCAGGTTTCTATTTTCATGTCTCCCCTTAATGTTCATATCTGCAGATATCCGGTTTCAGGGAAGGTTATTTATAAAAAATACCATCCGGGAAAATATCTGGTAGCTTGGCATGAGAAATCTTCTACAGAAAACGAAAGAACAACCGTAGCAGTGGAAAGTTTAACGAATCATCAGGTGGTTTTCAGGCAAATTGCAGGATACGTTGCCAGAAGAATTGTTTTCTATTGTAATGAAGGTGATGAAGCGAAAGCGGGACACGAATTCGGGTTTATCAAATTCGGTTCGAGAATGGATGTTTTCCTGCCTTTGGATACGGAAATTATCTGTAAGATCGGTGACATTACAAAAGGCGGTCTGGATGTGATTGCAAGAATGAAAGATTAAGATTAAAAATTAAATCAAACATAAAAAAGAGGAAACATTGTTTCCTCTTTTATTTTATAAAATCCATATTGGCGCTGCGGTTGTACACCATAGTTTGTGCGATTTCTTCGGCGACTTCTTTTCCACTGATCATCTCGATGATATGGAGTGCAACATCAAGACCTGAGGTAATTCCTGCGCTTGTTAAAAATTTACCGTCTTCAGCATATCGTACTTTCTCTACGACCTTTATTGTGGGGTTTTGCCTTAATAAATCAAGAGCCAGATGGTGAGTGGTTGCAGATTTTCCGTCGAGGATTTTTGCTTTGGAAAGAATTAATGAACCGGTACAGATGCTTACCGTAAGCTTTGTATTTTGATCTTGTTGAATGATCCAGTTAATAATATTATCATTATTGCAGATCTCGGAAATTGTAGCCACGGCTGCTCCGGGAATAATTAAAATATCCGCCTGCGGAGCGTTTTCAAAAGAATAACTAGCCTTCATGTGTATCGTTCCGCCCTCAGAAGGGACGAGCTGACTGGTTTCAGAAACGGTATAAAGGTTATATCTATTGTCGAATCTGTTGGCCTTTGTGAATACATCTATCGGACCATTGAGATCCATAGCTTCTACCTGGTTATAGATTAAAAAACCGACATTGATTTTAATCTCAGGATCAAAATTCATTTTGTTCATCATTGTATTTTTTATGCTTTAATATATTGTTTTACTTCATTAATCAGCTTTAAAATCAATTCCACAGGCAAATCCTCATTCATATCAATTAAAAGGATTTTAAACTTCTTTCTGTCCTCCTGGAGTAGCTGTGGATCATCAAGCCTGTCACCGTGGTAAAAACTTACGTAATGTTTTTTATATTTTTTACTATAATAAAAATAACACAGCATTTTCTTTTTATACTTAAAAAAAGGTAAGCCAAAACTCAATGTTTCAGTAATATTTTCCGTATCGGATTCCAGTATTTTTTTGCGTAAAAAAAGAAGAGTACTTCTATCAGGCTCTTCAATTCTGTAGAAATACTCTTGTATTGGGTTCATTTTTAAATTTTTTTACTTGGCTGATGGATGCTTGAGGCAGGAGGTTTTGGTGTGAGGGTAAAACTCCAAGCTTCCCACCCTTTGATTTAATCGAAATTCTGTAGCTCAACAAGCTTGTGATACATTCCTCTTTTTGCGATAAGGTCGTGGTGAGTTCCCTGTTCTACAATCACTCCTTTTTCCATCACTACGATCCAGTCTGCTTTCTGAATGGTTGAAAGTCGGTGGGCAATCACTAAAGATGTTCTGTTTTCCATCATTTTTTCCAGTGCATCCTGAACAAATCTTTCCGATTCTGTATCCAAGGCAGAAGTTGCTTCATCCAAAATCATAATTGGCGGATTTTTCAGTACCGCTCTTGCGATAGAAACCCTTTGTTTCTGCCCTCCGGAAAGTTTTCCGCCATCATCCCCTATATTAGAATCATATCCTTCAGGAAGATTGGTGATAAATGAATCTGCATTTGCGATTTTTGCCGCTGCTATCACTTCTTCTCTGGTTGCATCCGGTTTACCCATCAGAATATTATTGTAAACAGAATCGTTGAACAATACCGATTCCTGTGTTACCATTCCCAATAGCTGGCGGTATTCTTTTAATTTTAAATTTTTAATATCAATACCGTCAATTAAAATTTCACCTTCAGAAACATCATAGAATCTTGCCAAAAGATTTGCAATGGTCGTCTTTCCACTACCACTTTGCCCGACAAGAGCAACGGTTTTTCCTTTCGGAATGATCAAAGAAAAGTTCTTCAGGATGGTATGGTCTTTATCGTAAAAAAAGCCGATATTATTAAATTCTATCTGATTATTAAGGGTAGAAATTGTAACAGGATTAGCTGCCTCATCAATTTTCACATCAGCATCAAGGATATCCAATACTCTCTCAAGAGAAGCTTCCCCTTTCTGAACATTTCCGATGGAAGTCGATAAACTTTTTGCAGGAGGCAGAATCTGGAAGAACATTCCCAGGAATACCAGAAAATCTGCCGGAGAAATAGATTGTTCTACGATGATTTGTTTCCCGCCGTACCAAGCGATAATTAAGAAAGTGATCGATCCTAAAAATTCGCTCATCGGAGAGGCCAATTCCTTCTTTCTTCCCAAGCTGATAGAGCTGTTGATCCATCTTTGCATCGATTGCGAGAATCTGTTGCCCATGATTTTTTCAGCATTGAAAATTTTAATCACTTTTGAAGATTTCAATGTTTCATCTACAATGGAAAAAATAGTTCCCATTTCATGCTGGGCTTCATGAGAATTCTTTTTCAGGCTTTTTCCTACCAATGCGATCATTGTTCCCATTACAGGCAGTACGAGCAGGGAGAAAAGCGTCATTTCCGGACTTAAAAAGAATAAGGTAAGCAACGTACTGATCAACATAAACGGAGCATTGATTAATTCTATCAAACTTCCTAAAATATTGCCTTCTACTTCACCCACATCATTTGACATACGGGACATTAAGTCACCTTTTCTACGTTCTGTAAAAAAGGAAACAGGAAGCGAAAGTATTTTGTTGTACATCGCACTACGAAGGTCTTTCGTAACGCCTACACGATAATTAATCAACAGAAAAGATCCTAAATAACGGAATAAATTTCGCAATAAGAACATAAAAGCCGTCACAATACACAGCCAGGCCAAAACTTTAAGGGCACCGTGTTCTGTTACCAAATTCTGAACATAATAGTTGGAATATTCTTTCAGATAATTAAAAAAATCTGTAATGTCTCCCGAATACTCAGGAGCTTTTTCATATTTTTCTGGTTTTATAGTTCCGAAAAGCATTCCCAACACCGGCAAAATCGTTCCCAAAGATGCAATCTGAAATACAGAATACATGATATTGAAAAATAAACTTCCGTAGATATATTTTCGATGAGGTCTTGCGAACTTTAGTATTTTAAGATATTGATTCATTCAATGAAAAAATTGGATAGCAAAATTACGTAATTTAAATGATAAGACGTTTTAATGGTCTTTTTACTTTCTGTAATATGTTTTAGTTCTGCTGTTTTTGTTACAATTTTTAACGAATCAAATGCTTTTAATTCAGTTTTAAAGATTTGTAAAAGAAAAAACCACCGGGAAATGGTGGTTTTGCTGTATGATTAAAATTTTATTAAAATTCCACTTTCTCATTATATTTCGGTGTAAAATTCTTTGGTGTCAGTTTTTCCAACGTCTTTCCGAAATTATTCACGATCTGTGTTAAATTATCAAAATCTACAACATGAAGATCATCGCTTTCATTATGATAATGAGTTGCTTTGGTCATATCAACCGTTGAAAAAGAATGGGCAATAATTTTCTTTTTCACAAAATTCACGTTGTCAGATCTGTAGAATAATTGTTCCGAAGCATATGGATCAGGATTAATTTTTAAACCATTTTCCGCATTCTTGTTAAATAATTCATCCAAATCAGAAAATTCGTTACCAGTCATGAATAAAGCATTTTTCCCGAATGCAGATTCCGTTGCCACCATTTCAAAATTGAAAAGAGTGGTAAGGTTATTATAAATTTTATCTAAATTTTTATCCTGGGAAATCGCTTTAGAACCCAGCATCCCTTTTTCTTCCCCGTTAAAAGCCATGAAAACCATAGAAAATTCCGGTTTTTTGTCTTTAAAATAATCAGAAATTCCTACCAAAGTTGTAATTCCGCTTGCATCGTCATCGGCTCCGTTGTAGATGTTGTCGTTTGCATTATTGCTTGTTCCGATGTGATCGAAGTGTCCCGAGAAGCCCAGGAATTTGTCTGTTTTTCCTTTCTTAATTCCACAAACATTATACGCCGTTTTTCCTTTATAATCAAATGGAACCAAGTATGAATTTCCGGTACAGTATTCTAAATCGTTTTCTTTAAAAAGTTTTGCAATATAGTTGGCTGCATTTTCATTTTCCTGTGTTCCGATTTCACGGCCCTTCATTTCATCCGAAGCCAGTGTCGCCAGAACAGTCTGGATTCTTTCTTTCGAAACTTCCTGTGCAAAAGAGAAAATGGAGAATAGCGAAAAGGTAAGATAGGTTAGTTTTTTCATTTTAAATAAAATTTTAGATAATCTGTCGCAGGTTAAACGGAAATGTTGCATTTAAATTTTCTTTTTTACCAAATTGCCTTGATCCTTGTCAAGGTTCAAAACCTTGACAAGGATTACTGATTTTAAATCTCTTAGGGATTTGGCAAATCAATTATCTTCATCTAAGTATTTGGAAAATGCAATTTTTCTCCCCCTTTTAATAATGTAAAGAGTATCTGCTTTTGCTTTTTTAATTACCTTATAAGGAGGTTTTGTTTGTCTCCAGTTAAAAACGATCATGTTTTCAAAATTAGAAGGCTCATCCTCCAGAAATTCTATTCGTTCATCATTCCGTTTTGCTTGAATTACATAATGATAAAGACCAGGCTTATACGTTTTGTTATTCACCTCGAATAAATATCCTATTTCCAAGCTTTCATTTACATTGGCATTGATTTCTGCATCATAAAAGCTTGGCTTTTTATCATCTTCTTTTTGTCTACTTTTATCTAGAAGAGGCAAAATGATAAAACCACTGGCTAAAAATCCAATAAGAAAAAGAACTTTACTGAAATTATTTTTAATCATCACTTAAATGTTTTTTGTAAAAATAAAAAACAGCTCCTAAAAAGAAGCTGTTCTCACTCAAAAAATCGTTGTAAGGTTATCGAAGTCTGTCTACAGATTTTACGAGCCTCTCATCTTTCTTGATATAGATGTTTGCAATAAACAAACAAATAATCGCGATCAACGGAAAAATTGGCTCAATACCCTTCTCAGGAATCTGAATTCCTCCGGATAATTTTAGTAACCAGTAAATCAATACACCAATCAACAAAGCGTTTATAATGATGCTGATATTATTCAGCAAAATTTGTCTTTTTCTGTTTTTAAAGCTGAATACACTCAGTAATCCAACCAAAACTAGGACGATACAGCCTATATTCAGCACAGGAAAACTGTCGGAAATGATAACATCTTGCCCTGTAACGAACAGAAACACAGCAGCTAAAACTGCCAAAAAAGTCCATATAGTCTGTATTCTTTGTAGCATTGAATATTAAATTCTACGCAAAAATAATATAAATTTTGCACAATTCAAAAATAAGTGTAGATTTGCATTATACGAATGTACTTGAAAACAAAAGTCACCGGACTTACTTTTCTTATTCACAATTAATTACATTTTTTACATTAAATATGTTTAACATTGAAACGTTAAGGTCAAAATCCGTAACGGAACTGACTAAAATCTTAAAAGATTTGGGCGTTAAAGTTGCAAGAAACAGCAATGAAAATGACAAAATCTTTGCAATTCTTGACTTTCAGGCTTCAAATCCTAAGGTGGCGAAAGATTACTTCAACGTCACAGAAACCCCTATGAATGGTGAAGAAAAAGAGGCAGAAAAACCTGCAAAGGCTCCTGCCAAAAAACCAGCTCCGAAAAAAACGGCAGCCAAACCGAAAGCGGAAACCAAAACTCCGACAGATATAAAACCACAAGCTGAAGAAAAACCTAGAGTAGAGGCCACAGAACAAGTTTCTGAAGAACCTAAGCCGGCAGAAGTAAAAGCTGAAACTGCAGAAGAAGCAGCTGCATCTGCGGCCAAGAAAAAAAGGAAAAGGGTTTCAGCGACAAATACAGCAAACACAGAGATGTCGCAAGAAAGACCAGAAGCTCCTAAAAACACAGAACCTCAGGAATCTGCTCCGGCAGAAGAAAAACCTGCCAACCCTCAGCCACAGCAGGCCAGACCTCAAAAAGGACAACACAACAATCCGCACAACGCCGGAAATCAGCATAAAAATCAGCACCAAAACCAAAACCAGAATCAAAACCAAAATCAGAATAAGCAGCAGCAACAGCAGCAACATTCTGAAAGGAATGAGGAGCAGCACCATGAAAAGAAGGAATTCAACTTCGACGGAATGGTAAGCATTGAGGGGGTTTTGGAGATTTTACCTGATAATTACGGATTTTTACGTTCATCAGATTTCAGCTATATTTCGTCACCGGATGATGTGTATGTTTCTACGGCTCAAATCAGGAATTTTGGATTGAAAACCGGAGATACGGTAAAAGGTATCGTAAGATTACCAAAAGAAGGCGAAAAATATTTTTCTTTATTAAGACCAACTGAAGTTAACGGACGTGATCTTGCTTTTATTAAAGACCGTGTTGCTTTCGAATATTTAACACCGCTTTTCCCTGAAGAAAAATTCAACCTGGCAGGAAAAGGATCTACCATTTCTACAAGAGTTGTGGATTTATTCGCACCGATTGGGAAAGGACAGAGAGCAATGATTGTTGCCCAGCCAAAAACGGGTAAAACAATGTTGCTGAAAGATATCGCCAATTCTATCGCTGCCAACCACCCTGAAGTATACATGATGGTTCTTTTGATCGACGAACGTCCGGAAGAGGTTACCGATATGGAAAGAAGTGTAAATGCGGAAGTAATAGCATCTACCTTTGATGAAGCGGCAGAGAAGCACGTGAAAGTAGCCAACCTTGTTTTAGCAAAAGCTCAAAGAATGGTGGAATGCGGACACGATGTTGTTATTTTATTAGATTCAATCACAAGATTAGCAAGAGCGTACAATACTGTAACTCCTGCATCTGGAAAGGTTCTTTCGGGTGGGGTGGATGCCAACGCACTTCACAGACCGAAAAGATTCTTCGGTGCTGCAAGAAAAATTGAAGGTGGTGGATCTTTAACCATTATTGCAACAGCACTTATCGATACAGGTTCTAAAATGGACGAAGTGATCTTTGAAGAATTCAAAGGTACGGGTAACATGGAACTTCAACTAGACAGAAAAATTGCCAACAGAAGAATTTATCCTGCCATTGATTTGGTAGCTTCGAGTACTCGTAGAGATGATTTACTTCTTGATGAGGTAACTTCTCAGAGAATGTGGATTTTAAGAAAGTATCTTTCTGAAATGAATCCTGTAGAAGCCATGGAATTTGTTGACAAAAACATCAAAGGAACCCTGAATAACGAGGAATTCCTGATGTCTATGAATAAATAGAATAACTTAATTTGTTTATTATACAACCCTTTCAGAGTTTCAAACTCTGAAAGGGTTTTTATTAGAAGATAAAAGCGAGAAGTCAAAGTAATATCAAATCAAACCATCAATGTTAAAGATTTATTAAAGTAATCCTCATTCTTTGAAGATAGGTTTATTTATGGCTAAATTTGAATAATAACATTAAAAATAATAATTATGTCATTTGAATTACCAAAACTAGGATATGCTTACGATGCATTGGAACCAACTATTGATGCAAGAACAATGGAGATCCACTATACAAAGCATCACCAAGCATATATCGACAATTTAAATAATGCTATTAAAGGAACTGATCTGGAAGGTAAAACGATCGAGGAGATCTGCCAGACCGGAACTGATAAACCTGCAGTAAGAAATAATGGAGGAGGACATTTTAACCACACTTTATTCTGGGAAATTTTAACTCCGGGAGGAAGCAAAGAACCTGTAGGAAATGTAAAAGCTGCTATCGAAAATTATGGCGGTTTCGACAAATTCAAAACAGATTTTTCTGATGCTGCTAAAACAAGATTCGGTTCAGGATGGGCATGGCTAATCAAAAATGCTGACGGCTCTGTTTCTGTTTCTTCCACTCCGAACCAGGACAACCCATTAATGCCTGTTGCAGACGTAAAAGGTACTCCGGTTTTAGGAATCGACGTTTGGGAACACGCTTATTATTTAAACTATCAAAACAGAAGACCAGATTATGTTGCTGCTTTCTTTGAAGTGGTAAACTGGGATAAAGTTGAGGAATTATTCAACAAATAATTTTTAACTATTATAAAATGAAAAGGTTCAGAATTGCTCTGAACCTTTTTTTAATATCTTGTAACGTCACTCCCCGAAAGCCCGTTCATTCTCAAGCCATACTTCCAGTTCACGTACGCAAAAACTTGATATAATTTATACTCAAATTTTATCCCGTAATTTTCTTTGGGATCATAATCGATCGAAGATTCTATGATATTTCTATATTTTCCGGAAAAATAATAAGAATTCCATTCACTTACCAAAAGGGTATTTTTTGTTTTTAAATATGATTCCGAATATTGACTGATAGGTTTTGCTATGGCATTGAGAAAATAATCAAACTGAGTATCAATCACCGTAAGATCCCATTCTCCGTCTTCATTTTTTGAAGGTTTCATCTCTGATTTCTCTTTGTCATTTTTAGGTTCAGTCTGCGCTGAACAATTGAAAGATAAAAGAGAAACAATTAATATTAAAATTAAATTTTTCATACTATGAATTTACATAAAAAAAGCACTCAAAAAGAGTGCCTGAAATTATTATGGTTCTTTCTGGAGAACTACAAAGGCCGGAAAATGGTCGCTGTATCCTCCCGTAAACTGATCGCCGTTCCAGGATCTGAAAGGATAGCCTTTGTAATTTCCTTCTTTATTTACTAAATAAGGAGGGGCAAAAATTTCCGCTTTATAAACAGAATATTCTTTTGTCACCTGATCCGAAACCAGGTTTTTCGAAACAATAATCTGGTCAAACAAGTTTGGAGCATCCTGATAAGCTAATGAAGCCACCCCTTTTTTGTATAAAGGATACATAAGATTAAGGTAAGGTGTATTATCGCTTAAATCTTTCGGGCTTGGCTGAGCTTTCAGATAATTTTTTAAACTTGAACTTACAGGATCATCATTAAAATCGCCCATGGCAAACAATTTTGTTGAAGGATCTGCTGCTCTTATGCTGTCCATTTGCTGTTTCAGTAAAGCTGCCGCTGCATTTCTTTTCGGTAACGAGATGGCTTCACCTCCTCTTCTAGAAGGCCAGTGATTCATGAAAAATGCTACTTTTTCGTTATCCAAAAATCCGGTTACTACTAAAATATCCCTTGTATATTCTCTTTTCCCATCGTCACCGAAAACTTTCAGTTCTTTTTTCAATGAATTGGTGGGTGTAAATCTTCTTTTCTGATAAATTAAAGCAACATCAATTCCCCTGTAATCATAAGAATTGTAATGAATGATTCCGTAATCGTATTTTTTTAAGGCAGGTTCTTTTACCAGATCTTCAATCACCTGTCTGTTTTCAACCTCGATTAATCCAACCACGGCGGGAGCTGTTTTTGTGTATTGAGCACCCATTTCAGAAATTACTTTGGCTTCATTGGCCAGTTTTGCTTTGTAAATCTTGGTATTGTAATTTTTAGGGCTGCTTGGTGTGAATTCGTCGGATCCGCTTTGGTATCTTACCGCTTTTTTCCCTTTTAAAGCTTCATCGCTCCAGGTACCGTCATATTTTTCTGCTTCCAGGAATTTGATGGAGTCAAGAGGAATGCTTCTGTGAAAAGCCGGATTTTTTATGTCTTTGGTTCCGTCGATATAATCTGCTGAGCGTATCGTATCCCAAAGATTTTCTACATTCAAAAAACCTACGGTGGCTACTTTTCTCAGTTTTCCCTGTTGTTGTGAAAAGGCCATAATCGAAATAATAATGGCCAATAAACTCGAAAATTTCTTCATCCTTTTAGAGTTGTTTTAATATTAGTTAATCTGCAAATTTACTTTTTTTTTATTCATACCATTTTAAATATTTGTAAATTTATAGGGTGGAATGGCTGTAATTTTTATATAATCATTCTTAAAAGTTTGCAATGTTAAGAAAAAATAACGTGAAAAAAGTTGTTAATTACAAAATTTGACTAAATTTGCGTCCCCAACTTTTAAACTGTTGAAAATTAACAAGAAAAGTATTTAAAAAAATAAATATACTCATGATTAAAAAACTATCATTAGTCTCTTTATTTACTTTGCTTCCAGCTTCATATTATTTTGCGCAGACCACTGTGTTTGCGTATCTGAAAGATGCAGACGGAAAGCCTGTAGAACGGGCAGAAGTAGATTTGAAAGGGAATGACAATGATGTAACGGCCGACAAAATCGGATATTTCCAATTTGTAGATTTACAGCCGGGGCATTACCAAATTGTGATTACGAAACCGAATTACGAAACCAAAGTAATGGAGTTTGACGTAGCCAATGAGAAGAAAAAGGATCTAGGGACAATTACCTTATATTCTACACTTACAAGCGCGGATCAGGGTTTAGCAATTATTGACGGTGATGGTGATGATGATGAAAGCAGCAACAGCCAGGTTTCTACTGTAGGATTATTACAATCTTCACAAGATGTATTTAGCAGGATCGCGGCGTTTGATTTGGGATTTTATTGGTTCCGTCCGAGAGGGATTGATGGTAGATCCGGAGAAACCATGATGAATGGTGTTTCTATGGTGAAATCTGATAACGGAAATGTAGATTTTAGCAACTGGGGTGGTCTTAACGAAATTACGAGATATCCTGAAATTGCTTCCAACCACTCTCCGTCTGAGTATGCTTTCGGTGGAAACAGCGGTGTTATTTATAAAAATACAAAAGCGAGTGAATATAGAAAAGGATTTCAGTTTACTCAATCTTTAACCAACAGAAACTACCGATACAGAACATCTTTACGATACAGCTCAGGAATGAGCAAAAAAGGATGGGCATTTACTTTAATGGGAGCCAGAAGATGGGCTGAAGAAGGAATCCAGGAAGGTACTTTCTATGACGCATACGGAACTTATCTGGGAGTAGAGAAAAAGTTTAGTGATAAACATACGATGACTTTCAATTTCATCGGTTCTCCTTACAGAAGATCTACGGCAAGCCCAAGTACTCAGGAAGTATATGATTACAGAGGAGTACATTACAATTCATATTGGGGATGGCAGGATGGAGAAAAGAGAAGTGAAAGGGTAAGAAGAGGATTCCAGCCGATTTTCCAACTTCAGGATTTCTGGAAAATTAATAAAAACTCCGGTCTTTGGACAACAGCTTCTTATCAGTTTGGTAAAGACAGGGGCTCACGTTTGGATTGGAATGGCGTTTCAAATCCATCTCCAACCTATTACAGAAACTTACCAAGTTATTATATTAACAGTATTATGTATAATGTTGTTAATAATCCGCTCTTTACCCCGGATCAATTTACTACCCTAATTGACGGATACAATACCAGTCTTAATAGCTGGGTCAATGGAGATCCGAATGTTACCCAAATCAACTGGGGCAGATTGTATGCCAACAACCAGCAAAATGATGTGGTAGATCAGCAGGAAATGGCTCGTTTGTACGGATTAAACGGAAGACGTTCTAAAGTTTATTTGGTAGATGATGTAAGTGATGATAAAATTTTCAATGCAGGAACTCATTATACGTATAATTTCAACGATCGGACGAAGTTTATTCTAAACGTTTCTTATCAAAACTACAAATCAGAACTTTACCGCGAGATGAAAGATCTTTTAGGTGGAGATTATGCAATTAATGTAGACCCGTTCAAAGAATCTGCAAAACCAGGTTCTACAGGATATTACAATACGCTTGATCCTAATGTTCAGGTGAAAGTCGGAGATCGTATGACTTACAACTATATCCTTAGAAGACAGGAAGCAAAAGTAAATCCGGGATTAAAATTCTCAACAGGAAACTTCGATATTTTTGTTTCGGCTTTGGCAGGATATTCTTCTTCAAACAGAGAAGGTTTATTTAAACATTATTTATACGAAAATTCTTACGGTAAAAGCAAAGATTTCAACTTCTGGAATTTTGGTTTGAAAGGGCAGATTGTATATCGTATCAATGGTAGAAACTTCCTGGTGTATAACGGAGCAGTGTACAATCAGGCGCCGTTCCTGGAAGATTTGTTTATTAATCCTAGAGTAAATGCTTTAGTGAATCCTAATATCAAAAGTACAGTATTTACAGCAAATGATTTAAGCTACGTGATCAGTACGCCTTTCCTTAAATTGAGAGCGACAGGATATTTGGTAGATACTCAGAATGAAACGAATGTACAAAGATTCTTTGCAGACGGTATCCAGTTGAACAATACAAATCCGGACGGATCTGTTTCTCAGGTTCAGAGTGCATTTGTAACTCAGGTGATGTCTAATGTGGAGAAAAGAAATATGGGTGCAGAATTAGGCGTTGATGTTAAAATTTTACCGACGTTATCTGTACAAGGGTTGGCAAGTTACGGACAGTTTGTATACCGCAATAATCCTGATGTTTATTTGGTATCTGATGCTTCAGGAAGTAACGTTACTTCATTCGGAAAAGCTTATATCAAAAACTATAAACAGGGAGGAACTCCTCAGCAGGCATTCTCTTTAGGATTCCGTTACAACAATCCTAAATACTGGTGGGTAGGTGCCAATTGGAATTATCTGGATGATAATTATCTGGATCCTGCTCCGGCTTTAAGAACGAATAATTTTATTCAAAATGTATATTCCAGCACACCGTATCTGGGACTTACCGAAGCGGACGTAAGAGATATGCTGAAACCTGTGAAGCTTCCTTCTTCATTTTTCTTAAATGCTAATGCAGGTAAATCTTTTGTTTTTGGTAAATATTATTTATTAATCACAGCATCTGTTAATAATATTCTAAACAACAAAAAATACATTACAGGAGGTTTCGAGCAGACCAGAGAAACAAAAGCAATGGATTTTGCAATGGATTATTATAGCCCAACTCCTTCTTTTGGTCCAAAATATTGGTATACTCAAGGACGTTCATATTTTGTTAACTTACAATTTAGATTCTAATAAAAAATAAAAAACAACAATGAATAATATCGCTAATTTTTTAAAAACGACATTTTTAGCAGTAGGAGTACTGTCTGTAGTGTCTTCTTGCGTGAAGAACGACGAGTGGGAAACACCTCCTATCGAATGTTCTAATAAATTTCCTGCGCCCAACATTTCAATGGCAGATTTTGTTGCGCAGTCTCCTGCTACAGGATTCAAATTGATTACTACAGATCAGATCTTCGACGGTTATGTTGTTTCTTCAGACGAGCAAGGTAACTTTTATAAAACGATTTCTTTTCAGGATAAAACTTCAAATCCTACTGTAGGTTTACAGATCGAAGTAGATAAGGCAAGTAATTTTGCAGACTTCCCGGTTGGGGCGCACATCAGAATTAATGCAAAAGGTCTTCGTTTAGGAACAGACAGAGGAGCTATTAAATTAGGTTCTGAAGATCCTATCTATGCCATCGGTAGAATTCCTCAGGCACTTGTAGGAAGATATATGTCTGGAGTTTGTGGCGGAAATGGTCTGGATATCCAGGCAATTGTACCAACGCCACTTGCTTCTTTGGCAGATGCGAAAAATCCTGGTCTTATCAACACATTGGTGACAGTTCCGGATGTTCAGTTCAATATTGCTGAAATTTATCCTACTGTAAAGAAATTTATCGATTATGATGCGGCAGGTCAAGGATTAGACACTGATAGAAATATCGAAGATAAATTAGGAAACGCTACGGTTATCAGAAACTCAGGATTCTTTAAAACAGGAGGTGAATTGCTGCCAACAGGAAACGGAAGCTTAACTTTTGTAGTAAGCAGATACAATACATCTTGGCAAATGCTTATCAGAAGTATTTCTGATATTAAATTTACAGGGGCTAGAGTAGATGCAACTCCGCCAAAAGGAGGTACGGCCATCACATATTCAGGGTCTTTCCTTGAAAATTTTGAAAGCTATCCTACTTCACCGGCTAACCTGGAAGTGTATCCTAAATATGTTAATGATCCGGTATTAGGAAACAGATATTGGCAGTTGAAAACTTTCAGCGGTAATAAATATATCCAATTAGGGGCAAACTCCGGTTCAGGACCTTATGTAACTTATTTTGCGGTACCGGTTGACTTTACAGCTGCTAATACATTGAAGTTTGACGTAAATGTAGGATTCTGGAACGGTAATGCTTTGAAAGTTTATTATACAACGAACTATACGCCTCTTGGAGATATTACACAAGCTACGAAGACGGATATTACATCTGCATTTACAATTCCTCAGACCCCTACAAGTGGATATGGTGTTTTAGCTCCGGCTGGAACGTATAATATTCCTGCTTCATTAACGGGGAACGGATTTATTTTATTCGAATACACCGGAAACGGAAGTGGGGTGACTACTACAATTCAGTTAGACAATATTCAGGTTCAGTAAGAACTTGAATCTTTATAAATAAATTGGCTGTCTTTCATTAGGCAGCCATTTTTGTTTTAATTAAATAAGTTTTAAATTAAACAAAAAACCACCGCCAAAGCAGTGGTTTATATTAGTATTAAATTCTTTTAAAAAGAAACTTCATTCACCTCTTTTCCCCGTTGGAAGTTCATGGTTTTCTGACTTCCTTTATACGCTATATTTACCAGATTAATCTGTTTAGGAAAAGCGCTTAGAAGAATCGTGTTCTTAATCTTTAAGGTATTGATATCCGAAACACCTCCGGCTTCGAAATATACCCATACCGTTTCTCCGCTTACCTGACTTCCCGTGAATGTTATTGTCTTCGGAGAGCCATTGACGTACACATCAAAATTATTATTTACATATTTTTTTACCTCTGCTTCGAATCCTGCTGTATTAGGATTTATTTTAATGGCATCGGAAATATGGTTTGTATTCATTTTCGTGGTGAACTTCAATGTCTTGCTTCCGTCTATATAATCCACTTTCGTCATTGAAGAGTAAAAGTCTACATACGTAAAACTCATTAACATAAAAAATGTTAAAATTCCTGATATATATAAAAATTTTTTCATTTTAAATAATAGATTTGCAATCATGCTTGTTTGTTTTAAGTCACAAATAATATGCCAATTAAAAATTAACGTTTACAGAGTACTTATCATAGAACGCTTTGATGTGTGCCACTGCCTCGTCAGCTGTGTCTACCACACGATAAAGTTCAAGATCTTCTTCGTGAATCATTTTTTCTTTAAGCAAAGTTTCTTTAAACCAATCCAAAAGACCGCTCCAAAAATCGGAGCCGACCAAAACGATCGGGAACCTTCCGATTTTGTTGGTCTGAATTAATGTTAAAGCTTCTGTAAGCTCATCCAATGTTCCGAAACCTCCCGGCATTACGACAAAACCTTGAGAATATTTCACAAACATCACTTTTCTTACAAAGAAATAATCGAAGTTCATGGAATACGATTTGTTGATGTAAGGATTAAAATGCTGTTCAAACGGCAGGTCAATATTCAACCCGATGGATTTTCCCTGTGCATTGAAAGCTCCTTTATTGCCCGCTTCCATGATTCCGGGACCGCCGCCGGTGATGATTCCAAAACCAAGATTCGTGATCTTCTCCGCGATCTCTACAGCCATTTTGTAGTATTTGCTTTGAGGCTTCAGCCTTGCAGATCCGAAAATAGAAACACAAGGTCCTATTTTTGCCAGTTTTTCGTAGCCGTCTACAAACTCAGCCATTACCTTAAATACCATCCAACTGTCTTTCGTGATGGTTTCGTCCCAGGTTTTTTGCCTTAGACTGTTTTGTAATTTTGTTTCGTTAATATCAAGTTCAGGATTTACTAAACTTTCATCCCTCATTCCTTCAATTCCCATTGCAAAAATTATTTAAAATGTTTTTCGGCTTCTGCGATAGATTCCGGTCTTCCGACATCTATCAGAATACTGTCGTGCAGAAAACCATGAATATGCTCTGTCTGCATCAGATCCAGATATTCTTCCATGACAGAAAATTTGCCTGTTCTTTTTATTTTATCAAAGATAGCGGGGTTGATACAGTGAACACCGCTGAAAGCCAATGCCTTGAATCCTTTATTAAATTCCGCAAGCCTCTGCTCACCGGTCTGTACATTCAGCCAACCTCTCAAAACCATCTCATCATTGAAAAGTAATTTTCGTGAACTTTCCCTATCTGAGACGGCTAATGTAGCAAAATCTTTTATCTTTTTATGATATTCTACAAAGTCTGTGATATTGATATTCGTTAAAATATCAGCGTTCATGATGAGAAAATCTTCCCCGTGATCAAGAAGTTTTCTGGCAAAAACCAAGCCACCGCCTGTTTCCAAGAGTTCATCCGTCTCGTCTGAGATTTCTATATGGCAGTCAAAATTATTGTTTTGCTTTAAAAAATCAACGATTTGATTTCCAAAGTGGTGAATATTTATGACGAAATCCTTTATTCCGAAACTTTTTAAATATTTAATATTTCTTTCCAAAAGGGGAACACCGTTCACCTTGGCCAGTGCTTTTGGATGATGGTCTGTAAAAGGTTTTAATCTTGTTCCTTTTCCTGCTGCGAAAATAAGAGCTTTCATATATTATGGGTAATGAATAATGGGAAATGAGTAATAATTTATGATGAAATAAATAATATAATTAACGAGGTTAAAGATATTTACTTATTGTCCATTATTGATTGCTTATGTTAAGTTGATGCTGTTCGTCGTGATGAAGGCTGATTTCAACTTTATCACCATATTTTTCCTGAATAAAATGAGCAATTTTAATTGCAGAATACACCGATCTGTGCTGTCCTCCCGTACATCCGAAATTGATCTGAAGATTTTCAAAACCTCTTTCCAGATAGTTGTCGATATTAATTGAAACTAAGCTTTTAATTAATTCTAAAAACTTTGGCATTTCAGTTTTTGTTTCCAGGTATTCCTGAACGCCGATATCATTTCCGGTCTGGATTTTATATTCTTCAATTCTTCCGGGATTCAGAATTCCGCGACAGTCAAATGTAAAACCACCTCCGTTTCCTGATTCATCTTTTGGAATTCCTCCTTTTTTGTACGAAAAACTGTGTATGTCGATGTGTAGCATTTTCTTTTATTTATTTAAATTTTGAACCATTACGTTCATTGTTTATTGTTAATTTTTTTTATCACTATTGCGATTCGCTTTGTCATTCCGTAGGAATCTCAGCATAGTTTATTTTTTTTTGTTTAAAAAGATCCTTCGACTGCTTCGCGCTCAGGATGACAGGGCGCTAATACCAGACTTTTCTTTATTAAATAAGCCCAATAAAGCAAAATTCAACCGTGTCAGTCTGAGCTTGTCGAAGACTTTAGTTATTCAAAATCTCCTCAATTTTCAACTTCGTTTTCTCCAAACTCAATTGCCGGATTACGTTTTCCAACTCTGGATACTGTTTCATATGGTCCCAATTTTGGGCAAATTCTGTAATATTTTCAATTCCTTTATTGATGCTTGCAATAAAATGTTGTTTCCTTTGAATCAATCCCCGGAATCCGTAAGCTCCCAAAACCTGCAAAAATCGCATTAGCTGAATTGGCTTAACCGAATTTTTTAGTTGAAGCTGAATGTCTTTATTTTCAAATAGATTGATATAAAAATCAAGCATTTCGTTTTTAAAATCTTCAGGGAAATTAGCTTTAGCCTGAAACAGAAAAGAAATCACGTCATAGATCAACGGCCCCTTCATTGCAGATTGATAATCGATAAATGAAACTTCATTTTTTTCGTTTACCATAATGTTTCTTGCCTGAAAATCGCGAATCATCAATCCTTTGGGTTCAAGATTTTCGATGAGGTTGACGATGTGCTTAAATTCCTTCAGAAGGGTGGATTTATGATATTCCAGTTCCAATACATCTGCCACGAAATTTTTAAAATAGTACAAATCATGCGTTACAGGCAGTTCATCATAATTTTCATATTCAAAAGTTTTGGTGAAATCTATTTTGCCTTGGGTCGTTATCTGTAATTGATAAAGTTTTTCTAATGTCTGTTTTACCAAAGATTTTACATTTTCGGATAAGCCTTCTTTTGAAATCACCTCTGAAAGTGTTTGTTTTCCCAAAAATTCCTGGATGTACATTTTTCTGTCATCGGAGATTTTGAAAATTTTGGGGGTGTTGAGGTCTAAATCTGTGAAAATTTTAGAATAATATAAAAAACTTTCGTTCTCCCGAACATTTTCATTGTAGGTAATAATATACTCTTCGTTGTCAGTTTTGGCTAAAAAATTTACCCTCGCAGAACCGCTTTGAGCTAAAATAATAAACTCAGAAGGTTTTTTATCTGAATAATTTTCAAAAAATTGTTTGGCGTTTTCAGAATTCATAGACGAAACAAATATAGTAATTTACCGTCTAATTTTTATATTTGCATTATGCTAAAGGATTTTAAACCAGTTTTAAGCATTTTATTGCGCTTCATCATCGTTTACCTGGTGTTGCTTTTTGCTTACCAGTTTTACCTGAACAGTTTTCAGAATACTGGTCTGGATCCTTTTTCGAGAATGATCGCCGAGCAGGTGCGTCATATCCAGAATTCTTTGAGCTTTCCTACCCAGCTTTACAATGATGTGAAGGGGGAACAAGTGTTTTTTTATGTGAAAACCGGCTACGCAACGAGAATGGTGGAAGGCTGTAATGCTGTTTCCGTGATGATTCTTTTTGTGGCGTTTGTTTTTGCTTTTTATAAAGGCTCAAAAACGTTTTTATTTGTATTGGCGGGGCTTGTTTTGCTTTACATTATGAATTTGCTGAGAATTGTAGGCTTAAATATCGTAATGACCGACTACAAGCAATACGGGAAGATTTCGCACGATTTTATTTTTCCGGCGATAATCTACGGAACTGTGGTTCTTCTTTGGCTGATCTGGATTAAATTTTTTGCTTTAAAACATGAAAATTCTTAGCTGGTTTTTAGTCATCATCGGGATTTTTGGGCTTATCGGTGTAAGAGCACTTGAAGACCGGATTTTCTATGATCCTTTTCTTACTTATTTTCACGAAGCTGATAAAAAATTGGCGTTCCCTTCTTTCGAATGGGGAAAATTGATACTCAATTACCTTTTCAGATTTATTTTAAATTTATTTTTTTCGTGCCTGATTATTTATTTCTGGTTTAAAAATAAGGAATGGACGATTCAGGGAGCCGTCTTAATTACGATCATTTTTGCCATCACTTTTCCGATTTATCTGTATTGTATTTATGATCAATTCGAAATTGGATATTTATTTTCTTTTTATATGAGAAGATTTGTGATTCAGCCTTTGATTTTGCTGTTGATTATTCCGATGTTTTATTATAGAAAGCAGATGAATAAACAGGCTTAACAGGTGAGTTTTTTGAAAATATAGTCTTCGACGAGCTCAGACTGACAGACAGTGATTGAATTATGTTTAAAAACTGGTAGTATTAGCGATGTCATCCTGAGCGCGAAGCAGTCGAAGGATTTTCTTATTTTGTTTTATTTAAACACGAATTCCACTAATATTTTCACAAATAACACGATTCTTTTATTAATGAAGACCATTTTAAACTTAAATTAATCGACAGTATGCTTCTGCACCCGGGTTGCATTTTCCGGAGTCCATTTAATACGTTTTACAAAATCTTTTTCCCGGACAGGGCAGTCTTTAATCTGGCAGACCGCGCAGGAAATCGGCTTGCAGTCATCCATATGAAAGTTAAACTCCACACTTCTTCTGGTATTTTTTGCTAAAAGAACGATCATTTTTTCCATTTCATTATGGGCATCGCGAAGGCTGTAATACCAAGGCAGAGTGATGTGGGCATCGATGTGCAGAGAAGCTCCAAACTGCTGGATTTTCATATTGTGAACGTCAATCCATTCCGTTCGGCGGTTTTCTTCCAGAACTTTAATAATTTGATTTAATAATTCAGGATCCTGCTCATCCATAATACCACTTAAAGATTTACGAACGATCTTGTAGCCGACAAATATGATATACACTCCAAAAATCAAAGCTACGACAGAATCCAGCCAATAAATTTTTGTAAAATAAACCACCACCAAACTTATCACCACTCCCAGCGTAGTAATCGTGTCGGATTGCAGATGCTTTCCTGATGAAATCAGAACTAATGAATTTTCATGTTCCCCTTTTTTAATGGAAATATACCCCAGCAAATAATTAATAATCGCAGTGGCAGCAATGATCCAGATTCCGATGTCAAGCTTATTTAAAACTTTGCCAGTAATTAAGCTGTTTACACCTTCATAAATGATCATCAATCCTGCGATGGCGATCAGGGCGCCTTCGATTCCCGAAGTGACAAATTCTACCTTTCCGTGTCCGTACGGGTGGTCTTCGTCTTTCGGTTTTGAAGCTAGATGTAATGAGTAAAGCCCCATGAATGCGCTAATCACATTCACAATACTTTCCATAGCATCAGAGAAAACGGCATCGGAGTTGGTGAGCTTCCACGCAACAATTTTTCCGATGAAAAGGATAATACCAAAAACGGCAATAAGCTTTTGAAAGCCCAATTTATCTTTAATTTTATTCTTTTGAAGGTTCATAGGTTTGATAAAAAAAAGAATCTCAATTCTGAGACTCTTTTTATTTTTGTTAGTTTACACTAAGTTATTTGCTACGATGTATTCTGCGATCTGTACGGCATTGGTAGCGGCTCCTTTTCGCAGATTGTCTGCCACAATCCAAAGATTCAGGGTCTTCGGCTGTGAAAGATCTCGTCTTATCCTTCCGACGAAAACTTCGTCCTTCCCTTCTGAGTACAGCGGCATTGGATATTCGTTGTTTTTTACGTTGTCCATCACCACAACTCCCGGAGTTTCTGATAAGATTTTTCTTACTTCATCAAGGTCGAATTCGTTTTCAAACTCGATGTTTACACTTTCAGAATGCCCTCCCTGTACGGGAACTCTTACTGCAGTGGCTGTTAAATTAAATGTATCATCACCTAAAATTTTCTTAGGCTCTTTCATTAATTTAATTTCTTCTTTCGTATAATCATCATCCGCAAAAACGTCGCAGTGCGGCAATGCATTTTTGAAGATTTGATAAGGATAAACTTTTGCAATAGAATCGTCTCCCGTGATCTCTGAATTTAATTGGTCAACCGCTGCTTTACCGGTTCCAGTTACGGATTGGTAAGTAGAAACGATTACTCTTTTCAGATCATATTTTTTGTTTAAAGGCCCTAAAACCATTACTAATTGAATCGTTGAACAGTTCGGATTTGCAATGATCTTGTCTTCTTTTGTTAAAACATCCGCATTGATTTCCGGAACGACTAATTTCTTGCTTGGATCCATTCTCCATGCCGATGAATTGTCGATTACGGTTGTTCCTACTTCAGCAAAAAGCGGAGCAAACTCAAGAGAAGTACCACCACCAGCTGAAAAAATGGCAATATCCGGTTTGGCAGCTATAGCGTCTTTCATGCTTACAATCGTAAATTCTTCCTGTTTATACTTCACCTTCTTACCAATAGATCTTTCCGATGCTACCGGAATTAACTCGGTGATAGGGAAGTTCCTTTCTTCCAGAACTTTCAGCATAACTTGTCCAACCATTCCTGTTGAACCTACTACAGCTACTTTCATTGATTTAATTAAAATTGTTTAAGTTAATATATTTATGCCCCGAAGACTCTGGCCCACGGGAACGCGAATGCGAATAAACCTACTGCAATTAATCCCATAATTACAATTCCTAAAGAAATGGTAGGATTGGTTTTTACTTTTTTGTTGATGATGGTCATTAAAACAGCCGCGATCAACATTGAAAATGGATGTTCTACATATTGAAATCTTAAGTCTGCATTTTTCATTATTGAACCCATATCCATCCCTTTCGAGAAATTAATGATCAACATAACGACTCCCAATAAAAACTGAACATGGAAGAAGATCATTGTGAAAAGTGTAGTTTTCTTTAAGAAATTATTCACTTTACCACTGTATCCGAACATGGTAGCCAAAAGCGCAATAACAAATAATGTCACTAAAAGAATTTCTAAATAACCAAATCCTTTGTGAGCATTAAGCAAAATGTTGTAAAAATCCATAATTCTATTTTTTCTATTTTCTAGTTCACAAATATAGCAAAAATCCCGGCGAAAAGCCGGGATTGATATTTATAAAATCTAATGTTTTTATTAGAAGTTGAATGATAATGTTGCAGACCATGTTCTACCGTAACCGAAGTAAACCTGGTTTTGCTGGCTTACACCATTCCAGTTTCCTGCTGCTTGGTAAGTTGCATAATTTGTATCAACTTGAGCCGGAGTTAGGGTTGGGTTAACAGCTGCGTATTCAGATTTTGTAAGGTTTGCGTGGATGTTTGTGTTAGATTCAGCGATATAAGTTTTGTCTAACACGTTGTAAACATTACCTCTGATTGTAAAGAACTGTTTAGGATTGTTTAACTTAATTTTAAATGAAATTCCTAAATCAACTAATCCGTAAGATGGTAATTCTAAAGCACCTCTATCTGCTGAAGCTTGATTCGTAAAGTTAAGAAGGTTTAGGTTAGCATAAAGATTTTTAATTCCTCTATATGTTCCGTCAAATGAGAACCAATCTGTTGGCTTGAATGTAAATCCTACTGCTGCAGAGGTTTGAGCGGCACCACCTACTTTTACTTTATCTAAATATAGAGTTTGTGAATCAGCGCCGATTTGTTCGTTAGTTTCAGAGAAGATATTTCCTTGAGCGTTTCCTTTGTAATACCAGTCACCAACTGACAACATACCATATACACTGATCATTTTGTGAACATTTGCAGTTGCTTCAACTTCTACCCCCTGGTGAATTTCTGTAATTCCCTGAAGGTTTGCATAAGCCGTATTTGTTGTAATGTTTGTACTAGGGTTAGTAGGATCAGGATAAGTAACTGTTAGGTTACCTCTTCTTAAGAATCTGTCTTTCCACTCAGTTCTGTAAAGGTTAACATTTGCTGTGAAAATTCCGGATCTGAATCCGTATCCAGCCTCGATTCCAAAAATTTTCTCGTTAGTTAAATTCGGGTTAAGGTAGTTTTTGTTGTTTGGATAAACCGCATTTAAAAAAGGCTGTTTAGAGTAGTATCCAATATTTGCGAAAACGTTGTGGTGATCATTAATGTTATAGTTAGCACCAGCTTTAACGTTATATCCTAAAATATCCTTGAAACCTGTTTTTTCGTTCAATACAGGATTTGTTGCTGTAGGTTGAGCTACAGTACCTCCGGCTGTATTGATGAAGCCAGCTTGTTGTCCATTTAATAATGTAACACCATCAATGATGAAGTGGTCAATTCTTTGGAATGACTGATTAGAAAGAGCTCCTGAAACGAATGCTGATAATTTATCATTAGTATATTCCAACTGACCAAAACCTCCGTACCATAAAACTTCTCCATCATTATTGTAAGCAATCATATCATCCTGATTGTTCAATTTTCCACCAAAAGGATTCCAGTTAGGATTAGGTGCAAAAACATTAGAAACAACTCTTGGAGTTACTGTATATAAATTACCTGGAGCTGTATAGAAGTTTTTATTTGTAATATCCTTATATCCGGAAGCTCCATATAGATCAGAAATTACCTGATAGTGATAACCATAATAATATCTGTCATCCGTACCAATTGTGAAGTTTAAATTATCGTTGATTTTGTGATTAAAACTAACAATTGCACCAAACCAGTTGTGAGAGTTGATTGAAGATCTTCTTACCAAAGTACTTCCTGCAGCAGCTGAGTTTACATTTACAGCACTATTCGCAGCAAAAATTGCATCGTAATCTACTTGTCCGTTTACGTCTACATAGCCTGATACAAATTTGTTTCCAACTCTACCAACATCCCCTGTTCCACCACCTCTACCAAAAGAAGCATATACTACAGAGTTTAATTTAGATTTTGAACTGATATTCCAATCCCAGTTTAATGACATTACCGGTTTGTGGTAGTAGTTTACTCTGTTTGATAAAACTTCTCCATTTCTCCATCCCCAGTCCGGGTTATATCTTCTGTCTGGAGTTCCGTCCTGATCTTCGTTGTATCTGATATAGTTTTGGATTGTGCTATATGAGGATCTTTGGTTGTGCCATTGTGGAGCCCCTGTTATAGTAAACTGTAAATCGTGTTTTTTATTAGGTTGGTATCCCAATGCGAAATAATAGTTATATCCTTCGAATTGAGTTCCATCTGCATACATTGATCCTGCAGTTCTGCTCATTAAGAATGAAGAAGACCATCCTTTTGCAGACTTACCTGTATTGTAAGCGAATAAAGTTTTAAAATAATCATCATTACCTAATCCTAAAGATACAATACCACCTTGTTTTTTATCAGCGGCTCTTGTTAATACGTTAATTGTACCACCTACAGAAGCAATTGCTAATTTTGAAGAACCAAGACCTCTTTGTACCTGCATTGCAGATGTTACATCAGAAAGTCCAGACCAGTTTGACCAATAAACTGCACCGTTTTCCATGTCATTTACAGGAACACCATTTACCATTACGGCAATGTTTTCCTGAGCGAAACCACGGATATTGATTTTTGAGTCACCAAAACCACCTCCTGCCTTCGTTGCATAAACGGATGGTGTAGTGTTCAAAATTTCAGGAAACTCCTGGTTTCCTAATCTTTCAACAATTTGTGCTTCTTTAATTGTTGAAACTGCAACAGGAGTCTTTCTATCTTTAGCGATATCTGCAACACCTGTTAATACTACCTCTTCAATGTCTTTAGATTTCGATGCCGTATCCTGAACTTGTTGAGCATAATAAACGCTAGCTGTAGATAAGGTAATTATCGCAGTTAGCATTGATTTGTTGATTAATTTCATAATCGTTAGTAATAGTTAGATTTAAATTTTATGCAAAAATCGGGAAATAAAATTTAACTAATATTAACTGTATGTTAATTTTTAACGAATCTTAATAAGGTTTAAAGTGTTGATTTTCAATTTTATAAATAAAAATTGAATTTCTGTATGAAAAAAATCATATTATTGAATTTTTAACAAATCAAGGCTATTTTTGTTAAAAATTCAACGCTATTTCACGGCTTTGAGACTCAAATCCATATTCTCGGCAGAGTGCGTCAATGCACCCGCAGAGATGTAGGTAACACCTGTAGAAGCGATTTCTTTCAGCTGTTCACGGGTTATTCCGCCGGATGCTTCGGTTTCACAAATCCCATTGATCATCTTTACGGCTTGCTTCATTGTTTTAACATCCATATTATCAAGCATAATCCTGTCGACTTTTGCTTTGATGGCTTCCTGAACTTCTTCAAGGTTTCTCGTTTCAACCTCTATTTTTAATTTCTTTTTGTTCTTTTTAATATAATCTTTAGCCATTTTCACAGCATTGGTGATGCTTCCGTTGTAGTCGATGTGGTTGTCTTTCAGCATGATCATGTCGTAAAGTCCATATCTGTGGTTGGTTCCGCCGCCGATTGCTACCGCCCATTTTTCACAAACTCTAAAATTCGGAGTGGTTTTTCTGGTATCTAAAAGCTTCGTTTTAGTTCCGATCAATCTGGAATCCCAGTCGTGGGTGAGCGTCGCAATTCCGCTCATTCTCTGCATGCAGTTCAGAACAAGCCTTTCTGTTGAGAGGATAGATCGCGCACTTCCGGTTACGATAAAAGCTACATCACCAACTTTTACGGCATCACCGTCTTTTACGAAAGTTTCAACTTTTAAGTTTTTATCAAAAGTTTTAAAGATAATTTCTGCCAATTCCACGCCGGCAAGGATACAGTTTTGTTTTACCAACAGTTTAGCACTCTGCACCAGATCTTTCGGAATCGTAGAAAGCGTAGAATGGTCGCCATCCTGGATGTCTTCTTCTAAAGCGTTTTTGATGAATTGTTTTAAAACTTTATCTGTAACGTATGCTGGTCTTTTCATTTTGTATGCTTTTTAAGCTAAATCTTTATTATAAAACGCCCCCTTATTCTCAGTCATTTCCATAGATTGTGTAATGATGAGGTGGGCAACGGTTGTTAAATTCCTTAATTCCGATAGCTGTGGCGAAAGAATAGAGTAGTGGTAAATCTCATCCACGGCGGCGGCGATTTCCTGGTGTTTTTGTAAAGCCATGTTCAAACGGCGGTTGCTTCTTACAATTCCCACAAGATCACTCATCATTTCCTGAAGCTGTTTCCTTAAATAAGAGACAATCACCATCTCGTCCATGATTTTCATTCCTTCTTCGTCCCATTCCGGAACTGCTTTCAAGTCGTCGAAATTAAAATTATTTTCATTTAATAAATCAACGGTTTTCATGGCAGCATTATGCCCGAAAACGAGGCCTTCCAATAAGGAATTTGATGCCAGTCTGTTTGCTCCGTGAAGCCCGGAATTGGTGCATTCGCCCACTCCGAAAAGGTTTCTGATGGAAGACTGCCCGTCGCTGTCCACTTCAATGCCGCCCATTAAATAATGACAAGCCGGAACAACGGGAATTAGCTGTGTGAAAGGGTCAATCCCTTCATCTTTGCATTTTTTATAGATATTCGGGAAATGTTCAAGGAATTTGTCATGATTCATTTCGCGGCAGTCTAGTCCTACATATTCATCCCCGGTGATTTTCATTTCTGCATCAATGGCTCTTGCAACGATGTCTCTGGAGGCCAGCTCTTCCCGTTCATCATATTTATGCATGAATTTTTCGCCTCTTTTTGTTCTTAATTTTGCCCCGTCTCCGCGAACAGCTTCTGAAATTAAGAATAACATTCCATCCATCTTGCTGTACAAAGCCGTCGGATGAAACTGGTAATACTGCATATTGGAAACTTTTCCTTTTGCTCTTGCCACAAAAGCGATTCCGTCGCCTGTTGCAATCGTTGGGTTGGTGGTATTTTTATAAACGTGACCTGCTCCGCCTGTTGCTACCAATGTTATTTTAGAAGTAATTTTTTTAATTTTCTTGGATTTTTCATCTAAGATATACGCTCCATAGCAATGGATGTCACCTTCGTTCAGCTCTTTTCCCGGAACGTGGTGCTGTGTAATGATATCGATTACATAATGATGATCAAGAATTTCAATATTCGGACTGTTTTTTGCGGTTTCCAATAAAGCTCTTTCTATCTCAAACCCGGTGATATCTTTGTGATGTACAATTCTGTTTTCGGTATGTCCGCCTTCTCTTCCCAGTGCAAATTCTCCATTTTTCATGTCAAAATTTGCGCCCCATTCTACAATTTCTTTGAATCTTTTGGGAGCTTCGGTTACCACCATTTTTACGATATCACGTTTGTTTTCGCCGTCTCCGGCACGCATGGTGTCTTCGATATGTTTGTCGAAATTATCATTTTTAGAATCTGTAACTACGGCAAGACCACCTTGTGCATATTTGGTATTGCTTTCGTCTTCATCAGATTTTGTTACGATGATTATTTTGGCATCAGGAAGCTGCTCAGAAACCTTAATGGCGTAAGAAAGTCCCGAAATACCGGAACCAATTACTAATACATCCGCTTTTATCATTATACTTACTTTAGGTCAATCGTCTAAACAATTAAATAAATTTAAACAATTTTTCGTTTGGTTTTCTTACTTTTTTCATATGCTGGAAATAATCTTCTTCCGATCGGTAGCCCAAAGCAAGGGTAACGGTTACTTTTTCGGTTTCAGGGTTTACATCTAGAATTTCTTCGATAAGCTCCTGTCGGAAACCTTCCATCGGGCATGAGTCTACATTTTCTATCGCTGCAGCATACATGAGATTCGCCAGAACTATATAGGATTGTTTTTCTGCCCAATTGAAAATTTCATCTTGCGTTTTTTGACTGATATGTTGATTGATGCTGTTTCTGAAAAGTTCAAGTTTTTCCAGAGGAGTTTCCCTGACCTCGGAAATATGCCTGAAATATCCGTTGACATAGTTCTCGTCAAGTGTTTTTTTTGAAATAATAACAATGAGATGAGAACAGGTGGAAATCTGTGACGGATTGTAAAAAGCGGGAATTAATTTTTGCTTCATTTCCTCACTTTCCACGACCAGAATTTTATAAGGCTGAAGACCCAGAGAGCTTGCAGATAACTTCCCTGATTCAAGAATATTGAAAAGTTTTTCTTGAGGGATGATTTCTTTATTAAATTTTTTCACAGAATATCTTCTGCTTAAAGCCTCTAAATAATTCATATGACAAATTTAAGAATTGAATGTGAATTAAATTAGTTTAAAACGAAATATCTCATTCTAAATTAGGACCAAAAAAAGACCGCTCCAAAAAAATGAAGCGGTCTTTATAATAGAATGATGTTTTTATTAATCTCTGTTTTTCACCAACACCCATCCTGAATATTTGATAGGGGTGTTTTTCTTGTCATTTTCGTTCCATGAAACAGAATACCAGTAGCTTCCTGTCGGAACTTTTCTTCCGCCTACTGTTCCATCCCATCTGTATTTCGTTGATTTGTCTGCACGGTGAATCTGTGCTCCATATCTGTCAAATACATTGAAAACAAGATTTTGCTTGCCTGCCAATGCCGAGTAATCGATACCGTCGTTGATTCCGTCTCCGTTTGGAGTAATTACGTTAATCAAATTCGGAACTACGATTGTAAAGTCGATAGGTTCGCAGTCATAAGCATCTTTTACATAAATTTTAGTATCTCCTCTTGCAACATTTTTGAATTCATTAGAATCCTGCCAGTTGATACCATCCAGTGAATATTGGTAAGGTGCTGTTCCGCCCACTGCGTAAACGGTAACTGTAGTGCTGGAAATATCAATGCTTGAAATGACAGGTTGTTCCGAAGCGTACACTTTTACCGTTTGTGTGGCCACACATTCTCCTGATTTCAATTTCACCCAATATGTCCCTACTCCCACATCATTGATGGTTTGAGTAGTGGCACCAGTGCTCCATTCATAGCCAGTAAATCCTGGTCCTGCATCCAGTGTTGTTTTGTCTTCAATACAAATAATTTTATCTTCTAAAATTTTTGAGAAAACCGGTGGAATCACCTCCAACGTAACTTTTGCGATGTCGTAACAGCCGAAAGAGTTTGTTACTTTAATATACACCACTCCGTTCGGAGCAATATAGTTGTTTGGATTTGCGATAGGGTTGGTTCCATTCTGAGCATCTGTTAGTGATGGGAAATAAGTTTTAGTAATACCCGTAGATGTACCTATTACCGGTGCTGTCGTAAGATTGAATAAACCTGTTGAAGGCTTGGTTTCAATAAAACAAGTTCGTAAAGAAGCGTCTGTGGCGGTAACTGTTGGAGCAACTTTTAATGTGATCGTTGCATCATTATTGTCACATAATACCGACGAAGGATCTTTAATCACTACAGAAATATTGGTATCCGAATTATACTGGAAATTTGTTGGATTGGCAATCGGAGTTCCGCTTCCTGTAATATAATAAGTGAAATTATAATTACTTGGAGTAGCCGTAAGCTGAGAGTTGAATGTCGTTAAATCAACCGTTGACATACCCGCCAAGTCCGGACAGATCGATTTTGTAATCGCACTTTCTAGCAAAGGAATTTTATCAACAAAAACTTTTACGTTTTTAATTGAATGTCTTGATCTTGCACCACCTGTAGACGCTGAAAACCCGAAATATCCTACTGTCATTGCAGCTGCAGCACCGGAAGGTGCAAAAGACTGATTACAGATTACTGTACCATTAATGGTAATTTTTACAATCCAGTTCGCAGGGGCAGCAGGATCTACTTCTGCAGTCACTTCAACGTGTTTATAAGCCGATCCCTGGAACGGTAACGTTGAATTAAGGTCCGGAGAGTGAAAAGAACTTCCCGGAATATTGAAGAATTCCACATTGTTGGTATCGGTTGTGTTTTGCACCTGCCCGTAAGCAACGTGTACTTTACTCATACCCGTGCTTCCCGTAGCATTGTTGTAAGTATCGAAGCCTACGATGAAACCGATTGCATTCTGTGAAACTCCGATCCCGGAGCCTAATACGCTGGCAACCGGTGGATTAGCTAAATACCAGAACGCAATACCATCACCATTATAAGTCTGGCTGGAATCCATTCTGAAGTCAAATTCTATCCTCCATTTGTCGCAATACTTTAGGTTGATTGGCTCATTGAGTCGGATAGATCCGGAATTATCATTCACGTCCGGGGTAAGCTGCACGAAATCTCCACTTACCACAGTAGGGCCTACCATCGTCCATCCTGTAGTGTTTACGGGATTTCCGGCGAGCTGATAAGTTTGGGAGAAAAGCTGCTTAGGCAGACAGAATAATAAGATGAAAAATAAAAAGGGTAGTTTTTTTTCCATATACGAGAGTTTATTAGTTTTAGACTTTGTAAATATAATTAATTTTCATTGATTAATGACCAGTTGTTTTATAGTTTTATGTATTGATTTGTTAAATTTGTTTAATGAATAGAATAAATATCAGAAAATTTTACTTTTTTGAAGTTTATGACTCAGATCATAAATGCTTTATTGATCACAAAAAAAGAACACTCCGAATATTTTTTGGAGTGTTCTTTTCTATATAGGATGGGAATTGATCTTTAGTCTCGATTTTTAACAAGAATCCAGCCGGAATATTTGATTGGCGTGTTTTTCTTATCATTTTCATTCCACGAAACAGAGTACCAATAGTTTCCTGTAGGAACTTTTCTTCCTGCTACGGTTCCGTCCCATCTGTATTTGTTGGATTTGTCAGCCTGATGAATTTTTGCACCGTATCTGTCAAATACATTAAATACAAGATTTTGCTTCCCTGCCAACGCAGAATAATCAATCACGTCGTTGATTCCGTCTCCGTTTGGAGTAATGACATTAATTAAATTCGGAACTACAATAGAAATATCAATCGGTTCACAGTCATAAGCATCTTTCACATAAATTTTAGCATCTCCCCTCGGAACATTTTTAAATTCATTTGAAACCTGCCAGTTAATGCCATCCATTGAGTATTGATATGGCGCAGTTCCTCCCGTTACATATACCGTAACTGTCGTATTTGAAATATCAACATTCGTTATTACAGGTTGTTCGGAAGGATAAACTTTTACCGTTTGTGTAGCAACACATTCTCCGGTTTTTAATTTTACCCAATATGTCCCAACCGTTACATTATTAATGGCCTGAGTGGTTGCTCCGGTGCTCCATTCATAACTTGTAAATCCTGGTCCTGCATCCAGAGTTGTTTTATCCTCGATACAAATGATCTTGTCTTGTAAAACATTTGAAAATACTTGTGCAATTACAATTAAATTAACTTTTGCGATGGCATAACAACCATTAGCATTGGTCACCTTAATATAAACGACTCCGTTTGGAGAAATGTAGGTCGTCGGATTCAATATTTCATTGGTTCCGTTTGCAGCATCAGTTGCCGACGGATAATATTTTTTAGTCGCGGATTGTGTAGTTACTGCTGCCAAAGTAAGGTTGAATGAAGCCATTGACGGATTACTTTCAATAGAACATGACCTTAAAGTTGCTTCCTGCACCGTAACTTCCGGATATAAAGCAAGGGTTACTGCCGCTGCATCCGTACAGCCTTGCGGTGTAGTTACTTTGCAATAAAGTGTCGCTGCTGGTGAAAGATATGCTGTAGGGTTTGTTATCTGATTAAGATTATTATTCAGGTCGTACATGGTGTTGTAGAACTGTTTGGTAACGCCCGGAACTGTCGAGACGGCAGCTGTGGTGAGATCAAATATTGCGCCTCCTGCATTATTGTTGTTACATCCTGTGAGCGTTGCATCAGTGGCTTCAAAAGGAGTTGGGTTTAATACAATTTGCCCGTCCCCGTTATCACATAATGTGGATGAAGGATCCTGTACAACTACCGAAATATTTACCGGACCTGAATATTGATAATTTGAAGGATTGGTAATAGGTGTTCCGCCGGGACCAAAATAACTAAAGATATAATTAGCCGGATTGGTTACAAACTGATTTTGAAAAGATGTTAAATCCACAGTTCCGTTTCCTGTTGCCGGATTTACACAGACAAAAGGCGTAACAGTATTTGTTAAAATCGGAACTTTATCAATATAAATTTTAGCATTTTTAATAGAATGTCTTGCACTGGCTCCTCCTGTTGCTGCAGAAAATCCAAAGTATCCCGTCGTCATACCGATTGCTCCGCCTGAAGGTGCAAAAGACTGATCCACAATCAGAACGCCATCAAGTCGGATTTTTATGATCCAGTTGGCCGGGTTTGTAAGATCAGTTTCTCCGTTTACTTCAACGTGCTTGTAAGTCGGGCCTACAAACGGCTGGGTAGGATTCAGGTCTGGTGAGTGAAAGGTGCTTCCCGGAGTATTATTATACTCGATATTATTGTTTCCAACTGGCAAATTGTTAGTTCCGTACAAAAGGTGGATTTTACTCATTTGTCCCTCTGTGGTATTGTTAAAAATATCAAAACCAACCATCAATCCGTTAGCATTTGCAGGAATTCCTAATCCTCCTCCGGAAACAAAGCCTGTTGGCGGATTGGCAAGGTACCAGAATGTAAATCCGTCACCTCTTCCGAATTGCGTGGTTCCGTTTCCATCGATCCTGAAATCGAATTCCACTTTCCATTTGTCACAATATTTAAGGTTAATAGGAGTCGAAAGCTTTATAGCTCCGTACTGATTTCCAATATCCTGGGTAAGCTGTATAAAATCTCCGCTCACTGTCGCACTAGATACAAGATCCCATCCGGTTGTGTTCACCGGATTCCCTGCGAGCTGATAGGTCTGGGAGGATAATCTTCCGGATACAGAGACGAAAATAATAAAAAGACAATAGAGTAAATTTTTTTTCATCTGAAGCAAATTGGTTGAGTTCATTAGTTTGTAAAGATATTGAATTTTATGTATTTTTTGATTATTATTTGTTAAATGGGTGGTTAGTTTTATTAATTAAATAATAAAAATTAAAAAATATAATTAAAGCAATAATTTTAATTTAAAAATATCTATTAAAGTATTAATTGAATAAAAAAAGATCACTTCATAATTGAAGTGATCTTTGGGGTGAAATTATTCCCTATTTTTTACCAATACCCAGCCGTTGTAGGTTGTTTGCGTATTGTTTTTGTCATTTTCGTTCCATGTGATGGTGTACCAGTAGGTTCCGGTCACTACTTTTTTGCCTCCGGCAGTTCCATCCCACTTATAGTTTCGCAATTTGTTTGCTTCATACAGCTTGTTTCCGTATCTGTCATAGATGGTGAAAACCAGATTTTTTTTGTACGCTAAAGCTGAATAATCAATTACGTCATTTAAATTGTCTCCGTTTGGTGTGATGGCATTGATCAGATTCGGTACAGTGATTTGTACATGAATCGGCTCACAATTGTAAGAATCTCTTACATACACCACCACTTCACCTCTCTGAAGACCGGTGAACACATTAGAATCCTGCCAGTTGATTCCGTCCAGAGAGTATTGATATGGAGCTTTTCCTCCGTTTACATTTACCGTAATCGTGTTATTGGTAATATCAATAGTAGAAATCACAGGTTGTGGTGCCGGATTTACTTTTACAATCTGTCTGGCTGTACATTTTCCTGTTTTCAGCTGTACCCAGTAAAGCCCTACCGGAACTCCCTGAATCGATTGCGTTGTGTCTCCAGTGCTCCACAAATAACTGTCGAAGCCAGGTCCCGCATCAAGAGTGGTTCTTGAGTCGATACAGATTGTTTTATCTTTTAATATAGTAGAATAAACTGGCTCTAAAACTTTCAGATTAATTTTAGCAATCATAAAACATCCCGCAACATTTGTGATTTTTACATAAACCACCCCCGTTGTCGTAATGTAATTTGTTGTTGGTCCAATAGGATTGGTTCCTGCTAAAGCGTCAGCTAAAGTTTTATAATATACTTTAGTAATTGATTGTGCAGATGTTACATTAGCTTGTGTTAAATCAAATGAAGCTGTATTAGGTGCACTTTCAATAAAGCAAGATTCTAAAGCAGCATCAGTTGTAGGAATTTGTGGGAAATATGCCAAAGTAATTGGTGCAGAGCCCGTACATCCAAGAGGAGTTGTTACTTTTACATAAACGGTTCCTGCTGGAGACACATAATTCATAAAATTGGTAATTGGGTTAGTTCCCGCATTCAGATCCGCCATTGTTTTATAATATACCTTAGTCGAACCAGACGGTTCACCTACATTGGCAAGTGTTAAATTATATGTTGCCGATCCTACATTATTATTGTTACATGCGGTAAGCGTCGCCGGTGTTGCCGTAAATGGTGAAAGGTTTAATTGGATCTTCCCGTCAGGATTATCGCAAAGAACTCCGGAATTATCTCTAATCAATACAGAAACTGTAGTGCTTGCACTGAACTGATAGTTTGTAGGGTTGGTAATCGGTGTACCTGAAACACTGTAAGAGAATGTATAATTGCTCGGGTTAGCTACAAATTGATTCTGATACGAAGTTAAGTTTACTGTTCCTTGTCCTGTTGTAGGATTAGGGCAGAAAGTATCCGTTACTGTCGGCGTGTTGATCGCTACTTTATCTACATAAACTTTTACGTTTTTAATAGAATGTCTCGACCTGTTTCCTCCTGTAGAAGCAGAAAATCCGAAATATCCCACCGTCATTGATGCAGCAGCACCTGATGGTGCAAACGATTGATTACAGATTACATTGCCATCAATCATAATTTTTATAATCCAGTTGGCCGGAGCGGCAGGATCTACCTGAGATGTTACTTCAACGTGTTTGAAGGTCGCTCCCTGAAAAGGCAGTGTTGTATTCATATCCGGTGAGTGGAAAGAACTTCCGGGTACGTTGAAAAACTCTACATTATTAGTGTCTGTTGTATTTTGAATCAATCCGTAGCCAACATGTACCTTGCTCATTACAGCTGTAGTCGTGTTGTTATAAGTATCAAATCCTACAACCAGGCCCACTGCATTCTGAGATACTCCAAGGCCGGAACCTAATACACTGGCTACCGGCGGATTGGCAAGATACCAGAAGGCAATACCATCTCCATTAGCGGTTTGGTTAGAATCCATTCTGAAATCAAATTCCACTTTCCACTTATCACAGTATTTTAAGTTGATAGGATCATTCAGTCTGATAGATCCGGATTGGTTATTCGTATCAGGAGTAAGCTGGACAAAATCGGTATTAACTACCGTGGGAGAAACCATAGTCCATCCAGTTGTATTTACCGGATTTCCAGAGAGTTGATATGTTTGGGAAGTAAAATGCTGTGGAAGGCACAACAATAGGATTAATAAAAAAAGGAAGTAGTTGTTTCTATTCATTTATTGGTACACTTAAAATTAGACGCGTAAAGATATTAATTCCTAACCAATTAATATGTATTTAATATTAATTTTACCACAAATGATGCTTATTTTGTAAGAAATGATAAGTTAAGCATTGAAATGATGAAAAGTTTTAATCTAAATTGGTTTCGTTATAAATTAAAATAATGAATTATTTTCAAGATTTTCAAAATACGTGTCAATTTCAAGATTGGGAGAGCTGGCAGCGGCAACGGCAAGTTTATCGCACAATTCATTTTCAAAATGTCCCGCATGCCCCTTTACCCAGTGCATTTTGGGCTTGTGAATGTTGTATAAAGCTGCAAATTTTTGCCACAGATCAGGGTTTTTTACATTTTTCCAGCCTCTTTTGATCCATCCGGAAAGCCAGTCCTGATTGATGGCATCTGCAACATATTTGCTGTCAGTATAAATATGAATGTCGTTATCCGGAGATTTCAGTTTTTCTAAAGCTGTAACTACCGCCAGAAGTTCCATCCGGTTGTTGGTGGTTTTTCTGAAGCCTTTGGAAAACGTTTTCTGGTATTTTTTTTCAGGAACACGCATGAGAATTCCATATCCGCCTTTTCCGGGATTTCCGCTGCAAGCTCCGTCGGTGTATATTTCTATTCTCAAATTGTATTTAATTGAAATTATTTAAACTTAAAGTTATAAAGATTTATTAATTTAGTAGAGATGTCATCCTGAGCTAGGATCTTTTATATAATCAAGGCTTCGAGAGCCTCAGCCTGACACCGCGGGCAATCTCTTTTTAAAATTAATAATTAAAAAGGAAAATCATCTTCATCATCAAAATCGTTCATTGAAGATCCTGAAAGTTTTGAGCTGTCCGGAAGGTCAAACGCTGCACCCGGCTGAATGGTCGTTTTAATTTTATCAAAACCACTTTGCTCTTTGGATCCGAAGTTCGAAGGATATCCTCCGGCGCTTCCTCCATCTAAAGCCGCTTCAATATCACCGAATTTAGCAAAATGCTTTAAGAATGATAAACGGACATCGGCTGTAGCACCATTCCTGTGTTTTGCGATGATTAATTCGGCCTGGTTTTCCGTTGAAGTTTCCTGTCCTTCTTCGTCATTATCCCAAACGGTAATTTTATAGTATTCCGGTCTGAAGATGAAAGATACAATATCCGCATCCTGCTCAATTGCTCCGGATTCCCTCAAATCTGAAAGCTGAGGTCTTTTTCCAGGACGGGTTTCCACACTACGCGAAAGCTGGGAAAGTGCAATTACCGGAACGTTCAATTCTTTTGCGATTGCCTTTAGGGAACGGGAAATCATGGAAATTTCCTGTTCACGGTTTCCGACACCTTTTCCACCGCCTCCTGCAGTCATCAGCTGAAGGTAGTCGACCATGATGAGTCGTACACCATGCTGCATTACCAGTCTTCGGCATTTTGCACGGAAGTCGAATATAGATAGGGAAGGAGTTTCGTCAATATATAAAGGCGCATTTTCCAGTTCTGATACGTTCGAGAATAGTCTTTGCCATTCATCGTCGTCCAAAGTTCCTTTTCTTAATTTTTCGGATGAAATTCTTGTTTCGGAAGCAATCATCCTGGTGATAAGCTGTACCGAAGCCATCTCAAGAGAGAACAGAGCCATCGGAATTTTGTGACCCACTGCAATATTTCTCGCCATGGAAAGCAGGAACGCCGTTTTCCCCATCGCCGGACGTGCCGCGATAATGATAAGGTCGGAGTTTTGCCAGCCACCGGTTTCTTTATCCACATCCCTGAAACCTGAAGGTACTCCGGAAAGTCCTTGCTTGTCTTTCAGAGATTTGATGGTGTCAATGGCCTGTTTTACTAATGAATTGGCCGTGTCAAAACCTTTTTTAATGGTTCCGTTCGTGATTTCAAAAAATGACTGTTCCGCTTTATCTAAAAGTTCAAAAACGTCTGTTGATTCTTTATAGGCCGCGTCAATCACATTTGCGGAAACATTAATTAAGCTTCTTAAAATATATTTTTCCAGAATGACACGAACGTGATATTCGATGTGGGCAGAAGAACTTACCCCCAGCGTAAGATCAATGATATAGCTGTCACCACCTGCAAGGCTTAATTTTCCCTCTTTCTTCAGATCCTGAATGATGGTCATTAAATCCACAGGCTGGTTACCTTCGTACAGTTTTAAAATAGTAGAAAAAATTACAGTATGTCTCGGGTCATAGAAAACCTCCGGTGTAAGCAAATCAATAGAGTGATCGAGCCCCTTTTTGTCAATCAAAAAAGTACCGATTACCAGTCTCTCGAAATCCACTGCATTTGGAGGCATTTTTCCATCAGCAATTGACAGCTCTTTCGCGAAGTTCCCGTTCGTCAAAGAAGATAATGTTTCTTTCTGCGCCATAGTTCTGCAAAGATAGTTTTTTTGAAAAGTAATAAAAAAATAGTAACTAATATTTTACTGTTGATAAGTCTAAAACCTTAGTATTGAAAGGCTTTTTCTTAGTGAATAAAAAAATCACCCCAATAATGAGGTGATTTTAAGTGTCTGATAATTAATTGTTTTAAATTATTCGATATTTTTTACCAATACCCATCCGCTGTATTTTGTTTCGGTATTGTTTTTATCGTTTTCGTTCCATGTGATCGTGTACCAATATGTTCCTGTGATGATTTTCTTACCTCCGGAAGTACCGTCCCATGTATAATTTCTGATTTTATCTGCCTGATACAGCATGTTTCCATATCTGTCATACACCGTGAATACCAGATTTTTCTTATACGCTAAAGCTGAATAATCGATAAAATCATTTTTGTTGTCTCCGTTTGGCGTAATAGCATTAAGAAGATTCGGAACCGTTACCTGAACTTCAATCGGAGTACAGTCGAATGCATCTTTTACATATACCTTGTTTTCACCTCTCGGAAGATTGGTAAACACGTTAGAATCCTGCCAATTAATACCATCGATAGAATATTTGTAAGGCGCTTTTCCGCCGGCAACATTTACTGTGAATGAATTGTTTGTGATATCAATAGTCGTGATAACAGGCTGTTGAGAAGATAGAACTTTTACAGGCTGTAACGTCCAGCATTCTCCTGTTTTTAATTTTACCCAATAAGAACCAACACCTACATTCGTAATTGATTGTGTCGTTGCTCCTGTGCTCCATTCATATCCGTCGAATCCAGGACCTGCATCCAGGGTTGTCGTGTCTTCCATACAGATCGTCTGATCTTTCAGAACATTAGAATGTACCGGAGGTAAAACTTTTAAAGTAATTTTTGAAATTGCATAACAGTTGTTTTCACTGATTACTCTTACATAAACCACTCCGTTTGCAGAGATGTAAGCATTAGGATTCAGAATTTCATTGGTTCCTGCTACTGCATCTGCCTGAGTTTTATAGAATTTTTTAGTGGTTCCGTTTTGGGAAGTCACATTAGCTAATGTTAAATCAAACGAAGCTGTTGTGATATTCGAATCGATGAAACAAGACTCGATCGTTGCATCATAAGCCTCCACTAAAGGATAGAATTGTAATGTAATTGTTGAATGTCCTACACATTGTCCGGTAGTGATCACTTTTACATATACTGTTTTTTCACCCGAAACATAATTTGCAGGATTCTGAATTTCGTTTGTTCCTGCATTCAGATCATTAAGTGTAAGATAAAATTTCTTAATAGCAGTATTGTCAAAATAAACATTCGCAGACAATAGGTTGAATGTTGCTGTTCCCGCTCCATTGTTGTTACAAGCCTTTATTGTCACATTCTCAGGGGTGATTGTTCCCAGTTTGAATTTAAATGAACCTGTCTGTCTACAAGCATTTAACGGGTTGTTCGGATCTGCCGGATCCTGATAATGCATACTGTAATAATATGTGTCTGTAGCGTTAACAGTAATTGGAGTTGTTATAGGACTCGTACCAAATAATGCATCATTAGCAGTCGTATGATATGTAATGATAAAGTTTGGGTTACCATTTAGAATTCCCGCAGATAATGTGTTAAAATTAAACTGCCCGGGTAAAGGACATGTTGAAACCAGGTTTGGACCTCCCGCCGGATTGGGATCTCCTGGAGCAATAAATGGATTTGGTGCTAAAGTAGGATCTGTAAATGCTGAAGAAAGGGTAGCTGTTCCTCCCCAAGTTAAAGAGAAACCATAAGGGTTACTTGGGATGTAGTTGTCTATTAAAAGATAGTAAGTTTCTCCTGCGTTCACCGTTAAAGGTGGGTTCCATTGAGCTCCAGTTTCTGTAGAACTTAATCCCGTCGGACCGCTTAAACCTGAAAAGTTACAGCTTGCTGCGTTACCGAAATCCCATGTAGCGCAATCGATATTTGCTCCGTAAACAGCAAAATCATAATCGTAATGGTTAACATTAGGAACTGTATTCGGATTGATCGTAAACTCAATTGTACCTGATGTAGCTGCTGTGAATACGTACCAAACAGAATAATGTTCTACATCCAGACAGCTTGGTGAGGTATTCTCCTGTACGGTACCTGAGCTGTTGGGATTATAGGAAATATCAGAATTACCACAAACCGGGATTGCCGAAACGCAATCTGATTGTGAGAAAGCCATTTGTGATAAAAACACTACGACGAGTAGTAATAGTTTCTTCATTAGTAAATGATTTTTAGGAATATTTAGTTTATAGTCTAGTTTATAGCTTAAGCTTCATGAATTGAAAAAAACCGCTTGAAAAAGCGGTTTTTTTCTGTATTATTTTTAGGTTATTCTCTATTTTTTACCAATACCCATCCAGAGAATTTGAACGGTGTATTCTTTTTGTCGTTTTCATTCCATGTTACAGAATACCAGTACGTTCCTGTAGGTACTTTTTTACCTGCTGAAGTTCCGTCCCATTTGAATCCGGTGAATTTATCAGCCTGACCTACTTTTCCTCCGTATCTGTCGAAAATACTGAAGACTAAGTTTTGTTTTCCTGCTAATGCAGAATAGTCGATCACATCGTTTACTCCGTCACCGTTAGGCGTGATTACGTTTACTAAGTTTGGTACTACAACTGTAATCGTAATGGGATCACAATCGTAAGAGTCTTTTATGTAAATCATATTATCTCCTCTAGGTACGTTTGTGAAAACGTTAGAATCCTGCCAGTTGATATTGTCCATTGAATATTTATATGGAGCAGTTCCTCCTACCACATTTACAGTGATTGTATTATTGGTAATATCAACACTTGAAATCACAGGCTGTTCTGAAGGATAAACTTTTACAGTTTGTCTTGTTACACATTCTCCTGTTTTCAGATCTACCCAATACGTTCCTACTGTTACATTGTTGATCGTCTGTGTAGTAGCACCAGTACTCCAAGTGTATCCTGTGAATCCAGGACCAGCATCTAAAGTCGTAGTATCTTCCATACAGATGATTTTGTCTTCCAATACATTAGAATATACCGGAGGAAGTACTATCAGGGTTACTTTTGCTACCCCATAACATCCGTTTCCGTTTGTTACTTTAATGAATATGACTCCGTTTGGAGAGATGTAGGTATTGGGGTTTAAAATTTCATTCGTCCCTGCTACAGCATCAGCTAAAGAAGGATAATACTTTTTAGTAACTCCGGATTGTGTCGTTACTGCTGCAAGCGTAAGATTAAATGAAGCCGTAGAAGGATTTGCCGGAATAAAGCAAGATCTCAATGTAGCTTCAGTTACCACCACTTCAGGATAGAAGTTCAATGTAATCTGTGCGTTATCCGAACATCCTTGCAATGTTGTTACATTTACAAAAATATTACCTGTAGAAGACGTAAAGTTGGCAGGGTTAGTAATTTCGTTTGTACCTGCAAGAAGGTCTGCCATTGTCGGATAATACTTTTTAATCGCTGTCGGATCCGATGGAAGAACATTCGCTGATGTTAGGTCATAAATACCGGTACCTGCATTATTGTTGTTACAGGTTGTTAAAGTAACATCAGATGCTACAATATTTCCTTGCTTGAACTTAAATGTACCTGTTTGTTTACATTTACTGATCGGGCTATTCGGATTTGTAGGATCTACGTAGCTGATACTGTAATAATATACAGTAGTCGTATTTACCACCTGAGGAGCCGTAATCGGGTTGTTACCAGTAAGAGCGTCATTTGAGCTCGTATGGTAGCTCACCTGGAAGTTTGGATTTCCATTGATGATACCTGCAGAAAGTGTTGTAAAATCAAATGTTGCAGGATCAGAACAGATGATCACTTCATTAGGACCACCCGGCGTTGCACTTGGTGTTCCCGGTGGAACAAATGGATTTGGCTGAATCGCTGAAGTAAACGGAGAAGACAGAGTAGCAGTACCACCCCAGCTCAATACGAAACCATTGGCATTCGCTGAGAAGTTATCTATAATCAGATAATATGTTTCTCCGGCAACTACATCCATATATTTAACGAATCCGTCACCACCTGCACCTTCTGTAGTATCCGTAGCCGTCATATTAAGACCTGTTAAGATACCACTTGCAGTAGATGCATAAGAACATCTGATAGGAGCACCCAAATTACCACATTGTTTATTCGGCCCAAAAACCGCCCAGTCATAATCTGCCTGCGCGTTTGGGGTAATTAAAAATGTAAGCGTTCCACTCGTTGAAACAGTAAACGTGTACCATACGGAAAAATGTTCAGTATTTAGACAACCTCCTCCCAGAGGTGCTTCCTGAATGGTTCCGAATCCACTCGGTGTATAGGAAATGTTAGAATTCCCACAAACAGCAAGGGCTGAAGTACAGTCTGACTGTGCGTAAAATATTTGAGCAATTAAGCTCAAAAAAATTAGTAAAGTTTTTTTCATGTAGGGGAAATTTTATATCACAAATATAAAAAATTATTAATCTTAATTTAAAGTTTTTAAGATTTATTTAATAAAATCATACGTATTGTTCTTAATATTGCATTTTTCTTAATTTGGAATTTGTGCTTCCAACGATTAATGCTACAAGTATCGTCATACTTCCTCCGAAGACTACAGATCGTACGACGCCCAGCAATTTTGCCATCAGTCCGCTTTCAAATTGTCCCATTTCATTACTCGACATAATGAAAATTGAATTCACACTCAACACTCTTCCTCTGATATTGTCCGGTGTTTTCAGCTGAACAATTGTGCCTCTGATCACTACCGAAATTCCATCCAGCATTCCGCTTAATACCAAAAACATGAATGAAAGCCAATACAAATGTGACAATCCGAAGCCAATAATACAAAGACCAAAACCTGTCACCACACCAAGTAAAATCTTACCCTGGTTTTTTCTTAATGGGATAACGGACAATATTGTTATAATACACATCGATCCAATATCTGATGCTGCATTCAGTAATCCGAAACCTTCTGCACCTACTTTTAAAATATCAGTGGCATACACAGGAATCATCGCAACAGCACCTCCGAAAAGAACGGCAAACATATCCAAACACAGCGCTCCCAAAATTTCTTTCGTTCTGAAAATATAGGAAATTCCTTCGCGCATACTGTCTATAACGTTAATTTGATCTTTTTTGTATTCGGAATATTGTTTTTTTAACTGAAAAAAGAATAAAGAGGCTAAAAATATTAATGAAATAATGACAATTAATGTCCATTTTACACCAAAAAAGCCAATTAGGAAACCGCCGACTGCATGTCCGCAAACCGAAGAAATAAGGAATGTGGCCTGATTTAAAGTAACCGCATTGGGAAGATTCTCCTTTTGCACGATTTTAGGAATCATGGAAGGAACAATCGGTCCGATAAAAGCTCTCGCAATTCCCGTAAAAAAAATTACACCATATATAAAGTAGGTAATCTGATGTCCCGTAAAATGCATTTCAACATTCAGGAAAGCGGGAATCAGCAGTAATCCGATTAAGAAAATATAGGCATAGTTGCAGATTAAAAGCAATCTTTTTTTCTCGTTCATATCAATCACATGACCCGCGTACAAAGCACAGCTTACCGCCGGAATTACTTCCGAAAGCCCGATTAATCCAATTGAAAAAGGATCTTTTGTTAATTGATACACCCACCATCCCAATAATGTAGCGAGCATTCTGAAAGCTAAGACGATAAAAAATCTTCCCGTAAGAAGGTTTCTGAATTCGACATTTTGCAATGTCTGTAACGGGGTAAACGAAATCATCCGACAAAAATAGCCTCAAATATTCATTTGAGACTATAGATATCGTATTTTTTTGAATGATAAATTAAATTGACGCTAAAAGATAAAATCTATTAGTTGTCTGCTCTGGTAGAGCTCAAAACCAATGCTGCAACACCAGCCGCTCCGATCACTACAGCTCCTGCTGTTGTTCTTGCTTTTCTGCTGTCTCTTACCGCCGCTACATTAGCTTTTGGAATAATTACGGCTGTACTGTCTTTTTTTCCGGCTGTCCCGATCAGATTGTCGCCATCCACATTACGGAATAGCATTCTTTGATTTTTAGAACCGTCTCTCATGGTAACTACATACATTCTTCCGGCTTGTAAATTAGAATAATCATTTTTTGCAACATCCTGTGTGTATTTTGTAGTTGCACAAGATGAAATTACAAATAATGACGTCAATAAAGATGATTTTAAAAGTACAGATGCTTTCATTATTATTTTTTAATTTCTCAAATTTATAATTTTTTTCGAATATACGTTTCCGGAATTGAAAAAATGTGTTTAAAGTTTGTAAATTTCCAATAAATCTGCAATTTTTCTATCGTTTGCAAGTCTTGGTGTTTTGTTTTGACCGCCCAATTTCCCCTGAGATTTTGCATATTCATGGAAGGCATTTTTCTTTAACAGGGCAATATGAAGTTTTTGCAGAATATTTCCTGAGATGAGATCATCATAATACGTGTTGCGTTTTCTCAGCTGATCATCCAGTTCATTTTTAAATAAATCTAAATTTTCAGGCTCTTTCTCAAATTCGATAAACCATTCATGATAAGGAAGTCCTTCAATAGGATTCACCTGTGGAGCAAGATGGAATTCCGTAATCTGTGCCGGAAATTTTTCCAGTGTTGCCTTCATGGCTTCTTCCACTTCAAATGCGATCACGTGCTCTCCAAAAGCTGAGGTGAAATGTTTCGTTCTTCCACTTACGAGGATTCTGTAAGGTTTTTTATCGATAAATCTTACAACATCGCCTATAGAATACGCCCAAAGTCCTGAATTTGTAGTTAATATTAAAGCATAATCTTTATTCAGCTCAATATCTTTTAAGGTTAATCTTTTGGCGTCCGGCTTTCCATATTCTTCCAATGGAATAAATTCATAGAAAATGCCATGATTGGTTAAAAGCAATAAACCCTCTTTCGTATAATCATCCTGAAAAGCAAAAAATCCTTCCGAGGCTGGAAATGTCTGAACAATATCTACTTTTCCGCCTAAAAGCTCTTCCATCTTATCACGGTAAGGCTCGTAATTTACTCCGCCGGTAACGATCAGCTGAAGATTTGGAAAAATTTGTTTGATTTTTTTACCGTGTTTTTCAATCAGTTTTTCAAAATACATGATCAGCCAAGGCGGAATCCCAGAGATCAGGGTCATGTTTTCTTTTTCCGTTTCTTCAACAATTTTATCAACTTTCGCTTCCCAGTCTTCCATAAGATTGGTTTCCCAGCTTGGCAGGCGGTTTTTTTGCAGATAATTTGGAATGTGATGGGCTACAATCCCGGAAAGGCGGCCTGTTTTTATCCCGAAAATTTCTTCCAGTTCGGGGCTGCCCTGCAGAAAAATCATTTTTCCTTTTACAAAATCTGCATTATTTTTTTTAGCAATATAATGGAAAAGCGCGCTCTGAGCACCTTTTATCTGGTAAGGCATTCCTTCCTTTGAAATGGGAATATATTTGGAGCCGGAAGTGGTTCCCGATGTTTTTGCAAAATATTCCGGAGTTTCTGTCCAGAGAATATTGGCCTGTCCTTTTTTTACTCTTTCGATATAAGGTTTCAGATCTTCGTAATCGGAGATTCTTACTCTTTCCTGAAAGTCTTTAATGGTTTTAATATTTTCAAAATCATGTTCTCTTCCAAAAAGTGTTTTTTGGGCAGTATTTACCAATGACAATAATAATTCTTCTTGATTTTTCTCAGAATTTTTCTTGAATTCTTCAGCTTTCCGGACGTGTTTTTTTGCCCAAGCCAATGCCACATTTTTCTTTAGGAAGTTTAACATGGCTCAAATTTATAAATAACTGAAGAATTGGCGATCATTTTTGAAGCTTGTTTAAATTTTAAAGTACAATTTTTATGATCCTATTTGAAAATTTAATACTCTTTATTAAGGTTTTCTAACGCAAAGATATTATTTACATCCGTCGCAAAGGCAAATAAATTTGCTTCGCGAAGCATGAAATAAAGCTTCATCAAATCAACTTGTTGATTCTTCTTTGGCTGCTTTATTTTAAATATTGGCAGATTAAAACTTTGCGTCAAAAAAGTACAATTATTAAACTCTTTTAGAAATAAGGAACAAAAAAAACCGATGAATGAGTGATCATCGGTTCTTCGAAATTTGATTATGAAAATAACAACTATAATGTTGAGTCTACTTGTTTTCTTTATATCTTTTGTCCGGTGTCCCGTCCTTTTTCAGCTTTTGATTTGCCTTGTATCTTTTATCCGGAGTTCCGTCTTTTTTCATTTTGGCGGCAGCAGGTGCTGTTGCCGGTTTTGCTGTGGTCGCTGTAGCAGCGGGTTTCGCAGGTTTTGCGGCTTTTACTGTTTTAGCAGTCGGATGAGGTGCTGCTGTGGTAGCCGGAGCTGTTTGCTGAGCTGTTGCAAGTCCTAGTCCTAATACTATTGACAATGCAGATAATAATTTTTTCATAAGAATTATTTTGTTTTGATGATTCAAAGTTATACAAAAACCAAGCTGAAAAAACTGATTTTTTGAAACTTAACTAAAGTTTATTACAGCTTAAAAAAAGATTAAATGGATGGATAACTCTGTCATTTCGATGAAAGAGAAAATCTACTGTTTAATTAAAGCCCTTTCAAGGTTTCAAACCTTGAAAGGGCTGTTTATTCTCAATAAAAAAACCTGCTTTCCCTAAATAGAAAAAGCAGGTCCTAACATATGTATGAAAAGTTGGTTAACGTGTACAGTTGGCTGTCCATGTTCGACCATCCTTTAAGTATAATATTTTCAATTCATCATTATCAATTCTTATATAAGAAGTGGCTGTAGAGCCTACCATTACCAAAGTATGATCTCCTTCCTGATTAAATTCTATTCCGTTCAGGTCAGGAATTCCGTTGGAGAAGGCAAAATTATACTTTGTACCACTCGCTATTTTCGTTACAAATACACTACCATTGTCTGTACTGATATCGTTGTCTGCATCATTGTAGGAGATATTTCCCCTGTAAGTTCCCGCGAAAAAATCGTTATTGGCAGGGTCATCATCATCACTACAAGATGCAAATGACGTGACTGCAAAAAATACCAGTAGGAACAATCCTAAAATTCTAATTGCTTTTTTCATAATATTATTTCTTTAAAAGTTTTGGTTAAGGTAAATTTTACAAATGCGGTGCCACTTAACAATATTAGAATTGGTTTAACTATTAATTAGAAATTTTAGCAAAATATTAAGATTTAAAAGGTTTTTAATGAATTATTTTAAATTTTGAATAATCTTCAATTATCCTTAAAAAGAAAAAAATATCCGTACCTTTGTGGAAATCAAACGGTTTCGGAAAACTCCCGAAATCGCTTTTGTCGTTTATATTTTTACTATTTATGCAGTTAAAAACCATCAACGAAAAGTTCCTTCCCGATTTGCTTCAACAAGAATTTGGAAAAGAAATTTTTACCCAATTAGATACCCATCAACATATTTCTGTAAAAGGAAGTGCAGGATCTGCAGTTTCTATTTTTGCGGCAGAGCTTTTCCTCACGCAGAAGAAAACCATTCTTTATGTCGTGGACGATAAGGAAGATGCGCTGTATGCCAATACGGAAATGGAAGACCTGTTGGGGAAAGATAAAGTTCTGTATTTCCCGGCAACTCATCTTGAGCCGTATCAGGTGGAGAAAACACAAAATGCCAATCTGGTTTTGAGAACGGAGGTTATCCATAAAATTACATCCGAAAAATCTCCGAAAGTCATTGTTGCATATGCCGGAGCATTGTCTGAAAAGGTTTTGAAGAAAGAAGATTTTAAAGCCATTTCACATCATATCAAAGTAGGCGACCAGCTTGATTTTGATTTTGTAGATGAATTATTAAACCATTATAATTTCCAGCAGGCAGATTTTGTTTCCGAGCCGGGCGAATTTTCCGTGAGAGGGGGAATTGTGGATGTCTTTTCTTTTTCCAATGAGAAACCTTACCGGATCACATTTTTCGGAAATGAGGTGGAAAGCATTAAGACTTTTGATATCGAAACACAGCTTTCTATTGATAAAATAAAAGAATTTCAACTGGTTTCCAATATGAATTTCTCGGTTTCCGGAAGCCGTGTTTCCCTGCTTCAGTTATTGCCGAAAGAAAGTTTTGTGGTTTCTAAAAACGCAATCATCGGAATGCAGAAACTGAAAGCGTTCTACGAAAAGTCGTTGGAGAAATATGAAACGTTAAGCAAAGATATTGCTCACAGAGCGCCACAGGAACTATTTATTTCCGATCAGGAATTTTTATTTGATTATAAAAAATTTAAAACCGTAGATTTCGGAAGTGTTGCCATTGATGGCGTGATCGAATTGGCAGAAATTAAGATTGATCAAACTTCACAACCATCTTTCCATAAAAATTTTGAATTACTGATTGAAGATTTGGAAGGAAGACAAAATGAAGGTTTCGATACATGGATTTCCTTTTCAACAGAAAAACAAAAGGAAAGATTAGAATCTATTTTCGAAGAGCTGGAACATGAGCTTCCTTTTAAAAGCTTTAAATCTGAACTCCACGAAGGTTTTGTAGACAACGATCACAAGATTTTGGTGTATACAGATCACCAGATTTTCGACCGTTATCAAAGATATAAGGCTAAAAATACATTTGCAAAATCTGAGCAGCTGACATTGAAAGATTTAATGTCATTAAAAGTAGGAGATTATATTGCCCACATCGACCACGGAATCGGGAAATTCATGGGGTTAGTGAAAGTGAATAATGATGGCAAAATTCAGGAATGTTTCAAGCTGACCTATAAAAATGGTGACTTATTATATGTAAGTATCCACTCACTCCACAAAATTTCAAAATACAACGGCCCTGAAGGAAGGGAAATTGTTTTAAGCAAATTGGGTTCTCCATCCTGGAAATCTTTAAAACAGAAAACGAAAGCAAAAGTAAAACAGATTGCTTTTGACTTAATACAATTATACGCACAAAGAAAAACAGCGAAAGGATTTGCTTATACTCCAGATTCTTATTTGCAAAATGAATTGGAAGCAAGTTTCCTTTACGAAGACACGCCCGATCAGGAAAAAGCAACCATTGATGTAAAAAAAGATATGGAAGCCGATACGGTGATGGATCGATTGGTTTGCGGTGATGTTGGTTTCGGAAAAACGGAAGTGGCCATCCGTGCGGCGTTCAAGGCGGCGACCGACGGAAAACAGGTTGCAGTCTTGGTTCCGACGACCATTCTTGCCTTCCAGCATTACAGAAGTTTTAAAGAAAGATTAAAAGATTTTCCGGTAAATGTAGCTTATATCAATCGTTTCAGGACGGCCAAACAAAAAAGTGAAACACTGGAAGGTCTTAAAAACGGAAAAGTAGATATCATCATTGGAACGCACCAGTTGGCAAGCAGTTCTGTAAAGTTTAAGGATTTAGGATTATTAATTATTGATGAAGAGCACAAATTCGGAGTTTCGGTAAAGGATAAATTAAAAACATTAAAAAGTAATGTTGATACTTTGACATTAACGGCAACACCGATCCCAAGAACCTTACAGTTTTCCCTGATGGCTGCAAGAGATTTATCGGTCATTAAGACGCCGCCGCCAAACAGACAGCCTGTTGATACACAATTAATTGGTTTCAATGAAGAAACAATCCGGGATGCTGTTTCTTATGAGATTCAGCGTGACGGACAGGTTTATTTTATCAACAACAGAATTGAAAATCTTAAAGATATTGCAGGATTGATTCAAAGGTTGGTTCCGGACGCAAGGGTAATCACCGGACACGGACAAATGGAAGGAAAACAGCTCGAAAAAAATGTCCTGGATTTCATGGAAGGAAAATATGACGTTTTGGTTTCCACAACGATCGTAGAAAGTGGGGTGGATGTTCCGAATGCGAATACTATCTTTATTAATGATGCCCACAGATTCGGAATGGCAGATCTTCACCAGATGAGAGGAAGGGTAGGGCGTAGCAACAGAAAGGCTTTTTGTTATCTCATCACGCCGCCTTATGACATGATGACTTCCGATGCGAGAAAACGACTGGAAGCGATCGAGCAGTTTTCGGATCTGGGAAGCGGTTTCCAGATTGCGATGAAAGACTTGGAAATCCGTGGTGCGGGAGATCTTCTGGGAGCTGAGCAGAGCGGATTTATTAATGAAATGGGCTTTGAAACCTATCAGAAATTAATGCAGGAAGCTTTGGAGGAATTAAAAGATGATCAGGAATTTGAAAATTTATTCGAAAACGAAGAGGAGCGGAATAAATTATTTAAAACAACCAAAGATGTGAATATTGATACGGATCTGGAACTGATGCTTCCGGATTGGTACATCTCCAATACGGAAGAAAGATTGTTGCTTTATCAAAAGATTGCAGAGATCGACAATGAGAAAGACCTGGAAAAATTTGAATCAGAATTGATAGATCGCTTTGGGGATTTGCCGAAAGAAGTCATTAATTTATTAAAAAGTGTAAGCTTAAAATGGCTTGCTGCAGATATCGGATTTGAAAAAATTGTAATGAAAAACGGTGTGTTTCTTGGATACTTCCCGGGCAATCCACAGGACAAATTTTATCAGACCAATAAGTTCAGAACGATTATTAATTATTTAACGAAAAACCCTGCAGAGGCTCAACTGAAAGAGAAAATCGGCAAAGACGGAAATCAATTGATGATGAGAAAAGATAAAGTGATCAATGTGGATGAGGTAAATGATCTTTTAAAATCAATTTTGAAAAGCGAAGTATAATTCAAATTATAAAAGGAAATAAATGTTGCCGTATTGATGTATTGTCAATACGGCAATGTTGTTTTATAGGGTGTCATATATTTTTGGGAAATAAATGTGAATAAAATTTACCAGATTTTTAATTTAAATTAATGATTAATCGGGAATTTTACTGTTTGTAGAAAAAAATCTACAAAGAAAAATATTAAAAAAAAATTAAGATTTCAGGTTGAAATACACCCTGTTTTTAGTCGAAAAAATTGTATTAAAAAAATAAAATTTTCGGAAGGATTTAGAAGCGTAATTGTGATAATTTGTCACACAAAATAGATTAATCATATTGCATTATTTTTATTTAAAATCCCCATAAATCACTTTTAAATGGTGAATTATTCAAACATAAAAATCACTTTTTAATGATTAAATATGAGACAATAAGTTTCTTTTAAGTGAATTATTTGTTAAATTTTGTGTTGAAAAACAGTGAAACCTAACACTTGTTCGTAGTAATAATTCTACTTTTTTCCGAAAATGAAATATGTCGTAAATAGTTAGTTTAGATAGGTTTAGGGATTGTAACTCTACTTTTTGTAGTTTTTTTTAATTATCTTTGCAGTCCCTTATTATGAAAAAAACTGTGTATTGCTGCGTAGCTGGATTGTTATCGATCCAGGCCTATGCGCAGGTGGGAGTTGGTACGAGTACCCCCAATTCTGTTCTCGATGTAAACGGGAAAACCACCTTAAGAAAAGAACTTAGAGTAGGCGGTACTTCTGCTCAGGCCGGAAATCCCGGGCTCAATGGCCAAGTATTGGTTTCCCAAGGAGAAGGTTTACCTCCTGTTTGGAAATCTCTGAATGTTACCTTCATGGAGGAAGGTCAGTACAAATTAGTCAATTCGTACTTATCAACGGATCAAACGGGTATTACTACCCTTTCAAATGGTACCTTAGGCGATAGCGTTTACAAAAACAGCGTCGGTGATGATGTCACAGATACCAGCAAAGGAAAGTGGATAAAAATAGCCGGTCTAGAAAACAATTTCACCATCAAAGACGGCAGAAACAGACTTACTTATCAGTTCCAGACAGGAGTTGAGATGAAGTCTTCTTCTCCTACTACATCACAGAACATCAGTTTCACTTGTGGTGTTTTCAGAAACGGAAAACTCGTAGCAGTACGTCCGGACAAAATTTCTTCAACAAATAATTCTGAAAAAGGAGGAATCCAGGATTATATTTTTACCTTGAATTATACGGAACAAAACGTTCCGATCGGCGCCCACAAAGTGGAGGTCGCCTGTAGGAAAATCAATGCATCCAGCAGCAGTGCTCAATTTGCCATTGGACGAAACGTGTCGAATACCAACAATGTTTCGAACGCATTCACCTTAGAATCTATGATGAAAATAGACCTATTGGAATATGTAACCTACGAAATCAACTAAACTAAAATAATTCATGAAAAATATATTTTCTATCCTATTCATCGCAATAGGGTTATCACTCTCTGCCCAAATCGGAATCAAGACAGAATCTCCAAAATCGACGTTAGACGTTAATGGAGATACGAATTTAAGAGGAAAAATTGCCGTTTTAGATGTAACGGAGAACAAACTTTCGGAAGGAACCGACACTCAGGTTTTGGTTTCTCAGGGAGAAGGATATCCGCCAATCTGGAAGACATTAAGAATTCCGGAATATGAACCGAATAAGTTTTATTTAATTTTTAATAATTCCTTTTCGGATGAGACGGGTGTTTCATTCACAAGTGCTGATGAATCTACAATTACTTCAAGATCTACGACATTTACAAAAAATAATACCTATACAAACTTTGCGAAGTTTAAAAAGATCCCGGGTCTTACCCAAACGATCAATGTATACAGTACAATAAGTAAAGCCTATTTTCAGTTTGAAACAGTGGCTCAGGCGACTTTTTCTGCAGCAGGAAGTACAGATAGTTCTATTGATTATGCCTGCGGAATATTTGTGGATGACAGATTAATAAACCTGAGACAAGGAAATCTAAAGGCAAGCAGTGCCAGCAATCCTTTCCTTACACACAACCAGATCGGTCTTGTAGAAAACCTAGCGAAAGGATCGCATACGGTGACGGTATCTTGCTCCAGACTGGATTCTTATAACGTTGCCAACGGAACGGTTCTGGGAATCGGAAAAGCAGTGGCTTCCAATATTGATTCTTTTATTTCTCAATCTTCTCTGAAAGTGGATGTTTATGAGGTTCCACAGGTATTCAATACAATTACAAATTAATACAAATGAAAAAATTATTACTGATAACAAATTTATTGATCACATTTTTATACAATGGTCAAGTGGGAATCAATACAACGACTCCGGTGAATATGCTTGACATTAATGGTGATCTTAATGCAAGAAAAGAATTAAGAACAGGAGGAACAAATACCGTAAAAGGTTCTGCCGGTGCTGTCGGAACTATTTTCCACAATAATGCTAGCTTAACGGTCAATGACTGGAAAAGCATAAAAGTGGCCAACGGATTGACAAGTATGTCGCTATATCAGATGAGTACACTGGAAGATAAAACAGGGGCATCATTTTCCGGAAACAACGGCGAAACTTTACCCTATGATGAAGGATCGACAATGACAAGTGCATGGACGGTCTTATCGGGAACTCAGGGAACTTTCTCGATTACCAATGCTACGAATAAGGTGACATTCAATTTCCAGACAACTGCGCAGAAAACCGGAAACGGAAATGCTTCTACAAGTTTTGCGTGCGGAATTTTTGTTGATAATAAATTAAGAGCCGTAAGAACAGACGTTATTATAGGCGGTGACGGAACAAATAAAATCTTCAACCTGAATGCTACTCTTGCCAATCTTACCCCAAAAAATAATTATACCGTAAAAGCAGCGTGTACGAAGAGAAACATCAATTCGAATACATTAGGAATAGGAAGAGCGGTAAATACGACGTATCTGAATTCTGATATGTCAGAATCTGTACTTACACTTTCGGTTTTACAGCCCTACTAATTTTTTCATAAATAAATGATAATTATAAGATCTAAAAGCGAAAGTTTTTAGATTTTTTTTATTAATTATGATTCTTAATTGGAATTTTTCAATGAAAATCAATTATATTTGACGGGAAAATTAATAATATATGACAAAAAAATACTTTCTTTCAACTTTTGCGGCTTTGGCACTGGGCTTTGTAGTGTCTTGCGACAATTCAACCGATGATCCGCCCAATCAAAATAACAATAATCCCGGAGGATCTACCATTACGGGCCCGAGAATTTTAAGCAAAGTAAACAACGGAACAAAAGATACCGAAGAATATGTTACGACAATAGGAGGTGTGCTTTCTGATGCTTATATCAGAGATGCAGGGTCTACCAATACCCTTACGGCGAGCATAACGTATACCGGAGATAAGATTACAAAAATCAAATATCAGGATAATGTAAATCCGCACGTGGTCGACAACCTGTACACGATATCTTATACCAACGGAAAAATGTCTGCCATTTCTATGGATCAGACAGCAATGTCTACCACAAATCATAGTGATTTCACTATTTTTTATGATGCAGGCGGACAGTTATACAGAATCGTTGAGAAGAAAAAAATGGGTGGAAGCGCATCGTACACACATTATGTGGAACATAAATTTACCTTCTCTGCAAGCAATGTAGCGAAAGTAGACTATACCACAATGCCGATGAGCGGAGGAAATCCTGATACTTCTACAGCTTCTACGATTACGTATTCGTATGATAATTATGACAGCAAGATCAATCCTTATACAACGTTGCCAAAAGAATACTTTATGGTAACAGGTACCTTATTCCCGATCAATTTTTATATGCTTTCTTCCAATAATACAGGGAAGATAACGATACAAAATCCGTCCGGGCCGCCAATATCTGTACCTAAAGGATATCTGTATGATTCTCAAAATTATCCGGTTTCTGACCCAAGCCAGACAATTAAATACATATACAAGCCGTTATAAGTAAAGACTATTTTTTTAATAGTTTTAATGGAATATTAATAATTAGATAATTTTTATTCAAAAAAAAATTATATTTGTGAAAAATTAAATAATCCCCCTTTGGAATGAAACGACTTTTTTATTTTGTTTTATTATTAGTAGGTGTTTCTACGATCCACTCTTGTAAAGATTTATTAGATGAAGACGGAAATCCATTGCTAGATGTCAATAACAACACAGGACTGAATGGTCCCAGAGCTTTATACAGAGAAATCACAGATTCAGATACATTAGCTACGTATTATTACAACGGATTGCAGTTATCAAAAGTGATTACAGACAGCGCTTCTGTAACAGATATTGCATGGAGTGGAGATAAAGTGAGCAAGATCGACTTCAAAGGTTTCCTTGATCTTGATGGCGACGGAGACTTGGATAAAGACAGTATCGTCTTTACACAGCTATTCACTTACGGAAATACGGGAAGACTGGAGTCTATTTCAGAGAACCGTTCATTCTTTAAGAGAACTGTTACTCCACCGGCTCCGCCAAGTCCACAGACACTTTACAAAAAGACAAAAACCCTTTATAAATTAACATATTCTGCTGCTACGGCAAAATTGGATTCAATCATTATGAAAAATGGGCCTGATGCTTCAGGAACTCCATTCGCATACACAGATTATTCTAAAACCAAGTATGAATATTTAGGAGATAACATTTCTAAAGTTACGAGACATTACGGTCCTATGAGTGGAGGTGTTTTCGGCCCGGCAGTCACAAAATTTGCTTACGACTACTCCAATTATGATGCTAAGCTTAGCCCGTTTACATTGATACCTACTGCATATAAGATTTCAAGACTTTTATCTACAGATATCAATGATGTAGAAAGCTGGATCTTGTCACCAAACAGCCCGAAAAGATTCTCTATTACGGATCTTACGCCGCCTGTTCCGGTTCCTACTGTATTCTCAACAGATTACAACTACGATCCGCAGACCTACATGACAAAAGGATTTGGTGTAAACTATATCTACAAACCATTGTAAGAAATCATTTTTAAACAATATTTAAACTCAATCTTTCCGAAGGTTGAGTTTTTTATTTTTAATGCCTAATTTTGCAAAAATTTCTTTAATGAAATACTTAATCGTAGGGCTGGGAAACAAAGGTCCTGAATATGAAAATACACGACACAATATAGGCTTTAAAGTCGCTGAAAAAGTTGCAGAGACTCTCGAAGCACCTTTCAATACCACCAATTTCGGGTGGATGGCAGACGGGAAATACAAAGGAAGAAGGGTGTTGATCCTGAAACCGGATACCTACATGAATCTTTCCGGAAATGCCGTGAGATACTGGATGCAGAAAGAAAATATCCCCCTGGAAAATGTTTTGATCGTGACAGATGATCTGGCATTGCCTTTCGGAACGTTAAGATTGAAAGGAAAAGGTTCTGATGCGGGTCATAACGGGCTTAAAAATATCAACGAGGTATTGCAGACACAAAATTACGCACGCCTTCGTTTTGGAATTTCTGCAGATTTTTCCGAAGGAAGACAGGTGGACTACGTTTTAGGAACTTGGAATGAAGAAGAAAAAGAAAAGCTTTCCGAAAGAATAGATAAATTTTCCAAAGCTTGCCTTTCATTTGTTTTTGCGGGAATTAATAATACAATGTCTGCTTTTAATGGGAAATAATTATTTATAAACTAAAATATCTTTTACAATTTTCTTTTCGAAGAAATTCTTTTCACTGACGGTAAAACGGTAATTGTGCTCCTGCTCAAAAAACTCTATCGGGGTGGTCGGCGTATCATCTGCTTTCCATGTAATGACTAAAGTAACTTCATTCGCGGAATTAATGTCCTTGTCCGAAAACCTGAATAATGTGCTCGGTAAAGGATTGCTTGGATTGTCTCTGAGATCAGATTTTGCTTTTTTAGGCTGCATTTGAGTCATATCTTTTAACAGCAATGAAAAGGGTTTTCCAATATATTTTTCCTTATTGGTTTCAAATTTTTTGGCATAAGCAAGCGTATCACTGACGGTTTTCTGGGCTTTTAAAATTCCATTTAAAAATAATAATAGTATAACCAGGATGATATTGATCTGTATTTTCATAAGTTGATCGGCAACATTTTTTTGAATATCAAAAGTAATCAAATTGCTTTAGCTAAAACATAATTAAGACCGAAATGGCACAAATATTTTTCACAAATAAGCTGTTATAGATTCTTCACTTCGCCTCGCTCCGTTCTGATTGACAGGTGGGGTAAATATTTCGTTTTTAATTAAACAAAAAAAGACCACCTCAATGGATGGTCTTCAGATGTACTTTTAAAGATTTTAATTTCCAATCTATCTAACTATAACATATTTATCTAGATCTTTGGAGACGGTTGTTTCTTTTTCTACAACCAGGTTACAACGCCTGTTTCAACGTCATAATTGGCTCCTACGATTTTTATTTTACCTTCTTCTTCAAGGTTTTTCAATGTTGAGCTCTGCTTACGGATGTCTTCGATCGCATTCTTTACGTTTTGCTGGTTCAGTCTTTCCAATAGCGAACTGTTTTTAGAAGAACGCTCTTCACCTTCTTCGATCACCTCAGTGATGATCGGGTCAAAATGATTGATCAGGTGGTTCAGGTTATCCATTCCCATTCCTTCGATTTGTGCTGCATCCAGTCCGCCTTTCAAAGCACCGCATTTTGTGTGTCCTAAAACTACGATAAGCTTGGACCCAGCAACGTTGCATCCGAATTCCATTGAACCCAAAATATCCTGATTCACAAAATTTCCTGCAATTCTGATGCTGAAAACATCTCCCAGTCCCTGATCAAAGATAAGCTCCGCAGACGTACGGCTGTCGATACAGCTTAAAATCACTGCAAACGGCCATTGCCCTTCACGCGTAGCATTTACCTGCTCCAAAAGGTCTCTGTTGGCTTTAAGATTGTTTACAAATCTTTGGTTTCCTTCTTTTAAAAAGTTTAAAGCTTTTTCCGGAGTAATGGTTGACTGAGTTTCATATGTGTGTGCTTTCATAATTTATTTTGAATGTTTTTTATTAAAATTAAAAATTTATTTTTGAGCTTACATTGCTCTTCTGTGGGTAACCAAAATGTGAGAATCTTCATCGGTTTCATAATCCCTGTAAGAGGTTTTGAAGCCTAAAAGTTCTACTTCAATATCTTCTTCCTTCGCCCTGATATTGGCAAAATCCTGAATCATCTCCAGAACATCCGTCGCAATATAGGACGTGCCTCTCGCATCGATTGTCACGGTAGAATTTGGTTTGATATTTTTAAGTGTTTTTTTGATAGCTGCCTTGTTTAAAAATGAAACTTCCTCAGCAAGTTTGATATTGATTCCGTCTGCATCATCCAGTTTTTCTCGGCTTAAATAATAAGCACGCTTCATATTCCCCTGAAGAATATAGAAAATAGAGATCGCAAGACCGATTCCGACTCCTTTTAATAAATCTGTTGCTACAACAGCCACCACCGTTGCCACAAACGGAATAAACTGGAACTTTCCTAAATGCCAGAAATGCTTGAAAGTCGCAGGTTTTGCTAATTTATAACCTACCAAAATCAGCACTGCAGCCAAAGTTGCCAATGGAATTAAATTTAACACCACCGGAATTGAAAGGACACAGATCAACAATAAAATCCCGTGAATAATCGTAGATGATTTTGAGGTCGCCCCTGCATTCGCATTCGCAGAACTCCTTACCACCACCGAAGTCATCGGAAGACCACCGATAAATGAGCTGATGAGGTTCCCGATTCCCTGAGCTTTCAGCTCCAGATTGGTATCTGTAATTCTTCTTTGCTGATCCAGCCTGTCGGATGCTTCAATACAAAGTAAGGTTTCAATCGATGCGACAATGGCAATCGTTGCTCCCACGATCCATACTTTTGGATTGGTAAATCCCGCGAAGTCGGGTAGTGTGATCAGATTTTTAAAATCGTCAACAGACTGGGGAACCGGCAATGAAACCAAATGCTGGGATCCGATAGCTAATGAGCTGCCCGTCATTTTAAAGATTTCATTTAAAAGAATTCCTGTAACTACGGCTACCAAAGCTCCTGGAAGCATTTTTATTCTTTTTAAAGCCTGCACTTTATCCCAGGTGATCAAAATACCCACTGAAACTAAAGTTACAATAATTGCTCCCGGATGAATGGCTCCGAATAGTTCATCAAAATATCCGAAATTCAACCCATTATCAAAAATTGACTGGTGTCCTTCGTAATCTTTATCAAACCCTAATGCGTGCGGAATCTGTTTTAAAATAATAATAATACCGATGGCGGCAAGCATTCCTTCAATGACATTATTCGGGAAATAATTGGAAATACTTCCTGCACGGACAAATCCTAAAATCAATTGAATAACGCCTGCAACCATCCCTGCGCAAAGGAAAAGCTCGAATGCGCCAAGATCTGTAATGGCGGTTAAAACAATGGCCGTAAGACCTGCAGCCGGCCCTGAAACCGATATATTCGAATTACTCATCGTTCCTACGACTATACCGCCCACGATTCCTGCAATAACGCCGGACAATGGCGGAGCGCCTGATGCCAATGCAATTCCTAAACACAAAGGAAGTGCGACTAAAAATACCACGAGTCCTGAAGGGAAATTCTCCTTAATTCCTCCTATTAATGTTGTTTTTTTCATGATGTTGTAAAGCTGTGTGATATAACAGATTTATTAGTCCTTCAATAAATCAATTATAAAAGATTGGAAATTTAATTTTTAAAGTACGTGTCTATTCGATATCAAAAAATGATATGAATAATTATCAAAAAATCTAACTTTAAAATTAAGCTTCCGGAGGCGGAGAAAATATAGTAAGTAAAGGTGACAGATGAAAGGAATCATCTACCAGTACAAAAGATTTGCCTTCAATGGAAGGTTCAAAAAATTTCAGATAATCGAAAACATCCAAAGGTTTTGGAAGAGTCTTTTCGTAAACAATAAAAGATGATGGGTGAGAATGCGGCTCTTCTTCATTGATCACTACATTCGTTCTTGTAAGATCCCAACCGAATACGGAAGCAATACCAGGTAATGCCGTAAAGTTTAGGAAAAACAATAATGTAATAATACTCCAGAATTTCATTTTCATTCTCTTTTTTATAGAAAAAACTTTAGTTCTTCTTTCTGCTCATCACCCAATCCGAACTTGTAAGGTTGTAAATCTTTTGGATGTCTTTCAAGATTTTTTCGAAATCGATCTCCAGATCAATAATCTTACCCGTTCTAAGGTCGAATACCCAGCCGTGAACTACAGGAAACTCTTCTAAAATGTATCGCTCCTGCACACAAGCCATTTTTACCACGTTGATGCACTGCTCCTGAACGTTGAGTTCTACAAGACGGTCATACCGTTTTGCTTCATCTTCGATGGCGTCCAGCTCAGCCTGGTGTAATCTGTAAACATCGCGGATATTTCTCAGCCAAGGGTTTAATAATCCTAAATCCTGAGGTGTCATCGCTGCTTTTACACCACCACAGTTGTAATGTCCGCAGACAATAATGTGATTGACTTTCAGATGTTCTACAGCGTATTGAATAACAGCTGTGGAACTCATATCCAAAGTATTGACCACATTGGCAATGTTTCTCGTTACAAAAACTTCACCGGGTTTCGTGCCCATCAGCTCTTCTGCCGTAACTCTGCTGTCCGAACATCCGATATACAGATAATCGGGATGCTGAGTTTTTGCCAGTTCATGGAAGAAATCCGGATCTTCCGCAAGCTTAGACTCTACCCATTTTTTGTTGTTTTCAAAAATAACCTTGTACGATTGTGACATAATTTTAAATTTGGTTTATAATTATTTATTTCGTTTAAATTATTTTTAAAATCAATAGACTAAATCGATAATACAAAAATAAAGATTTTACGGAAAATGCAACTACTTTTAACAAAGTTTAATATTAAAATATGCTTAAAATCATAATTAATAAAACACAAAAGTTGTTTTTTCTAATGTATTTTGATGTTATGATAATTTAAACTTAACAAAATCAAGATAAAATTACAGAAATGATAGTAAAAAAGTAAAAAGTAAAAAGTAAAAAGTAAAAAGAATTCCCTAAACTCAACTCATCGTCGCTCCAACTCTCACACTAAAACCTCCAACTCTAATACTCAAACCCGATTATTAATATACCCTTCCGTCGCATCTTCCGCAGGAATAATTTTCGCTGGATTTCCCAATACGACAGAATTTTCCGGAACATCAAAATTAACGTAAGAATTCGGGCCGATAAGAACATTATTTCCGATGGTGATGGCGCCGACAATCACTGCGTTTGTGCCGATCCAGACTTCGTTGCCAATGACAGGGTAGCCTGCATTCTTGCCACGGTTTTGTTGTCCGATCGTAACGCCTTGAGCAATATTGCAGTTTTTCCCGATTTTTGCCTTAGGATTTATCACCAGGCTTCCCCAATGTCCCAGGTAAAAACCTTCTCCGATCTCGGTTTCAGGGTAGATCTGGAAACCGTATTTGATCTGATGGCGTCTTAAAACCAAGCGCCAGAAAAGTCCGGGCAAAGATTTTTTCTTATATTTTTGAGTTTGTCTTAAAATATAAATGAAATGAAGGTTGGGATTAATACATTTTGCCCAAATTTCAAAGGTGGAAAGCCACTTTCCGCTTTCCCGGTAAAAATCTTTTTGAAGCGTAGAATATTGTTCTGCCATACAACAAATGTAAGAAATCTGTGGTTTTCAGATAGATTAATTTTAATTATAATTCGTCTAAAATTGAAGTGATCTTGTTCACTGAATTCTCAAGATTGAAAGGCATTTCGTAGTTTTTCAGCTTTTCCGAATATGTTTCAAATGATGCCGGTTGAGTCAGTGCTTTTTTTATTCCTTCATAAATTCCGTCTTCCGAGTTTTCTACAATGAGACCCAATTCACCATTGTTCAGCATTTCATTGGCGCCGGAAACTTCAGTGGAAATAATTCTCTTTTTTAAGGTAATTGCTTCAAAAAGGACGGTCGGAAAACCTTCGTATCTCGAACTTAAAATATAGAAATCTGCATTTTTGAAATAAGGATAAGGATTATCTGTAAAGCCCAGCATTGTCGCCGTCTCATCAACGCCAAGATCTGATTTTAATTTTTTAATATTTTCAAAATCATAGCCATCGCCAACGATCAGGATTTTATGTTTAAAACCTTCATCCAGAAGCTTTTTGTGGACTTTTAATAATCTGTCAAAACCTTTTTGCGGAAATACGGTACCAACGGAAATGAAGGTGGGAACCGAGTGGTCGAATTCATAATGTAAAACAGGCTGATCTGCTTTTGCAATAAATTCTTCCGTATCCAAAGGATTATAAATTTTTACAATTTTCTGTTTTTCCGTTTCATTTTTAGCTAAACTATGGAAAAGATGTTCAATTTTTTCTGAAATCACCATGATTTTATCAAAACCGAAAAACTTCCTGATTTCATCATTGGTATAGCCTTTTACCTGAGAAAGATCATTATGAATCCAGACTATTTTTTTTGAACTTTTGATAGGGGAGCCCAAAATTTCGTCTCGCATTCCATGAATGGCGGCGAATTCGATATCGTATTTTTTATTCTTTAATTTTCCCTTATAAAGAAGATTCGGGAATTTTTTCAATGCTCCCTGATAGATCACCCTTGCCGCCTTTCTGGGAATCTCATGAGGGCGATTGGTGGTGATCATTTCTCCTTTATTTAAATATAAAATATTAATCCAACTGGGAACTTCAGATAAATATTTTCCGGAATAAAGATTTAATAATAAATCAATTTCATATTTATCCTGAGGGAGATTTTTCAGAAAGGTAACCAATACTTTTTCTGCACCGCCGTGGCGCAGAGATCCTATCCGGATAAGTATTTTCTTTTTTTCAGTCATTATTTTTTTACCGGTTTGTATGTGTGAGGGAGGTGTTCTTTGATGTATGCTTCGAGCTTTGGTCGGTCTTTTTCCAGTTCGCGGGGGTACATCACGTTGTTTGCTAATAATTTGTCGCCATATTCTTCGATGGTACAGATATATTTTGCGGGAACTCCGGCATAAACTGTTCCGCTCGGCATAGAAGTCGTAAGGATAGAACCTGCACCCAGCACACAATTGTCGCCCATTTCAACACCGAGCATAATGATTGTATCTGCCCCGATCAGACATTGCTTACCGATTTTTATTCTTCCGAAAGTTCTTACATCTTTATATTTATCAAAAAAATGTAAGGCATTTTGACCGCCATCATGATTTACAAATCTTACATTGTTGGAAAAAGTCGTCTGATCGCCGATTTCAATTAAAAAACATTCTGTTCCAAATTGAGGAACTTCCACAAAACGAACATTTTTACCCACTTTCAATCCTTTTGCAAGACAGATTTTAAGGTAAATTTTCTGTATCATAAACTGATACGTGGTGTGAATTTTCAGGATGGCGCGGTATAACAAAAGCATATTTATTTTTTTGACAGATTAATGATAATATCCTCGACAGCATCAAAGATTTTCTGATTGTCGAACTGCTTTTCAATATTTTTTAAATTTTCTTTGATCTGAGAAACTAAATCAGGTTCGGTAAGGAATCTCTTCATAGATTCGTACATTTCGTCAGTTTCGTAATTGATGAGGTAACCTGTTTTTTCGTGTTCGATCATTTCAGGAATTCCTCCCACATTCGTTGATATAATCGGTTTCTGAAGAATTAATGTATCAGCAATGATCAGAGGCCAGCCTTCGGATTCGGAGGGAAGAATAAAAAAATCTGCATTTTTTACATGCGGGTAAGGATTCATCGAAGAGCCTAATAATTTGAAACTCTCCGTTACTCCCAGATTTTCCGCTTGTTTTTTAAGGTTTTCCATTTCTTCACCATCACCGATAACGATGATGTGATGATCAAAGCCGTCTTTCAATAATCTGGCGTGGGCATCCATCAATTTATGAAACCCTTTACGACTGTGAAGTCTTGCAACGGAAACAAAGACCGGTTTATTCGGTAGTTCCGGTTTGAAGGCCAGAGCTTTCTGTTTTAATTCATCAATCGGAATAGCATTTAAAATAACCTGATTTTCCGGAATTTTAAGATCCGGATAGGTTTCAACTAAAATATCTTTCGTCTGTTGGGAACCGAAAATAAAATAATCAAATTGAGGAATTTGCTTTAAAATTTCCGGCACCAAAGGTTGAAGTTTTGGTAAGGTAATGTCAGAATGAAACCATCCTATTTTTTTTGAATTTTTATTAAGTGAATTCAAAACAGCAGAAAATGCCGCATAAGTTGGCGCGATCTCTACATCATAGGTTTCATTTAAAAGTTTATCGGCAATTTTGGGATTTTTCAGAGCACTTTTCAGCTTGAGATTTCTTTTGGCCAACTGGATTTTCTGGATCACGGAATTTTTCGAAAGATCTTCCCGCCCGTCTGTAAGGTAAACTTTTCTCACATATTTCGGAAACTCATTGCGAAGCTCTCCCTGGTTGATATTTAAGCAGATTGTCAGTTCAAATTTATCTTTATTAAGATGATTAAGCATACTTAAAACCACCTTTTCCACACCTCCCATTTCCATTGAGCGATGCCTGAAAAGCACTTTTATTTTTTTTTTGTCTGGCATTAACCGAAGATTTTTTGTAAAAGAATAATAAATTTTTTCTTAATACGAAATGGTATTTTATTTTGATATTCTAAAAGGGCAAAAATTTCCTTAGGGTCAGTATAGCTTTCGGGAACAGGTTTGCCGTTGATTTGTTTTAAATTTCTTCGCTGCATGGCTTCCCAGATAGAGCGCGCATAGTAGCTGTAAGATTTTTCTTTGTTGGCATTCTGAGAAATTCCTCCCGAATGCGCCCGGTACAGATAATCTGTCTGGTTGATAAAATGTACTTTTCCCACTTCATACATTTTAAAATAAAGATCCTGATCTTCAGCAATTTTAAGCTCGGGATTGATTTTCGGACCATTTAAATAAGCATCCCTTCTGAAAGCCACAAAAGGAGCGATCTGTATGGGGAAATTAAAAAAAGTTTTCTGTCTGTTGGGAACCTGCATAGCCGCACGGAATTCTTTAATAATATTTAAATTCTGATCACATTTTGCCAGCCTGGAATAGGTAAGAACCACATCTTTTTTCTTTTCCAAAACCTGCACGGCACTCTTCAGGGCATTGGGCTTAATGATATCATCCGGATCCAAATATCCGCAGACATCTCCTGAAGCATCTTCAATTAGCTTGGCTTTTGTAACTCCTACGCCGTAGTTGGCATCATTTTCATACAGTTTAAACCGCTCATCGCTGCCGATAATTTTTTTGATCACTTCTACGGAATCATCGGTTGATCGGTCGTCAATAATGACAACTTCCCAATTTTTATATTCCTGTGCAAGAATGGAATCGTAGCAATCTTTAAAGAACTTTCCATTATTATAATTGGCAATTAAAAGTGAAAATTTCATCGTGTTTGTGTTAATAATTTTTTACAAATATAATTATATCTTAAAAATAAAAGAAAAATCTTTATTTTTGTGTCCTAAATTTAACACAGTGAGCGAAATATCAAGAGTTCTCAAAACATTTGTTGCCTATCTGAAAAGACCCGACCTTTATCCTGAGTTGGGAAGAAAAATCATCAAGAACACCGTAAACAGGGGAAATGCCTTTAAAGGAAAGGAAAAAACGAATTCCTGGGCGGCTTCTAAAGCCATCTCCCAAAAGGAAGCTGTTTCCAAACTTTTCGGAATTGATATCGATCCTTTCAAAAACAATTTTGCAGAAATTTTAAAAGAAGCGGAAAGAAGACAAAACGAATGCCCTATCAAAATGGGAGGTGCAGGAGCGTTGGAATTAATTTATTATTCTTGTGAATTCGCTAATGCAAAAAATGCTGTAGAAACGGGTGTTGCTTACGGATGGTCTTCTCTGGCGGCCCTTTTGTCGCTGGAAAAAAGAGGCGGAACTTTATACAGTTCGGATATGCCTTACCTGGCGCAGGACGGCGATCAGTATGTAGGATACGTAGTTCCCGAAAATCTAAAACCACATTGGAAATTATTCCGTTTTGCGGATAAAGAATCTTTACCGAAAATTTTTGCAGACAGTGCATCTTTTGATGTTGTACACTATGATTCTGACAAGAGTTATAATGGAAGATTCTGGGCGTATACGGAGCTTTACAAGCATTTAAGAACCGGAGGTGTTTTCATCAGTGATGACATTGGTGACAACTCTGCCTATCAGGATTTCTGCGAAAAAAATAATATCGATACGACGGTGGTAGAATATGAAGGGAAATATATCGGTGTTTTTGTGAAATAAAAGGCCTGAAGCATTTGATTCTCAAATCAGATAAAATTTCTATTTTTGTGATACAAACAAACACAATAAAATGAAAATAGTTTCCCAAGTCTCTATTATATGTTTTTGTGAAAAAAAATCGAAAAATTTTCACAAAAGTTCTTCTTCAACATGTATAGTAGAATCTGAAAACGAAAGTACAATTGTATTTTTAACAAAATAATAAAGCTGTATGTACAAAACTTTTTCAGAACTTAAGAAAGAAATTCGCCGAAACACAAAAGAGCTTAAAAACATAAAAGTTGCCCTTCTGGGTGATACGGCCACACAATTTTTAAATATAGCTTTAAAAGGAACTGCCATTCAAGAAGGTTTTAATCTTGAAATCTTCGAGGCAGATTTTGGGCAGATTTCGCGTCAGGTTTTAGATCCGACATCGGAATTGTATGAATTTAATGCAGATTATACCATTATTTTCGAATCTTCTCATAAGCTTTTAACTCAATATTACAAATCATATGATGCTCAGCTGGATTTTGCGGAGAATAAAATAAAGTATATTGAAGAACTTTACTCAACGATTCAAAACCGGACTAAAAGCAGGGTAATTTATTGCAATTTTCCGGTCATCAATAACCAGATTTTCGGAAATTTTTCGAATAAAGTAGAATCCTCTTTTGTTTTTCAGCAAAATAAACTCAATTATTTGCTTTCTGCAGACATTGCAACAAAAAAAGATAATTTCTTTATTGCCGACCTTCTTTCTATCCAGAATAAATGGGGACGAGACTTTATGTTTACCCCAAATATTTATGTAAACACTGAGATGGTGCTTTCATTGGATGCATTACCGATTGTAGCACATCATATTTTCAGTATTATTTCGTCTTTGGAAGGTAAATTTAAAAAATGCCTTATCCTGGATCTCGACAATACAACCTGGGGCGGAATTATCGGTGACGATGGTCTGGGAAAAATCCAGATTGGAAGTCTGGGAATCGGAAAAGCCTTCACAGAATTCCAATATTGGGTGAAAGCTCTACAGAAAAGGGGAGTGATTCTGGCAGTTTGCAGTAAAAATGATGAAGATAAAGCCAAAGAACCTTTCGAAAAACATCCGGATATGGTTCTGAAAATGGAAGATATTGCCGTTTTTGTTGCCAACTGGGATAACAAAGCCGATAATATCAGAAAGATTCAAAATATTTTAAATATTGGATTTGATTCTATGGTTTTCCTGGATGATAATCCGTTTGAAAGAAATCTGGTAAGAGAAAACCTTCCTGATATCTGCGTTCCGGAATTGCCGGAAGATCCAGCAGAATATCTGGAATATCTATACGGTTTAAACCTTTTCGAAACAGCAAGTTTTTCCGAAAACGACGCCGAGAGAACCAAACAATATCAGGTTGAAGCACAGAGAGCAACAGATCTTGAAAGCTTCACGGATGTCACTGATTTCCTGAAAAGTATGAATATGATTTCTGATGTTCAGGCTTTTAATAATTTTTCAAAACCGAGGGTTTCTCAGCTTACACAGCGTTCGAATCAGTTTAATTTAAGAACAGTAAGATATACTGAACAGGAAGTTGAAAATCTTATGAATTCTGAAGATCATCACACGATTTCGTTCACACTGGAGGACAAATATGGTGACAACGGACTGATCTGTGTAATCGTGCTTGAAAAGAAGGATCCCGAAACACTTTTCATCGATACCTGGCTCATGAGCTGTCGTGTCCTGAAAAGAGGAATGGAAGATTTTACTTTAAATACTATTATTGATACCGCTAAAAAGAACGGCTTTAAATACGTGATGGGAGAATATCTTCCCACAGCGAAAAATCAGATGGTGAAAGATCATTACGAAAGACTGGGATTCAGATCCCATGAAGATAAATGGCTTTTGAATGTAGAGGAATATGAACCGAAAGATGTTTTTATCTTAGCTAAATAAATTATAAAATAAACAGACAAGTATATGGACAAGAATGAAATTTTATCGAAACTTACAACAATCTTCCACGACGAGCTAGATAACGACGAAATTGTGTTGCATTTTGAAACGACAGCGGAAGATATTGAAGAATGGGATTCTCTTTCTCATATTCAGTTGATTGTGGCGGTAGAAAAGGCTTTCGGAGTACGTTTTACTTCTTCGGAAATCCAAAGCTGGAACAACGTAGGAGAGATGATCGACTGTATTTTGACAAAATAAATGGTACTTCAGCTTAACCAGAAATTTCAGCATCAATTTCAAATTGATGATAAAATTTATAATGGGTTCATTACTGTTTTTAATGACAGAAATGCGCTCCATACCAATGAAGAATTTGCCCAAAACAAAGGCTTCAGATCGAAGGTAATGCACGGAAATATCCTGAACGGATTCCTGTCTTTTTTTATCGGGGAACTTCTGCCGACGGAAAATGTGATGATTCTCTCTCAGCATATTAATTTTAAAAATCCTGTTTATCTTGATGATGTCTTAAATTTTGAAGCTGTCGTAGACGAGCAGTCGGAAGCGGTACAGGTGAATACTTTTAAGTTTAAATTTATCAATGCAGAAAATAAAACCGTAGCTGCAGGCAAAATTCAAATAAAAGAATTAACGTGAATAAAGTAATTTTAACCGGGGGATCATCCGGAATCGGAAAAGCGATTAATATATTTCTTCTTGAGAAAGGATATGAGGTATTATTTACCTACTGCCATTCAAAAGAATCTGCACAGGAAATTGAAAATCAATTCCCTAATGCAAAAGCTTATCAGATAGATTTCACATCAGAATCGGAGATGGCTGGCTTTTCTGCTGAAATTGAAGCTTTTTCACCAGATATTCTTATCAATAATTACTATAACGGAACTTTCATTGATACGTATTTTCACAAAACGGAATCTGAGAAAATTTTAAATGATTTTAAAAATAATATCATTCCAACATTACAAATTACTCAGGAATGCATTAAAATTTTCCGCAAAAAGAAGGAAGGAAGAATCATCAATATTCTCACTTCATCGATGCAGTCTCCGGCCATGGGAACATCTGTTTACAACTCAAACAAGGCTTATTTGTTGCAAATGAGCAAAAGTTGGGCACTTGAAAACGTAAAATTCGGGATTACTTGCAATTCTATTTCTCCGTCATTTATCCCAACAGATTTTCACAAAGATATGGACGAGCGGATGAAAGAAACCATTCTTTCCGGTTATCCACTGAAAGAAAACCTGGAAAGCAAAGACATTTCCAACGTCATTGATCTTTGCCTAAACGGAGGAAAACACTTCAACGGCAACCATATCTTTTTGGATGCTTCACATTATTAATTTTGAATTTTAAACACAAATAATGCAGTTCACCTCTATTGCTTTTATTCTCTTTTTTGTAACCGTTTTCGGGCTTTACTGGCTGTTTCAGAAAAATGTTAAAATACAGAATATTCTTTTGCTTTTGGCGAGTTATGTTTTTTACGCTTTCTGGGACTGGAGATTTTTAGCTCTTCTGATCGGAAGTTCGGCGGCGGCTTACTTTTTAGGAATTAAAATCGGTGGAAATGAAGGAAATAAAAAACGCCTTTATCTCAATTTAGGGCTTATTTTAGCCATAGGAACGCTGTTTTATTTTAAATATTTTAATTTCTTTATAGATTCTTTTGCTGATCTGTTCGGCATCAAAAATACATTGACTGTAAGCATTGCTTTACCCCTGGGAATCAGCTTTTATACCTTTAGAATTATCAGCTATTTCCTTGATATTAAAAATAGAAAATTAAAACCGGAGCCTGATGCTTTGGTATTTTTCAATTATATCGCTTTTTTCCCGAGCATGACTTCCGGTCCTATAGACAGAGGCGGATTATTGCTTCCTCAACTCAGAAAAGAAAGAGTTTTTACCTCTGAAAATGGCGCCGATGCGGTAAGACAAATTCTGTACGGAGCTTTTAAAAAACTGGTGATTGCGAATAGTATTACCCCAATTACTCAGGGAATTTTTCAGAATTATGAGCATCTTTCCGGAAGTACGGTTGCTTTCGGTGCGATTTTATTTCTTTTCGAAATTTATGCCGATTTTTCTGGATATTCCGATATGGCGATTGGTCTTGCGAAGCTTTTAGGTCTTAAAATAACGAAAAATTTTGCCTTCCCTCTATTTGCCCAAAATATCGCTGAATTTTGGAGAAAATGGCATATTTCACTGACTTCCTGGCTTACGGATTATGTATTTACGCCTTTGGTCATCCAGTTCAGGGATTATGAAAAAAAAGGATTGATAGCGGCTATTGTTTTAAATTTTGTCCTTATCGGCATCTGGCATGGCCCAAGATATACATTTGTCTTGTTTGGGCTGCTTCACGGCTTGTATTATATTCCGTTGATCCTTACCAATAAGCTGAATAAAAAGAAGAAATTTTCCAAATCTTTTCCTACTATTCCGGAAATGGGGAATATTTTCCTTACAATGGTGATGGTTTGCTTTGCTTTTATCTTATTTGCAGCTCCTACACTTACAGATGCCGTAGGAATGTACGGAAGGGTTTTCAGCCTTTCTTTTTTCTCCATTCCACAGTTTATTAAAGTAAAAATTTTAGGATTTATTTTTATTTTAGTTTTAATTGACTGGATGAATAAAGATCAGGAGCATGGCTTGGAAATCAGCAGATTCAATCCGATAATGAGAAGGGCTTTGTATGTTTTTCTTATCTTCATGATTATGTATTTTGGAGTGTTTGGTAACGGTAATTTCATCTATGAACAATTCTAATTATGAAAAAGTTTTTATTTAAAATATCATTTTACATTATTGGAGTCGTTGCTGTTTTATTGTTTTTAGGAACTTTTGCAGACGGCAATACGGATGATAGTTACAGACATTTTACAGGTCCGAAACCATCCAATATGATCATGGGAGATTCGCGTGGTGTTCAGGCGGTAGTTCCGGATATTCTGGATGCTAAGTTTAAGGACAGGAAGTTTACCAATTTTGCTTTTAATATTGCAGATTCTCCGTATGGAAAGGTTTATTTTGAAGCGATTAAAAAGAAACTCAATCCCAATACCCAAAACGGAATTTTTATCTTAACTGTCGATCCGTGGAGTGTATCCATTGATAAAGGACAGGAAGAAAAGGACCTGCCGGAAACTAGATCACCTCTGGCAAGTATGCATTTTTATGATATAAATCCCAATTATGAATATCTTCTGAGAAATTACCCGAGAAGCTGGTTTAATATCTATAAAGACAGGGAAGAAGTGGCCAAATCCAACACCTATTTGCACAAAAACGGATGGATGGAAGTTACGGTAGATGTACATCCGGATACAGTGGCGGCGCGAACGGTAAAGAAAGTGGAAGAAGCTATACTTTCATCTAAAAAACAGGAAATATCCACATACAGATTAAAGTCACTGGAAAATATTATTGATTTTTTAAAGACTAAAGGAAGTGTGTATATCGTAAGAATTCCTCCTTCGGAAAAAGTTCTGGAAATAGAAAAAAAATACTCCCCGGATTTCAGTAAAAGGATAAAAGCGATTGCTGAAAAACAGGGAATTGGATTTTTTGATTTTTCACCAGAAGCTAAAAAATATACTTACACCGACGGAAATCATATGTACAAAGAATCCGGAAAAGTTTTTACGGCCCAAATCGCGGATTCTATTCTTTTACATACAAAAACTTTAAAATAAATATTCCCTGAAATTGATATTATAAAGTCCAGACCGGATACTCGGATAATCCGTGATCAGATATTTTGCAATCATTCCCCATTTTTTTGCAGGTGGAGCAAGCGCAATTTCATAGCTGCGGTGCATTCTTCTGATATGTACTTTTACATCTTGTGGAAGCGTGTTTTCGTCTTTCGCCCAATTGTTTATTTCTCTCCAAAGAAGCACTTTTGTAGTTGCAGGTTTTACTTTTTTAGTATCAACTTTTGTGATTCTGTTATTTTCGTGGACGCCTCTCATGGCAACAGCTTTATCTAAAATCCCAGGATAAAGATCCAGATAATAGGAAAGCCTGAACAAAAATTCCGTATCCTGATGAAGCCTTAAATGCGTTTTAAAAAATGGCTTTAATTTTTTCACCAAAGCATCTCTTCGTATCGTTAAAGTATCAATGCTGAAAAGCCCGAAACTTCCTTTCATATTGATTTGTCCGGGAAATACATCCTTTGGATCATGTCTTTTATGAACGGTGGTCAATCGGTCTCCAAACACTTTATAATATTGTTCCTTTGCTTTTTCAGAATAATAATGTACCCCCAATGCTCCGTAAACGCCTTCTATTTTAGGGTCTTTAAAAAGTTCTCTCTCTGCATCAAAACGGTTCGGAAGATAGTAATCATCGGCATCCAGGAAGGCAATAAAGTCTCCCGTTGCATTTTCCAGACCTAGATTCCTTGTTGGTCCTGCTCCGTGATTTCCCTTGTCGGGATGTTGGAAAAGCTTTACCCGGTCGTGTTTCTGAGCCAATTGCTGACAAACTTCCAGCGCATTGTCCGGAGATTTATCTTCAATTAAAATGACTTCATATACTTCCTCAAACTGCAGAGCAGATTCCACAGCCTGGGTTACATATTTTTCAGCGTTGTAAACCGGAACAATTACAGAGATTTTCATTGTTTAGTGTTGTATTAAAAAAAAGAATTAAATTATTGTATTTCTGAAGTTTATGTTATATAATCCCGACCTTATGCTTGGATAATCCAGGATTAAATATTTAAGAATCATTGCCCACTTCTTAGGGTTGGGAGTGTGGGCGATTTCAAAGCTTCGCTCCATCCTTTTGATGTGAATTTTAATATTTTCGGGCATATTTTTTTCTTTACTGGCCCATTCATTTACGTGTTTCCAGAAAATATACCTTGAGAGCACGGGCTTTTTTTTATTGATGCCTACTTTTGTGATCCTGTTTTCTTCGTGTACCCCTCGTTGAGCAACCGGTTTGTCAATACTTCCGGGATAAAGATCCAGATAATAGGACAATCGGAACAAAAATTCCGAATCTTCATGAAGCTTTAAATTGGGTCTGAAAAAGGGATGCATTTTGTTTATTAAAGAATCTTTGCGAATCGTAAGTGCAACAATACTAAACATCCCAAAACTCCCCAACAGATACAATTGCCCCGGAAAAACGTCCTTAGGGTGATATTTTTTATAAACGGTTGTTAAAGAGCTTCTAAAAACTTTATAATATTGTTCCTTGGCTTTTTCAGAATAAAAATGAACGCCCATCGCTCCATAAACACCCTCCACTTTGGGATCTTTGAAAAGTTCTTTTTCCGCATCGAAACGGTTGGGGAGGTAATAATCATCCGCATCAAGAAAAGCGATAAAATCTCCCGTTGATTTTTCGATTCCCAAATTCCTAGAAGTCGAAGCTCCGTGATTTCCTTTGTCCGGATGCTGGAAGAGTTTTACCCGGTCATATTTTTGCGTCAGCTCTTCACAAATGATCAATGCATTGTCTGGAGATTTGTCTTCAATTAAAATAACTTCATAGACCTCCTCAAACTGAAGAGCAGATTCTACAGCCTGGGCAACATATTTTTCCGCATTGTACACGGGAATGATCACGGAAATATTCATCTTTATTTATAATAATTAAAGCGATATTTTGTCTTCAATATTTCCGGGTTTTTGAGTCCTTCCAATACAATATTGCTGTATTTTGCCAATCCTTTTTTCTGAGAAAGGTCAAAAGATTTATAACTTAAATAAATTCTTTTCTGATATTCCGCAGGCAGCCCTTTCGAACTTGCCCAGTCATACAGCGACTTCCAGTAAAGATATTGTCTTTGGTTGTACTGTGGAGAATACTGAACGATTTTTGTAATTCTGTTGTCATCATGAATTCCACGGATTGCAATGGCTTTATCAATAATCCCGGATTTCAAATGACAGTGATACGCCAGCTTGATATTAAAATCAGAATCCTGATGCACCCGCAGATCTTTGTTGAAACGCAGCTGTGCCCGATCAAGGGCAGATTTTCTGATGGTTAATGCATTCAGGTGAAAAAAAGTGCCGAAAGCTTTAGGCGTTAAGCTCAGCAGTCCTCTGAAAACTTCTTCTCCTTCAGCGGGATAATTTACCGTCGTAAGAGCAGCATCTTTAAATTTTGTCTGATACTCCTGCTTGCCTTTTTCTGTAAGATATTCTACACCGATCGCTCCGAAAACGCCTTCAATTTTAGGATCATTAAAAATTTCCTTTTCCGCATCGAATCGGTTGGGAAGGTAATAATCATCGGCATCTAAAAAAGTAATAAAACTTCCTGTTGCCTTTTCTATTCCCAGATTTCGGGTTGCTCCGGCTCCATGATTTCCCTGATCAGGATGCTGAAACAGTTTTATTTTCGGATTTTCGGAAGCTAATTTCCGGCAGATTTCCAATGAATTGTCTGTGGATTTATCTTCAACTAAAATAATCTCCTTTACTTCATCAAAATGTACGGCAGATTCTACAGATTTTTCTAAAAACTGACCTGCATTATAAACCGGAATGATTACAGAAATATCAAGCATTATAAAACATTTTGGTTATTATGAGCCCAAAGGGCCAATTGCAATAGATTCCAGTGCTTGTGATCCTTATTCAGGAACTTTTGTGTGGCTTTAAAATCAATATAATTAAAAACCTTCTGATTCGGATTTTTCAATAAATCGTTGGAAAGACTGATGAGGTTTTCTTCTTCAAACCAACTTTTCACACTCATTCCAAAGCCTTGCTTGTGGCGGTTTCGGATGGTTTCCGTCCAGTAAGACCCCATCGCTTCACGAAGGATGATTTTGTCGTTTTCGTTATCCAGTTTCAACTGTTCCGGAAGCTGGATGCAAAATTCTGCAAAATCGATATCAAGAAAAGGTGTTCTCACTTCCAGTGAATTGGCCATAGCCATTCTGTCGGATTTTACCATCATATTTCCGGGAACATAGCCTTCTAGGTCAACCCTCATGATGTCGTTTAAAGAATGCGGATCCGGGGTGAAACTATAAGGTTGCTCGTAAGCCGCCGTAATTCCCAGCGCATTTTTTTCTTCTTTATTAAATGAATTTCTCACAAAATTCTGATGGAAATCCAGGATATTTTCATGAGCCAGATTCTTTTGGGTAATAAATGAAACCGGCTTTAATTTCTGATATAATTGTAACCCAAACTTAGCCACAATATTTTTATAGCTGAAATGATTTCTTAGCTGATTTTCAACACGATAAAAATTGTACCCTCCGAATAATTCGTCTCCGACATCTCCGGAAAGCACGACGGTAAGGTTTTTCCTTGCATTCCTGCAAATCTCAAAATGCGGAATAAAAGAAATATCAGCAAAAGGCTCATCAAAAAATGGAGAAATCTTTAACAGGGAAGTTGCCAGATCTTCTTTCTTTTCGTGTACTTCAACATGATTGGTCTGATATTTATCGGCAATTTCTTTGGCATATTTTAGTTCGCTGTCTTCATGATCGTAGCCAAAACTGATGGTGGTCTGTCTCGGTAAAAACTCTGCCACCAAAGCCACAATCGAAGAAGAATCCAGTCCGCCACTTAGAAAACTACCCACTTCTACGTCGGCAATAAGCTGTTTCTGAACGGCATTTTTTAATAAATATATAAATTCATCCTTAGCATCAGAAAGGCTTAAAACCCGGTCTTTTGCTGGGAGACTGTAATATCTTGAGATATTAATTTTCCCGTTTTTCCAGATCAGCTGATGAGCCGGAGGAAGGGTGTAAATATTTTCGTAAATACTGTGATAGGTACTCACATATCCGTACTGTAGATAATAGGAAATTGCTTCCTGATTCACTTTCGGCTGAATGAGCCCTGAAGCTAAAATAGCTTTAATTTCAGAGGCGAAAATAAATTCGTTGTTTTTCCCGATGGCGTAAAAGAAAGGCTTTTCACCAAAACGGTCTCTTGCGCAGAATAACTCCTGTTTTTCGTTGTCCCAGATGGCGAATGCAAACATTCCCGGAAGATCATGGATCAGGTTTTCTTTTTTTCTCTGATACATTGCAAGAATGACTTCTGTGTCAGAAGTTCCGCGATAGGGATATTCGGGATATTGGGCTTTAATGTTTTGATAGCCGTAGATCTCGCCATTCAGAACGATACATTCATTTTTTGTACTGGAAAGCATGGGTTGTTTTCCCGTATCGGAAAGATCGATAATGGAAAGTCTGCGATGCCCCAATGCTGCATTTTCATAAAATTCAAAATCGGCAGAATCCGGACCGCGATGTGCGATGGAGTCTGTCATTCTTTTGAGTTCTTCCTGGTAATTTCTAGCGTTATTAGCTATTATTCCGGCTATTCCACACATTTTATTTTTTTTTAAAGTTTGAGGGAAGGTATATTGTAAATCTTCCGGTTTTTACGACTTTGTAATTTTCCGGATGGCTTACGAACTTTAAAGGTACAATTTCTTTAGGATAGAAAGGGTAATCGTTACTTTCAATATAGATAAAATCATCGGGAGTTTTCCCAACTTTTTTGATGATAAACCTGATGTAATCTTTCAGGGTAAAGTAATAATAAATAGGCGGATTTGCTTTTAAAATATACAAATAGCCCATCAGGTGATTGCTAGAGTAGATCACATTGTCCTGATTTTCCAGATAAGGGCGGAGATCTTCAAGGTCTTTTTTTCTTCCTTTATCCAAATATAAATCGTAGCCGTTTACTTTTACTTTTTCGGTTTGCTCGGTGAATACGAAATCTTTCCAGCCTTTGTCGTGGATAATTCTGGGAAAAATGATCGTCATTGTTACAATATGCACCAGATATCCGATCATCCACAAATTATTTTTATAAAGCTTTACCAAACAAATAAAAATAAGAAGGAAATAATAAAATTTATAAGCATTCAATCTTAAATGAAACCATGTCTGTGAGCCAAAAGCCAGACAATAAGGTATGATCAAAAGTAAAATAATAATGTATTTGCTATTCTTGGTTTCAGTCTTCTCGACCCAGAATCTTAAAGCTAATAAGTGAGTAAAGATGATAAAAGAAAAAATATAATATTCATAATAAAAGTAAAATGACAACACTGTAATAATGCCTATTACTGCTAGAATTTTATCTAAAACTTTTAAAGATGACTCAGAAAATTTAGCTCTCCATAATAAAAAATAAGCTATGGCAACGGGTAAAATAGCATTGAGGAAAAGATACACACACCATAAAACCATAAAGGATTTTGAGTGCTGTTTTCTATGGAAGCTAAGATATTCTTTGAGAAATTTAAATTGATAAATAAAATTATCAAAAGTGTCCAGAAAGGTGAAATACACAACAATTCCGGCTATAAATCCCATAAAGAAATACAGTAGGTTTGATCTCCTGTTTTTAGCATCACTTAGTATAAAAAATGCCAGTATCGGAAAAATAATAATACTGTGCGAGTTTCCGTTGAAAAGCACAAATGATAAGACAAAACCCGAAAGTACGATGAAAAATTGTTTCCTGACAATCAGAGAAATAAGCATGAGTGAGACTCCGATATTAACAAGAATTGTATTACCAATGTATTGCTGGATAATCAGATTGCTGATGCTCCAGCTTTCAAATCCTATGAAAATACCCAATAAGCTGTATAAAACAAGATAATTATTGAATCTCAGATATTTAAAGGTAGAATAGCAAAGTAAAAAATTGCTTACAACGAGAGTTGTGATAGAAATAACTCTGAAATGATAAATATTCGGAGTGTATAAAAACCTGAATATTCTGAAAAAATTAGTTCTGTCAAAACTCAGATAGCCTCCATTATTGCTGTAATAAGACAAATAATAGGCTTCGTCGTTGAAAATAAATCCTTTATCGAGATTGCTGTATGTAAGATATGCCAAAAATGCTGTTGCAATAAGAAATATCAGACAAGACAAAAAATAAACAGGATTCTGAAGTACTTTCTTCATAACACTATTATTTTTCACATTCAAAAATAAAGGCAGATGCGATGTTTTTACTCAGAGGGTGATACTGCAGAATAACATCTAAAAATTTGATCGGAAAAGTAAGACACATGACAATGATCAGTAAGATATTATGCAAAGGTCTGATTCCAAAAGAAAATAACATCACAAACCATTCCTGCAAAGGCCAAAGCATTCCGCCGGTCGGACTGATAGAATGGATTTTTAAATTATTAAAATCTTTAAACTGTACTTTTATCCCTTCATATGTATATCTCTGAAAATCATATGGGGAAGCATGGAAAGCCTGCATAAAAGGAATTTCACATAAAAGCTTTCCTCCCGGTTTTAAAACCCTGTGGATTTCTGCGATTACAGCCTGAGGATTGGGAACGTGCTCCAATACGGCGATATTAATGATCTGGTCTACAGAATTATCTTTAAAAGGTAATTTTGTGATGTCACAAAGTACATTAACGGGACTATAAGGAATAAGGTCTACATTAATGATATCATCCCTCAGATCCGTATAACCACTCCCAAGGTTCACTACAATTTTATCCGTATTCTTCGTTTCTTTCAAGACTTTTTTCAGATAGAAATATCTTGAAGGGTAAAGCGGGGCTATGATATAAATGAGCAGCTCATACAGCCAGATGTATTTTTTAAAAAAAGTTTTTATTTTATCGAGAGAGTCGGAAACGATTTCTTCATCAAATTCAAGGAAAACAAATTTTCCGTCTTTGTATTCGTAAGTAAAATGGGGATCGATAATGGACTGGATTTTTTCTTTCATTTTTAGGTGGGATAAGTTTGTGTCTTAATTAATTGTTTTTTCTATAATTGTATGAGGTCTATTTCTTACTTCGTTATAAATTCTGTAAATATATTCGCCAATAATTCCTAAGCTAATCAGCAAGACTGAGCTAAAGAACATCATCAGGATAATAATAGTGGTATAACCTGCCACTTCAATTTCGTTATTAAAATATCTGAAAATAGTGAAGAGCGTGAATAATATTGAAATCAGAAGACCTGTATTTCCGAGTAAGCTGATAATCTGCAGGGGAAGGGATGAAAAAGAAAATATCCCATCCTTAGCTATCTTGATAAGCTTTTTCAGAGAATATCCGGATTCGCCTTCTATTCTTCCGCTTCTTTCGTATTCCAGGCCGATCTGTTTGAAGCCAACCCACGCTCTGATACCTCTTAAATAAGGGTTTTGTTCGTGAAGAGTAAGCATTTTGTCTTTCACATTTTTCGTCATCACACAGAAATCTCCTGAATCCAATGGAATTTTGGTATCACTGATCATATTTAAAAACCTGTAGAAACTTACATAGGCAATTTTTTTGAGCCGGTCTTCCTTTCTTTTTTTTCTGATACCATAGGCAACTTCATAGCCCTGATCCAGCTGCTCAAAAAACCTGGGAAGTAAGGATGGAGGATCCTGCAAATCATCATCAATGATTGCGATATAGTCTCCCGTAGCGTAGCTTAGCCCTGTTCTTACTGCAATCTGATGCCCAAAATTTCTCGATAATTTGATGCCTTTGATGTAATGATACTCTTCTGCAAGTTTTTCGATCACTTCAAAGCTGTTGTCGGGGCTGCCATCTTCAATTAAAATTAATTCAAGATCCCAGTTCGATTCTTTTTTCTGGTCATCAACTGCCTTTACTGTTTTATGAAGGAACTGTGATGAGTTATAAACAGGAATAATAAGGCTTATTTTTCTATCCATACATTTGCTTTGTGATTTTCAAAAATACATAATAAATTATGTTTTTAAGAATGTGGTATCTTTTTTCCTGACCTTGTTTATTATATCTTGGAAAATGTCAGATTTTTTTGATATATCTTGATATTTGCTAAATAATTTTTTCGATTTTTTAATATTTAATAGAATAAAATTCTTTATCATGCTTTGTAATAATGCTTTTTTTTCCAGTTGGAAAGCATTGGGTAAATTAGGATTCATGATATTGGTTTCAATTCTTAAATCTGCATATTTATTGTAATCTACTTTTTGTAAAGACTGCTTCCCATCGTGTACCACCTTGCTTTTGGGAGCCAATAAAACTTTTTTCTTGTGAAAATGTACTCTGTTTACATACTCGTTGTCTTCGCCGTAGTGAAAGAAAAAAGGATTAAAGCCACCCACCGTTTCAATGGTATTTCTCGGTAAAAGCCAGTGTGCAGCATTGATAAAATCAAGTTCGTAGAAAGGTTTCAGGGTCTGAAAATACAGATCGGAAATCAATCTCGTTTTGTCGCAGTTGTAAGAAATGTATTTATCCAGGAAAATATCCAGCTTTTTTTCTGATCCGTCAATATGCATCGGACTGATAATTCCGATTTCATCTTTATTTGGATAGGCATTGAAGGCCTCCAGCAGTTTTTCGAGACTGTCTTCATACAGCCAGGCATCCTGATTCATCAAATAAAAGAAATCTGCCCCCTCTTTGTATGCTTTTTCTATTCCGATATTATTGGCTTTTCCGAAGCCCAGATTGCTGTCGGACTGAATAAAATCTACTTCAGGGAAATGTGTCTTTATATATTCCTGAGTGCCGTCTGTAGAACCATTATCTATTACGATAGAATGCAGGGGGACAGAAGATTGTCTTAAACTTGTAAAACATCTTTCTGCCCATTTCATGGCATTGTAGGTGACGATAATAAAATAAATTTTAGGCATTTGTGTTTTTGTTTAAATATATTTATCAGTCAAAATTTTCAAATATTCATTAGGCTGTATTCCTGTGAAAAACTCATTGGCAGTTTCCTCAAATGCTACCTTATAAAAATCTCCTTCATCGGATTTTTCGTATTGAGCTTTTTTTTCCATTTTAGCTTCAATCGCATTTATAATTTCATTTAAATCATAATAGTAAGGATAAGCGAAATTAATGGTTTCATTTTTTACGGCAGCGCAACTCGATGTCAGAAACTTTGAAATATCGTCAATATCCAGTAATAATCTTCGGGCCTTAGTATGCACGACAAATTTTTTATCTTGCATAATCTGATTTTTAAGAAAATTGAATAAAGTATTCGGGTTTCCGCCTTTTCCTACAATATTTCCGATTCTTAGGATCAGATATTTTTCGCAGTTGTTTTTTATATAGTCTTCAAGGCGTAATTTGTGCAAGACATACGGGCTTTCCTGTTTCGACAGGTCATTTACACTTAAAGTAGAAAAGTAAATAAACTTGCTTCCATTATTGTTTTCAAGGTTATTTTTGAGAAGAGTAAATTCTCTCTCGAATTCTGAGTCTTTTGTTTCAAGGGAATTGGAAACCCCTGAAGCAAAAAAAAGATGGTCTTCAGAATCGATATTTTTTAATGAATTTGCAATAAGTCCGCTTCCTACTATCATATTGTTAAATATTCTGGATAATAAATTTTAATAATTTGTGTTGAATTTTTTATTGATATTGTTGGAATATCTTATATAATTAAAATATTTTTTTACAATTTTTAAATGATCCTTAAAATTAAGTTTTTTAGGATAAAATTTTAAAGTTAACAAAATGTTTTTTCTACTGACAGGATAATGTTGAAAGAAATTATACAAAAACCCCAAAAATACCTTTTTTTCTACTTCAGGATCGATTTGCTTGCCGAATTGAGAACCCAGCTTTTCTTTAACCTTCACATTGGCATCAAACCAGACTTTATCCAGATTTCCTCCCGAAAAATGCTGAATTAAAATATCATCAACAACATAATTCTGATACTTTTTGGATACCCTTAAGCTAAAATCAAGATCGTATCCGTGAAATCCGGGCAGGTTTTCATCAAATTTAAATTGAATAAAATTCTCTTTTTTAATTGCCAGAAAAACACCATCCACGGCAAAGACTTTCGTCTTATTTGCTTTGGTAGATTGGATGTGAAAAAAATCTGTGTTTTGTTTATTTCCCTGTAAAATATTTGCAAAATTATATTTCTCATCCACCGTCCAGCTTGATGGTGCAGCAGGAACATATGAGGATCCTGCTACACCGATGATTCCGGTGTTTTCTTTATCTAGATGGTCTGATAATTTCTCACCCCAGCCTTTAGTATGAAAAACTATATCCTCATGTAGAAACAAGAGATTTTGGAACTTGGATTTTTCTGCCCCCAAATTGTAAGCTTTGGTAATACTCATCAAATTGGGATTCCACATCTGGATAATTTCGTACTGAAAACCATCGCCAATCGTCTCATTAATATTCTTAACAAGCTGATCGTAATAGTTTTGCTGATATGATGAAATGATAATCGAAAGCACAAGATTCTATTTAAAAATGTCTTTAACGGCTTCCAGATATGCGCGTCCCCATTTCCTGTTGGGTTCCATGTAGTTGCCCTCTGCCCACTCATTCCATGCATTGATGAAGAAAAGATTTTCTTCTTCGCTGTAAGGGGTAAACAGTTTTATTTTTTCTTCCACCCAATGTTTGAATAATTCGGGTGTAGAATCTTTTAAAATAACGTAATTTTTAGATTTTCTAGCGGTATTATCAAATCCGGGACAAGCGCATTTATAAAACTTATGGTATACTTTTTCAGATTTACCATGTTCAATATCAAACTCTATAAAATCTGAATATTCTATAATTTTTCCGTCGGAGTTTTCCGCTTCGGCGGTGTTTTTTAGTTTTAATTTTTTAGACCAGTGATCATAGCTTTGTTTAATAGTTGCCATACTGATCTCGTCTCTTAACGATTTATGACTTTGCTTACTCGCCAAAGATTTTTGATATTCTTTATCATTAAAAACCTTTAATCCGGAATGAGGCTGAAATTCTATGCTGGCATCAATGTTTTCAGACATAAACTCTTCTCCTCTTTCTCCAAAGCTCTCAAATCTAGTGATGTACAATTCTACGCCATTTTTTTTTGCTTCCTGTTTCCAGATTTCAGCGACTTTATCAAATTCGGGGATTTTAGTCGTTCGATACACTGCAAAAACGGCTTTCCCATCGATCTTTATGTATCTTTCATCTTTAAAGAAAGGCATTAAATAATTGATATGGGCAATATGATCTTCCATATTGTAATCCTGAGCCATTAAGATATTATTTTCTCCTCCGTCCCAGATTCTCGTCCAGTTTTCGTTTGCCCAGCAAAGCATGAAAGGAAAATCTTCCTTAGGGTTATTTAACTTCTCTTCAAGAGGTCTTTCCATTAAAAGTTTTCCGTTAAACCAATAATGATAATAACAGAACCCGTAAAAACCATATTCTTTGGCAAGCTTTTCCTGCTCCAGCCTGCAATCTGCAAGGCGAAGGTCATAAAATCCCAGATCAGCGGGAAGCTGAGGCTGATAATGCCCTTCGTACAGAGGTTTTGCCTTGGTCACATTCGTCCATTCCGTAAAGCCTTTTCCCCACCATTCATCATTTTCCGGGAACGGATGAAACTGTGGTAAATGTATGGCGATTGGTCTTAATTTCATATTTGGTTTATTTATAATATTATTTGCCTAATAAATAGCCAAGTGTTCTTTTTTTAGATAAAACTTTCACCCAAGAAGGATTATCAAAGGATAAAGCTACAACTTTCAGTTTTGATACTATTCCGAGATTTTCGGTGAATGTATAATGGTTTACATTTTTGATTTCAATTAATGAAACAATTTTTTCATCTGTGCCCTCTACATAAGTTTCATTTTGAGGGATGGCTCTTACCTTGTGTGTCTTGTTTTTTGTATTTTCTTTGCAATTCTTCAGCTTATTTTTCCAGGCTTGTAAAGAAAAATTATTTTTAAGATAAGATTCTTGTTTTGTATTTATTTCATGTCTATAGCTTTCATCGGAAATCATTTTTCCAACAGTTTCGTGCCAGTTTTCTAAATTTTCAGGATAAAAAATGCCGTTTTCTCTGTCTTCTTCAAAGACTTTATAAATATCCGAAGGATTATAATGCAATACAAACGGAATACCCGCCATTGCCGGCTCCAGCAGTGATGTAAACGACGGAACAGGAAAGCCTTCCAGATACAAATCTGTATTTTCTATAAAGCCTTTGATGTCACGTGTTGGCTCTACAAAAACCAGTCTGTCATGTTCATAGATCTTTCTGTTCGGATTATTTTGTGAAATACCAACGATTGTGAAAACAACATGATCGAATTCTTTTACAATATTCAACGCTGCTTCGTAAAAATTGTACTCCACATTCGGCTCGTATTTTGACTCTCTTCCGATGGATAAAATATTAAAAGTTTCTTTTTCTTTTTTATTTAAACTAAAAGATTCGTCGACCGGGATCGGTAGAAAAAATTGATATTCAACGGGAATATTCCTGTTTTTAGAATCTTTTTTAATATTTGATTCCCGGATTTGTAATAAATAATCAATGACAGGAGCTCCAAGCCAATACGTATGCTCAGCATGGTTGAGAAAGAAAACTGGACTTGTCAACCGGTCTGAAGAAAATACTAAAGATGGAATTGCATCATGAGGATGGATATGTAAAACAATTCTGCTGAAATTTTTTTCCGCGAGAATATCTATAATTTTTTGGGCTTTACTCAGATGGTTCGATTCTTTGTTAAAAGTGTACAGACGATCATCAATATTACAATTATAAGATGTTGCAATGTCTGTAATTTCCTTAGCATCCTGCCACGTACTTAGAAGATAATGCTTACTGTCCCGGTCATTTTCTATCCAGTTAAATAACAGCTTTGTATGACCGCCGACCTGATTTATTTCTGAAAAAATATGCAGTGTCGTATCTTCTTTTTCTGAAATAATCTGATCTTTAAAATGTAATGACTTTGCAGCAATATTCCTGATAATGGATTCAAAGTGATTTAATGTATAATATCCTGCAAAATTATACCAGGCTGAATAAGAGATTTTTTCAATATACTTCAGACAATCATCATACTTTCCGCTGTTATACAGAAGAGTAGCGATTTTCAATGTTTTCAGTAAATATTTTTTATTTTCTAATAGCCTGGACATGACTAAAATTTGTTTACAACTTCAATAATCTGTTTAATTTCATCCTCACTCATTACCGGAGAAATCGGGAAGCTTAAAACTTCATCATGAATCTTTTCACTAATAGGGAAGGATAGCTCGTTCCATTCTTTATAAGCCTGCTGCTGATGAGGTGGAATAGGGTAGTGAATCAACGTCTGGATGCCATTTTCTGTAAGGTAAGCCTGCAGCTCATCTCTTTTTTCCGAACGAATAACGAAAACATGCCATACATGCTCATTTTCATCAGAAGGATATTCCGGAAGGACGATCGTGGGATTGTTTATTTCATTAATGAAACGTTTTGCAATCTCTCTTCTGATCTTATTTTCCTGATCGATATATTTAAGTTTAACATCCAAAACAGCAGCCTGAATCTCATCAAGCCTTGAATTTAAACCTTTATAAATGTTTACATATTTTTGATTAGAACCGTAATTTGCTAAAGCTCTAATTGTTTTTGCCAGCTCATCATCATTGGTAGTCACTGCACCGGCATCACCAAGCGCTCCCAGATTTTTACCTGGATAAAAACTGAAACCTGATGCATCTCCCAGATTTCCTGTTTTTTTACCATTCCATTCTGCACCGATTGCCTGAGCATTATCTTCAATGATTTTTAATTGGTATTTTTCAGCAATTTCTTTTAATTGATCAGAAAAAACAACTCTTCCCTGAAGGTGGACGATAAGGATGCCCTTCGTTTTTGAAGTTATCTTTTCTTCAATTTTAGAAATATCGATATTGTAAGTTTCAATTTCCGGCTCTACCAGCACAGGAACAAGCCCATTATCTGATATGGCCAAAATAGAAGCAATATAGGTATTCGAAGGAACGATAATTTCGTCTCCCGGATTCATGATTCCTAGCTCGATATAACCGCGTAAAATAAGACGTAAAGCGTCTAGCCCGTTCGCTACACCAATGCTGTGTTTTGCACCAATATAATCGGAAAGATTTTTTTCAAAATTTGAAAGCTGGCTTCCCATCAGGTACCATCCAGAGCGGAATACTTCTAAAAGCTTTGCTTCAATTTCGTTTTGATATTGTAAGTTGATCTTTTGTAAATCAAGAAATTTAATCATAATTTAAAGTTTAATAGAGTAAAAATCTAAGGCAATTCCTCTTGCTCCCATGTTTTCTTTCTGCTGAATTAATCCTTCATTTAAAAATGTGCCCTGGTTTTCCGTAGAAATTCCAAAGCTGTAATATTTTCTGTCTTCGAACTTGTGTAAGAGTGTATGATTGATAAAGTCTAAAGCTCCCAGCTTTCTTCCTTCCTGAGAAGCGGCCATATATTGTGTATGAACAACATTTTCGAAATCGAAAATGACAATTCCGGCGAAAAGAATATTGTCTTTTCTGGCTTCAAATAATCTTATGTTTTCCGGAAATTTTTCTTTTAATAAAGAGATTTCCGTTACTGTATGTACGGGTTTGGTATCAAACTTCTGAAGAACTTCTGAAAGTAATGTCCAATATTCTTCAAAATTTTCGTTTTCGGAAACGATGATTTGCTTTTCTTCACATTTTCTCACCAGCTGTCTCTTGGTTTCTGAGAATCGAATCGGGCTCGAAAGATCGATGACGGACGAAATATCTCTCCTGAAAAGACTTGCCTGGCTACGGAACAGCGCATATAGATCTTCTTCCGAAGGATATTTATGAAAAATATGCGGAACAGCTTTGTAAATTATCTCATGAAAGGAAAGTTTTTGATAATATTTTTTTATTTCTTCAAAAATTTCTAGCACCTCACTGGCTTTTACATAATGAGACAAAACCAATGAGCCGAAGGTAAGCCCGCCATGAGAAATTATTTCTTTTCCGGACTCATTAGCCGGAAATACGGCTGCAATTTTATTGTTATTAAAAATTAAAAGGGAATGATCCTGAAACCGATCCGAATGATATTCCATGAAATCCCGATCAAAAAAGAAAAGTCCGTTTTTACTTTCTTTTATAAACTTATTCCAATCATCGAAATATTCTTGTGTATATTTTTTGATTTCAAAATTCATACTATAAATTTATTGACATCATCACGTTAGAATCTGTGTTTTCAGATATTGTAAATCCTGCTTTTTCGTAGGCTTTTATTGCTCTGATATTTTCCGGAATTACATTAAGATAAAGGCTTTTTAAATCAAACTGATTTTTTGCAATAGTAAAAATGAGTGTAAAGAGATCTGAGCTTAAGCCTTTTCCCCAATATTCTTTCTCTCCTATATATCCAAAATATTCTGCAGTTTTATTATCTGTGTCGATCTTTTTCAAACCGGCAACACCAATAGTTTTATTATTATATTGAATACCTTTAACCCAATATTTTGTATTATTTTCTAATCCTGAAAACCATTTTTGCTGATCTTCTTTTGAAAAATCCGGAGTACTTGTAAGGTGTTTTATTTCCGGGTCATTCAGCCAGTTCCAAGACTTTTCAAGAATACTTTCGGTATAGTCGACTATTTGTAGTTTGTTGAGGCTTAAAAAGTCGTCATAATTCCTTACATAATCCTCTTCATTGTAAGTATGAGAGGCTAAAACCAAACATATGGCTCCTGATGAAAAATTAATTTCCGAAGCCCAGATTCCCGGAGGAATATGTAACCCGATATCCGGACGATTAAGAAAAACCTGTCTTTTGAATTTTCCATCATCCAAAGAAACTTCAAAGCTTCCACTTGCTGCAATCAAAAATTGGTGGCATTCTTTGTGCGAATGTGCTCCTCTGCTTTCTCCACCGGCAATGTCGTATAAGTAAAAAACTCTTTTTACATTAAAAGGAAATGAAGAATTGTTTTCAACTACTGTAAGATTTCCTTCATCGAAACTGATTTTACCCAAATCGATGACGCTGCAATCGAATACAGAAATGCTATTTTTCATTTGCGAGAGTTTTAAATTCTTCAAAGTCTCTTATATAATCATTCTCATTGTATGGCTTATCAGATACAATAAGGGCTAATGAATTGGTGGAAAAATTTTCTAACCTTCTCCAATACATTTTCGGTACATACAATCCATAATATGATCTGTTCAGCGAAAAAGATTTTTCTTCCTTACCATCATGAATGATCACATCAAAACTTCCTGAAAGTGCAATGATAAATTCCTGCTGCTCTTTGAAGGCATGACTGCCTCTTTTTTCACCGCCGGGAACGTCATAGACCCAATATGTTCTTTCAATCTCAAAAGGAAGATTGGAAGGATATTGAAAAAAGGAGAGATTTCCTCTTTTATCATATATTTTTGGAAGTTCTATTATTTTTGGAATCATGGTGTTTGTATATTGTAATCAAAATGAGGTCTTGTAACTCCGGGGTAAATATGCATTTTGCTTCCAACTTTTACATTTTCAACCTCAAAGCCAACGAAATTGTCAATACCATATAAAAGTATGGTCTGATCTTTTCCAAAGAATAATTTGAAATAATAATTTCCGGCATTCAGTAATCCGGCCGGAATATCATATTCTACAGTGTATTCTCCTACTTTCGAATTATTACTATCTGCTACAAAAGTCCCCACATGGAAAATGACAAGTTCTTCATAGTTTTTTAACTCAAAAGTTGTATCTAAAGTAATATCCGGACAGTAATTTTCAAAAACCAATTTCACATGTACTCCCGAATCTATATCGAGGAGGTCTCCGTGAATCGGAGTTACGGAAAATTCTTTTATTCTGATATTTTCGTTTCCTAAAGCTTCATTAATATTACCATTATAACGATAAGAGCTTGCAGTAGCGCTGCTTTTTTGATATTCAATAATAGTACTCAGCATATCACCCTGATATTCTAGCATACCTTGATTGAGAAGAATCCCTTTGTTGCAAAGTTCCTTTACAGCGGTCATATTATGACTTACAAAAAGAATAGTTCTTCCTTCTCCTTTTGCAACGTCATTCATTTTTCCCAAACACTTTTTCTGGAAATCTGCATCACCAACCGCCAAAACTTCATCTACGATTAGAATTTCAGATTCGAGGTGGGCTGCCACAGCAAAGGCAAGACGTACGTACATCCCCGAAGAATATCTTTTTACGGGAGTGTCAATATATCTTTCAACACCGGAGAAGTCGACAATCTCATCAAACTTACGTTTAATTTCTTTTCTTGTCATTCCTAAAATGGCACCGTTCAGGAAAACATTTTCGCGACCCGTCATTTCAGGGTGAAACCCGGTTCCGACTTCCAACAGAGAAGCAATTCTTCCGTTGGTGTATATCTGTCCTGTGGTAGGTTTGGTTACTTTACTTAAAAGTTTTAGAAGAGTAGATTTTCCGGCACCGTTTCTTCCGATAATTCCTATGGCATCTCCTTGTTCGATTTCAAAATTGATATCGCGAAGCGACCAAACGTATTCGGAGGTTCCTTTTTTAGTCCTGTCATTAGCCTCTCCGATTTTAAGATAAGGGTCTTCTTTACCTCTTACTCTGTGCCAGAATCTGTTGAGGTCATGAGACAAAGTACCTGTACCGACCTGTCCCAGACGGTATTGTTTTGATATGTTTTCTGCTTTTAAAGCCAGCATTTTTTTAATTTAATTAGGGAAATTAATAAATTTTTTTAAACTGTATCCATAAATGTTTTTTCAACCTTGTTGAAAATAACGGTACCAATGGCTAAAAGTATTAGGATAATAGCGGTACTTATAACCAGCATCATAGGAGAAAAATCTCCCACGCCAAGCCATGCATATTTGAAGCATTCAAAAATACCTGTCAATGGGTTATAGAAAGCCAATTTTTTAAAGAATCCCGGCAAAGCTGAGGTTGGATAAATAACAGGTGTTGCATACATATATAAACTTACACCAAATCCCAAAAGCATGCTCAGGTCTTTATATTTTGTTGTGAGTGCCGAGAAGATCATTCCCACTCCGAGAGCGAATAAGGCCATTAATATAATTAAAAAAGGTGTTGCCAAAATCCAGATATTCGGCTGGATGTCTCCCTGTGAGTAATAATATGCCCAACCAAGAATGAATAATAAAAACTGTACCCCAAAACGCATCAAGTTCGAAAGAACAATGGATAAAGGAGAAACTAATCTGGGAAAATATACTTTCCCGAAAATACTGGCATTTCCTATAAATGTGGAAGATGTTCCCAGAAGACATGCAGAAAAGTAATTCCAAAGGGTCACTCCGGCAAGATAGAAAAGCAATGGCGGCGCTCCGTCTGTAGGGAGATTAGCAATTCTTCCGAAAACTATTAGATAAACAATAGTTGTAAGAATGGGATTTACAAAAAACCAGATTGGTCCTAAAATCGTTTGCTTAAAACTGGAGACGAAATCTCTTTTTACAAACATGTAAACTAGATCTTTGTATCTCCATACTTCTTTTAGTTTTAAATCGAATAAAGAATGGTTGGCTTCAATTGTTTCAGTCCACTTTTGTTGTGGTTCATTCATCTGTGTGAAAATTTTAATGCAAATTTATAATATTTAATCTATTTGATATTTTCTGTGTTATGAATTATTATTCACATAAAACAGGAAAATAACAACTAATATATTAATATTTGTTGTTACAAACAAAAACTATTAGTCATAAAGGTAATAGTTTTAAAATTTATTAATATTAAGGCTGCTTATTTGTTAATTAATTGTTTTAAGTATTCACCGTATCCGCTCTTTCCATATTTGGTAGCAGTTTCCAGGAGCTTTTCTTCATTAATGAATTTATTTCTGAAAGCGATTTCTTCAATACATCCGATTTTGAAGCCTTGCCTTTTTTCAATGACTCTTACAAATTCTGAAGCGTCGTTCAGGGAATCGAAAGTTCCCGTATCGAGCCAGGCCGTACCTCTGTCGAGAACGCCCACTTCCAGTTTTCCTTTTTGAAGGTAAACGTTGTTTACATCAGTGATTTCGAGCTCTCCTCTTGCAGAAGGCTTGATGTTTTTAGCGATTTCCACTACTTCATTGTCGTAAAAATAGAGTCCGGGAACGGCGTAATTTGATTTTGGTGTTAAAGGTTTTTCTTCAATAGAAACAGCCTTAAAATCATCATCAAATTCCACAACTCCATATCTTTCCGGATCTGAAACGTGGTAGGCAAAAACAACGCCTCCATCAGGATTTGTTTTGTCTTTAAGTAAAGTTCCCATTTCGGAACCGTAAAAAATATTATCACCCAAAACCAATGCCGCAGCATCGTCACCAATGAATTTGTCTCCCAAAATGAAAGCCTGCGCGAGACCATCTGGACTTGGCTGAACTACATACTCAATATTGCAGCCGATTTGGGAACCGTCTCCTAATAATTTGACGAAACCGGGCTGGTCATGCGGTGTGGTGATAATTAAAATGTCTTTTATTCCCGCTAACAATAAAGTTGACAACGGGTAATAGATCATGGGTTTGTCGTAAACAGGCATTAATTGCTTGCTGACTGCGATGGTAAGAGGGTAAAGTCGGGTTCCGGAACCTCCGGCTAATATTATTCCTTTCATTTTTTTTTCAAATTTCACGAATATTTCGAATTCGCGGTGTTTATAAATTTATGATACGCTTGTATTTTAATGACTTTTCTCCAAAGTTAATAAGAATGCCTAGTTTTTTATTAGTTGCTTTCAGGTAATTAAGAAGCTGACTGGAAAAATTATCGTGTAAAAATGTTGCTGATTTCAGTTCTATTATAATTTCATTATAACATACATAATCAGCCTTGTACTTTTTACTCAATTCTTCACCTTTAAAAAATATTTTAAGCAATTTTTCTTTTTCGTAAGGAATATTATTTTTTATAAATTCCTTTTCAAGAATTTCACTATACACTGCTTCTGCAAAACCATTTCCTAATGTGTTGTGGATCTCCATACAAATTCCGATTATTTTATAACTTTCGTCTTTGTAAAGAATTTTTTCGTTCATTAATTAGTAAAATTCGTTTTAATTCGGCTCATTTGTATATTGCGAAGCATAATATTTCTGATAATCTCCGCTGGTTACATGCTCAAGCCATTCCTTGTTTTCAAGATACCAGTCGATGGTTTTTCCTAAACCTTCTTCGAAAGTTACAGACGGTTTCCAGCCTAACTCTTGATTTAGTTTTGTGGCATCAATGGCGTAGCGTTTGTCGTGACCCGGTCTGTCTTTTACAAAGGTGATCAGTTTTTCAGAATAGCCTTCCGGTCTTCCTAACTTGGCGTCCATCTGCTTGATCAATTCCTTTACCAGATCAATATTCTGCCATTCGTTGAAACCTCCGATGTTGTAGGTTTCACCGGTTTTAGCTTCATTAAAAATTTGGTGAATACCTTTTGCGTGATCGATTACAAATAACCAGTCTCTTGTATATTTTCCGTCACCATAAATAGGCAAAGGTCTTTCATTAATGATATTTGAAATACAAAGCGGAATCAGTTTTTCAGGGAAATGATTCGGTCCGTAATTGTTTGAACAGTTTGAAATGATGAACGGCATTCCATAAGTATTTCCGTACGCTCTCACCAAGTGGTCGGAAGCCGCTTTTGAAGCCGAATATGGAGATTGCGGATCGTAAGAAGTCGTTTCTAAAAAGAATCCCGTTTCGCCTAAACTTCCGTATACTTCATCGGTCGAAACATGATAGAAAAGATTTGTTCTCTTCTCATCCGGAAATCTTCCGTGGGTGTGATCCGGATTTAATGTCCAGAATTCTTTACAAAGATTCAAAAGATTGGCTGTTCCGTTTACGTTGGTATTAATAAATGCCATCGGATCTGTGATGCTTCGGTCTACATGACTTTCGGCAGCCAGGTGTACAACTGCATCAGGATTATATTTTTCGAATACTTTTCTTAATTCTTCAGGTTTTGTAATGTCTGCTTTTTCGAAAACATAATTGGGTTCGTTTTCAATGTCCTTTAAGTTTTCAAGATTTCCTGCATAAGTAAGAGCGTCAAGATTGATGATCGTTGTATTCGGATTGTTTTTTACAAATTCTCTTACAACGTGGGAACCAATGAATCCTGCTCCTCCTGTAATGATTATATTTTTCATAAATTATGCTTTTGGCCATCTGCTCATAGCTTTTGGCTTTTGGTTAAAGTTTAAAATTAATGATAAATTTTTAAAGCTAATAGCAAATCGTGTTTATCTGCCAATTGTTCTTCGCCCGATACTCTTATAAAAGAAGCCATTTTGTTCCGGAATTTCCAGTGGATACATATTTCTTCCGTCAAAAATAACCTTATTCTTCATTTTTTCAGCCATCAGACTAAAATTCGGGTTTTTAAATTCAGGCCATTCTGTTGCAATGAATAGAGCATCTGCATTTTCCAATGCTTCGTACATACTTTTTGCATACTGGATTTTATCTCCTAAAATCTTTTGTACATTGTCTTCTGCAATGGCGTCGTACGCTACGATTTTTGCTCCTTTCTTTAATAAAAGATCAATATTGTCTAGTGAAGAGGCTTCACGGATGTCGTCTGTATTTGCTTTAAAGGCCAATCCCCACATCGCGATGGTTTTTCCTTCAATATTTCCGCCGAAATATTTTTCAATTTCAGAAACAAGGATTACTTTCTGGGCGATATTTACATTTTCTGTCGCTTCCAAAATCTGGAAATTAAAATCTTCCTGCTTCCCAGACTTGATCAACGCTTTTACGTCTTTCGGAAAACAGCTTCCGCCATATCCGATCCCCGGAAATAAAAATCTGTGCCCGATTCTGTCGTCACTTCCCATCCCCAGTCTTACTTTATCTACGTCTGCACCTACTTTTTCGCAGTAGTTGGCAATTTCATTCATAAACGTAATTTTTACCGCTAAGAATGAATTGGCAGCATATTTTGTAAGCTCAGAAGATTTTTCGTCCATGAAAATAATCGGAACACCGGTGTTGGTAAATGGCTGATAAATTTTTGCCATAATCTCTTTTGCCTTGTCAGAGCTGCATCCTACAACGACTCTTGCAGGATTCATAGAATCTTCCACAGCAAAACCTTCCCTTAAAAATTCCGGATTGGAAACTACGTCAAAAGGAATTTGAGTCTTTGAAGCAATAACTTCTCTTACTTTGTCTGCTGTACCTACGGGAACTGTACTTTTGTTGACCACAACTTTATATCCGGTCATCATTTCTCCGATATCGTTGGCTACCTTTATCACATAAGAAAGGTCTGCAGATCCGTCTCCTCCCGGCGGAGTAGGCAAAGCCAGGTAAATAACTTCGCTTTTGTCTAATGCTTCTTTTAAATCAGTAGTAAAGAATAATCTTTCTGCCTGAATGTTTCTCAGGAACATTTCTTCAAGGTTCGGCTCATAGATGGGAACAACGCCGTTTTTCATACCTTCTACTTTTTTCTCATCAATATCTACACAGTATACTGAATTGCCAAGTTCTGCTAAGGTAGTTCCTGTAACTAATCCTACATAACCTGTTCCTACAATAGTAATATTCAAAATGTATGTTTTTAAAAATTCATGACAAAAATAATAAAAATACCATCACAACGACTTTTAATTTAATGTAAATAAAAATTAACTTATCCGCTTGATAATAAGATGATTTTGCTTTTTTAATAAAAATTCGTATATTTGCATTGGATTTACGGTAAAACATGCGAAGGCCTTCGGAAGAAAGCCTTTTTTCGTACAGTAAATCAAGATTAAGTAAGATATGGAGTTTAGAAAAAGAATTGAAGAATTATTAAATGAATTCCTTGAAACCAGAAAAGATTTATTTCTTATAGATTTAAAAATTTCTGCGGGGGATGACATCACAGTGATTTTAGATGGTGACAACGGGGTTTCTTTGCAGGACTGCCTGGATGCAAGCCGTGCAATAGAATTCAATATGGATCGTGAAGAGCACGATTTCAGCCTGCAGGTAATGTCTGCAGGATTGAGCGAGCCTCTTTCAACTCCGAGACAATTTGCCAAAAATATGGGAAGAGAGATTGAGGTTTTACTCAATGACTCTACGAAAATTGAAGGGGAACTGGCAAAAATAGATGAAGAAAAAATCACGCTTATCCTGCGTTATCGCAAGCCGAAAGATATTGGCAAAGGAAAAGTAGATGTGGAGGAGGAAAAAGAAATTCCGTACTCTGAGATTAAGAAAGCACTAGTAACAATTAAATTTTAAAAAAGAAAAAAGAATAAATGGACAATATAGCGTTGATTGAATCCTTTGGTGATTTTAAAGACGAAAAAGGGATCAGTAAGATTGATCTTATGGCAATTATTGAAGATTCACTGAAGACACTTTTGAGAAAAAGATACGATTCGGATGATCATTTTGATGTGATTGTAAACCCTGATAAAGGAGATTTTCAGATATTTTTAAATAAAACGATTGTAGAAGACGAGATGTCGGAAGATGATGATTTGGAAATCGAAATCTCTGAGGCTAAGAAAATCGACCCTACTTTTGAAGTGGGAGAAGACTTTACAATGGAAATTCCTGTTGCTCAGTTGGGAAGAAGAAATATCCTTACTTTGAAACAGATTTTAGCTACAAAACTACAAGAGCACAACAATGCAATGTTGTACGAGCAGTTTAAAGACAGAATCGGGGAGATCGTAGTGGGAGAAATCCACCATATCCGTCACAAGCACGTGATTTTGCTGGATGATGAAGGAAATGAATTTATTTTGCCTAAAGAAAATCAGATTCCATCCGATTTCTTTAAAAAGGGTGAGAATATCAGAGCTATTGTGGAGACAGTAGACTTCAAAGGTTCAAAACCGCAGATTATTATTTCCAGAACTGCACCTAAATTCCTAGAGAAATTATTAGAGCTGGAAATTCCTGAAATCCAAGATGGTACTATCATGTTGAAAAAGGTAGTGAGAATTCCTGGTGAAAAGGCGAAGATTGCAGTAGATGCTTACGACGACAGAATCGATCCTGTAGGTGCTTGTGTGGGTGTGAAGGGATCAAGAATTCACGGCGTGGTAAGAGAATTGAGAAATGAAAACATCGATGTTATTCAGTGGTCGAAAAACCCTGAGATTTTGGTGAAGAGAGCTTTAGGAAATGTGACGATCAATAAAATTGATATCAACGAGCAGCAAGAATATGCTTTGGTATATACGCCTGTTGAAGAGATTTCTAAAGTAATCGGAAAACAAGGTCAGAATATTAGACTTGCTTCTTGGTTGACAGGTTATGAAATTGATGTGCATAGAGAATCCAACGAAGATGACGATGTTGAACTTACAGAATTCAACGATGACATCGAAGAATGGATTTTGGATGAGTTTAAGAAAGTAGGTCTTACTACTGCGAAATCAGTATTGGATAAAGAAACGGAGAGTCTATTGAATATGGTTGACCTTGAAGAGGAAACTATTGAAGAAGTTAAGCGTATTCTTAGAGAAGAATTTGAAGATTAAGATTTTTAAATAAATTTTAATAAACAGTAAAAAAGAAATACTTTAATTTTAAGAATTAAAAAACAGTAAATAATATAGATGCCAAAAATTAGATTAAATAAAGCGGTAAAGGAATTCAACATTTCGATGTCCAGATTAGTAGAGTTTTTACAATCAAGGGGTTTCGAGGTTGAAAGCAATCCTAACGCTCAATTGGAAGAAGCGGCATATTCTGCATTGGAAGCTGAGTTTGCTAAAGACGGCGAACAACGCAAGGCTTCCCATGAGGTGGTGATCACAAAAGTTCCCGAAGAAAAACTGGAAATTGAAGAAAAGAAAACCCCTGAAGTAATAAGAGCTAAAGCAAATAAACCAGAAACTAAAATTTTAGGTAAAATAGACCTTGAGCCTAAGGCACCTGAAGTGGAAGAAACTCCTGCTCCTGAACCTGCTCCACAACCAAAACCAGAGACAACACCGGTAGTGGAAGAGAAGAAAGAAGAAGCAGCGCCTGCTCCTGAAGTAAAGGCGGCTCCTGAAAAACAGGAATTCAAAGTTCTGGATAAAATAGATTTGTCTCAAATAGAATCTAGAAACAGACCTGTGAAAAAAGACAAACCAAAAGTAGAGGAGAAAAAAGCAGAGGAAAAACCAACTGCAGAGCCTGTAAAAGAAGCTCCAAAACCGGTTGTGGAAACTCCGGCTAAACCTGTAGAGGTAAAAGCTGAGCCTGCAAAAGCTGAGGAAGTATCTCAGGAACCTCAAAAAATTGAAACAGTTTATCAGAAACTAGACGGCCCGAAAATCGTCGGTGAAAAAATTGACTTAAGCCAATTTGCTGATAAATCTAAAGGCGCCGGTGCTAAAAAGAAAAGAAAGAGAATTGAAAAACCTGGAGGTCAAAACAACCAACAAGGTGGTAACAATAATCAGCAAGGCGGAAATAACAACAATAACCAAGGTGGAGGCCAAGGAAACCGTCCGAATAACGGTGGACAAGGCGGAAACAGAAACCAGGGACAAGGCGGCCAAGGAAACCGTCCTCAAGGTCAGGGTGGACAAGGCGGCGGAAACCGTTTTGGAAATAATAACCAAGGAAACCGTCCACCAGGTCAGGGAGGAAATCGTCCTCCAGGACAAGGCGGCGGAAACCGTTTCGGAAACAACAGACCGGGGCAAAGAACCATGCCTGTTGAATTAACGGATGAGCAAGTTAAAAACCAGATCAAGGAAACCCTTGAAAAATTAACCAATAAAGGAGGTAAATCTAAATCTGCTAAACACAGAAAAGATAAGAGAAACTTCCGTAGAGAACAGGACGAACGCCAGCAAGAGCTTGAAGCACAAGACAGAACGCTGAAAGTAACGGAATTCATCACGGTTGGTGAATTGGCGAGCTTAATGAACGTTTCTCCGACAGAAGTAATTTCTGCTTGTTTCTCACTGGGTGTAATGGTTACGATGAATCAAAGACTTGAAGCTGATACCTTATTATTAGTAGCTGATGAATTTGGATATAAAATCGAATTCTCGGATGCTGATCTTGAAGAAACAGACGCTGAAGAAGAAGTTGATACTGAAGAAAGCTTATTGCAAAGAGCTCCTGTAGTTACTGTAATGGGACACGTTGACCACGGTAAAACCTCATTATTGGATTACATTAGAAAAACTAACGTAATTGCAGGTGAATCCGGAGGTATTACTCAGCATATCGGTGCTTATAACGTGAAACTGGAAAATGGACAAAGAATTACATTCTTAGATACTCCAGGTCACGAAGCGTTTACAGCGATGAGAGCCAGAGGTGCTCAGATCACGGATATTGCAATTATTGTAATTGCTGCTGATGATGATGTGATGCCACAAACAAAAGAAGCTATTGCTCACGCTCAAGCTGCACAAGTTCCAATGATTATCGCAATCAATAAAGTTGATAAACCTAATGCGAATCCTGATAACATCCGTCAACAGCTTTCAGGCTTAAACCCTCCGGTTTTAGTAGAAGAGTGGGGTGGAAATGTTCAGGCACAAGAGATCTCAGCTAAATTCGGTAATAATGTAGATGTATTGTTGGAAAAAGTTCTATTACAAGCTGAAATGCTGGAATTAAAAGCAAATCCTGAGCGTTCAGCAAATGGAGTTGTTATTGAAGCATCTTTAGATAAAGGTAGAGGTTATGTGGCAACAATGCTGGTACAAACCGGAACTTTAAGAGTTGGAGACTATGTGGTAGCAGGTAAAAATCACGGTAAAGTAAAAGCTTTGCTTGATGAAAGAGGAAAAAATCTTACAGAAGCGGGTCCATCAATTCCTGCAACGATCTTAGGATTGGACGGGGCGCCTACTGCAGGTGATAAATTCCGTGTATATGCTGATGAAAGTGAAGGTAAGGCTATTGCCAATAAGAGAGAACAATTACAGAGAGAATTATCAATCAGAACTAAAAAACATACGACACTTGAAGAATTGGGTAGACGTATTGCTTTAGGAGAATTCAAAGAATTGAATATTATCCTGAAAGGAGACGTGGATGGTTCTGTAGAAGCTCTTTCTGATCAGTTACAAAGATTATCAACAGAAGAAATCAGTGTTAAAATTCTTCACTCCGGAGTAGGTCAGATTACTGAATCTGATATCAACCTGGCTGCAGCGTCAGATGCAATTATCATCGGATTCAACGTAAGAGCTGGTGCTAATGCAAAAGAACTTGCAGACCGTGAAGAAATTGAAATCAGAACATATTCTGTAATCTATAAAGCAATCGATGAAGTAAAAGAAGCGATGGAGGGAATGCTTTCTCCGGAAATTCAAGAGCAGGTAATTGGTAACGTGGAAATCAGAGAAGTATTCAAGATTTCTAAAGTTGGAACAATTGCAGGTTGTATGGTTCTTTCAGGAAAAGTAACAAGAAATTCTAAAGTAAGAGTACTAAGAGACGGTATCGTAAAATTCGACGGAGAGCTGGAAAGCTTGAAGCGTTTCAAGGACGACGTTAAAGAAGTAACAAAAGGTTACGAATGCGGATTGAACTTGAAAGGATACAATGACATCGAAATCGGAGATATTCTTGAAGTATATGAAGAGGTAGCTGTTAAAAAGAAATTGAAATAACTCTACTTTTTTGAGATAAATAAAACCCCACTTGTTTTTTAAGTGGGGTTTTTGTTTTTAGTTTTGATTTATAAAGTTTGTTAATTTTATTAAATCTTCATCTCTATCAAATTTAATTTTATTAGATTTAAAGAAAGTACTTAAAACTTCTTTTTTATCTGGAAACTGTTCAAGGGTTTCTTTTTGATTTTTCAATTTCTTAATAGAGCCATCTTCTTTTTTTATGAAATAAATGGGATCTTGGGTTTTAAAAGAAGCGGGGGTATCGCTCGCATAGGAATTTGCTGCAGAAACAAAATCTTTAAAAACTGTTTTTATTTTTTTGTAAAGCGAGTTTTTTCCATTTACAAGTTCAATAGAGTATCCACCTAAATCATCTTTGTTTTCGAACAATATAAAAGTCTGTTTTGGGGACTTTATTTCAATTCTCGAAAATTTGCTTTCTTTTGGAAGGACAAGTATTTTCCCTTCTTTTTGAAATTCAATTTCGTCTTTATAGCTATTATATCTTACGGGAACTTCTTCATAATCATTAGCTACTTTTGCTTTATAAAAAGCTTTATCAAGATACGGGGAGCCTTTTATCTCATCATAAGTAAGGCTTATGAAATTGAATATTATATGTTTGTCAACCAATTTATAACATGACAACATTGTTGATTTAATTTCTTCCTTTTGTTAAGATTGATTCAAAAAATACGTTAAATTTAGAATTGTTATAAATAATTAAAAATTTAATAATTAAAATTAGTTAAATGACCATTAGATAGTAAATATTTAATTGTTATTTAAAAATAATTTTTGATATTGTTATTTTTTACTATAAAGAGTTAAATTTTATTTTAAATGTAATATAATTTAAAGGTTAAAAAAGTTGCTAGTGTTAATATTTATTAACATATTTGCTTTCTTAAAATATTAAAATTTGTTAATATGAATGTGAAATTACGTGTATTGAGTGCTGGAGTTTTGTTCTTCTTAGGACAAACAACTTTTGCACAAAAAACAAAAACAGATACTCTTCCAAATGAAAAACAAATAGAAGAGGTTGTAGTTACTGGTTATCGAACTAAAAAGGCGGATGAAATTACTCAAGCCCAATCTGTTATTGGTAGCGAAGAGATGAAACAACAGTCGAATACTTTGTCTTTAACAAACATGTTACAAGGGAAAGCTCCGGGTGTATTTGTCCAAACACTAAGTGGCCAACCTGGTAGTGCTGGGTCAATTACAATTAGAGGATTTTCAAACTTTTCTAATACAGGTGCTTTAGTTGTTATTGATGGTCAGTATTCATCCTTTGCACAATTAAATGCTTTAAATCCTAGTGACGTAGAATCACAAGTAATTCTAAAAGATGCTGCTGCAACTGCTCAATATGGTTCTAGAGCTGCTGGAGGGGTTATTGTAGTAACTACGAAAAGAGGAACAAGAGGAAAAACTAATTATAGTTTTGAATCGAGATACGGAACATCATGGAAGGTTTCAGATAAAGAGATGAATTTCCAAATGATGGATGCTGGTCAAAAACTAGCATGGGAAAATGCAATAGCCCCTCAGGTAGGTAATACTCCATGGACTGATGCTGAAGTAGCTGAATTGACTGCATTGAACCATAATTGGGAAAAGGATGTTCTAAGAAACTCTAGTGAAGAATCATATTTCTTTACTGCAAATGGAGGAACGGATAAAAGTTTATTTTATTATTCATTAGGATATGATAGTAATACAGGTATCATCCAACATTTGAATGCCTTGAAAAGATATAGTGCAAGATTTAATTTTGAAAACCAATTGAGTGATAAAATTAGAATAGGAATTAATTCTTCTGTGCAGTATCAGCAAACTCAAAATCAAAGAGATTTAAATAATGCTCAGAATCCATTCAATTTTATGTATTCTGCGAATCCTTATGAACCTGTTTTCTTAGCAGATGGTAGTTATAACCCTACAAGTGCGGGCTTCCCTGTTCTAGAAGCGCTACAAAGAAACAGATCTAACAATAGTAATCTTAGGATAAATGCTAATATTTTTGGAGAATATAAATTTACTGATTGGTTGAAATTTAGATCTTCATTATTCAATACATTCGCACAATTAAAGGGTAAATCAATATTAGAACCAGGTTCATATCTAGATGTTATTTTAGGTTTGAATGGTCAGGTTAGCCAATCTAACAATGATTTATACTATCTTACAGCAAATCAAAGATTAGATTTTGATAAGAAATTTGGATTGCATAAAGTTAGTGCAACAGCATTCTTTGAATATAGTACTGAAGATACTAACACAATGACGGCAACAGGCAGGAATTATAGAACTCCTGGTCTAGATATTTTAAGTAACATGGTTACTCCTTTCGCAACAACTGGTGGAAGAACTCAGACTAGAAGAACATCTTTGGCAATGTTAGCTGATTATAATTATGATTCAAGATACATATTAAGTGGATCTATTAGAAGAGATGGTAGTTCAAGGTTTGGTTTAGATAACCAGTATGGTGTTTTTTGGAGTGCAAGTGCTGCATGGAATATTGCTAAAGAATCATTTATAAATATTCCTAATTTAAATGCTTTGAAGTTGAGAGCTTCTTATGGTATTGCCGGAAATGATGCTCCAATTCCTGACTATGTAAATCAACCTTATGTAGGATTTGGGTTATATGGTCCTGGAGCAACTACAGTAGTGCCTACAACTGTAGGGAATAAATTATTGGAATGGGAAAAAGTTAAAATCACAAACTTTGGTTTAGATTTTAATTATCTTAATAGATTTAGAGGATCTGTGGAATACTTTATTAATAAAAGAAGTGATTTCTTACAGCTAATTCCAAATGCAACAGTACAGGGTAGTTATACAGTATATGATAATGCAGGAGAGTTAGAGAATAAAGGTATTGAAGTAGATCTTTCTGCAGATGTTATTAGAAAACAAGATTGGGGTTTCCAATTAAGAGGAAATTACTCTAACATCAAAAATAAAATTTTAGCACTAAGAGAAGGTGAGACGTCTAGAAATATTGGAAATAACAACAAACTTGAAGTAGGTGAAATGCCATATTACTTCAGAATGGTAAGAAATGCTGGCGTTAATCCTGATACTGGTGAGGCATTATATTATACAACTCGTACTACAGCCAATCCTGGTGAAACTTTCTATGATTTGCCGGGAGGTAGAGCTACAAACGTATACTCAACAGCAGATATTCAAGATATTAAAGATAAATCACCTTATCCTAAATATTTTGGTGGATTTGGAGCAACATTTACTTATAAGAAGTTTAGTGTTATCGCAGACTTTACATATAAATTTGGAGGATATGCTGTAAATAATGAAGCTCTTAATAGACTTGATCCATCGCAGTATAATACTAATAAGTCGGTTGATGCTATAAACTATTGGAGAAATCCAGGAGATACGAATGTTCTTCCTGCTCCTACTCCAGATGGAATATGGATGACAGATTATTTCTTACAAAAAACAGATTATATCAGATTTAGAAGTTTAAATGTAGGATATACTTTTGATAAAGATTTTCTAGGAGAAAAAATTCCATTAAACTCTATTAGAGTTTATGCTCAGGCCCAGAACTTAGTTTTGTGGACAAAATTCCAAGGCGATCCGGAGGTTGCTGTAGGTTCTGGAGAAGGTAATACAGATGTGCCGGGATCTTATACATTATATACATATCCAACTCAAAAAACTGTAACTTTTGGTGTTGAATTACAATTTTAAACTTAGTTAAGATTATGAAAAATAAAATATTAAAAATAACAATATTAAGTGTTTTTACATTAGGAATTTTGTCTTCTTGTGAAAGAGAGCTAGACCAAGCATCTTATAGCCAAATTCCACTTGATGAAGCGATGGATGGTAGTAGCCAAGCTAACTTTACTCAGGCTATTAATGGTGCATATACTGCAATTAAAGGGACAGGTTATTTTTCAGTAGATACTGGAAATCAAATTATTGTTCCTGATTTAACAACTGATAATTTAATTTATAACCCACAGGGCAGATCTTCAAACTTTACTGCATATAACTGGAGTTTTTCTCCAAATAACGGTTCTGTAACGGGATTATTCACTCAAGCATATTTTGTTATTTCTAGAGCAAATATGCCATTAAGTTATATAAATAATCTTCCTGTTGGAGCATTCAGAAATAATATTGAAGGTCATGCTAGAGCAGTAAGAGCAGCAGCTCATTTTGATTTAGTAAGAGCATATTGTAAAATACCTACCCAATCTGCTGATGCAAATACTTCTTTAGGAATTCCTTATATCACACAGTTTAATCCTCTTGATAATTCTGTAACAAGAAACCTTACTGTGGCGCAAGTTTATGATAACATTATTAATGATTTGAATTTTGCTGTAAATAATATTACTGATACACCTGCTGACAAGTCTAAATTTTCTAAAGCTGCGATTTACGGACTTTTATCTAGAGTATATCTATATAAAGGAGACTATAACAATGCGGTTTCTGCTGGAAACTCAAGCATTGCTTTGTCACCAAGCGTTGGCGCAATAGGAACATTTACAAATATTTGGGCATCTAATAATGTTGATGGAGTTCTTTTTAAAGTTCTTAATTCAACTCAGGAAAATATTACCGTAGGTGTTGCTTATCAACAAGGAGCAACCGCAACAGGAGGAAACATAAGATCTGAATATGTAGTGCCAAAATCTTTAAATGATTTGTACACGGCAAATGATATTAGAAAAACAGCTTACATTAGAACAAGTGCTTATCAAGGTGTTCAAAGAAATCACGTTATTAAATGGGCGTTTAATACTGGAGGAGCTACTCCTTTAAATGTTGTAGAAGTTAAGTATTTAAGAACTGCTGAAGTATATTTGAATGTTGCTGAAGCTGCTTACAAATTAGGAAATGAGACATTAACAAACACTGTATTGAATACATTGAAAACTCAAAGATATTCAGGATATGCTCCTGTAACATTAACAGGTACTGCTCTTTGGAATGAAATTATGTTGCAAAGAAGACTAGAATTAGCTTTTGAGAATGATAGATATTATACTTTCAAGAGATTAGGCCTTACTATGCAGAGAACGGGTGAAGGACCAAATATTGATGGTTCTGGTACAGCTTCTGTTGTTCAGACTATTTTGCCGAGTGATACAAGATGGCAATGGCCAATCCCTCAGTCAACAATTAATGTTACTCCAACATTCCAACAAAACCCTGGTTACTAATTAAAAAACAACCATACAACAACCCCGTCTCAAGACGGGGTTTTTTATTCCCCATTATTTCTTATTTTTGCTTTACAAAATTTGATAATGAAACCTTTGGGTTGCATGTGATCTTTTGGATAATATAAATTAGCGCATGAAGTACATACTTTCAATAATACTCTTCCTCAGTCTCACGGCTCAAGCACAGGTTGTAAACAAAACAGACTCCAACAAGCTTCCAAAAGAAGGGGATACTTTGGTGATTGATTCCGGGAAAAAAGACTCTCTGAAAATATTTAAACCAACTATCAATGACTATCAGTATCAGACACAGTTTTCTGAAAAAAAGGTGTTTGATACGGTGATGACATTTGATAAAACCTATATCTTTTCACAGTACAACAACAAAGACAACTTTGGGAAAGCCCAGGTTGCCAATATCGGGGCAGGCTTCAATCCACTGTCGTATGAAGTGAATGCTGAACAAAATTTAGCATTATTGCCAACCAATAAATCGTATGGGATTTTAGGCGTTAATGACATTCATTATTATGATGTAAAAACACCGACTGCCACATTCATTTATCATAATGCGATGAAAAACGGTGCGGCTTTAAGGTCTTCATATACTCAGAATATCGGAAAAAGATTCAATTTTGCGTTGGAATATATGGGATTACGTTCTCAGGGGATGTACAGAAATTCTTTGGCTTCTAATAATAATACGTTGTTTTCCGGGCATTATGTTTCAAAAAGTGGCAATTATGAATTATTTGCACATTACTTACATCAAAACGTAAACAATCAGGAAAACGGGGGGATTTCGGTTGACAGCTTGTTCCAAAATGGCGACAGCAATTCCAGAAACAGGCAGAATATGCAGGTAAATCTGGCAGGGTCAAGTTCCCAGTTTTCTTACCGGAGATATTATTTGACGCATCAGTTTGCTCCATTTAAATCAGAAAAAATACCTTTCAAAATCAGACATACCATTTCTCATCAGGGAAATAAATATTATTACACAGAAAATTCACCCGAGCCCTATTGGTATAATACGCCCGCAGAGTTGATCAATACAGGGTCGGCACTTCCAACCAAAAAATATTCCGATAATTTTAGCAATACCGTAAGTTTGGTTTGGGACAATGAAAAGTTCAAACTGGACGCGGGAGTTCGTTATCAAATGTTAAAATTCGGGGCGACTGAAGTTGCAGTTCCGAACCTTACAATTCCTGCAGAAATTAAGGAAAACAGAATCGGAGCGGTGGGAAATCTACAGATTAAACTTTTTGATAAAGTTCAGGTAAACTCATTCTTGGAATTTTCAAACGGAAGCGAATTTGGAACCTATTTAAAAACAACAAACAATTTGAAATTCGAGCCCATCAAAGATTATTTTGTAAATGCTAAAGTGAATTTTCAAAGCGTTTATCCGTCTTTCAATTACCTGATTAATACTTCAAATTATACCAATTTCAACTATTATCTTCAAAATGCCAAGAACCAGGCAATTACAGAAATTGGAGGAAGCATCAACTTAAAATGGTTCAAAACAGAGTTATTTGCCAATTATTTCAGAATCGACAATTATACGTATTTTGATGCGATGGCAATGCCGAGACAAAGCGATAGTTCAGTCAATATTTCTCAAATCGGAGGTGACGCGACATTCAGTTATGGGAATTTTCATTTGAATACAAGATTACAGTTCCAGAATGTACTCACGAACAAAGATCTTCTTCCGATGCCGGATTTTATCGGTCGTGCGAATATCTTCTATCAGTCTAAAGCGTTTAAAAATGCTGCCGAAATTCAGGCGGGGATAAAGGTGTATTATTTCTCAAAGTTCGCTTCGAGAGAATATTTCCCGATTCTTAACGAATATATTTTACCAAATGCCAATTCATTTTCTATTGGCGGACAGCCGATGATTGATCTTTATTTTAATATGAAGGTTAAAAAAATGTTCTTCTTCATCGAAGGACAGCAGATCGGAACTGTTCTTTCACATAATAAAGCTTACGCATTTCCAAGTTATCCGGTCTATGATTTTAGATTAAATATTGGAATTGTGTGGTATTTGTTCAACTAAAATTTTTAACCAAAGTTGAAAACAATTAATAAAATTTCATTTCACGGTATAGAAAGCATTCCTCAATTAATTAAGGATTTTTTGAATCACAACATTGAGGGATTTGAAGAAAGCACATTTTCTTTAGAGCATTTTAGAAAACAGATTCATGTAAAGCAAAATTCTTTCACTTCAGGGCAGAGGAATATTTTGGCGGATACTTTTGAAAGCCAGCTTTCGGGTCTTAAACTTTCTTCCGGGCAAAAGGAAAATATAGAAAATCTGAGGCTTCCCAATACGTTTACCATTACAACAGGTCACCAGCTGAATTTGTTCTCGGGTCCTGTTTTTTTTGTCTATAAAATTTTACAGACGATTAAAACGTGTACTTATTTAAAGGATAATTTTCCGGATTTCAATTTTGTTCCGGTGTATTGGATGGCGTCGGAAGATCATGATTTTGCCGAGATCAATCATTTTAAGACCGAAAATAATTATTACGAAATTAATGAAAAGTCAGGGGGAGCCGTTGGTAGAATCCAGATAAATGATACTTTTTTCATCTCTGAGTTTGAAAAAGAGTTTAAAGATTTTGTTTTCGGAACGGAGCTGATTTTAATGGTTAAAGAAGCTTATAAAGCTGGAAATACATTGACGGATGCTATTAAAACATTAGTCAATAGATTGTTTTCCGAATTTGGTTTGCTGATTTTGGATGGAGATTCGAAAGAGCTTAAAAATCAGATTAAAGAAACTTTTAAAGATGAACTTTTAAATTACAGTCTGCAAGAAAATTCTAAAGAGAAAGTAGATTTTCTGACCAAGAAATACGGAAAAGTTCAGGTAAATCCGCGTGAGATCAATTTATTTTATTTGTCGGAAACGAGAGACCGAATTGATTTTGATGGGAAAAATTACATTATTGTAGACAAAAATATTCAGTTTACTCAGGAAGAAATTTTGCATGAATTGGAAAATCATCCTGAAAAATTCAGTCCGAATGCTTTGATGCGCCCTGTGTATCAGGAAACGGTTTTGCCGAATCTGGCTTACATCGGAGGCAACGCAGAAATCATGTATTGGCTGGAGCTGAAAGATTATTTTTCTAAAATCAATATTCCTTTTCCGATCCTGATTCCCAGAAATTCAATGTTGTTTTTAAAGGAAAAAACGATAGGAAAAATTGATAAATTAAACCTTAACATTGAAGATTTTTTCCAAAACTTTACGACAATCACCAATGCTAAAATATTAGAAGATAATACCATTTTTAATCTTTTGGAGGAAAAAGAAAATCTTTTAATTAATAATTTCTCTGAACTGAAAACAGCTGCCGAAACCACGGAAAAATCTTTTGGAAATATGGTAAAAGCAGAAGAAGTAAGACAGTTGAAGTCTTTCAAAAGAATGAAAAAACGTCTCCTTCATGCAGAAAAAATAAAACAGAGCGAATTGTTAGAAAGACTAGAAAATTTGTTTTTAGATGTACATCCTTCTAAGACTTGGCAGGAAAGGGTTTATAATTTTAGCGTATTTTTTGCAGATTATGGATATTCATGGCTCGAAACTTGTTTAGAAGAAATGGAAATTACAGAGTCAAAACTAATAATAGTTGCCATTTAATTTTAAAGAAGTATTTTTGTAAATATAATTATCGAATATGATAAAAAGGTTTTTTATTCTATCCAGTTTATGTATGGTTTTGGGCGTGTCTGCTCAGAAATCGCACACCGTTGTAAAAGGTGATACACCTTATAATATTGCTAAAAAATACGGACTGACTGTAGATGAATTGCTGAAACTCAACCCAAAGGTGAAAGACGGCAAACTGGCTGTTGGTGATGTTTTGACAGTGAAAAATGACAAAACTTCCGCATCGGTTCCAAAAGCTGCTGTTTCAACAAAACCGGTAAACAATTCCCAGGTTGGAAAAATTGTTCTTCAGCCAAAACAAACGATTTACGGAATTACAAAACAATACAGAATCTCAGAATCAGATCTTAGAAAGTTGAATCCTGAATTGGATTCTCACATGAAAATCGGAGACGAGATTACATTACCTCTTGAAAGCATTAAAAAATATGGAGGCGATCAGCAGCAGACCGTTGTAGCATCTACTACAACTGTAAAACCTGTAGAAACGGCAATTGAGACACCGGTTGCAGCAACTGTTTCTGAAGGAGAATATATCGTTCAGGCAAAAGATAATTATTACAGAATTTCAAAACAATTCGACATCACCAAAGAGGAACTTTTTGCTTTAAATCCTGGATTGGAAGATAAAGGACTGAAACCTGGTGAAAAAATTTCAGTTAAAAAATCAAATAAAAATACCGTTTCCGAATCTGTTGTTAATTCAAAAGAAAAAATGGATTCCGGAAATGAAAAATCGTCTGCTTCTACGAACGTTGTGGCAGGAGATGATTATGTAACATATACCGTTCAGCAAGGTGATACGGTTTTCTCCATTGTCAATAAATTCGGGATCACGATTGATGAATTAATTGCTTTAAACCCGGATTTATCTCACGGTTTGAAAACAGGGATGGTTTTAAAAATTAAAAAACTTGATCCTGCTTACGTCAAGAAAAGTGGAGATGCATTAAGCGTTGTTTTAATGCTGCCTTTCGGATACAGTACAAACGAAACGCAGTACAGAACTATGGCGTTGGATTTCCTTACCGGTGCAAAGCTCGCGATTGAAAGAAATGCGAGAAACGGACAAAAATTAGATATTAAAATCGTGGATTCCGGAAATGAAGCTTCATTCCAGAATTCATTGACACAGATAAATCCTGATAATACAGATTTGATCATCGGGCCATTTTTCAAGTCTAATGTGGTAGATGTGCTGAACTTTACTAAAAATCAGAAAATTCCGATTGTGGCGCCTTTTGCAAACTCTCCGGAATTGTACAATTACAGCAACCTGATTATTGTTGAAACCAGCGATAACACCTATGCAGACAAGATTGTAGAGGAAGTAAAAGCTGCTTATTCTGATCAGAAAATCTACATCGTAGCAGATTCTAAAAAAGAAAATGCAGGCTACATCAAAGCAGGCCTTGAAAAGATAATTAAAAATCCAAGCGTAGTGATCGTGGATTCTCCGGCAGATATTAAGCTTGATCAAAATATGATGACGGGTCAGTCTGCTCCGGTCATTGCAATATTGGCAAGCGACAACGATGCAATAGGCGAAGCATTTGCCAATAAAGTGATTGCGCTGTCAAAAGAAGTACAGGGAGTAAAGGCTTTCAGTATGCATTATGTTCCTGTTTTTGAGAAAAAAGTAGATGATCTCAGCCAGGCAAATCTGGTTTATCTAATGGACAGAAAGATCAATACAGAAGGAAGTTTCGAGAAAGAAATTCTTGCAGACTATAAAAGTAAATATTGTAAAACTCCTCCAAGATATGCGATCGTAGGTTTTGATGTGGTAAATGACATGCTGACCAGGGAGAACAAAAAAGGAGAGATTTTTAAACAAATGAATAAAGTTCAGACTCAGTTGGCAACTAAATTTGAGTTTGTAAAATCTAAAGCAAACGGAGCTTATGTAAATACAGGTTATAGAGTTATTAGATTGGTTCCATAAATGATTTGAGTCAGTTTAAAGAATATTGTTAACATTATATTTATATTTGCAAAATATTTTAAATTAATACATGAAAGCACTTGTATTTCCAGGGCAGGGTTCTCAGTTCGTAGGGATGGGAAAAGAATTGTACGATTCTAGAAAAGACATTAAGGATCTGATGGAATCTGCCAACGAAATTTTAGGGTTCGATATCCTTTCGGTTATGTTCAACGGAACGGATGAAGATCTGAAGAAAACAGAGGTTACTCAACCTTCAATTTTTATACATTCAGTAGCTGCGTTGAAAGCAGTAAACGGTCTTGGAGCCGAGATGGTTGCAGGACATTCTTTAGGAGAATTTTCAGCATTGGTGGCCAACGGCGTTTTGTCTTTTGATGACGGTCTGAAACTGGTTTCCGAAAGAGCAAAAGCAATGCAGGCGGCTTGTGATGCCAACCCAAGTTCTATGGCAGCGATTTTAGGATTAGAAGATGCTAAAGTTGAAGAAATCTGTGCACAGATCAGCGGAATTGTGGTTCCTGCCAATTACAACTGTCCCGGACAATTGGTAATTTCAGGTGAAACAACTGCTGTTGAGGAAGCTTGCATAAAATTAAAAGAAGCCGGAGCAAAAAGAGCTTTATTATTGCCTGTAAACGGGGCGTTCCATTCCCCATTGATGCAGCCTGCACAAGAGAGATTGGCTGCTGCGATCGAACAGACGAAATTCAGAAAAGCAACAATTCCGGTGTATCAGAACATTACGACTACTGCAATTTCTGATCCTGACGAAATTAAGAAAAACCTGATTGCGCAGTTAACAGGTCCTGTAAAATGGACGCAGTCGGTTCAGAATATGATTAAAGACGGTGCAACGAACTTCGTAGAAGTTGGACCTGGAAAGACGTTACAGGGATTGATCAAGAAAATTGATTCTTCTGTAGACGTTGCTTCTGCAATCTAATCTAATAAAAACATCATGGGCGAGATATTTTCACCGGGAAAGCTGATGCTTACTTCAGAATATTTCGCAATGGACGGAGCTCTTGTCTTAGCGGTACCTACCAAGCTGGGACAAGAGTTTTCTTTTGAAGAAAAAGACGATGAAAAGTCCCTGATCTTCTGGGAAGCTTATCATCAAAACAAATTATGGCTAAAAGCTGTCATCGATTACAAAAACTGGCAGATTTTAGAAACCAATATTCCTTCAAGTGCTGAATTTATTTTAAAAACACTAAAAAACGTTCAGTCACTTTCTACGATTAAATTCAAAAATAATTTTACTTATCATCTTACGACCAACCTTCAGTTTCCTGCAGATTACGGGCTCGGAAGCAGTTCTACATTAATGAACAACCTTGCAGAATGGGCTGAAATCGATCCTTTTCATTTAAATTCCATCAGTTTGGGAGGCAGCGGCTATGATATTGCCGTGGCAAAAGAGAAATCTGCCGTCCTTTTTCAAAGTAAACCGGAAATCAGATATGAAAGGGTAAATTTTAATCCTTCTTTTAAAAATGAGCTGATTTTTATTCATTTAAATCAGAAGCAGGACAGCCGTGAAGGAATCAATTTTTACAGGTCAAAAAATAAGTCTCAAAAACTGGTCGACGAATTTTCGAATCTTACAAGAAATATTTTAGTATGTAACGAATTGGAAAATTTTTCCGAACTAATGTTAATTCATGAGCAAAAAATATCAAATTTTCTTGAAATTCCCACAGTTAAGGCTAGATTTTTCGCCGATTGCCCTGTTTTTGTTAAAAGTTTAGGAGCTTGGGGTGGAGATTTTGTCATGAGCTCAAAATTTGACGGCTTTAGGGACTATTTTTGGGGAAAAGGTTTTACTACAATTTTTAATTGGTCTGATATAATTAATTTGTAATCAATATTTTACAAAGTTCTTTTTTTATTTGCCATTCTGACTTATATCATTATATTTAAACCACCTTTAACAATTAATTAATATTAATTTTGTTGAACCGCAAAAAAGAAATAGAAAATATAAGTAAAATGAAACACGCTAAAATCATCCAGGATTTAGAAAAATTAGGGATTAAAGGAAATTACGAAGTCGTTTATAATCCTTCATACGAAGAATTGTATCAGGCGGAGGTTTCTCCTGAAAATCAGGGCTTTGAAAAAGCTGAGCTTACGGAATCTGGTGCAGTATCAGTAAAAACAGGAATTTTCACAGGTCGTTCACCTAAAGATAGATACATTGTAAAGGATGATGTTACAAAAGACACAATTTTCTGGGATGGTAAAGTAAATTTGCCTACAACTCCGGAAATTTTCCAGTCTTGTAAAGAATTAGTGCTGAACCAACTTGCTACAGCAAAAAAAATCTATGTAGTAGATGCTTTCTGCGGAACAAACGCAGATACAAGACTGAAAGTAAGGTTCATCGTTGAGGTGGCGTGGCAGGCACATTTCGTTACGAATATGTTCATCCGCCCTTCTCACTATGAATTGGAAAACTTCGGAGAGCCGGATTTTGTTGTAATGAATGGTTCTAAAACAACAAACCCGAATTGGGAAGCTCAAGGATTGAATTCTGAAAACTTCGTCATGTTCAACCTTACAGAAAAACTACAGATCATCGGAGGAACTTGGTATGGTGGAGAAATGAAAAAAGGAATGTTCGCAATGATGAACTACTATCTTCCATTGAAAGGGATGGCTTCTATGCACTGTTCTGCAAACGTAGGAGAAGAAGGGGATGTTGCTCTTTTCTTCGGTCTTTCGGGAACAGGAAAAACGACTTTATCAGCTGACCCGAAAAGATATTTGATCGGTGATGACGAGCATGGTTGGGACAACAATGGTGTATTCAACTATGAAGGGGGTTGCTATGCAAAAGTAATCGACCTTTCTGCAGAAAAAGAACCAGATATTTTCAGAGCGATCAAAAGAGATGCACTTCTTGAAAACGTTGTGGTAAATAACGGAATTGCTGATTATACTGACGGATCTATCACAGAAAACACAAGAGTTTCTTATCCGATTTATCATATAAACAAAATCGTTTTGCCTTCAAAAGCGGGACACGCGAAGAAGATTGTTTACCTTTCTGCAGATGCGTTCGGAGTATTACCTCCGGTTTCTATTTTGGATGAAAACCAGGCTCAATATCATTTCCTTTGTGGATATACTTCGAAATTAGCAGGAACTGAAAGAGGAATCACAGAACCAGAACCATCGTTCTCACCTGCATTTGGTGAAGCTTTCTTAACATTACACCCAACAATGTACTCTAAAACATTGATCGGAAAAATGAAAGAACACGGTGCAAAAGCGTATTTGGTAAACACAGGTTGGAACGGTACAGGAAAGAGAATTTCTTTGAAAGATACAAGAGCAATTATCGATGCAATCATCGACGGTTCTATTGAAGATGCTCCAAAAACAAGAATTCCGATCATGAATCTTGAAGTTCCTACAACATTACCAAATGTTTCTGAAGGAATTTTAGATCCTAGAAATACGTATTCAGATGTTTCTGAATGGGAAGAAAAAGCAAAAGATCTTGCTGCAAAATACATCAAAAACTTTGATCAGTATTGTAATACGGAAGAAGGCAAAAAACTTATCGCCTGCGGACCTCAATTGCAACAGCAGACAACAAACTAAAAATAGAAATCCTCATCAATTGATGAGGATTTTTTATGAAATATCTTTTAAATGCTTCGACAGGCTCAGCATGGCATTCCTAATACTAACTGTTTACTTCTAACAGCATATTTTTAGCGATGTCATGCTGAGGTTCTCGAAGCATATGTTTTTAAATAAATTTTAAGTTGATTTGAAAATTTTTACGTTCAAAATATGCACAAACATCTGTGTAAATCTGCATAATCTGAGGGAAATAAAGTTAAGATTTCAAACTCAAAATCGCCAATCGATACCCATCCATTCCAAATCCGGACAAAACCGCATCCGTATTCGCCGCTGTCACAGATTTCTGACGAAATTCTTCTCTTTTATAAATATTACTAATGTGAACCTCCACTTTTTGCTTCTGGATATTCTTTAAACAATCTGCAATTGCATAAGAATAATGCGTAAAAGCTCCCGGATTAATGATCAAAGCATCAAAATCATCTTCTTGAAGCTTGTTGATAATTTCCCCTTCAATATTGGATTGATAATATTTCAGTTCATGCGAAGGAAATTCAGATCTTAAATTTTCTAAATAATCTTCCATTGAAGTTGTTCCGTAAATTTCTGGTTCTCTTGTGCCTAACAAGTTCAGATTGGGGCCGTTTACTATTAAAACTTTCATTCTATAAAATTAAAAAGTTTTTTGAATTATCCTACGTCAGTTCGAGTGTTTTTCGTAATGAAATGTAGAAAAATGTATCGAGAACTCTTTATTATATTGAATTCCTTTTAAGAAAATAGAAAGAATTTTTCTAATCGCCGTGTAAGCAAAGATTTGATGTATATCGCAAATTTTTTTTCGTTCGCAACGGTGTTTCATCCGGTTAAAATTTATGCTATCATTTGCTGAACAAAGTGCCTTTGCGAACAAAAAAATATAAACACAAATTGAATTATACCTTGCGCTCGTTGTATCTAAATTAAAATTTCCTCATTACATTATTTTTAATGATATTTCTCATATTTGAAAATTTAACATTTATCCGTAACTGTTTATTTTATTGGATTTTAAAATAAAATTAACTTAATTTTTAAAAAATTATATTTAAAATTTTAAAAGTCTACTTGTTTTATAGACTAATTGTTTTTAGATTTGCACCCATATTTCGATCGGCTTATAAAGAAAGATGGAGGGAACTGACCCTGTGAAATCTTAACAACCTGCGGAAAGCAAGGTGTTACATTCAGCCTTTAAAGGAAAAATAAGCATTTGGTTAATCGTATTTATCGATGCCCTTTGCTGTCTTTTCTGCAAAGGGTTAATTTTTAATATTTGATAAATGAAATTGATTATGGTTAACAAAAATTTAATTAATTCTAAAAATTGGATTCCGCCAGTCGCTGCATTTTTCTTAGGAATTGCTCAGGTGAACGGACAGGAAACTAAAAAAGATACACTTCAGGAAAGAGAAATTGATGAAGTCGTAGTAGTTGCCTACGGAAAAGCTAAAAAAACAAGTTATACAGGTTCGGTAGCAACAATTTCGAGTGAGAAAATCAACAACAGACCGGTAACCAACATTACAAAAGCATTGGAAGGTCAGGTTCCGGGACTTCAGGCGGTGAGTTCTTCTGGACAGCCGGGGTCTACAGCATCCATCAGGATTCGTGGAATTGGTTCTGTCAGCGCATCGAGCAATCCATTATTTGTAGTAGACGGAATTCCTTTCGACGGAAACATCAACTCGATCAGTCCCAACGATATCGAATCGATCAGTGTTCTGAAAGATGCCACGGCAAGCTCATTATACGGTTCCAGAGGTGCAAATGGTGTGATCATCGTTACCACAAAATCCGGTAAAAAAGGTGAGGCGAGAGTAAACTTCAATATAAGCCAGGGTTTCTCAAGCAGAGCGGTGAAGGATTATGAACAGGTAAGCACAGATCAATACTACGAATTGTATTGGGAAGCGTTGAGAAATGGGTATAAATCCGGCCAGATTTCTTCTCAGCAGGCGGCGCAAATGGCAACGGATAATTTGGTAAACGCTTTGGGAATCAATCCATACGGAACCAATTATGCAAAACCGGTCGGAACAGACGGAAAACTTTTGCCGGGCGCAACTCCTTTATGGAATGACAACTGGAAAGATATTTTACAGCGGGTAGCATCAAGAAATCAGGTCGATCTGGATTTCAGTGGAGGAAATGAAAAAAGCAATTATTATTTTTCCTTAGGGTATTTGGATGACAAAGGAATCGCGATAGAATCAGGTTTCAGAAAATACAGCACGAGATTGAAAATCAATTCAGAAGTCAAAAAATGGTTGAATGTCGGAGCAAATTTAGCTTACACGAATAGCCTTCAGGAAGCACCGCCTTCATCGGATTCGAGAACAGATAACGTGATTAATGCAGCGAGAGTCATTCCGTCTTTTTATCCTTATTACGAAAGAAATTCTGATGGAAGCTATAAATTGGATGCCAACGGAAATTACATCTACGATTTCGGAAAATACAGACCTACAAGCGCTTTACAGAATGAAAATGCCGCAGCAACATTGCCTTTAGATAAAAATGAAAACAGAGAAGATAACTTTTCAGGAAAAGGTTTTGCAGAATTTACTTTCTTGCCGGAATTAAAATTTAAAACAAGTTTCTCTGTTGATTTAGTGAATTATAACGGTCATTATTACACCAACCCATTGTTGGGTGAAGGTGCTGAAATCGGAGGTTCGGTTACGAAAACCAATTCGAGAACGCTGTCTTACACGACAAGTAATATTTTAACCTACGATAAAAAATTCGGACAGCACCACATCAATATTTTGGGTGGTCAGGAGTTTTATCATTATGAATATCAGACCATTTCAGGAAGCAGAAGCCAGTTTTCGCTGCCGTATTATTATGAGCCTGATGCCGCAGCTTTACTAGGTGGTTTCAGCGGAAACAGTGACAAATTGGGATTATTAAGTTTCTTAGGAAAAGCAGAATACGATTATCAGAACAAATATTTCGTTTCGGGATCGGTAAGAGCAGACGGTTCATCAAGATTTTCTCCGGAAAACAGATGGGGAACGTTCTGGTCTGTTGGTGGTTCCTGGAAAGCATCGAATGAAGATTTTATTAAAAGTTTAAATTTTTTCAATCAACTGACGCTTCGTGCAAGTTACGGAGGGCAGGGAAATGATAAATTGAGCACGTATTATGCTTATCAAAGTTTGTATGCTTTTTACAATAATTTGGGTGAAGGCGGAACGGTTGCCAGTAAATTACCCACTCCCGATTTGAAATGGGAAACCAATTTAAACTTAAACGTCGGTCTTGAATTTGCGATTTTAAAAAACAGAATTAAAGGGAATATAGAATATTTCCAACGTCAGAGCAAAGATCTTCTGTTTGATATGCCTTTGGCTCCGTCGCTTGGTTTTAGTGGTTTTCAGGCCAACATTGGTGAATTAAAAAACACGGGGTTTGAGTTTTCGTTATTTACAACACCCATTAAAACAAAAGATTTTGAATGGAATGTGGATGTTAATTTAAGCACCTTAAAAAATGAAATTACCAAACTTCCGAAAGGTTCAATTGTAAGCGGAACAAAACTATTACAGGTCGGCGGTTCGATCTATGATTTCTTCATTCCTGAGTGGGTTGGGGTAGATCCAAGCAACGGAAATCCGCTTTGGAAAACCATTACAACCGATGCCAACGGAAATACAGTAGAAGGGACGACTTCAGAGTATGCAAAAGCCACAAAAACGCTGCAGGGTTCATCGCTTCCAAAAGTGATGGGAGGCTTGACGACAAGTTTGGCGTATAAAAACTTTGATTTTTCAACCTTAGTATCATTTGCAATCGGTGGAAAAATTTTAGATACCGATTACACGATGATCATGCATAACGGAAGTTCGGCAGGACGTGCCTGGAGCGCAGAAATGCTAAACAGATGGACGCCTGAAAATACAAATACAGACGTTCCAAAATTAAGTACAACAACCAATAACTGGACTTCAACATCCTCAAGATTTTTATATTCCGGGACGTATGCAAGGGTGAAAAATGTGAGCTTGGGTTACACGCTTCCATCAGATTATTTTGAAAAAATTGGATTAAAAAAGTTTAGAATTTATGTTCAGGCTGAAAACCTTTTAACCTTCTATAAACATAAAGGAATGGATCCGGAACAAACATTGGACGGAACAACCTATTACAGATATCCTGCGATGAGAACGATCACTTTCGGTTTACAGGCAACTCTTTAACATTTAAATTTAAAACAATGAAAAAATTAAAATATTTATCTTTTGCATTCATCACAGCATTGTCTTTAATCAGTTGTGAAAATGATCTGGAAACTGCTCCGACCAACCAGGCAAACGAAGCGGAAGTTTTTAAAACAGCTGAAAGTGCGGAAACAGTAATCAACGGAACGTGGGCTAAATTTAATGATGACGGAACAACTTACGCAAACATCGGATATTCAACGGTGTTGAGAACAAGCGATGCAATGGGAAGTGACGTGGCGGTTTTGACCAATAAATATGGTTTTCCGGGAGCTTACGCCTTTACAGATTTGGTGAATAACACGGGAAGCCGGCCACTTTTCATCTGGAGCCTGCTGTATTCTACCATTAATAACATGAATAATGTGTTGGCAAGAATTGATAGTGTTGAAGGAAGTCAGGAGAAAAAAAATCAGGTGAAAGGTCAGGCAAAAGCTTTGAGAGCATTTTGTTATTTTAATCTGGCGAGTTTTTACCAGTTCAGTTATTTGAAAGATAAAGATGCATTGACGGCCCCGATTTACACAGAACCAACCACGACAAGCTCAGTTGGAAAGAAAAAGGCAAGTCTTGAAGAAATTTATACTTTAATTAAAAGTGATCTGACAGATGCAGACAATTTACTTCAAAATTATTCAAGAAATAATAAAGATAAAATCGACAGATCGGTTGTAAACGGTTTATTAGCAAGAGTTTATTTGAATACAGGAGACTGGACAAAAGCTATCGTTTCCGCAAAAATTGCAAGAAACGGCTATGCTTTAATGACCGCTGAAAAATACAAAGAAGGTTTCAACGATATCAGCAACGGAGAATGGATTTGGGGGCACGGACAAACGCAGGAACAGTCGGGTGAAAGCTATGCCTTCCACTTTTTGGATGTTTCGTCTTCGGGAAGTTATTATTACAGCTTCATGGCAGATCCTTATTTCAAAGATTTGTTTGATACCAATGATATCCGTTATTCCCTGTTTTCATGGGATGGAAACCCAGGAAGGGAAGGGCTTTTGAGATATGCTAAGTTTAAATTTAAGGCCAATTTAATTGCCGATATCGTTTACATGAGAGCTGCGGAAATGTATTTAATCGAAGCCGAAGCGGAAGCCAGAAATGGGAATATTACAAATGCGGTAACGGTTTTAAATCAATTGAAATCTGCAAGAAATGCCAATCAATATTCAGGTTCTTTAGCCCAAAATGATGTGATTAAAGAAGTTTTAATTGAAAGAAGAAAGGAATTGTTCGGGGAAGGATTTTCGTTATCAGATATCATCCGAACGCAGGGAACGGTCGTAAGAAAGCCTTACACCAATGCAAACGGACAACCGATTCAGGTGCAGATTACGACTCCGGATGGTATTGTGAAAAACGTTAACGGAAGAGGGCACACTATTTTTGCTTTCCCGGATCAGTCGGCTTTTGTAGCGAACAGCAGATATTATTTGTTCTCGATTCCGCAGAAGGAGGTGGAGAATAACCCGAATTTATAGTGATAGTTTTTTAAATTTCTCATGGGGAGTCACCGCTTTTGCGGTGGCTTTTTTGTTTTAAGTTAAAATTCTATAATATCCGGAACGGTTTCACAAAAATATTTATCTTTGTCAATATGAGCCTGTTCAGATTCATTTTAGCGCTATATTTCATGGTATTAACTGTAATGCCTTGCAATGACGTGCATCAACAGTCGGGTTCATCAAAAACAGAACAGTTTTCCAATATTGAAGAATCTCATTCTAAAGATAAAGGAGATATCTGCTCGCCGCTTTGTATTTGCAATTGCTGTCAGATTACAGTTACGGCTTTTAAAATAGAGCCTTTAATTGCATTCCCCGAACAGATTCAATTTTATTTTTCAAAAAAAATTCTTTTCCAGAAGAACAATTTTGCCTACCAGGTTTACGACCACATCTGGCAGCCTCCTAAGATTTAATTATTGATTTTAAATATTCTATGAAACTTTGCAATACCGTTGCAGAGGTCTTCATGATATTTTTGCATTTCAACGTTAGAGGGAATTAATTCCTATTCAAACAAGAAATGTAAAATATTCTCAATTAAAATTAACAGATTGTCTGTCTTTGCATCTTTGCTAAGTGAAACACCTTTGCGAGCTTAAAAACAGCTAGTTGTCAAAAAAACTTAGCGCCTTTGCGTTAAAAAATGAAGACAGACAATCACAAATTAAATCTCAATTTGTTAGATAAAATCATAAAATTCAGTATTAAAAACAAAATCGTTATCGGTATAATGACTTTGTTGCTTATCATTTGGGGAGTCTGGAGTGCCACGAAACTCTCCATTGATGCGGTTCCTGATATCACCAACAATCAGGTACAGATTATCACAGTTTGCCCGACATTAGCCGGACAGGAAGTGGAGCAGCTGGTAACTTTTCCCATCGAGCAAAGTATCGCCACCGTTCCGGATATTGAAGAAACAAGGAGCATTTCACGCTTCGGATTGTCAGTGATTACGGTAGTTTTCAAAGATAAAGTTGATGTTTATTTTGCCCGCCAGTTAATCAATGAAAGATTAAAACAAGCCGAAGAAAATATCCCGAAAGGAATCGGAACTCCGGAATTAGCACCTGTCAGTACAGGTCTTGGAGAAGTTTATCAATATATTTTACACCCTAAAAAAGGGAGCGAAAAAAAATACAATGCGAAAGATCTCCGCACCATGCAGGACTGGATTGTCGCAAGACAATTAAACGGAACAGAAGGCGTTGCTGAGGTCAATAGCTTTGGAGGAGAGCTGAAACAATACGAAGTTGCCGTAAATCCTGACCGGCTGAAAGCAATGGGAGTGAGTGTTTCCGATATTTTTTTAGCGCTCGAAAAAAACAATCAGAATACAGGTGGAGCTTACATAGATAAAAAACCGAATGCCTATTTCATTCGTGGAATTGGCTTGGCGACTTCCCTGGAAGATGTGAAAAATATTGCGGTAAAAAATAGCGGAGTTGTTCCGATTTTTATTAAAGATGTCGCTGACGTCCGTTTTGGGCATGCAACGCGATACGGAGCCATGACGTACAACGGACAAACCGATGCGGTGGGTGGAGTGGTAATGATGCTAAAAGGAGCCAACAGCAACGATGTTGTCAATAGAATCAAAGAAAAAATCCCGACCATTCAGAAATCTCTTCCCGAAGATATTGTCATTGAAGCGTTTTTAGACAGAACAGATTTGGTCGATCGCGCCATTGGAACGGTGGAGAAGAATTTAATTGAAGGAGCGCTGATCGTTATCTTCGTTTTAGTCTTATTTCTAGGTAATTTCAGAGCAGGTCTCATCGTGGCGTCAGCAATTCCTTTATCGCTTTTATTTGCCTTAGGAATGATGAATGTTTTTGGAGTGAGTGCCAATTTAATGAGTCTCGGAGCCATCGATTTTGGATTAATTGTCGACGGAGCCGTTATTATTGTGGAAGCAACTTTGCATCATTTAGGCTTAAGAAAATCAATACAGAAGCTTACACAAAGTGAAATGGACGAAGAAGTCTTCTTATCGGCTTCAAAAATCCGGGGGAGTGCGGCATTTGGCGAAATTATTATTTTAATTGTCTACATTCCGATTCTTACATTAGCTGGAATCGAAGGTAAAATGTTTTCTCCTATGGCTAAAACAGTAGGTTTTGCCATTCTCGGAGCATTGATACTTTCCCTGACTTACATTCCGATGATGTGTGCGCTTTTTCTTTCTAAAAAGATTTCGCATAAAGAAAATTTTTCAGATAAATTGATGAACAGGCTTCAGAAAATATATCAGCCGTTATTGCAGAAAGCCATTACAATTAAATATTTCATTGTCGGAATTACCGTTATTTTATTCTCGATTTCAGTATTAATTTTCACTAGAATGGGTGGTGAATTTATTCCTCAGCTGCAGGAGGGGGATTTCGCATTCCACTGTATTTTACCGCAGGGAAGCTCATTAAGCCAAAGTATTGAAACTTCGATGCAGGCTTCCAGGATTATTAAACAGTTTGATGAGGTGAAAATGGTCGTTGGAAAAACAGGTTCTGCGGAAGTTCCTACTGACCCAATGCCGCCGGAAGCATCGGATTTAATTATTGTTTTAAAACCTCAAAACGAATGGAAATCTAAAAAATCTTACACGGAATTATCCGAAGAAATGCTGGAAAAACTGGAGATAATTCCCGGAGTTTTTTTTGAAGCCAATCAGCCGATCCAGATGAGGTTTAATGAATTAATGACAGGAATCCGGCAGGATGTAGCCGTGAAAATTTTTGGTGAAAATATGGATTCGTTGTCTGTATATGCCGATAAAGTAAGCAAAGTGATTCAAAATGTTGAAGGTGCAACTTCTCCACAGGTTGAGAGGGTCGGCGGATTACCCCAAATCAATGTAACCTACGATCGAACAAGAATTGCCAATTACGGTTTGAATGTAGAAGATGTGAATGATGTCCTGAGCACAGCTTTTGCCGGGAAAACAGCAGGACAGATTTTTGAAAATGAAAGGCGCTTTGACTTAGTGGTAAGGCTTGACAGTGTGTATAGAACAGATATTGATGATGTAAGCAATCTGATCATTCCTACCAAAACGGGAACTCAGGTGCCGTTGTCACAAATTGCTAATATTGAATATAAACTAGGCCCCGCTCAAATCAGCCGTGAAGCAGGAAAACGCAGGATCGTGATCGGTTTTAATGTGAAAGGCAGAGATATTGAAAGCGTAGTGAAAGATATTCAGCAAAAATTGGAAAAAGAAGTAAAACTTCCATCCGGGTATTATTTTACTTATGGCGGACAGTTTGAAAATTTAAAAGAAGCCAGTCAGCGGTTGACGATCGCAGTTCCTGTATCGCTTTTGTTGATTTTTATGTTGCTGTATTTTACCTTTCATTCGTTTAAACAGGCTGCTTTAATATTCACTGCGATTCCAATGAGCGCAATTGGTGGAATTTTTGCGCTTTTATTGAGAGGAATGCCCTTCAGTATCAGTGCGGGAGTAGGATTCATCGCATTGTTCGGAGTTGCGGTGCTGAACGGAATTGTATTAATCGGAACTTTTAACCAATTGGAAAAAGAAGGCATTTCCGATGTGTTGAAAAGAGTGATTGAAGGAACAAAAACCAGGCTTCGACCGGTTTTAATGACTGCAACAGTGGCGTCTTTCGGGTTTTTACCGATGGCAGTGAGCACAAGCGCCGGTGCGGAGGTTCAGAAACCTTTGGCAACGGTAGTTATCGGTGGTTTGATTTCGGCGACTTTCCTTACATTATTTGTATTGCCAATGTTGTATATTATTTTTAATTCTAAAATTAATTTAAAAAATAAATTTTCCGGAAAACCTTTAACAATCGTTGTTTTAATAGGCTTTTTATGTTTAAGTCAAAATGTTGAAGCGCAAAATTCAAGTGAGATTTCTTTGCAGGAAGCAATAGAGATGATGCAGAAAAATAATCCTTTAATAAAATCAAAAGAATTAAATATTCAGTCATCAGAAGCCTTGAAACCAACCGCCAAAGAACTTCCAAAATTGGATTTCAATGCGCAGTTGGGACAATACAACAGCCCGAAATTCGATCAGTCGTTTGCGATTTCTCAAAGTATTCCGTTTCCAACTTTATTTAAAGCCAGAAAAGAATTGATTCAGGAAGAAATTAAAAGTAAAAAACTGGAAAAGCAATTAACGGAAAATGAGCTCATCAAACAAATTCGAAGTTATTTTTATCAGATTGAATATCTGCAGTATAATCAAGCCAAACTTCAATATCTGGACAGTTTGTATGGTGATTTTATAAGAATTGCAACGGTAAGATTCAAAGTCGGAGATATCAAAAAAATTGAAATCAATACAGCGGAAACTCAGAAAGGGGAAATCAATTTATTGTTTCAGCAAAATAAAGTGTATTTGAATAATGCCTATAAAAATTTAAAGGTTTTATTAAATATTGATGAAGAAATTTCTGTTCCGTTTTCTCAGAATTATGAACCTTTAAAAATTGAAAATCTTTTAGACCATGCAACCGTTGCCAATCACCCTTCCATTCAGATTTTTAAACAAAATATGGAAGTGCTGGAAAAAAATAAAAATGTTGAAAAAGCACAAGGTTTACCGGATTTCAGTATTGGATATACAAATCAATCGTTGATAGGATTTCACACACTGAACGGCCAGGAAAAATACTTCGGAGCCGGAGACAGGTTCAATTCTGTAACCGTGGGAGTCGCAATTCCTCTGACTTTTGGGGCAACCAAAGCAAGAATTAAATCGTTGGAATTGCAAAAACAGATGGAGGAAAGCAATGCGAAGTTTCAACAGCAGCAACTGGATGCTCAACTAAAAAATTCGTTGAATCAGTATCAGCAGGATGTCCAGCAATACCAATATTATCTGAATCAGGCAGTTCCTAATGCTCAAAGAATTGTAAAAGCGGCTCAGTTGGGCTATAAAACTGGTGAGATTTCTTATGTAGAATACCTTTTTGCTTTACAGACCGCTACGGATATTGAGCTTAAATATCTACAGTCAATTCAACAGGTAAACCAAACCGTTGTCAACATCAACTCTTTAATTAATCAATAAAATGAAGTTAAAATTAAATATCATCATACTTATTCTTCTGTCAATTTTTCTAGCAAGCTGTAATAAAAGTGAAAAAGCGCAAGAAGCTAACGAGAAAACAGAAGAGCATTCAGAAAATGAAAACTCCACCACAGCTTCATTAACAGAAGACCAAATGAATGCCGTGGGAATATCGCTCGGACAAATCGAAATGAAGGAGCTTACCGCTACCATCAAAGCCAACGGGGCGCTCAGTGTTCCTAATAACAATAAGGCTAATGCGACTTCTCTGTATGGTGGTGTCATTAAAACATTGAATGTGCAGGTCGGAGATTTTGTGAAAAAAGGCCAGGTAATTGCTACAATCGCCAATCCGGAATTTATCCAGTTGCAGGAAGAATATCTGACGGCAGGAAGCAGAATTACTTTCGCCGAACAGGAATACAGAAGACAGCGCGAACTTTTTGACAATGACGCCGGAGCGAAAAAAAATCTACAAAATGCTGAAGCGGAGTTAAAAACATTACGAACTAAAAGAGCTTCTCTTCAAAGGCAGATTCAGATGATGGGAATCAATCCGGGAAGTGTTTCGAACAGGAATTTGAAATCCGGACTGGTTGTAACTGCGCCAATCAGCGGAACGATCAGTAATATTTTGCTGCAGATCGGAAGTTATATCGATGTTTCGTCGCCTGTTGCGGAAATTGTCGACAATAGCTCATTACATCTGGATTTACAGGTTTTTGAGAAAGATTTACCTTCGATAAAAGTAGGACAGAAAATTCATTTTACACTGACGAATAATCCTGTGGAAGAGTATGATGCGGAAGTTTACAGTATCGGAACCGCTTTTGAAAATCAAAGCAAAACCATTCCGATTCACTGTAAAGTAAAAGGAAACAAAAATGGGTTGATTGACGGCATGAATACCACTGCTGTTGTAAGTTTAAATAATCAATTAATGCCTGCAGTTCCCAATACGGCAATAACCAGTGCAGACGGAAAAGATTATATTTTTATTGTGATTGCTCCAAAAGAAGAAGAACATACAGATGGGAAAACTCAAGAAAAACACAACGAAAAAACCACTAACTTTGAGAGGGTTGAGGTTGTAAAAGGAACTTCCGAGATGGGATATACCGCGATCACTCCCGTGAAATCTATTCCTGAAGGAGCAAAAATTGCCACAAAAGGAGCGTTTTTTATTAATGCAAAGCTGACGAACTCAGGAGAACATGAACATTAATCTTCCAAATCATGAAAAAAGATATTGAAAATAAATTAATAGATAAAAATACCAAACCTACAAGCATGAGGATTTTGGTGTATGATTTTTTGAGCTCTCAGGAAGCGGCTTTGTCTTTGTCTGAGATTGAAAATCATTTTGAAAATGCAGACCGGACGACTATTTATAGAACATTGAAAACTTTTGAAGAAAAAGGAATTGTTCATAGCATTCAGGAAAATACGACAACAAAATATAAGCTTTGCCACGATGGTTGCGACGAAAAAACGCACAAAGACTGGCATCTTCATTTCTACTGTAAAATCTGCAAACAGACGACCTGTAAAGAAGATATTTCCTTTCCTGAAAATATTCAGACCAATTTCAGGATTGATGAGATAAGGCTTTTTGCTAAAGGAATTTGTGAGAGTTGTCTGGAAAGTTTGCAATAGCATTGCATTGGATTTAGGTCTAGTTTTGATTAAAATTTTTAAGTTATGGAAGAATGCTGCAGTACAAAACCGAAAAAAGAACACGATCACAATCATGAAGGTCATGACCACGACCATTCTCATGAAATCGGGGACAAATCGACATTTCAGATGTTTCTTCCCGCGATCATTTCTTTTGCGTTATTATTAATAGGAATCGCTTTAGATTATTATATAAAACCCGATTGGTTTACCGGCTGGATTCGTCTGGTTTGGTATTTAATCGCTTACATTCCGGTTGGATTGCCGGTTTTGAAGGAAGCTTATGAAAGTATCGTTCATGGCGATGTTTTTTCAGAATTTTTCTTGATGGGAATCGCGACTGTCGGTGCTTTTGCCATCGGAGAATATCCGGAAGGTGTTGCCGTAATGCTTTTTTATTCTGTTGGCGAGGTTTTTCAGGGAATGGCGGTGACGAGGGCAAAAAGGAATATCAAATCTTTGCTCGACCAACGTCCCGATGAGGTTACGATTATTAAGGACGGAAAACCAGAGACCATAAAAGCTGAGAAAGTAAATATTGGTGAGATTATTCAATTAAAATCCGGAGACAAGCTGGGTTTAGATGGTGAATTATTGTCTGAAACTGCTTCGTTCAATACAGCTGCACTCACCGGTGAAAGCAAGCCCGACACCAAAACAAAGGGTGAAACAGTCTTAGCGGGGATGATCAATCTGAATACAATAAGTCAGGTGAAGGTCACGACAGCATACAAAGACAGTAAATTGAGTAAAATTCTCGAACTGGTTCAAAATGCAACGGCTCAAAAGGCCCCTACAGAACTTTTTATTAGAAAATTTGCAAAAGTTTACACCCCGATTGTCGTATTTCTGGCGGTAGGAATTACTTTGTTGCCCTACTTTTTCGTTGAAGATTATCAGTTCAGGGATTGGCTGTACAGAGCTTTGATTTTCCTGGTAATTTCTTGTCCGTGTGCATTGGTGATTTCTATTCCGCTGGGATATTTTGGTGGAATCGGAGCGGGAAGCCGAAACGGTATTTTATTTAAAGGAAGTAATTTTTTGGATGTTCTAGCGAATATTCAAAACGTGGTAATGGATAAAACCGGAACCATGACGGAAGGTGTTTTCAAAGTGCAGGAAGTAGATTTTAAATCAGAATTTGATAAGAATGAAATATTAAAATTCGTTAATGCTTTAGAAAGCAAAAGCTCGCATCCCGTGGCAACCGCAATCCATGAATATGTAGGAGAAATTGATCACTCCATCCAATTGGAAAATGTTGAAGAAATTGGAGGGCATGGTTTAAAAGCGATTATTAATGGGAAAGAATTATTGGTGGGAAATTTTAAATTGCTGGATAAATTCAACATCAATTATGATATTAAACCTGAAAATATTGTCTATACTTTAATTGCCGTTGCTTACGATAAAAAGTTTGTCGGGTATCTCACTATTGCCGATTCTATCAAGCCTGATGCACAATTGACAATTAAAAAATTAAAATCATTAAAAGTTAAAACCACAATGCTGAGCGGTGACAAAACATCTGTGGTAAAATACGTTGCCGATCAGTTGGGAATTCAAAATGCTTACGGAGACTTACTTCCCGAAGATAAAGTAAATAAGGTCAAAGAAATTAAAGCTAAAAATCAAACTGTCGCTTTTGTCGGAGATGGTGTAAATGATGCTCCCGTTATCGCGTTAAGTGATGTCGGAATTGCCATGGGCGGACTTGGAAGTGATGCCACCATTGAAACGGCAGATGTGGTCATTCAGGATGATATGCCGAGCAAAATCCCAATGGCGATCAATATTGGCAAACAAACTAAAAAAATAGTTTGGCAGAATATTATTCTCGCATTTGCAGTGAAGGCTGTTGTTTTGATTCTCGGAGCAGGAGGTTTAGCAACCATGTGGGAGGCTGTTTTTGCTGATGTCGGTGTAGCTTTACTCGCTATTTTAAATGCTATCAGAATCCAGAAAATGAAGTTTTAATTTGAAGAATGGACGATGGAGGTTGGAAGCTTGAGGTTTACAAATTGTGTTAACCCATTCAAAAATAAAAGATTTTCTTGTTTTTTTCATGCAAAAAATCCTTGTCAAGGTTTAAAACCTTGACAAGGATTATCAGAGTCCTAAAATCAGCGGGAAACAAAACCCTCGGTTAATTTTTTTAACTGACCTTTATTTCAATCAACCATCAACCAAAACCATCAACCAGAAAATGACTTTCATCATAAATTCACCACATACACAATTTCAGTAGTATATTTGTACCATAGAATTATCAATTGAAGTTTTTCATTTCCATATTCATTATTTTCACGATTGCAATACGACCGGTTTTGCCATTGGTTAATTATGCGATTAATTATGATTACATTGTAAAAAACCTTTGTGAAAACAGAAATATTCCACAATCAACATGTAAAGGGAAATGTTACGTCGAAAAAGAATTGGCAAAAACAGAAAAACAATCCAACAATTCTCAAACGATAAAAATTTCTGGACTGGACGTCTTTTTATCCAACGAAATCCTTTCATTTTCAGATAAAAACCAGTTTGATATTCCAATAAAAAATCCAAATTCGGCTTATATCAATTTTCATACTTCAGAATATTCTTCCCGAATATTTCATCCACCTTTAGCTTAATTTTTATTTTAAACTAATTTTTTAGTTGAATTTAATATTGAAATAACCTTTGCTATCAATTGCTGAGTGTTAACGCCCTTGCGAACGTATAAATATGAAGTTTTCGAAAAACTTTGCGAACCTTACGTTTAAAATGATTTCAATATTAAATTAGTTTAAAAAAGTCAATCAATTTCATTCAATACTATCATTAATTTCAATTTAAACTAAAATGAAATCTAAAATCATTTTGACAGCATTTCTGTCTATATCATTAATGGCCTGTGCTCAGGAAACTCCTAAAGTAAAGCATAAAAAAAATACATCTTCAAAATCAAATACAAAAAAAATAAAATTTGCCAACGCAGAAGATCCGATCTGCCATATGCCGACGGAACCGGATATGAAAGACACAGCGGTGTATAAAAATAAAACTTACGGTTTTTGCAGTGCTGGTTGTAAAGATGAATTCAAAAAAAATCCTGAAAAATATGTCCAAAAATAAAAAAACCAACAATACAAAGAGTAAAGTGATCATTCCCATTGTGATTATCGCTTTGCTTTTCGTCGGAATCGGTGTCGGAATGGGATATTTTAAAAAGAATTTGTACACCGTCATGAAAGTTCCGGATTTTGAACTGACCGATCAAAACAACAAAAAAATCACCAATAAAGATATGCTCGGAAAAGTCTATCTGGTCGAGTTTTTCTTCAGCAGATGCCCGACGATTTGTCCTGTGATGAATACCAATATGAGGGCGATCGAAGATGAAATCAACAGTCCGGATTTTGGCATTATTTCCATCAGCATTGACCCTAAAAATGACACACCGCAATTATTAAAAGAACATGCTAAAAAAATCGGCGCTAAGTCTCCAAACTGGCATTTTCTGACAGGAAACAGAGATTATATCGGAAAAATTGCAGATCAGTTTAATATCTATGTTGGCGATAAAGAAGATGAAGGCGAAAGTCTCAACCACAGCGGAATGATCGCCCTTGTTGACAAAGACGGAAACATCCGTTGCAGATACAACAAAGACAATATGCCGATTCTGTATTACTCTGGATTGAATTATGAAGATCAGGAAGGAAAATCTCCAAAACTGACCGGAAAATACCATCCTGACAGAGAAATATTAATTGAAGACATCAAAAAATTATTAAAATAAATTAGGTAGGAAGCTGGATGATGGAAGCTTGAAGTTCTTTGCTTTTCGCTTGTAATTTCAAAATCCTGATTTCCAGCTCTCTACCAAAATAATTATCCTTCCATCATTTATTCTTAATTATTTTCTATCTTTGCCGAAATCTGGTGAGCCATAAAAAGCGCTTAAAAGGGAATCCGGTGAAAATCCGGAACAGACCCGCTGCTGTAAGCTCCACAAAAAAAGTTTTTGAAGATTATATCCACTGTTTTTAATGGGAAGGATTTCAAAAACGGAGTAAGTCAGAAGACCTGCCAGAAGATTTAACGTTTGACGCTTTCGTGGAATAAAGCTTAGGACATCAATGATTCTGTGCAGTTTACGGCTGTGCTTTGTCGTTGTATTCTTATATCCATTAGCGTCATCATTATTCTTAATGAGCTAATGGTGACAAAATTTTTTACATCTCAACTTCATAAGGTGGCTATCACAGTTTTTGTGTTGGCTGCTCAGCTTATATTTTCACAATCTAAGGACAGTCTTAAGGAACATACAATCATTCCTGTCAATATTCAGAAGAAAAATTTTAAAGAAATTCTTCCTGCACAGGTGTTGTCGGGTGAAGAGCTGGAACGGCTCAACAGTCAGTCGGTTGCTGATGCGTTGAGGTATTTTTCGGGAGTCCAGATTAAAGATTATGGCGGAATTGGCGGCTTAAAAACAATCAATATCCGAAGTATGGGAAGTCAGCATGTTGGTGTTTTTTATGATGGAATTCAAATCGGGAATGCCCAGAATGGAGTCGTGGACTTGGGAAGATATTCTTTGGATGATCTGGAGGAAATTTCTCTCTACAATGGTCAAAAAAGTGAAATTTTTCAACCTGCAAAAGATTTTGGTTCGTCGGGTTCTATTTATTTACAACCAAAAATTCCAATTTTTAAAGGAAACAGAAAAACAAATCTCGTTGTAAGATTTAAAAATAGTTCCATTGATTTATTTAATCCGTCTTTTCGTTTAGAACAGAAAATTTCGGAAAATATTTCAGCAAGCTTCAGTTCAGAATTTATCCAGAGTGATGGCGTTTACAAATACCGTTACACAAAAAAATACCCCGACGGAGAAATTGCTTACGATACAATTGCCAAAAGAATGGATTCTGATATTCATGCAAAACGTTTTGAAACAAGCCTTAACGGAACAGTCAATAATGGAAGCTGGAATGTCAGAGGATACGGATATTTATCAAATCGTGGAATTCCTGCAGCGATCGTGAACAACCGTTTCGACGGAAGAGGTCAAAGACAGGCCGATGAAAATTATTTCGTACAAGGAACTTTTAAGAAAAAAATATTCCCAAAACTGGAAACTCAATTAAAAGCCAAGTTTGCTTATGATTATACCCATTATGTTGATACGGTCTCGTCCATAAAAATTCAGAATCAATATATACAAAGAGAACTGTATGTGTCTTCCTCCAATTTGTATTCCATCACTCCGAATTGGGATATCAGTGCGAGTGTAGATTTTCAATATAATAATCTGAACGCAGACTTGGTTAATTTTTCTTTTCCGACGCGATACACGACACTGGCTGCTTTTGCAACGACGTATGAATGGAAACGGATTAAATTTTTAGGAAGCGTTTTAGGAACTTTCGTTTCAGAAGATGTCGAAAAAAATTCAAAATCTCCTGACAGAACAGAATGGACGCCCGCAGCTTTTCTTAGCTATAAACCTTTCAATGCTCATGATTTTACGGTAAGAGCTTTCTACAAAAGGATTTTCAGGATGCCGACTTTCAATGATCTGTATTATACGATGATCGGAAATGTGGCTTTAAAACCGGAATTTACCAATCAATATAACTTTGGATTTACGTATCAAAAAAGATTTAAAAGCGAAGTTTTCCAGAGAATTTATGCTAAAGTTGACGGGTATTTCAATAAAGTGGAAGACAAAATCATCGCCGCCCCCAACGGAAGTATGTTCCGGTGGACGATGCTGAATCTGGGAAATGTTGAAATTTTGGGGACGGATGTGAATATTCAGGGAGATTTTAAATTCGGAAATGTTAAAATAAGACCATTATTAAGCTATACTTTCCAGAGAGCAAGAGATTTTTCAGATAGGGAAGAATCCTATTTCGGGCATCAGATTCCTTACACGCCGTGGCACAGCGGAACTTTTTCTCTGATGTCTGATTACAAAGACTGGAGTTTCAATTACAGTTTTGTTTATGTGGGCGAACGTTATGATGTCAATCAGAATAATATCCAGTACAACTACATCCAGCCCTGGTACACCCATGATTTATCGATTCAGAAAAGATTTAATTTAAAATCACATCAGTTTAAAGCCAGTTTTGAGGTCAATAATATTTTCAACCAATATTATGATGTGGTTTTGAATTATCCTATGCCGGGAAGAAATTTTAAACTTATTGTAAGCTTTACCTTATGAAAAAATTAAACTTTTATCTTATAATTTTTGCTTTTATTTCACTGATTTCATGCAGAACGGATGAATACATCACTCGTGAAGAAACAGAATCAGGATTGGCAGCACCGGAAAATACGGCGATCAAAGGATTTTATTTGTTGAACGAAGGAAATATGGGAAGCAACAAAGCAACACTGGATTTCTTTGATTATACCACAGGAACTTACCACCGAAATATTTATGCTGAAATTAATCCGAATGTTATCAAAGAACTTGGCGACGTTGGAAATGACATTCAGATTTATGGAAATAAACTGTACGCTGTCATCAATGTTTCCAATAAAATTGAAGTGTTGGATGCAAAAACGGCGAAGAGAATTAAGACGATTAATCTTGAAAACTGCCGTTATATCACTTTCAAAAACGGAAAAGCTTATGCAACAAGTTATGCCGGTCCTGTGGTTCTCGATCCGAATGCACCGCTTGGGAAAGTCGTGGAAATTGACACCGCTTCTTTAGCGATTCAAAGACAGGTGACGGTTGGATATCAGCCGGAAGAAATTGAAGTGGTCGGAAACCAGCTTTTTGTCGCCAATTCCGGAGGATATAAATTCCCGAATTATGACAGAACCGTTTCTGTGGTTGATTTAAATTCCTTTACGGAAACCAAAAAAATAGACGTTGCTATTAATCTTCATCGGATTAAAAAAGACAATTACGGCGATCTGTACGTGACTTCAAGAGGTGATTATTACGGCATTCCTTCAAGTTTATTTTTACTTGATGCAGCAACAGGAACAGTAAAAAAAGATTTTCATGTTTCGGTAAGTGAAATGACCGTCGTGAACGACAAACTTTATTATTACGGGAATGAATTTAATTACACAACCCATACTTACAAAAAATCTTTCGGGATCATTGATGTGAAAACCGAAGAAATTATTTCTAATAAAATCATCGATCAGGAATATGTAGATATGATCAAAACACCTTACGGAATTGCTGTCAATCCCATCACGGAAGATATTTACATAACTGATGCGAGAAATTACGTCTCCACCGGATTTGTCTATTGTTTTGATAAAAACGGACACTTCAAATGGAAAACTGAAGGCGGAAACATCCCGGCACACTTTACTTTTTTATACAAATAAATCAAATTTAAATATGAAAAAAGATTCTATTAACATGATGAAAATCGCTCTTCTTTCAACGGCTCTCGTGGGAACAATTGCCTGTAAAAGCGACAGAGACGAAGAAGAATGGAGCTTCAGCGGACTGGAAGAATCATATACGATTGATCGTTTTAAGGTATTAAATATCGATACGAAAGGTGAAGGAAATTTTACATGGAGCATTAATGATTCCATTATTTCCCAGGATTCGCAGCTGGATTTTATCAGTCCGGTGGTGAAAACGTATCCTTTACGATTAAAAATAGAAATTAACGGATCGGTAAAAACATACAATTCATCCATTATCGTAAAACAGGAAGCAGAAACCTACAGCAAATATATTTCCAATGTTTTTGATTTTCGACCGGCGGTAGGGCAATTTACAAACGAAATTCCCGAGTTTCAAAACGGAGATTCTTACAGCCAGATGCTTCAGAAGGCTAAAGAATCTTTGATAGGAGGGAGTTCTTCAATGCTTACCCTTGGAGGTTTTGGTGGTTACGTTGTTTTCGGTTTCGATCACACCATCCCGAATATGAATGGCAGGGATTTTAAAATTCTTGGAAATGCCTTTTGGGGAAATGATGCAAGCCAGCCACGCGCCGGATCTTGTGAACCCGGAATCGTTATGGTGGCCTACGACAGAAATAAAAACGGAAAACCTGATGAAAACGAATGGTACGAAATCGCAGGGAGTGAATATTTTAAAAATACAACCATAAAAGATTACAGTATTACTTACTTCAAACCCGATGAAAATAAGCCTCCCGTGGCCGGAAGTGAATTTTGGGAAGCTGATGTAGAATATATAAAATGGCAGGACAATCTGGGGAATTCAGGATATAAAACAAAAAATGCCTTCCATGCACAAAGTTACTATCCATTGTGGCTGAGTGATACTTCTTACAGTTTTACAGGAACAAAACTTCAGAATAATTTTTATGATCAAAGCGGAACGGGAGTTTATTGGATCGGGAAATCCTATGACTTCGGATATGCAGATAATGCTCCTAATAATGATGAAGCTTCCAATATCGATATTTCTTGGGCAGTCGACAGAAACGGGAAATATGTAAAACTTCCCGGGATTGATTTTGTGAAAGTATACACAGGAATCAACCAGGAAGCGGGATGGGTAGGTGAGGTTTCGACTGAAGTGGCCGGAGCTTATGATCTACATCTTAATTAAAATTCAACAATAAAATATATAATTAAATTAAAATGAAAAAAGTTTATTTTTTAGCAGCGGTTTTTTTGTCCACGTGTTTTGCAAATGCTCAATCGGTCTTTACGGACGGTTTTTTTATGGTCAATGAAGATTGGTTCGGACATACCAACGGATCGGTGAATTTCATCAATAACAATGGAAATGTTAATTACAGAGTATACAGCACTGTGAATAACAACCAGGCTTTTGGAGCGACGACACAATATGGCGCGATTTACGGAGATAAATTTTATTTTATTTCAAAACAAGCTGCAGACGGGGGAGATACCCAATATACTCCGGGAGGAAGACTGGTGATTGCTAATGCTCAGACCATGCAGAAAATCGCTGGCTTCAATACGATCGGTGGAGGAGATGGAAGATCTTTTGTCGGTGTGAATGAGCATAAAGGGTATATCGGAACATCCAACGGAATTTATGTTTTTAATATTGATAATTTGCAGGTCGGAAGTTTGATTCCTACGACAGGAGGAGGAAGTCAGTACGCCGGGCAAATCGGAAATATGATCAGAACTTCTCAGTATGTTTTTGCCGTAAAGCAATCTGCGGGAATTTTGGTGATCAATCCAAATACGGATACGGTGGTTACTACGATTTCAGGCTCGTTTCACTCGATTGTTCAGGCGAAAGACGGAAGTGTTTGGGCTATTCAGGATCAGAAAGTGGTGAATATTAATCCTTCAAATTTTGCTACAACAGCCTACAATATCCCTACAACAAAATACCTGGGATCTTGGGGCGCCTGGAATGCAGGAAGCTTTAGTGCAAGCAATCAAAACAATACATTATATTGGATCAATTCTGTGAATAGTTTCGTTTCAGGAACCCAGATTGTTAAATTTGATGTGACCAACAAGACTTTTAATGAAAATTTTGCAGTTATTCCGGGACAGACAGGAACGTACAAACAAATTCCTTACGGAGCTGCTTTGAGGGTAAATCCTATCACCGACGAATTGATTTTGAATACTACTGAAAGTGGTTTTGGAGCACACTATCTCAACAACTGGATTCATACTTATAATAACAGCGGGGTGTTAACCAATACAAAAAAACTGGACGATTATTATTGGTTCCCTGCGATGGCGGTGTTTACGGATAATGCGGCACCTGTTGTCAGCAATGCATTTCCTGCAGAAGTAAATGTAAACAGTGTGACAACAATTGATTTGAAAACTGTTGTTTCCGATACGGATAATCTGGCGGCGGCGGTTGTGAAATCTGTAAAATCAAATACGAAGCCTTCAATTGTTTCGGCAGCGATCAACGCAAACGATGAATTGGTTCTTACGCCTCATGGAAACGGAAATTCAGAGATTGTAATTGGTTTTAATTCCAATGGAAAAGTGGTTGAAAAAACGATAACAGTGACAAGCTTAAGCTCAGTCTTGTCCACAGCTGAGGTTAAAAAATTAGAATTCAGTATTTATCCGAATCCGGCGACTGATATTCTCAATATCCGAACTCAGGAGAAAGTTTTAAGTATTTCTGTATACGATATGGCTGGTAAATTAGTGAATGTTCAGTTCAGCAATGGGCAGATCAATGTAGGGATGCTTCCGAAAGGAGTGTATATCCTGACAGCAAAAACTGATAAAGCAGTGTATCAACAGAAATTGATTAAAAACTAATCTTTAGTAGCATATCCAATTTTGTTTGCCTCCACCTTTTGCCTTTGGTGGGGGCTTTTTTTGTTAATTTAATTGATGGCTCTAGAGAATAGAACAAGGCGTTAAAAACCATATTTTTTTACTGTTGAATGATAAATTGATTAAGTAGTATTTAGAACAATTTTAACCAAAATCTTACTTATCAAGAATATTCTACGAGACAAATACTTAGGAAATGTGAATGAATGGGCAAACTGAAATACCAAATAAGGGGTCTAGATAGAGAAATTGATTAGAAAATTAAAAAATTATGATATTTAAATTTGAAAATAAATGACGGTAAAACTAATTCACCATAAAGAGAAATAAAAAAAGAGATCCAAAAAAATGAATCTCTTTTTAAGTAGCCCGTAGGGGAATCGAACCCCTCTTACCAGAATGAAAATCTGAGGTCCTAACCGATAGACGAACGGGCCATCTACCAACGTTAAAATAACGGGTTAGTTTTTTGTTTTTATAAGTTTACAACTCTTATAACAACCACTTGGTTAGCAGTGATTATTTGTAGCCCGTAGGGGAATCGAACCCCTCTTACCAGAATGAAAATCTGAGGTCCTAACCGATAGACGAACGGGCCAACTATACTTATTAAGCTAGTTTATTAACGTGCTTAGTTAATTTGCTTTTCAAGTTAGCCGCTTTGTTTTTGTGGATGATATTTTTCTTAGCTAATTTATCCAACAAAGAGATAACCTTTGGCAATTGCTCTGCAGCAGCAGCTTTATCTTCTTCATTTCTCAATACTTTCATTGCTGTTCTAGCAGTCTTGTGGTAGTATCTGTTACGAAGTTTTCTTACTTCGTTTTGTCTAATTCTTTTTAATGCTGATTTATGATTTGCCATATCGTTCAAATGTGAGTGCAAAAGTATAAACTTTTTTTTTATTCACCAAATTTATCTTAAAAATTTTTTAATTTTCTTCTGATAAATATTTTCTCAGTTTATCAATCGCTTGTTCTATTTTAAAATTCTCTTCTTCTCTTTCTATTTTCTTGATCGTACTGGTGAGCATGATCATAGCGTTGTTCCATTCTCCAGTAGTATTGGTGAAGGTAAGTCCGTCAATCGTTACTTCAAAAGCGACCCTTTCTCCGGTCCTGTAAAGTCTGAAACTTATTTTATCATCTCTGCCTGTTATCCCATCTTCATTGATTTTTAAATCGTAACTTTTTGGGTTAGAGTGGATTTTCTTAAAAAGCAATTTCGCTTCTTGTATTTTTAAATCCGGCATGATATAAAATTTAATGTCCTTTTTGAGGAATTATTCCGATTCCAAATCTCTTTAAAAGCTTGTAATCCCCTTTAAGGAGGTGCAAAGATAATATTTTTTTCTTTGAAACAAAACAATAATTTATCTTGGAATGAAAATTATTTATAGGTCAATTACTGACAATTTTTACTTCAATTGTAGGGTGAAGTTTTTTTCATATTAAAAAATTAACGAATAATTTAGCTGTCGGTTAGGTTATATTTATTAAAATAATCAGTCCCAAATTAAAATTTGTAGGGGAGAAGAAGTACAATGAATACTGGAAAACAGAATTCAGTACCACTATGTGCAAATGTAACAAGCCTAGAGATACTATCATTCTTTTCTGTTTGAGAAGCAAGTAAGTTTACAAAGCTTGAAGATATTTATAATCTCCAGTGAAAAAGCACTGGAGATTTTTTATGCTGTAAATGTAACAACAAAAAATACCAAAGGAGGGAAACCTCTGGTATTTATTAGAAGGAAATTTTACATTCTATGATTCATTTACGCAAGATTTAACAAGCTGAATAAACTTTTTCTTCACTTATTTATTTTTATGTTTTTAAAATCGATATCCTTAATTATTTCTGGTATTCCACAAAAATATAGCCTTGTCCTCCGAAGCCTAAAGAATCTCCGTCAGCTATATGATAATTGATTCTGTAATAAGTCTGGTCAGTGTAGGAAAAGTACATGAACTGACTATGACCATCATTGTAACAGTCAATATATGTTGCTGGAACAGTTGAGAAAGAAGTTCCTACTGTAATAGGATAATTGAGTTGGAACCCACCTTGACCAGTAGCTTGTGATGTGCCATATTGCCCATGAACAATTCCAATATTATTAGCTCCAGTAATTGATCTGGCTTGTATTGTTGTATAGGGACCTGTTCCTGGTGAAGAACATTGCCCCGGTATTACTTTAAATTCTAATGTTCCTATCTGAAGCGTTGGGCTTTCTGTAACCGTAGCATTAACAGGGTATGAAACAAATCTTGTTTGTATTGGTGCAGCACTCTGAACCACTACATTTCCGGCAGCATCTATCCCTAAAGCAGAAGCGTTAGCTGTAGCCGCAGTAGAATTGTTGATGTTAGAAAATTTCAATCCTGAAGTACCGTTTGTACCCGATGCTATTTCCAGTTTTGCCGTTGGAGTAGCAATACCCACCCCTACGTTTCCGGTTCCTGTGAATCCTAAGTTGTTTCCGTTTAAGTTTACATTTCTTACGCCTGCAAGGCTTCCGTCGGCATTGTAAATGTTAACTCCGTTTCCTGTAGCCATTTTCACCCATACTGTTCCATCAAAATAGTAAAATCCTATGGTATCTACATTGGCGGTTGTTCCTGTAGCACTTCCTGTAGCAATGTTGTTTACATAAATCATTGTAGAAGTGGGTACTGAGGTCATGCTCTGAGCACGCTGTCTGTCGACTCTCGGAACTAAAACGCCATCTACTGTAGTGGACGTTCCGGTAGGTTCTTTAGCTGTAATGTCAAAAGAAGCGGAAGGTGCTGTGGTATTGACGCCTACTTGCGCGAAGATCTGCACAGAAAAAGATACCATAGCAAGTACAAATAATTTTCTCATTGTATCAAGGTTTTAAAATTTAATTAAAATAGGATAAGAAGACCATACTCGTTCTGGTTATAGATATACCGTTATGTTCTTAACGATGCCAAAAGTTGTTTTCTGCAATTCTGGTTTTTGTGTATTTGGTAAATTGGTGTAGAAGATATTTTCTACTGGTTAAGTAGAGTTATTTATTAAGAATTGTATGAATTAATTATTAAGTAATTCTGGTGATTTCCTATAAGCAGTATGGTTATGAGTCTTTTTGTTATTATGTTTTTTTATTCCTGTACCAAAATTATACTAATTATTATTGTTAAGATCATCTTGTTTGTACCAATCATACTATATGTTTGTACTAAAAATACTACAAGAAAGTCTCTACGTGTATAGTTTTTATTGTAGTGATCTTATGACAGGTTTGTGGTATAGATGCTAGAAGGTTGAGAATGTCAAAATCTAAGGGAAGAGATAAATTTGTGAAATCAAAAATAAAAATTCGGAATTCGTCTTGTCCGAATGTTCTTTTAAATCCGTGGAGATTCCGCTGCCTTTTGGAATAAAAAAATCCCTGAACTTTGTATTGATCAGGGATTGGGTGGTGTAGTTTAGTAGCCTATAGGGGAATCGAACCCCTGTTGCAAGAATGAAAATCTTGAGTCCTAACCACTAGACGAATAGGCCGAATTTTGAGGTTGCAAAAGTAATAATTAACTTTTTAACTTCAAAATTATTTTATATTATTTAGATACTTTTTGAATCACGGAATTCTTAATTCCCTTAGCTTCAATATCTTTTTGTAGCTTCACTGCATCTTCCAGAGTATACACTTTTCCGTAGGTATAGTAGAATACGCCGTCTTCTTTGTTTCTTTCTACATCTTTTAAGGTTTGCAGGATAAACGAATTTCCGTTCAGTTTGTCACCGGCATAGACCTCTAAGGTGTAGTAGCCGCTGTTGAATTTTTGATTAGGCATAAATCCTACGGCATACGCATTTCTGAAGCCTGCATCTTTCGCAGTTTTAATATTGATATCTCTTACGGAAGCAAGATTCGTTACTCCGTAATAATATTTGTATTGTCCGTTTTCTTTGATAGGAAGAATATAATTAAGTCCTTTCAATGCAGGATCTCCTTCATTATATTTTGTCGGTGAGCTTAAAAGGAGGATTCTGAAATCATTTTTCAAAGCAATTTCAGCTAATCTGTCCGGTTCAGGTTTTTTCGTTATCACAGGACCTCCTGATTTTCTGTCTACCGCTTTTTTATAATCAATAATTGCATTGAAGATACTTTCTGCAATTTCGGTCTGCCCTTTATCAGATGCCAGATAATGGCTTTCTTCCGGATGGTTGATGAATCCGGTCTCAATAAGTACCGAAGGCATCGCATTCATACGAAGCACGTGTAAGTTTTTCTGAAAAACGCCTCTTGAAAATCTTTTGTCTTTATTTACAAAATTATCTTCAACCAATCCTCCCAAAAGCAGACTTGATTCCAGATATTTGCTTTGCTGAAGTTTCAGGGCAATCAAAGATTCCGGAGAGCTCGGGTCGTAAGATCCAAAGGTCTGTTTATCTTTTTCGTCTAAAAAGATCACGTCATTTTCCCTTTTTGCCACTTCAAGATTGGTATCGTTCTGATCCGGCCCCTGTACATAAGTTTCCGTTCCGTACGCTGAATTTCTTACTGCAGAATTACAGTGAATCGATACAAAAAGATCCGCTTTGCTTCTGTTGGCAAGATTGGTTCTATCCGAAAGTGATGGATATTCGTCGATTTTTCTGGTATAAATTACTTTAAAATCTTTATTTTTCTCAAGCATTGCCCCAACTTTAAGGGTAATAGCAAGAGTAACATCCTTTTCAGCAATCCTCCCGATATCGGCATAAGTTCTGTTTGCTCCATGATCGCTTCCCCCGTGTCCGGCATCTAAAACAATGATAAATTTCTTTTGCGAAAAAATAAAGTTGCTAAGAAGTATGAAGAGAAATGATAAAATTATTCTAAAATTTACTTTGTGCATCTTACAGTTTTAAAAATTATATTAATTTTGAGCCTTAATTATATACATTAAATATAAACAAAAAATTGGTCAAAACCGTCTTCAAAAATATATTACAAATTTTAATTATCCTAATTTTTAACAATTTTTTAGCACAGGAAACGCCTGAAAAATTGCCTAAAAATGCGGTGAATGATACTATTTCCAAAAAGGATACCATTGTTCTGAAAAAAGAAGCTTTGGATGATGTTCTTCAGACGAAAGCAGATTACAACCGTAGAGATTTCCAGAAAAAGATGATTTATCTGAACAAAAATGCGCAGGTAAAGTATCAGGATGTGCAGATAGACGCAGATTATATCTCGATAGATGAAGAGAAAAATCTCATGTTTGCAAGAGGAAAACAGGATTCTTTAGGAAAATTTATAGAGCCTGCAGTGATCACTCAGGCAGGGAAAAAGTACGAAACAGATCAGTTTCAGTACAACACAAAAACCAAACAGGCTATTGCATTCAATGCCCGAACGGAGGAAAGTGAAGGGGTGATTGTTGCCGAAAAAACAAAAAAGTATAATGATTCTGTCTTTGCTATGAGACGGGCCATCTATACTACAGACGATTATTTTATCAAGAAAAAAGATACGGCAGCAGATTATTATCTAAAGGCTTCCAATATCAAATTGGTAAAAACAAAAAATAAATCTTCAATTATCTCAGGACCTATCCAGATGTATATTGAAAATGTTCCGACTCCTTTGATCATGCCTTTCGCTATTTTGCCGTTTTCGGATAAAAGATCGGCAGGTATTCTGATTCCGAGTTTCGGGGAAAGACAGGATGTTGGTTTCTTCCTGAATGGTTTAGGATATTATCAGCCGATCGGAGAACACTTTGACCTTAAAGTACTTGCAGACCTTTATACCAAAGGAAGCTGGAACCTGAGGCCGGAAATGAATTATGTTAAAAAATATCGTTATTCCGGGAATTTCTCAGCCGATTTTGGGACGATGGTTCGTGGGATCAAAGGATTGGATGATTACAGCAAGACAGGAACTTACCGAATTGCATGGAGACATACCCAGGATACGAAAGCAAATCCTTTCCTTACCTTCTCTGCTTCAGTGGATATTGTAAGTACAAAATTCTATAACAATACGCTGAACAACAATTATATTTTAAATCAAAACGTATTAAACACTCAGCAAAACTCGACCGTAACTATTACCAAAAGGTTTTTAAAACTTCCTATAACCATCACGGGAACGGCTTCTTATTCTCAGAATTTTGCAACAGGATTGTCTGATCTTCGTTTGCCACAAATGAATATTGCGATCAATCAGTTTTATTTATTTAAATCTAAAACAGGGGTAAGACAGGGGTTGCTGGAGAATTTAACGGTAAATACGGGAATTAATTTAACGAATTACGTTCAGACCGACGAAGGCGAACTTTTCAAAGCAGCAATGTGGGACAAAATGCAGACAGGACTGAAAAATAATATCGCTTTAGGTACCAATACTACAATTGCGAAATATTTCACATTCAGTTTAGGAGCTAATATTGATAATGCTTTAACAACGAAAACCGTTAATAAATTTTATGATCCTCTTCAGAATAAAGTCGTGACAGAAACTGATAAGGGGGTTACGGGATATTCTACATTCTCCACGACAGCAAGTATTCAGACCACTTTATATGGAATGCTGAAATTCAGAAAAGGTTCTACAATTGAGGCAATAAGACATATGATGACGCCGAGTATCGGCTTTACTTATTCTCCTGATTTTGGAGGTTCAGGGTTTGGATATTACAGAAATTACTATGACGCGAATGGTGCTTTGACGCCTTATTCAATTTTTGAAGGAGGAATCGTAGGAAGCCCGTCAAGCGGAATGGTGGGAGCTTTAGGATTCAATATCGGGAACAATATCGAGATGAAAGTAAAGTCTAAAAGTGATTCGACAGGTGTGAAAAAAATTAAAATATTTGAATCATTGGGGCTTTCGGGAAGCTACAACTTTGCAGCGAAAGATCATCCTTGGTCGATTTTTACCATTAATGGGCAGTCTTCTTTCTTTAATAATAAATTAAGTGTTAATACAAGTTTATCGCTTGATCCGTATAAAATTATTTACCTTCCGGGGCAAGAGACGGGAATCCGTACGGAAGAGTTTGGATATTTTAGTATTCAGGGATTCAATGTACAACTGTCGTATCCTTTGAGCAGCGAATTGTTTGGTGAGAAAACCGATTATGCTAAAAAATATAAAGCGAAAGGGGAGATCAGGAATGAAAATTATTATTTTGATGATGATAATTACGCTCACTTCGATCAGGCATGGACTTTAAATGTAAATGCCAACTACGCCTATACGAGAAGTACAGCATCAAGAACACCGACAAGACTGGCTTCAATTGGTCTGGACGGAAGTCTTAAGCTGACTCCTTTCTGGAATATCAACGGAAGCACACATTACGACCTGGTGACCAAAGAATTGGCATATACGAGAATTGGTTTTTCGAGAGATCAGCGAAGTTTTACCATTAATTTCAACTGGGTTCCGTTCGGTCAATATAAGGTGTATGACTTCTTTATTGGTATCAAAGCCAATATCTTAAGTGATGCCCTGAAGTACAAAGACAGAAGTTTTACTCAACCAAATGCACCATTCTAGCATCAGATTTGATATTTGATTATAGAAATAGAATATAAATTTTATATTTGCACCCAAAATAAATTCTAATGAAAAAAATAATCAACACTGTAAATGCTCCTGCAGCTATCGGACCTTATTCACAAGCCAATATGGCAAATGGTGTTTTGTACATCTCCGGTCAGATCCCTGTAGATCCTGCAACAGGTAAGTTAGTGGAAGGAATTGAAAAAGAAACGCATCAGGTAATGAAAAACCTTGAAGCTATTCTTACAGAAGCTGGAATGACTTTTAAAAATGTTGTAAAAGCAACGATCTTCCTTAAAAATATGGATGATTTTGCTGTAATGAATGATATTTATGCTTCTTATCTAGACGCAGAAAGTTATCCTGCCCGTGAAACGGTACAGGTTTCATGTCTGCCAAAAAACGTTGATATCGAAATTTCTATGATTGCACATCAGGATTAATGAACTTTTTTAGAAATACATTGGCGGTTATTGTAGGTCTTGGGATCGCCGGACTTATTATTACTCTTGGTATAAGAGTGTTTCCGCAATGGGTTACTTTCGAAGCTTTTGCTCCGTTTGAGCATTGGCAAAGATTTCTTCAAAGTATGCGGAATAATGATGCTTTCTTTGGTTTTCTTTTGTTTATTTCCGGATTGGGAACTACAATTGGAGGAGTTGCAACAGCAATGATCGTTAAATACGCTAAAGTAGCTTACGCTATTCTTATCGGTTTCATTATGCTTTTCATAGCCATGTTGGATGTGATTGTTTTCCCGTATCACCCTACATTCTATAAGATCTCTATTTTCCTTACATTTTTCCCATTTTCATGGATTGGAGGTAAAATAGTATCAATCATCTATGAACGGAAAAGAAAAAGAAGAATCGCTGAAAAAATGAATAAATCATAAATAGAAACGCTGCAAATCTGCAGCGTTTTTTGTAAGTAGCTTGTCCTTTCGTAGGATCTAGATTGTTGATATTTAGCTTGTTGGGATTTTTATCAAAAGATTATTTTGTCTAAACTTTTGGGTGCAGTCTATTAGAGATTATCCGTTATTAATTTATTTTCTGCAATATTTTTTATACGAAAGTCCCGGTATAGATTTTAGATCTGTTATTGGAACTTCTTTATTTGATGGATCATCAAGCTTTTGAACTGTACCATCTCTCCAATGAGTAATTGAGGTTTTTAAAATACTTGCTTTTGCTTTACAATCAATTTGTAGGTAAAACTCTGTAAATGCTATTCCTGGGCTATTTTCTAGAGATTCTTCTACTTTATGCCAAAGGTTAACTTTATCTCCATCTTTAGTTTCAAATTTTTCATATATTTTACTATTATACTGTCCTTTAGTTAGAAATTTATACTCATTTGTTTTTTGAGCATATATTGAGAAGGATGTAAAAATGCCTATCACAAATAATTTATGTTTGCTTATCATTTAACTTATACTTTATTCATTATTCATTATTCATAGAGATTTGATTATCTCTCTAAGATTATATTATTAATTTTGGAACTATCAACCTTAATAGGTAACTCATTAATTTTCCACCCATTTAAAGGAACTAAAGAGAAGCTGTTTATGGGATAAATATCTAAAAGAACATTATTTTCAGGTATTATTGAATCAAAAACTAATAGATATTTTTGACCTTTTTTTAAATCTAAATTTATTGTATTAGAATACTTTATACTATTGACAAAATATTCATAATCAACACCAATTCCATTAGTATCTTTATGATGCCAATCACTTACTGTTAGTGCTATTGTATATTTTTTTCTTTTTGATATATCTTTGAGTCCATCTGACGAACTTAAATACCAGTACCCAATTACAATAATAACTAGGGAAATTAGAATCAAATGAAAGTTTTTATCAATTATCTTTTTCATCCTTATTTTTTTATCTTATTTTCTATAACAACATCTGTTGTATTAAAATAAACTCCAGGTAATAAGACCGTACCAAAATAGCCATTTAAAGAGCCATTTGTTAATCCATTATAATTACCTACTCCCATTCCAAAAATACCCGTTAACGCTTTCATACTATTTATACCAAAATCATTCATAAATCCTTTTTTCCCACCATCATAATAAGAAGTTCCAAAATTATTTACCATATTTCCTGTATAATTTAACCAACCAACTTTAATAGCTCCAAAACCTTTTCCTCCTCCTATAAAAGCATTGATTCCAGTTTGTTTCCAGTCTATACTTCCTTTTATAGTTTGTTGTAATGCCATGTCAGTGACACCTCTTATTAAAGCTCCTTGCAAATAACTAGCAACAGTTTCACCTCCAAGTGTTGCAATATAAGAACCTGCAAACGGTGCAACTAAAGCGCCTCCAAACATTAAATAAAAATTTCTTTCTATTTTATCTGCACCTGTTCTTGTTACTTCACTGTAATAAAATGCTCTGTTTTGTTGTAAGTTCCAGTCCATTTGTGCACCTGTAAATAAGCTCATCATAAGAAATTGATTGAAATCAAGATTATTCCCTATGTTCCATGTGTTTTTATTTCCTCTGGCATTAATGGTTACTTCTGGTACTATTGCATCTATTCCCCCAAAATTATCCCAAAATGACATATTATCACCTACAAAGTTGCCTCCTCCTGTCTCCCAAGAAGACAAAGCATTTTCTAGATAGCTTAGTTTCCCACCGCCCTGCATATAGGAAAAAGCTCTTTCTGCATCTGATCCGTTAAGTGACCAGTTTTCTCCTTCTCTGTGAATATCTCTTCCATCCGGATCTGTGAAAGAAATGGGATTATTCAGCACATAGGCATAAGGACTTGCAGCATGAAACTTCTCTGAAAGCTGATCTATTCCGTTCCATCTTGCAATATCGGGCATATAATCTCTCCAGCCGTAGCTGTACATACCTGTTTCCTGAAGCTCTTTACTGTTATATTTATTGTTTTTATAGCTTCCCTGCCCAAAAAATGCAGTTCCGGTTTTCAGATGATTCATTCCGAAAGGATAATAATCATTAGAATCTGTGATTTCAAGAGCGCTTGCGCTGTTTCTTGCGAAACATTTTTATTTAAATTAGGGTATTGATTTCAATACCCTAATTCTTTATAACACTCTCACAACTTATAGAGTATAAGGAGTATAAAACTTTTGTCCTAAAAAAGGTAGCAATTCCACTCCTCCAAAAAATGTTCTAAAACCTATGAAGTGCATTTAACAAGAAAAATAACAAATGCAAACATTACAAACATTCCTGTACCGTATCTCCATCCATCTTCTTTCTCGCTATTAACAATTTCTTTATAGCTGCGTTTATCACCGATAATCTTTCTCACCAGGTAATAAATGTTATTTCCTATTAAGGTGGTAAAAATAATCTGAAAAATAACTTCAAAAATTTCCATTAAAGAAGATCAAAAACATACAGTATAGAGACAATACCATACGCCAAAATAGAAAATACAAAAAGACCAATAAAAAAATTATAAAAGCCTTGGGAAAAACTGGCGCCTATATCCTCCTGATCGGTTTCAAAATCCTTCTTTTTTACATTTTTATTAAAAATCCTGAAAAAATAATATCTAGTATTCACACCAAGAAAGCCTATTACTAGACCCCTGATGAATATTTCAAATAAAATCTCCATAATTATTATTTTTTATCTTTAGATTTAAACATATTTCCAAAAAATTTAACAATTGCCGGTGCTTTCATACCGCTTTCCACCTGACCATTTACATAGCCAATTCCTTTATTCAAATTTCTGTTTAGCAGGCCTCTTGTTGCAGGAGTTGCTCTTGCTATTGCAGTTCCTTTAAATACACGTGAAAATTGTGCTGCATTCATCTTACTTGCAATATTAAGACCTTCTACTGCAAACTCTTTTACTACTTTCAAACTTCTCACGGTAGAATAAATTGTTGATAGTGTATTGGCAAAGCCTTCTTCCTGGTGGTAATTCGGAGTCCCATCTAAATTACCATAATTTCCTCCAAACGGACTTTCCCATTCAGGGCGTTCCATTAATCCTCCATCAAAAACCTGTGCGAAAGTATAAGCATCATTTACCGTCTTATATGAGAACTTTAACGCAAAATTATCAGAGTTAGCCCATTGTTCAACTTTATCTAATTTGTGTTCGCTAAAGGTAGTCATTACACCAATATGCTTATTTAAATGATTAAAAATAGCATTTTTGTCACTATTAAAAAAATAATCACCGGTAAAAGCATGCTTCAATTTTGAACCTTGTATTGTAAGCTCGGGAAGATTCTGTGTAAGAGAATAATCATTGGTATTGGTTTGTATTTCGTTGAATACACTGCCGATAGGACCATTGATGCCATTTTTATATTTCTTAAAGAAAGCTCCAAACTCACTAGGGTCGAGGTCTATCCTGTCACCTCCCTGAGAAACGCTGTACAATCCCGTAGGATCGGCATAATTGGCCGGATTATTCATTGCAAAATGGAAAGGTGTCTGGTCTGCATAATCTTCCGCAAGGGCATCCATTCCTGCAAATCTACCTATATCAGGCATATATCCACGCCAGTCTGTTGCATAGATCCCCGTTTCCTGAAGCTCCACCCCATTATATTTATGGTTTTTATAGCTTGCTTGTCCAAAGAACGCTGTTCCCGATTTCAAATGATTCATCCCGAAAGGATAATAATCATTAGAATCTGTGATTTCAAGAGCGCCTGCGCTATTTCTTGCGAAACATTTTTATTGAAATTAGGGTATTGATTTCAATACCCTAATTCTTTATAACACTCTCACAACTTATAGAGTAAGGAGTATAAAACTTTTGTTCTAAAAAAGGTAGCAATTCCAATAAAGGAGTGTCCAAACTTTTTGGACACCATCCTTTATCAACTTTGAAACAATATTTTATCATGTTTAAGATTAGAATCATAATTGAAAATCCTATCTTGGTTAATCCATTTATTTTCACCAATTAATATTCCTCCTGCAATTACATAATATTTAGATTCGTCTGACTTAAGCTCAAATATTCTCATATCAAATATTAAAAGATCTTTATTAATTTCTTTAGGTAATGCTTCTGATGTAATCTCTCTGATATTTATGCCTAAAAGGTCAGACGGTAAATTAATGTAACTCACTGCCCAAAATTCTATATCTATATTAGACGAAATACTTTCGGCATAATCATCTTGATCAGGATATTTCATTTCACTACGCAAAATCAGAGAAGAATGACTTACCATATAAGCCCATATTCTAAATTTTCTGTTCGATTTATAAAGTGTTTTCATAATATTGTATTATAAATTAATAACCATATGGTGAAAAATTAGATAATATTTCATAATTGTTTCCAACTTTTCTGTAAAATTGTGTCTTATTTAATAGGGTGGGATTACTAAATACTTCGTGCATCTCCCAATTAGTCACATTCCTATTTCCTACAAAACTGCCAGCTTTAAACTTTGAGAATTGATATTTACTAAATCCTGTCACATTAAAATGAAGTTTATCATAAGAATGCATAGCTCCCAATATTTTATCTTGTTGTAAACCGGTTGAAAATGCTTTGTAAGTATCAAAATTATTGATAAATAGAGCATTGAAAAATCAATACTCTATTTATTTAAAATGCTATTGTTACATATTCATATTAAGCGTCATTTATTCCATATTCATACAATCTTTTAGCAATGTCTTCTATTGAAGGTGAATAATCTAAGCTATCTATCCAATCAGATATAAATTCTTTTGCTAAAAAGACTTCAATAAGATAGTAATATTCAGTATCATTCTCTTTTTTAATCCCATTATCTCCGTCTTCCGGATATGACAGAATTATATCTGATTTATAATCATTCAGATCTTTTAAAAAAATGATTGAATCTTCATCAACCTCGTCAATGTTACTTATTAAATCAATTAAATTCATAAATATTATTTTTAATTTTTCTTATTTTCCCCAAATTGAAAAACCTCCTTTATTTCCGGGATGCATAATACTCCAAAATGAGCTTCCAACAGTATGTTGTGGTTTAGGAACTAGCTGCATTATACCTTCATCCACGTGATGATGCCAAACCCAATTCGTTGGAGATTTCCCTAATATAGACCCTGCTGGTGATCTTGGAATAGTAATTCCAAGATTTTCAATGCCCGAAGCAAATTTTGCATCTGATACCATGGCAGCTTCAAGTGCTTTATTTGCTTCACGAAAATGACCTCCTCTATATATCCCAGGATAAGAACCTTCAGAAAGTTTCATTTCATAAGCAACTGAATAATAGGTAGCTTTTTCTTCCGCTAAGGCTAACTGTGGTTTCTTTAAAGCAACCGCCGCCAGAATCCCTACGCCCATCGCAAGGTATCTATTTTCAGGCTCCCAGTTACTCATTATTTGTCCTGCTATATCAAAAATACCAATGGGATCATTAAGACCTCCAATCATGTCAACTCCTCTATCATTTCTCACCCATGCCATTCGATCAAAAGGTTGCTGTTGCATTCCCAAATAGGTAGACAGGTGCTGCTGAATCCCAAAACTCAACGTTAAACCAGTAAGGGCGGCATTTCCCTGATAGCTTTTAGGGGCAGAAAGCACAAGCTCGGGAAGATTCTGTGTAAGAGAATAATCATTGGTATTGGTTTCTATCTCGTTGAATACACTGCCTATAGGACCATTGATACCGTTTTTATATTTCTTAAAGAAAGCGCCAAACTCGCTGGGGTCAAGATCGATCCTGTCTTTCCCTGGAGACTCGTAGTACAATCCTGTAGGATCGGCATAATTGGCCGGATTATTCATTGCAAAATGGAAAGGCGTCTGGTCTGCATAATCTTCCGCAAGGGCATCCATCCCTACAAATCTACCTATATCAGGCATATATCCACGCCAGTCTGTTGCATAGATCCCCGTTTCCTGAAGCTCTTTACTGTTATATTTATGGTTTTTATAGCTTGCTTGTCCAAAGAACGCTGTTCCCGATTTCAAATGATTCATCCCGAAAGGATAATAATCATTAGAATCTGTGATTTCAAGAGCGCCTGCGCTGTTTCTTGCGAAACATTTTTATTGAAATTAGGGTATTGATTTCAATACCCTAATTCTTTATAACACTCTCACAACTTATAGAGTATAAGGAGTATAAAACTTTTGTCCTAAAAAAGGTAGCAATTCCAAACTTTTATTGATAATTATTTTTAGAAAATTCTAATTGTGGTATATAATAACTCAATACATTTTCATGGATATTAATGAGAAGTCTCTTCTCGACTAATTGATTGATAACAGCCGTAAAATCATTATGACTCATTTTCGTATAAACTAGTGTAATATAATCATAAAGTGATGATATAGAAAAAACAGGTAGAACACTTTCGTTTATTGGTTCAATATTAAATGAATATTTTATTTCATTAATAGTAAAAGTTACGCCTGTTCCATGAATATGATATTCAACATCTTCATTTTCTAAAATAAAATTCCCTTCATGACTTATAATTTTTAATTTACTAGCTCGTAGCGGTAAAATAAAGTGATTGATATCTTGTAAATCCAAAATCTCATTTAATTTAAAATTGGAGATGAGTGCAAAATTTAGTTTAATACATTTTGCTCCGTATGATTGTATAAAATTATATATTTTCGAGTTATCCATTTTTTATTTTTTAATGTCCAAACGCTTTAAGAAGTTCACTTATATTACTAAACCCTGAATGTTGGGAAATTTGACTTGCAGGTATTCTTTGATATGGAATAGAGCCTTCATATCCCATTTTGATTGCTGCTTCTATTCTATGGTGACCATTCAAAATGAATGTTTTACCTTCTGCTTGAACAACTTTTATTGGCTGAGAAAATACAAAAGGATCATTTTTAGCTAATTTGCCTGCTATGTCATCTATTGCTTTAACGCTTTGCATTCCAAGTTCGGTAGAAATCCAATTTTTAGCTTGACCAACTGTTGCCTCTCTAACCATTCACAGTTATTATGCACTAAAATCCCTTTCTCAGAAACATAATAATTATGGTTGCCTTCAACCTCAAAGTTATAAACTTTTACTTTTCTAATAAAAAGAGATTGATCAAAAATCAATCTCTTTTTCATTGTTTATTTAGTTATCAAAATATTTTTACTAATACATTCTGTTCCTTGGATTTAAAAACCATCTTCCTTCTTTCTTATATAACATAATATTATAAATTAATATTTTAGTAAAAAAAGCAGGATAATTAGAATCTATTTTTAATAGAACTTTAAATCCATCTATTTTCTGAATACATATAAAATTAGTTTTGGGATAATTACCTTCTTTTTTATAATTAAACTTTTCATAATCATTACAAAGTTCATAAAAATCATTTGGATAAATCTCATCATATTTATTATTGATAATGGAAATAACCCTATCTGAAGTTACAAGTAAATAAGAGTCATGTAAATCACACTCTAATATTGGTAATTCATTTGACAATAGAGATGCTTTTGTTGGGACATAATTATCCTCTAATAAAATTGTGTGCATTTTATCATTAAATGTTGTCCAATCTTCAGGTTTTTTATCAACACTTCTAAGAGTAATTTCCAAAACCTCTTTTTTAAATTCTTTTGCTTTCATACTAATGTAAAACTTTTTCCCAAAAAACTGTATCTCCCTCTCTACTAAAATAATATCCCAGTTCGTCTGCCCATCCTCCATGCTTAAGGAAAGAATTATGAACCATATTGAACTGTATACGAACTTCACTCATTCCATGTTTTCTTGCCATACCTTCAGCCGTTTCTGTTAATGCTTTCATTACACCATTTCTGGGGGCACTTGAGCTTCGTAATATAGCATTAACCTGCAGTTCCATAACATCTCCTGTAAACCATCCCATATTAATACTAGCATCGATGTTTGAAACGTATTTACCGAAATGACCCATAAATTCAGTCATTAAAGAACAATCATTATGCACTAAAATCCCTTTCTCAGAAACATAGTAATTATGGTTACCTTCAACCTCAAAGTTATAGACTTTTACCTTTTTATCCAAGAATTTGATAGATTCTACAGGAGAAGTTGTTCCGTCTAAAGTAGTTAGAAGTGTACCTTTTGTTAGGTTTTTGGCTTCTACCCAGTTTCCGTTTACATAGAAAGGATGTTCCGGCGTACAGGTAATTTCCGTGCCGTTTACAGAGATTTTCACTAATGAAGAAGAAGTATTGCGGGATAACTCAACTACTTTTTTCAGTTCTTTTTTGCCTGTTTCTTCATTGTAGCTCCATACAAGATCGCCTTCTTTGATGTTTTCAATCTTTTTACTGCCTTTTTCTGTGGCTACCAGAGTTCCTTCTGTGAAGCATATTTTTAATAATCCGTTGCTTACTCTTCCTAATGGTCCACATAGATAGCGACTCAATCCTGCTGCTCTCCAACCTGCTGCCAAAAATTCCCCACCAACCATAGATGCCGGCAACTCCAAAAATAAGAAATTCTCCGCTGCAGAAACAGATTGCCCTACTTTAGTGTCTTCTATTGCGCCATAGAGTCTTGTTCTGGCTTCACTTAGATTTTGATCGGCTTGCCAGTTTTTCATAAAGGAGTTATAATGGCTCTGCATCTGGCTTCCCCATCCGGAACTGTTTCCTGTAAGTACAAGCTCGGGAATATTCTGGGTAAGAGAATAATCATTGGTATTGGTTTGTATCTCGTTGAATACACTGCCTATAGGACCATTGATGCCATTTTTATATTTCTTAAAGAAAGCTCCAAACTCACTAGGGTCGAGGTCTATCCTGTCACCTCCCTGAGAAACGCTGTACAATCCTGTAGGATCGGCATAATTGGCCGGATTATTCATTGCAAAATGGAAAGGCGTCTGGTCTGCATAATCTTCCGCAAGGGCATCCATCCCTACAAATCTACCTATATCAGGCATATATCCACGCCAGTCTGTTGCATAGATCCCCGTTTCCTGAAGCTCCACCCCATTATATTTATGGTTTTTATAGCTTGTTTGTCCAAAGAACGCTGTTCCCGATTTCAAATGATTCATCCCGAAAGGATAATAATCATTAGAATCTGTGATTTCAAGAGCACCTGCGCTGTTTCTAGTGTAAGAAACCCTTACATTTCCTAAATGGTCAACGTACTGGTAAATATACTGATCTTTTTGATAGTCATAAAACCCCTCTGCCGTAGGGAAAAATTGAAGATCAGGAGTTTTCAGAGCAAAAGTACTTCCGTCAATAGGCTGAATCGTTGGGTCCTGCACCGTAATCGGAGTATCAATGCTAAATGCTTGTGGCTGCATTGCCCTCATGGAAAACATGTCAAAACCTCCACTTGGTGGCGTCAAAGTACCGGAAGAGAAATACTGGAAGCCATCCAGATAATCCGTAACGCTTACTGTCGTTGTACTGCCGCTAAAACCTGTCGTAACGGTTGTATTCTCTTTTCTTAGCTTGGTTCCATCTGCTCTGTATTTGGTACTGATGGTAACATCTTCATTTCCATATCTATTGAGATGTAAATTATTAGGCAGATTCAGGTAATTGTACTGGATAGAATTGATTCCTTTATCCGGCATACTCAGCATATTCCCGTTCTGGTCATAAGTGATGGTATTTCCGCCGCCTTCATATCCTGTCGGGTTCTGGGAAGCATCATTGATTGTTTTTACCTGATTTCCTGCGTAGGCATAATTCAGATTGTCGATTACCGTTGCGGTGTTGCTGCCAAATTCCGTTACGGAAGTTCTGTACAGGTTGCTGATATTTCCATTCAGATCATATGATAATGATTCCGTACTTTCTTTGCTGTATGGGTTATTCGGGTTTTGGTAATAACCAGCCGTCAATCTGTTTAACGAATCATAGGCATAGCCATATCTTTTTGGGGTAGAAGACGGATTAACGCCTAAAGTTTCCACGGCTCTCCAATCTACTTCTGTAATGTTTCCGTTATATCTGGCTTTTACATCTTTTCCTGAGAATAACGTATTATCAGGATTGATGATTCCATCTTTTTGAGTGTATTTTATTTTGTAAGAAAATAGTTTTCCACCCAAATCAGCTAAAGGCATCTCGTTTTTATTAATATCAGTGAGCCACCCTCTGATATTATAGGCATAATCAATACTTTGCAGGTTGTTTCCAACTTTTTTGCTTTTGAGCTGAGAAAGTTCGTTATAGGTATTATCAGCCAACAATTCTTCAGGCTTGTCATCTACTTTGTGATAATGTTTTAAAAGCCTGTTTTGAGAATCATATACAAAACGTTCTTGTACTGTTACCCCGTTTTCACCGTTTTTTCTTGCATAATAGGTGTTCATTCTCTGAGGAACTCCGGCAAAATCAAGCTCGATTTCGGTTTTGGTATAGCCTCCTAAATGATTAATGGAATGAGTTCCGATTACTCTTCCTTTGGTGTCGTAGTAAGAGTAGTTTTTTGTCCAGATGTCATCTTCGATATTCTTTACATAAGAGGCTGTCGGCAAGCTCTTGGTACTTATCGATGAATTTTGAGCATCCTGAGATAAAATCTCTTGTCCAAAAATTGGGAGTGGCATTGCAGGTGCCCCTGCGGGATAAGTATCGTAATAATTAACGGTTAGTGCTTTTTCAAAAGAAGGAAAAAAATCATTGCTGTAATAAATCTGCATTCCATTTTTAGTAAAACCATTTGAGTTGGGAGATTCTGTTATTATTCCATTACCGATCATTGTCTGCATATTGGTTCTAGTGCTGCCCGCGACAATTCCTGTAATAATTACTCTCCCTAACTTATCATATTTGGTAAAAAACCATTTACTAGAAGGACGCATAGCTTCATCCTGAGTGAAAATTAGCCTGTCTGCATTATCATATACCATATGCTCCCAACCTTTTCCGGGAATCTTTTTTTCGACCAGACGATTCCTTCGGTCATAGCGGTATAGGTAACATAATTCTTCCTGTCTGTCAACACTTGTGGCAATATCTCCACGGATGCTTGCCAATGGAGGAATGACATAAGCCTGTTGGTTGTATTTGTTGTACACATAATAGGTGTCTGCATATTCATCATTGGCTATTACTTTTCTTACTAATATGGTTTGTCCCTGTCCGTTTCTAAACTCTATGGTTTGATTTCCGTCTTCATCTTTTACAGAGTTTTTATACAGCTGGGCATCGGCATACAGCCAGTTTTCCCCTAACGTGGTTTTAGTTGCTCCGTTTTCCCAAATGGTAGTAGTCGTGAATTTTCTTACCTTGTCTGCGGCCGTATTGAATTGATAATCAAATTTTACAGGCTTACCTGTCCAGTCATTTCCGACCTGAATCTGCTGTTGGATCCGGTCTAATGGTGAGTTTTCCAATACTTTCTCAGCAAAGATCTTTTCTGAACCGTAAGTGGAGAAAGCATTACCGAGTGGGGAGGTGTAGATCTCCCCATTCTGTGTTCCCGATTGGGGAATAGGAAGAAAGTCTTTGGTCTGCCTTCCATACTGATCATATTCGATATGGGTAACAATATCTTTTCCCAAAGGAGATGTTTTTATGCTTATCTCCTGTTTGGGTCTTCCCAACCCGTCAAAATACTGAACGTTTTCTGCTTTCTTTACACAGTCTGCATCTAAACAGGTTTTGGACTGCACATAATTTTCAGTATTGGTTTGTGCATATCCCATTTTGCCTACAAGCAATAAGCCGGCTATCGATAATGCTTTTATTATTAAATGTCTTTTCATGGGGATGTGTTTAGTGTTTGTAGTTGTACTTTAATTGATTCAGCACTTTTCCGTTGATATCTAATACTTTTTCCGGCCTGCCGGCAGAATCATACATACGGATCTCTCTGATCCCTGAAGGAGGAGTGGTAGTTCGTATGCCTATCAACGGATCATAGGTATAAGTTGTTACTATATAATTTGAATTATTCTTTCTGAATGAATCCAAAACAGCCAGGAATGAAGTTTCATCATTATTTGCTGCTGCTGTTGCATCAGCATTTGAAGAATTTACAATACTATCAATCATTGATTGCTGAATATCCGATAGTTTTGCTCCCTCTATTTTTGCAATAGGCAGAGTCTGGTGGTAGCCCCATATTATTGTTGTGGAAATACCTTCTTTTGTAGTATACTGAACAATGTTGCCTTTGCTATCATATTTCTCGAAAGTAACTTCTGTGGACATATTGTTGCTTTGAAGATCAAGAGAAAGCATTGAGGTTGGAAAAAGGTTCGCCGGATTATCATATTTAATTTCGGTTTTACTGACAAGCTCTCCATTATTCTTTACTTGGGTCTCCAAGGGGGTTGCTATCATATTGGCAGCCAGCAAATGCACTATGTTTTTGTCTTTTGCATATTGATAGCTGGTTTCCACATTTGTTCCATCGGAAAATGTTTCTTTCATTAAAGTAGGAGCAAGGTTTACTGTACTGTTTGTACTTTCTGATATTTTATTGATGAATGCACTGGTAGCCGTATCATATGTTTTTGTAATTATTTTCTTTTGCTTTATAATAGAGGGCTCAGCAGTTATATCTCCCACTACTTTATATTTCCTTGAAACATCTCCAGCTGGGAGAGAAGCAAATACATAATCACATTCTATACTCTCTAATAGTTTATTGTCAGAGTCGTAAATTTCTTTTTTGTCTAAAATACCTTCCTTTATCAAATCATACATAGGATAATTACTATCGTTTGGATAAGAATTGAAATTATTTAAATTTATAATAGTTCCTGTTTCATCTTCAAAGTATTTTAAATTATCAGCTGTTGTTTTAAAATAATATTTGATATGACCTTTATTGTTTTCGGAGATTTTCACATTTTTATATAGAATATGAGGGGGTATTCTGGAATCATTATTGTAGTTATAAATCCCATAATCTTCTCGTTTGAACTCCTTTCCGCTGGAATTCATTGAGTTATTAAATTCCGTATATTCATAGTTTAAAGATTTAATGGGAGTAGAAGTGTTGTTATTTTCATAAAATTCAATGTTTTTAACTCTTACCCCTGAATTGTTTGTGCTTACCGCATTTTTATAAGGAGGTAGAATTCTGTCTATGTATCTTAGAGTGGCACCACCTTTGCCTCCTTTTAACAAAAACTTATTGTCAGCTTGGCTGGGGATATTATTATTGTCATTATCTATTGTATATTCTAATTGCTGGGGCAAAATAATTTCTAATGTATATTGTCCAGGGGCTAAAGAATAATATTTACTCCCAGTTTGAGCTTCATATACAAGAGCGTTGTTCGAATTTAAAATTCTAAATTCAAACTTCGGTTTTTGTCCTAAGAATTTTGAATCATAGCTTAATGTCGTAAATTCTTTCATTCCCCATATTCCCGGATAGGGTGGGTCAAATAAGTAACCTTGAAATTCATTTATATAAAATTCTGGAATTTTAACCATTGTTGGTTTTCCATCTGATGTTACAATATTAAAGGGATACTTCAATTGAGCCGTTGAGGACGGATTTTGTTGACTATTAAAGGATAGATTTATATATTTATAAAACTGTACTTCAGGATCTCCAATATTACCTTCGCTTCCACTATATAAAGCATAATTTAAGCCATAATCACTTCCACTTTTATCTCGAAAATATTGATTTGCCTGAAATGTGTATTTTATGACTCCTCCCGTAGGTAAAATTACCTTTTTAAGAAGAAAATTAGAATTAGGATCAGTCCATCCTGGAATAGCTCCTGCCGGAAAATAACTAGGTTCAGTTGTAAGGCCATACTCAAAAGATGTTTTTTCTATGATCTGGGAATTCTTATCAGTTTTTTCTAAAGCTTTAAGATACTCTGAATCATACACTAAATTGGAAGATGATATAACATGATTTTCAGTATCTGTTAAGGTGAATTTTAATAGCTTGTATTCATAAGGCTCGTTAGGAGCTCCTTGATTTGGAGAATAGGCATAGTTTAATGAAACGGTTCCGTATGATGGAGAATAAGCTTTCTGAAGTTCACAGCTTGTATATTTTAATTTCGTAGTATACGGTTCATTATGTATGTTTTTTTGATATGTAAAATTTAAAAGTTCATTATTTAAAGCATCGGTTACTTTACTTAAATAAAAAGCAGATTTGTATTCTTTTCGTTTTTCATTAGCAGTACCTTTATCGGTGACTAATACGGAAGTAGAATAATCACTAAATGTATATCTTATTCCATCGTCATCTGTAATGATGAAAGATGAAATGTTATTTATTTTAGAACCATCACCTGTTGTGAGATATTCAAATTTTAAATTGTTGGGAGATAAATTTATTAACTGAAATGCATTTGTAGTTGCACTTTTTGTGAATTTAAATTTTCCTGATTTTCCTAAAAAACTGTAAAAATAAATATCACGATAACAGCTCGCTGCGTAGCATGAAGAAGTATCATCAGACCAACCGTCAAAATACATATAGGGCGTTTCTCTTGAGATGACTCCTCCTCCAAACAATTTCCAATAATCTCCTATTATATCATTTTTGTAACTGCCATTGGCATGATTATTCACCTTATAGTCTAATGAAAATTCTAATCCAATATTTTTATTTAAAGTTGGCAATTTGACAACAGGAAAATTTATATTCGGTTCCCCGCTTGCTATAGAGGAAGGGTCATCTATATACGCAGACGTCGCTGCTGCTGAAGGGACAGAGTTTTGAGTATAGAACTTGCTATAAAAGAATAAAAAAGGGAGTAGTAAAAATATTTTTTTCATAATTTGTTTTTATTTTTTTATTAATTTTGCACTAGCTGTTTTATTCGTATCAGTCTTAACAGTAACCAGATAAGCCCCCTGAATCAAAGACTGCGTATTAATCTTCGTCACTTTATTCTTAGTTTTTAAGCTTTGCAATTGTCTTCCCGACATATCATACATCAAAATATCAGCTTCCTTAAAATCAAATCCGATTTCCACATAAGCATAATCTGATACTGGATTCGGATAGATCTTAATATCCTGTTTTTCGATCAACTGATCAATTTGCTTATCACCCAGTTTTACAATCTTCCAGTTTTCTTTTCCTAATTCCTCTGCACTGGTTCCGGCTAATACAATTGAACCGTCTCTGTTTAATTTTATATCAGATAGTCTTTCCTCTTTCTTTCTGGACTCACCTTTTATATGTTTTCTCCACTGCTCATTACCATTTTGATCCAGATAAAGCATCCAAAAAGTTTCATCGTCATTTTCAATCCTTCCTTCTGCCTGAGTGTAGCCTCCCAGTAAAATTCCTTTTGAAGTCTTATCATCCGAAGAATGCAAAACGCTCATTCCCATTAAAACATCCCTGTTTTTGAAATTGTAAGATTTCTGCCAGATTTCTTCTCCTCTTTCATCGAGTGAAATCAACCATAAGTCTGTTCCTTCTTCAATCCCCACAGATTTATTTCCAGACCTTTCCGATCTTGATTCTCCTCCGATTAAATAACCTGTAGATGTTAAAGCCAACGTTCTCAAATGATCATCACCTTTTCCTCCGTAGTTTTTCTCCCACTGAACCTTATTATTTTTATCCAATTTGATAATATAATAGTCCCCTTCGCCATAATTTTCAGTCTTCTTTGAGCCTCCAATGCCACCTCGTGAGTATATCCCTAGCAATGCACCTCCATCTCTTGTTGGGATCATTCTTTCAACCTCGTCTAGCCCACGTCCACCAAAAATAGTTTGCGATAATTTTTTTCCGTCCTTATCCAGTCTTACGATGAGAACATCCTTTGATCCGTAGTTTTTAGGTGAGTTTTGAACATTACCCGCAACAAAGAATCCTAAGTCGGTGGTTTGAATAACAGATCTTACTTCTTCATCGGCTGTAGAGCCAATTGTTTTCTGCCAGATTGGGTCTCCAAACTCGTTTAAACGGATCAACCAGAGATCTGATCCTCCTTTAGAATCCTCCTTTTTATCAAATCCTTTTCCTGAGTAAGAAGTACCTGCTAACAAAAATCCTCCTTCCTGAGTAGCTACTGTTGTAGACAAGAAATCATGGTTCCCGCCAACGAAATATTTTTTCCAGATTTCTTCGCCCTGTTGGTTTAATTTTATTAATTTGAAATCGTAACCATTATTCTGCTTACTACCTGAAGCCTGAAGTTTATCACTTTGAATACTGCTTCCTGTAATTAGATATTGCCCGTCGATAGTCGTTGTAACCTGACTTAAAAAATCCTGAGTATCGGATTTAATATCACGTTGCCAAACCACCTCCTGGGCGGATAGGCTAACAAATGTACCTACAAGAAGTACACTCAAATAAAGTTTTTTCATACATTTTTGTTTTTATTAATTGTAATATTGATATACATCATTGAAATATGATGTGTATAATACCTTTAAATTTTAATCGGATTATTTTTCAGAGATAAACCCTGAATTGTGCATATTAGGAAATGCACCCATGGTAGAGTATTTTTTTATTCATCGTTGTGTTTTTTGTGTTGTTTACTTTTGCAAATTTAAAATATTTTAATTTCACCACAAAATGATTTTTTATATTTTCTTTCATAATCTGTTGGTTTATAATTGTACAATACAAATCTAACCCCCTAAAGCGACAAACAATGTCGTATTATAATAAGGATGCAATTTTATTTCTTTAGGTTGGAATTTTAAAATTAAAACAGAAAAACATAAGCTATTGTAACAACTGTTTGTTTCAATAACAAAAAAAACCGTCCTCAATAGAAGACGGTTTTTTTTGATATGAAGTTTAAGTTTAGATTTTTTCTAAGGCATTTTAAATCCTCTCGTATAAATCTGTCCATAAGCATCCACAAATTTCACGGATACATTTCCTGAATATTTATCAAGGATTTTTTCAACGTCTTTTTGTGAATTGACAGGTTTACCATTTATTTCAATAACGATATAATTATCTACGATTCCGATTTTAGCGATCTCGCTTCCTTCCGATACATTTTTGGCAATTACTCCGCTGTTCAAGCCGTAATCGGTTTTAAATCTGTCGCTCAACGGTTCAAACTCGGCTCCGATTTTCTCAGTTACGCTAAGGTCAGCCTTAGTTCTTGTCGAAGTTCCGCCTTTCTGGTCTTTTAAAGTAACAGTTGTCGTTGCTTCTTTACCGTTTCTCTGATAGGTTACAGCCACTTTATCACCCGGACGTTTGCTGCCCACTGCGATCGACAGATCTGCAAAATCTGTTACCGGCGTATTGTCGATACTCGTAATGATGTCTCCTTTTTTCAAGCCTGCGTCTTCAGCACCGCTGTTTTCTCCGAATCCTGTAATATAAACTCCGTTACCAGTTTTTATATTGGTTTTATATTGTTTGTTGTAAGATGCAACTAATTGATCGTCAGAAAGGTCGATTGAAGTAACTCCTAGGAAACCTCTTTGTACGATACCGAATTTCTTAATATCCTCAACAATTTTTCTTGCCAGATTGGAAGGCACTGCAAATCCGTATCCTTGATAATATCCTGTAGTGGACTGAATGGCAGAATTAATACCGATCAAATCACCATTCGTATTTACCAGAGCTCCTCCCGAGTTCCCAGGGTTGATCGCCGCATCGGTTTGGATAAAGCTTTCAATTGGGTTAGCCGCTTTTCCTTGTGAACTTAAAATTCCGATTCCTCTTCCTTTTGCAGAAATAATCCCTGCCGTTACGGTAGAATTCAGTCCAAGCGGATTTCCTACTGCAAGAACCCATTGTCCGACCTCGATATTATCAGAATTGGCAAAATTAAGATAAGGCAATCCTTTTTCTTCGATTTTTAATAATGAGATATCTGTATTCGGGTCAGTTCCTACCAATGTCGCGATATAAGATTTTTTATTGCTTAAAACCACTTCAAGCTTATTGGCACCTGCTACAACGTGATTATTCGAAATAATATAACCATCAGGCGAAATGATTACCCCGGAACCCATTCCTGAAGGCATATTATCCGGAGCTTGTTGTTGCTGTTTCTGTCTTTGCTGTCCTCTTCCTCCAAACGGATCTCCAAAGAAGAAATCAAACAGATCCTGCTCAGATGCTCTGTTTGTTGATCTAGATTGATAATTTTTGATGGTCACTACAGCCGGAACCGTCGTTTTAGCTGCTTTTACAAAATCGTCTCCTACCGCTGCAGAATTCATTCCTGCAAATGTGACATTAGATGCTGATTTTGTGAAGTATGATTGGTCTCCGCTGTTGGAATCATGTCCGAAATATTGTAATGTTCCAACGGTAGTAGCTCCTGAAATAACGCCTACTACTGCAAATGGTAATAGTTTTTTTAAAGTACTCTTCATTGTATATCTTTCTTTGTTATTTATTGGTTTAATTTTTCGTTTTAGTCTAAACAAATTTAATGCTAAATAGGTATGCAGTTAGTATGTAATGTTTCAATTTTAACTAAAATTTAACAGGAATAGCAATAATTTATGCATTATGTCATAATTATTAAAACCCTAATTAACGAATCTTAAAAAATTATTAAAGACAAAATGTCATATATAAGATGTGTTTATAATGACAAAAGTTAAATATAATGGTTAATAAATATAGTGAAATTTAAATAAGCGCAGTATTTCCGTTCTTATTACGATTACAGATGTAATTTTATTTTTATTGAAAAAAGATTATCTTTGCAAAAATTTTTTTCTCACTTAAAACGTTTATAGCATGCAACTGTATAACACCTTAAGCGCAGAAGAAAGAGCTCAACTTATTGATGAAGCCGGTAAGGAACGTCTTACTTTGTCTTTCTATGCGTATGCCAAAATTGAAGATCCCAAAAAATTTCGCGACGAATTATTTATAGCCTGGAATGCCCTTGATGCACTCGGCCGTATATATGTGGCGCATGAAGGAATCAATGCTCAGATGAGTGTTCCTGCAGACAATTTTGAAGCTTTCCGCGATACGCTGGAAGCATACGATTTTATGAGAGGCATCCGTTTGAATGTAGCCGTTGAGCAGGATAACCACTCTTTTTTAAAATTAACCATAAAAGTCAGACATAAAATCGTTGCCGACGGATTGAATGATGAGACTTTTGATGTTACCAATAAAGGAACTCACCTGAAAGCACAGGAATTTAATAATCTCCTTGAAGATCCCAATACGATTGTAGTAGATTTCAGAAATCACTACGAAAGTGAAGTAGGGCATTTTGAAGGAGCCATCACTCCGGATGTTGAAAATTTCAGGGAAAGTTTACCGATTATCAAGGAACAGTTACAGGATTTTAAAGAGGATAAAAACCTTTTGATGTACTGTACAGGAGGTATTCGTTGTGAAAAAGCCAGTGCTTATTTCAAACACCAGGGCTTTAAAAACGTTTACCAATTGGAAGGCGGAATTATTGAGTATACCCGTCAGATAAAGGAAGAAGGGATTGAAAGTAAATTTATAGGTAAAAATTTCGTCTTTGATCATCGATTGGGAGAAAGAATTACAGATGATATCATCGCGCAGTGTCACCAATGCGGAAAACCTTGTGATAACCATACGAATTGTGCTAATGATGCGTGTCATTTACTGTTTATTCAATGTGATGAATGTAAAGCGGCGATGGAAAACTGCTGCTCAACGGAATGTCTGGATATCATCCATTTGCCTGTAGAAGAGCAGGTAAAACTGAGAAAAGGCTTACAGGTTGGAAATAAAGTTTTCAGAAAAGGAAAATCGGAAGCTTTGAAGTTTAAAAAATCCGGTGACCTGCCAAATAAACCTTTAGCAAAAGCGACACCGGCGGGGTCGAAAGATATTCGCCAGAAAATAAAAGTTAAAAAAACTTTGATCGGAAAGGCGGAACATTATTATTCAAAATCAAAAATTGCACAGTTTTTAATTGAAAATAAAGAACTTTCTGTGGGTGATAAAGTTTTGATTTCAGGACCAACAACAGGAGATCAGGAAATTACAATTACACAGATTTTTGTAAACGGAGGTCCTTGTGAAACGGCAAAACCTGGTGATCAGATTACTTTTGAGCTTCCGTTCAGAGTTCGTTTGTCTGATAAATTATATAAGATTCTGCAAAGCGAAAACGCATAATCATCATGTTAAAAGCTGAGATCAGAAAGAAATATATGCAAAAAAGAAAAGCCTTGTCCACCGATGAGGCTTTCTTGTTATCTGAAAAGATTTTTAAAAATTTTATTAATTATTTTCAGCCAAAAGAAGGGGAGAAGGTACATGTTTTCATTCCTATTTTAGAAAGAAATGAAATTAATACCCAGATTTTTATTGATTATTTTTTGAAGCAGAATATTCGTGTTTTTGTGCCGAAAATTGTTGCGGATGAATTAATTAATATAGAAATTTTTGCAGATACTCTATTTGAAACCAGTGCATGGGGAATTCCTGAACCTGTTTCAAATGAAGATTCCGGAGAGAGTTATTTTCATTACGTGATTACCCCTCTTTTATATTGTGATGATAAAGGCAACAGGGTAGGCTATGGCAAAGGTTTTTATGATGCTTTTTTCGAAAGTGTTTCTTCGGAAGTGAAAAAAATCGGAGTTAATTATTTTAACCCCGATGAAATGATCGACGATGTCTGGGAAAATGATATTCCGCTGGACTATTTGGTTACGCCCACAGACGTACTGTCTTTTTTGAATGGATTGGAATAAAAATCTAAAAAGAAAAATTTAAATTCATTATTCGTATTCGGAGTAGAAACTAAAATGTATTGGGCGTTTTTCTCGAAAGATCCCAATGATTTGTTTTTACTGTCGAAATATTCTACATTGAATTTTGCAAAATCCAATGTGTCCTTTTTATAAAAATCTTTATAAACTTCCAGACTGTTCACTTTTACACTTTTTACTTTCAAACTATCCAGTTCATGAAATAATTTTTTAAAAGTAAGGCTATCCGGTTTATGAAAATAACTCTGCATCTGAGAATAGATAACGGTATCAATCTCCGTATTTCTATTTCCCGAAAGATATAAAGTCGAAAGATCCAGCAGCTCCTGCACTTTTTGTTTGGTGATGAGATTGATCGCCTGTGCGCTGTCCATCTTTACGGCAGGATAAGACGCTGTGTTATTACTGTTTCTAAGTTTATCAAGGTCGCTTACTTCTGTTTTTTTATTATTACAGGAAACAAATGCAAGAAGTAATAGGGTAAATAGTAAAAAATTAATTATTCTTTTCATCTGTGGTTGCAATTTTAAATTTAATAGAGATGATCTTTCCTTTACTATCCTTTTTCATTTCAATTACACTTAAATTTTTTAAGGATGTAGTAGGAGTGGTTACTAGTGTGATATATTTTTGTTTGTCAAGTCTTTCGATACCATACGTATTGTTGTCATATACCTGGTAAATGACTGCATTATTGCTGATTAAATTCTCCAGCTGGTTTCTTTTCTGCTTGATCAGAGACAATTGTTCCTCTTTCGGAGCGCCGGTTACATCTTTTATGGAGAAATAATAAGCTGCCATCTTATAATCATCAGGCTTCAGCTCGATCATTTCTTCATCCGGAGCGTTTTCTAAGCTTCGGTTTACCTCCAGATACTCGTAGAATGGCGCACTGATCTGCATTTTCAGGTTTTTATCCTTGGTGGAATAATAAAAACACTCGCCGGGTTTTATTTTAAAAAGGATAGGAGATTCGTTTTCTTTAATAACTTTTATTTCCAGTGTATTGATAACCCCAACACCTCTGTCGGCATCGGTGAAACAATATTTATACGTTTTGGAAAAAATTTCATCCTTGAATCCTAAAATACCGGTAATGATTATCAAAATGGAAGTTACGATCGCCCAAGCGTTCTTTCTGAAGAAATTTTTCTTAGGTTTTGAGCCCTCGGAATTAAGATTTTGTGATAATTCTGATTTTTGGTTAACTGTTTGGCTTTCAGTTATTGATTTTTGTAAATCAGTATTTTCAGGGGCTTTAAATTCTATTTTTTGAGGCAGAATTTCATTTTTTGGTAGTTCAGGAGAATTTGAAACTGTTTTCTCCAATTCCTGTATTTCTTCATCGCTTAAATCGTCATCATCCGTCAGTAATTCTCCGGCAAATAGGTGCTGCTTTTTGAATTCGTACCATGAGTCGTAACCCGCATAAATACTCAATAAATTGAGCATATCAATTCTTGGCAATTTGGTAACGGGAGAAGTTTTGAAATAAGTGTAAAAAGATTTTTCGCTGATGTTTCCTTTAGCCTTTTTGCGAAGATCTTCCTGGAAATATATAATATCTATCCCTTTCCATTTTGATATATCATCATAGGAAGGAGTGTATTCTTTCAAATATTGAGCCTGTACATCCCTTTTCAGCTGCTCAAAGTGTAATATATCTAAATCTGTCAAACTTTTTAAAAGTAATTAATTTATTGATTATCAGTTGTATTAATTTGTAAAACAATTTTACAAAGGTATTACAATTATTTTTCCTAAACAAATTTTCTATCTGCTATACCTTTGTCTTGTTCAAATAACCGAACAGAGAAAAGATTTTATAAAACAATATTAACAAAATTAAATTTAATTTATTATGAAAAAGTCATTATTCGTAGCTGCTATCGCTGCAATCTCTCTAGTTGCTTGTAAAAAAACTGAAGCTACTGCTACAGAAGGAGCTGATTCAGCTGCTGCTGCTACTACTGATTCAGCTGCTGTTGTAGTTGATTCTGCTGCTAAAGTTGTTGATTCTGCTGCTACTACTGCTGTAGATGCTACTAAAGATGCTGCTGCTGCAACTACTGCTGCTGGTACTGAAGCTGCTAAAGACGCAACTAAAGGTGCTGCTGACGCTGCTAAAGGAGCTGCTGATGCTGCTAAAGGTGCTGCTGATGCTGCTAAAGATGCAACTAAAGAAGCTGCTAAGAAATAATTTTAGCTTACGCTTTAAAAATAAAAGAACCGCTCACCCAGTGATGCGGTTTTTTTATGCGCGTAATTTTAATTATGAGTAATTAGTAATGGGTAATAAGTAATGAAAACTATCAACTACTAACAACAAACAACAATTATCCTTTTTTCTGCCTCAAAGCTTCGTAGCAAGTAATCGCTACAGCATTACTCAAGTTTAGAGAGTCGATACTTCCGGCCATTGGAATCAACGTATTTTTCCCTTTTCCGATCCAGAAATCACTTAAACCTGAATGTTCTGTCCCGAATAAAACTGCAGATTTTTCTTTAAAATCTCTTTTGTAAAGATCTTCCGCCGTTTCATCCATGATCGTTGTATAAATATTAAAATTATTTTCCTGAAGAAATTCCAGCGTTTTTTGATTATCCGCCTGAAAAACCTTCATCCCGAAAAGGCAACCGACACTTGATCGTATCACATTTGGATTATAAAAATCAGTTTTACCATCAGAAACAATTAAGGCATCAATTCCGAAAGCTTCGCAGCTTCTTAAAATAGCGCCTAAATTACCGGGCTTTTCAACGCCTTCAACAATAATTACTGTAGAATTATCCTGAGGTTTAAAAGAACTTAAATCTTCCTCCTTAGTTTTATAAACACCGATGATCCCTTCCGAGCTTCCTCGGTAAGCGATTTTCTCGTACACTTTCTCACTCACCAAATGGACTTTCCCTTTTGGTAGTTCTTTTTGAAAAATATTTTCAGAGATAAAGAATTCAACGGGTTCGAAACCAAATTTCTGAGCCCTTTCATTTTCCTGCTGTCCTTCTACGACAAAAACATCTGATTTCTTGCGAAATCGGTTATCTGCAAGAAGTTTGGTAATGTATTTTACTTTTTCGTTCTGGAAACTTTCTATTAACATTCCGCAAAATTATGTAAAATTTATCTTTAAATCCATTAAATAAAAAACCTCAGAGAGGTTCTGAGGTTGTAAAATTTATTCTTCTTGGAGTTCAGATGTATCTTTTGGATTGTCAATTAATTTTAATTCTGAGATTTCTTCATTAGCTTTTGCTCTAGTAATTAAATTTTCAGGAAGATTTTTTGTTGCTTTAGCTCCCATTACTTTTAATCTCTGTGCAGCCGTGACTAAATTTCCTCTTCCATCAATAAGTTTATTCATTGCTCCTTCATATTCAGATTTAGCTTCTTCCATCTTTTTACCAACCTTTAAAAGATTTGCTACGAAACCCTCAAATTTATCATATAGTGCACCTGCTTGACGAGCTATTTCAATAGCATTGTTTTGCTGTTTTTGATTTGTCCACATGCTGTCGATCGTTCTTAAAGTGGCTAATAACGTGGATGGAGTAACAATAACTATATTTTTTTCAAAAGCTTTATTGTATAGTTGATTATCATCGTTTATAGCAATTGCAAAGGCTGGTTCTATTGGAATGAAAAGTAGAACGAAATCAGGGCTTTCCATTTCATATAGATTATGATAGTTTTTTGTTCCTAATTGCTCAATATGTCTTCTTAAAGAAATTATGTGTTCTTTTAAAAATTGAATCTTTATATCGTCATTTTCTTCATTAATATATTTTTCATATGCAACTAAAGATACTTTAGAATCAATAATCATTTTTTTTCCATCAGGAAGATTTATAATAACATCTGGTTGAACACGATTCCCTTCTTCTGTTAAATGGCTCTTTTGAATTTCATATTCACGTCCTTTCTCAAGCCCAGATTTCTCTAAAACTCTTTCTAAAACTAATTCGCCCCAGTTTCCCTGTATTTTGCTATCTCCTTTTAGTGCTTTAGTCAGATTTAAAGTTTCTTTACTCATTTGAGCATTTAAATCTTTCAATCCTATGATTTGTTCTCTTAAAGCAGCATGGTAATCAATACTTTCCTTATGAGTAGTTTCTACCTTTTTTTCAAAATTATTGATTTTCTCTTGAAGTGGGTTTAACAAGTTTTTGATATTCAATTGATTTTGTTCAGTAAATTTTTCAGATTTCTCTTCTAAAATTTCATTGGCCAGATTTTTAAACTGCAACTTGGCTTCCTCCTGAATTTTTGTAATCTCTTCTTTCTGAGTTTCTAAAGATTTCTGCAGACTTTCATTGATAGCGGAAAGCTCAGAATTTTTGGCGAAGATATTTTGTTTCTCCGTTAAAAGACTTTCAATCTGAGCTGTTTGTTTGGAATTGATTTGTTTTTGTTCTAAAAACTGGGTGTTTAAAGATGAGTGTTCTGCAGATATTTTTGCAAATTCGTTCTTTAAGTCATTCAAAAGATCCGTTTGCTGAAGACTGAGTTCTTTTTCTTTATTAATATTCTGAGTAAGTTCCTGAATTTTCAGATTAGAATTTTCTAAATCAGAATTGTTTTTAATGTGTAAATTGTTCAGTTCATCATACGAACTTCTTGAAACCATTGATGATTTCAAGGCGAAATATAGAATAACCGCCCCAATAACTCCTCCGGCAATACATCCGATAATTAAATATGTCATCTCCATGTTTCAAAATTACAAAAAGGAAAGTGGATTTCTTTTATGGGAAACCGTAAATTTTTTATTTGGAAGATTTAAATCCAAAACCTTTAAACATTTTTTGTACTCGATAAAATCTCAATATTCTTCACCACATCACTGCTCTCGCATTTTTTCAATTCCTTCGTTAAAGCAGGAGTGAGGATTTTCGGATTTAAAATTTGTGTGGCAACTTTTGCAGCGGCGTAATCGACAATCCCAATGACAGATTCTCTTAAAAAATTGGGAGTATTTGAAGCGATAACTGCCGTTGCCCAAGATGTATCTCTCGCTTTTGAAATGGCAAAATCTAAAACGGCATTATCTTTTCCATTCGAAATTTTATCAATCAAACCCACCGGATAACAGATTTTATTCAGAGAATCCTGAACTTTCTGGTTGATGGAAGCAATGACATTATTAATATTTTCAAAATCTTTTTTCAGAGGATTGATTTTTCGGTATGGCATGACTGATGCCGCAGAAATTCCCAGGTCGAGATTGATGTGGGCGTTCATTCCCAAGAAAATGTGCTGTAAGATCAGCAGGTTTTTATTTTTTGTTGCTTCAAAGGCAAGATACCAGGAATTTGTACACTTTTTCCCTTTGGAATAGGCGTCCCAGGCTTCAAGATACCGTTGAGCGAAAGCAATATCAAGTTGGGTCATTCTGGGATTGTCCTCAAATTTTTTCTGTTGAATACCTTTTAAAACCTGTGCCGTCATGATTCGGTAAGTGCATGCAAAATATCCTGCAGGACTTTGGTTTTCTTTAGCCCAGATAATGATTTCATCAAGCTTTTTCAGAACTTCTTCTATGGTTTTCATGGTGTTTTTTAGTTTTTATAAATCTAATTATTTATTCACTAAAATATATAAAAAGAAAAAAATATATACAATTTAAAATTGTCGCCATAAAAGTTGCGATAAAAACGGCCAAATTATCTCTCGTTTTATTCGTGAAAAATTTAATAATGAGATAATTAATAATATATATTGGTATTAGTAAAAAGAAATTAAATACTAGTAGAGAATTAATTGATGCAAGAAGTAAAAACATAATCATCGTACTCACAACAGATGCTATTATAGCTCCAAAAAAACTGTTTATTACCGTATTGGAGTCGACTTTTAAATTCTCGGTTGTATAATGGATATCCGCATACTTTTCTTCGACAAGAATTCTTATTTCCTGTCTCGATAATATATCCGAACTTAATAATGAAAGGGCTTCTTCTTTTGAAGATTTATTTAAGTAATGCTGATGAATTTCCCGGATAATCTTATTGCGTTCGTTCAATATTTGTTTTTGATTTTCAATTTCTTTTTTAAAATCATCGATAGAACCTCTTTTTGAAATTTCTTCTAAAAGTTCATTGCTCGGTTTTCCTTGATAATCAACCTGATTTTTATAAGATTCAATTAAATCATTATGTGAAAACTTACTGTAAAAGCCCATGATTACGGATTCTCCTTCGCAATCTCCTTATGATGCTCCAAATATGTTGGCAACGCTGCCGAACCATACCAAGGGAAAATTTCATATGAAAAAACGCCAGCCTGAACTGCCGGATCTGTTTTTACCCATTGCTCGGCTTCCTCTTTGGATTTGGTATTGAAAATAAACATACCGCGGTAGTTTTCTTTATTTTTTTCAAGAAATGGGCCTGCAACAACTATTTTTCCTTCGTCTGCCAGTTTTCCAATATTTCCTAAATGTCCTTTCATCAGTTCGCCCATTTTGGCTTTGTCCTCTATTTTTGTTGGTCCGGTTGTGAGCATGACGATGGTGTAGGCTTTCATTCCGTATTTGTCGGCGCCCTGTTTTGTGGCAAGCTCCTGATTGTATTTTGGCTGTTCTGTTGTCTTTTGTGCTAATGAAAATGTTGCTGCGAAAAGCCACACTATTAAAATAAATTTTTTCATCTTGATTACTCTTTTATTCTTAAAAATTCTTTTGCCAGTTCGATCATTTTTGGATCTCCCGTGTATTTTCCACGCTCGTCGGAAAGTTTTACCGTTGGAATCCATTCGTGGTTCGGAGCCTGTACTCCGATTAATTTCATTACGATATTCATTGGTTTTAAACCGACATCATTGGTAAGATTGGTTCCGATTCCGAAAGAAATCCCGATTTTTCCTCTGCAGTAGTTGGTAATTTCCTCTACTTTTTCAAGATTTAAGGCATCGGAGAAAATGATATATTTAAATAACGGATTGATTCCGTGTCTTTGATAGTGGGCAATCGTTTTATCAGCAAATTCCAAAGCGTCACCGCTGTCGTGGCGAACACCGTCGAACAGTTTGGCAAATTTTTTATCAAACTGCTGGAAGAAAACATCCGTTGTATAAGTATCTGAAAGGGCAACTCCCAGATCGCCTCTGTAGACATCAACCCAATGTTCGAGTGCCAATTCATTGGCCATTTTGAAACCATATTCCGCAGCGTGGAACATAAACCATTCGTGAGCGTGAGTTCCGATGGGCTTTACACCATACTTCATGGCAAAATGTACGTTGGAGCTTCCGATGAATGTAGATTCTTTTTTATGTGTTAATGCTTCCATTACCAGATTCTGAACTTTATAAGAATGTCTTCTCCTTGTCCCGAATTCTGCGAAATTCACACCCAGCTTTGCTAGAGAATCGGCTTTTTCAAGTGTTTTACTCATGACAACCTCGTTGGAATCTCTTTCCATATGGTTCATTTCATAATGCAACTCACTGATTAAGGCCAATAAAGGCACTTCCCAAAGAATCGTTCTGTACCAAAGCCCTTCCACTGTGACGGAAAGTTCGGTTCCATCCTGATGAATTTTTACTTCAGACGGATCGTAATGGTATCCTTCAAGAAAATCCAGATAGGGTAGATCGATGTAAGGGCAGGTTCTGGCCATGAATTTTTTTTCATCTTTCGTTAATTTAAGTTCGGCCATTTTGTTTACGGCTTCTCTTAAAGCAACATCAAAACCTTCCGGAAACTGATGTTTCCCCCTGTTGATAAATTCGTATTTTACTATAGAACCAGGGAATAATTTTACTACCGCATTCTGCATAGTAATTTTATAAAAATCATTATCTAAAATGGAATTCAACCGTACGTCGTGCATAATTGTGTATTTTATACGCAAATATAATAATTAAAAATAAAATCGCCTAAATGTAAGGCGATTTTTTTAATATTTTCAGATGAATTTTTTTATGTTTACTTACCCAGGTAAGAGTTATACATCCATACTTCTTTTTCCTGTTCCGTGATGTAGTCGCTCATCTGAGAGTTTGTACCCTCGTCACCGGCCTGATCTGTGATGTCTAAAAGCTCTCTCTGCAGATCGATCACCACTTTGAAAGAACTCAAAATATTTTCAACGCTTTTTGTAGCGTCGGTTACTTCCTTGCTTTCTTTAATGGTAGCCACCTTCAGATAATCGGAATAATTGTGTGCCGGTGTCGCTCCCAATGTCAGAATTCTTTCGGCAATTTCATCAATTTTTAAAACAAGACTATTGTAAAGTTCCTCGAATTTCGGGTGAAGTGTAAAGAACTGGTCACCTTTGATATTCCAGTGAGAACCTCTTGTGTTTTGGTAAAAAACAGAATAGTTTGCCAAAAGAATATTCAGTTTTTCTGCAATTTTCTTGCAGTCGGTTTCTTTAAGACCGATGATATTCGCATTTTTCATATTATATGGTAGTTTATTTTTATACCACAAATTTAAATAAATATTATGCCGAAAATATGGTTGGATGATTGATGATACTTATCTTTGAGATTTTTATAATGTATTTAAAATATGAGTTTTTCATCAAATGTTAGTGTAAAGAGTTTTCTGATGTCGCTCATCATATTCTTTGCTGTCTGTTTAGGATATTACCTTAATGTGCTGGCGAAAACGGACGGGCATTATGTGTATCTTATAGATGATGCTTATATTCATTTGGCGATGGCTAAAAACTTTGCGCTGTACGATGTTTGGGGAATTACGAGATATGAATTTTCTTCCACTTCATCGTCACCTTTATTCACTTATCTTTTGAGTGTTTTGATTCAGTTTTTCGGGAATAATGACCAGCTTCCGCTTTATTTTAATGCGATTTTCGGGCTGGGAATCGTTTATTTTCTCAATCAATATTATTCGGAGTTTTTTAAAAATGTAAAAAATATTGTTGCTGCAGTCTTATTTACGCTGTTCTTTGCCGTACTGCATTTGCAGCTTCTGTCGGGGATGGAACATGTTTTCCATGTTTTTTTATTGGTTGTAAACATTTTCTGCCTCTCCAATTTTAAAAATAAAACGGCTGTTTTCGGATTTTACTTTTCTTTATTATTAATGGGAGTGGTGCGTTTCGAGAGTATGTTTTATTTCGTAAGCCTGGCTTTTGGTTTTATTTTAATTAAAAAATGGAAGGAAGCAGCTGCTGTTTTATTAATCGGGTTCATTCCGGTTGCCATTTTCTGTTATATTAATTATCAGCATGACGGCTATCTTTTTCCAAATTCGGTAGTGGTGAAGGGAACGAAATTTACTTTTGACTCGAATCTTCCCCATCAATTAAAATCAATGTTGCTGGATAATTTTTTATTCAATAAAAGTTTCTACAAAATCGGATTTCTTCCTATTATAATGTGTGCGATCTTTATTGTAAAAGATTTTAAAAAGAAAAATTATAATGATCTTGTTAAAGACAATTTTCTGCTGATTGTAATTTCATTATTAATGATCTGTCATTCTATGTTCGCTGATTTAAGGGGGAATTTTCGGTATGAAGCTTATATTCTGACCGGTTTTTCAATGGCTTTGATCCCCAAAATGAAAGCTTTATTTGAAGATTTTAAAAATTATATTAAAAAGGAGAAATTAATTTCTGTTTTGGTTTTAATGAATATTTTCCTGCTGATTTACAAATTTTCTTTTGCGCATCAAATGCTGGATAATGGCGGGAAGAATATTTATGAACAACAAATTCAGTCTGCAAAATTTTTGCATACCTATTATAATACCAGTAAAGTTGTCGCGAATGATATCGGGGCTATTACCTATTTTACCAATATTCATCTATTGGATATCGTCGGTTTGGGATCGAAGGAAATGATTCCTTTTAATGAAAATAAAAAACAGCTTGATCAGCATTTTGAAGATTTTCTGACAAAATATACGAGTAATAAAAAATACGATGTTGCAGTAATTTATGATGAATGGTTTCAGGGATACGTTCCGAAAACCTGGAAAAAAGCCGCTGTTTTAAAAATAAAAAACCGCATTACCGTTTCAAAAGATGAAGTTTCTATTTATTCTGTAGATGCCGATAATTTTCAACAGCTTAAGCAAAATATCAGACAATTTAAGTGGAACAGAAATGTAGAGGTTCTCACTGTCGATTAATTGTAAGTGCCTGTTAATTAATTTTTAATAAAAAAGATTATTTCTACACAACCATTTGTAGATTAAAAAATTATTACTATTTTTGCACCCTAAAATAAAAAGCAATTAAATGCCTACTATTCAACAATTAGTAAGAAAAGGAAGAGCCACGCTTGCCAAGAAGAGCAAATCGGCTGCCCTTGATTCTTGTCCACAAAGACGTGGTGTATGTACGAGAGTATATACTACTACACCTAAGAAACCAAACTCTGCACTAAGAAAAGTTGCAAGGGTAAGACTTTCTAATGGTAAAGAAGTGAACGCCTACATCCCGGGCGAAGGACATAATCTTCAAGAGCACTCGATAGTATTGGTAAGAGGCGGAAGGGTGAAAGACCTACCGGGAGTACGTTACCACATCGTAAGAGGTGCATTAGACACTGCAGGTGTAAATGGAAGAACACAGAGAAGATCGAAGTATGGAGCTAAGAGACCTAAGCCAGGTCAAGCTGCAGCTGCACCAGCAAAAGGAAAGAAAAAATAATCATTAAATAAGGTACAAAAACAATGAGAAAGACAAAAGCGAAAAAAAGACCGTTGTTACCAGATCCAAAGTTTAATGATCAATTGGTAACAAGATTCGTAAACAACCTAATGCTTGACGGTAAAAAGTCAATCGCATTCAAAATTTTCTATGATGCATTGGATATCGTAGAAACTAAAAAAGGTGATACAGAAAAAACATCTCTAGAAATCTGGAAAGATGCCCTTACTAATGTAATGCCTCACGTAGAGGTACGTTCTAGAAGAGTAGGTGGAGCTAACTTCCAAATCCCAATGCCAATCAGAGCTGATAGAAAAATTTCTATGGCAATGAAATGGTTAATCAAATATTCTAAAGCTAGAAATGATAAGTCTATGGCTTTGAAATTAGCTAACGAAGTTGTAGCTGCTTCAAGAGAAGAAGGTGCAGCTTTCAAAAAGAAAACTGATACTCACAAAATGGCGGAAGCTAACAAGGCTTTCTCACACTTCAAATTCTAATCTGAAATGGGAAGAGATCTTAAATTTACAAGAAATATTGGTATTGCTGCTCACATCGATGCAGGTAAGACTACCACTACAGAAAGGATTTTATTCTATACAGGTGTAAACCACAAAATTGGAGAGGTTCACGATGGTGCTTCTACAATGGACTGGATGGAACAGGAAGCAGAAAGAGGTATTACCATTACTTCTGCTGCAACTACTTGTAACTGGAATTTCCCAACAGATCAGGGAAAAAAATTACCTGAAACAAAACCTTACCACTTCAACATCATCGATACACCGGGACACGTTGACTTTACAGTAGAAGTTAACAGATCTTTGAGAGTATTAGATGGTTTGGTATTCCTTTTCTCTGCAGTAGACGGAGTAGAGCCTCAGTCTGAAACAAACTGGAGACTTGCTGACAACTACAAAGTAGCAAGAATGGGATTCGTAAACAAAATGGACAGACAAGGTGCTGACTTCTTGAACGTTGTAAAACAAGTAAAAGAAATGTTAGGATCTAATGCAGTTCCAATCGTTTTACCAATCGGTGCTGAAGAAGATTTCAAAGGGGTTGTAGACTTAATTAAAAACAGAGCTATCATCTGGGATGAAGCAGGACAAGGTGCGACTTATGAAGTAGTTCCAATTCCTGATGACATGAAGGATGAAGTAATGGAATATAGAGAGAAATTAGTAGAAGCTGTAGCTGATTATGATGAAACTTTGATGGAGAAATTCTTCGAAGATCCGGATTCAATTTCTGAAGAAGAGATCAACGAAGCGCTTAGAAAAGCTACTATCGACCTTTCTATCATTCCTATGACTTGTGGTTCTTCTTTCAAAAACAAAGGAGTACAGTTCATGCTTGATGCTGTTTGTAAATATCTTCCTTCTCCACTAGATAAGGATAATATCGCAGGTACAGACCCAAGAACTGACGCTGAAATCGAAAGAAAGCCATCTGTTGAAGAGCCTTTCGCTGCATTAGCGTTCAAGATTGCTACTGACCCGTTCGTAGGTAGATTAGCATTCTTCAGAGCTTATTCAGGAAGATTGGATGCTGGTTCTTATGTTTTGAACACAAGATCTGGAAACAAAGAAAGAATTTCTAGAATCTATCAAATGCACGCTAACAAGCAAAATCCGGTTGAATATATCGAAGCTGGAGATATTGGTGCTGCTGTAGGATTTAAAGATATTAAAACAGGAGATACTTTATCTGATGAAAAGAACCCAATCGTTCTTGAATCTATGATCTTCCCAGATCCGGTAATCGGTATCGCTGTTGAGCCTAAAACTAAGGCAGACCAGGATAAAATGGGTAACGCTCTTGCTAAATTGGCAGAAGAGGATCCTACTTTCCAGGTGAAGACTGACGAGGCTTCTGGACAAACAATTATCTCTGGTATGGGTGAGCTTCACTTGGATATCATCGTAGACCGTATGAGAAGAGAGTTTAAAGTAGAAGTTAACCAAGGTCAGCCGCAAGTAGAATACAAAGAAGCTCTTACACAAAAAGCTAACCACAGAGAGGTTTACAAAAAGCAATCTGGAGGTAGAGGTAAGTTCGCGGATATCGTATTCGAAATCGGTCCTGCAGACGAAGGTAAAACAGGTCTTGAATTCGTTAACGAAATTAAAGGTGGTAACATTCCTAAAGAATTTATCCCTTCAGTTGAAAAAGGATTCAGAGAAGCTATGAAAAATGGTCCATTAGCTGGATTCGAAGTTGAATCTATGAAGATTACATTGAAAGATGGATCTTACCACCAGGTTGACTCGGATCAGCTATCTTTCGAACTTGCTGCAAAGTTAGGTTTCAAAGAATCTGGTAGAGCTGCTAAAGCGGTTATCATGGAACCAATCATGAAACTGGAAGTAGTAACTCCTGAAGAGTACATGGGTGATATCGTAGGAGACCTTAACAGAAGAAGAGGTACAGTAAACGGTATGGATGACAGAAATAACGCTAAAGTTATCAAAGCTTTCGTTCCGCTTTCTGAGATGTTCGGTTATGTAACTTCTCTTAGAACATTATCTTCAGGTAGAGCAACATCTTCTATGGAATTCGAAAGGTATGAAGCTGCTCCTACAAACGTTGCTGAAGAAGTAATCGCTAAGGCTAAAGGTTAATATTAAATTAGATTAAAATGTCACAAAGAATCAGAATAAAACTTAAATCTTACGATTACAACTTGGTAGATAAATCTGCAGAGAAAATCGTAAAAACGGTAAAGGCTACAGGGGCTGTTGTAAACGGACCAATTCCATTGCCAACAAATAAGAGAATCTTCACTGTGTTGAGATCTCCACACGTAAACAAGAAAGCTAGAGAACAGTTCCAATTATCAGCTCACAAGAGACTAATGGATATCTACTCTTCTTCTTCTAAAACGGTGGATGCTCTAATGAAATTAGAGTTACCAAGCGGTGTAGATGTAGAAATTAAAGTGTGATAACGAGCACTTAAGCCGTGATTATATAAAAATCCGTTCCTTTTTGGGACGGATTTTTACTTTTTATTCCATTGTTTTATTTTTAATGAATAACTTGGAATACTGCATTATTATTTCTTTTATTTTAATTAAAATTTTTCGTCATTTTAACAAATTTTGTGATCGATTAAAAGGTTATTAAAATGCTGACATCCTGTTTGTTAGAATTAGAATTGTATTTAAATTTGCTTGTATAAAAACATAAATAAAAATTTAAATGCAAATGAGAAAAAAAGAAAACAATGCATTGGGCTTCAGATCCAGTGTGAGAAAAGCTGCTATCGCTTTTGGACTTATTCCTTTATTGGCGATTTCATGTCATAACGACAGTGCAATAATGGAATTGAATTCCTATCCGTCGAATATCATCAGTACACCCATTATTACGACAAATATTCCGGCAGCAGTTGCAGAATCCCAGACACCGATTAATATTGAGCCGTCAAAAGCTGTTCCTTTTCGCAGTATAGATCCTACGATCCATTACGGTGCGGTTACTTTGAATTCGGTAGTGAATAATGCCGGTGAAAACCTTAAAGTAAACGTAAGTGGTGCAGATAATTTTAATAACTATATTACTGTAGGAGGGAAAAAATATAATTTGGTGAATTTTCACTTCCACTACAGCAGTGAACACACGGTCGACGGGAAATACAGCACCATGGAAATTCATTTTGTGAATGTTGCTTCTGATAATTCTTATGCAGTAGTGAGTGTTTTGGTAGATCTTGGCAGTGGTAATTCTTCACTTCAGAATTTATTTGCCCTATCTCCAACAACAAGCAATGGGGTTAATTCTCCTAACACGACTTACGATATTTCGAATTTGTTGCCTAGCAATACCAACCAGTATTTTACGTACAGCGGTTCGCTTACTACGCCTAACTTTGGTGCAAACTCATCTACTCCAAACGGAGGTCCGGTGACATGGTTTGTATTTAAGAATAAACAGCAGTTGTCTACTGACCAATTCAATTCTTACAAATCAATCTATGCTGAGCCAAACTTCCGCGCAATTCAGCCTTTAAATGGAAGAACGGTATATGTAAACCCAGGTTTTTAAAACAATATAAATAATTAAGAGAAAAAGGAATCATTGCGATTCCTTTTTTTATTTTCCAAAAGATTATGTAGGTTTATATTCCCCTTCCACATATCCGCCATTCACATAGCGTGAGGTATCATTTGTATGCCATGCAAAAACTCCTGCTACCATGATTCCTAAATCTTGTACATAATTATATGTCATATCTTGCCATTTTCCAAATTGAGGTAAATTTTCGTGTAATAATAAAAATTCATTCAGATAGCTGTCATGAAGCTCAAGTGCATCCATATATGCTTCTTTTAAAGTGATTTTATTTTCTTGTTGGAGAACTTTTACAAGATTCATGGTATCTCCTTCCCGGTGAAGTTCTTTGGGTAAAGAGATAATATCATTATGGATACCGATCATCAGAGAGCAAAGTGTATGTAAACGCAGAATATAAGGATCTTCTAATATTTCATCGGGTAAAAGGCGGTAATCTTTTTGCATAGCGACATATTTGCAAAAAGGCAGAGCGCCGCTTGTATTGTTCCTGATTATTAAATAAATGGACAGTGGAGGAATTGCATTTGCCCTGTAGTATGCTCTTTCATGTGAATATCCAGTAAGAATCCCAAATATCGCCTGCAAGAATTTTTGATATAATCGATCGGGCATTTCACGTGTAATGGTATACTGTCTCAAAGTCCAAAACTGATAAAATATACCATTTTCGGTAGGTTCATTGGGTTCTTCTCCTGTGAGGATTGCAATAATACGGTTATTTATCTTGTCCATTTCATCAGGAGTACAGAGATCCAGATAATCATCCATCATTGCTCCATTGGCTGCATAGCAGGCTAAAGGTCGCAGCTCAGCCAATGTTTTTAAAAATGGACAGCCTCGTGATGCAATATCGACCAAATTATGCTGTTTGTGTTTTTGGCGAGCCATCTCACTATGAAAAAAATAATCTTTATCGATCATTTCGTAATATTCTTCCCGTTGTTTCTGGAAATCGGGATGTATAAAATCCGGAAAAGGGTACTTAGGTTGTGGAAGTTCCTGTAAGCCGGCATAAAATTCTTCATTTGAAATTGGTGTTTTCATGATAATAAATTTTTATGATTAAAGTTTTTTAAAATTAATTCAAAAAAATGAGATATAAGTTTTCAAAAAAAAGATGTAAAATTATTTTATTTAAAGTTGTTTGAAATTAATACTATTATGTATTGCAAGGTTCTATTTATTTTATATATTTGTAAAAAATATTACTATGAAAAGAATTCTATTAATAATGGTATTGATGAGTTTCTGTTTTAATGCACAGACGAACCGATTTATTTATGAGCTTCAATTTAAAAGAGATTCAACGCAGACGCAGCTTGATAAACTAAACTTTGTACTGGATGTCAATCCAAAAGATGTGAAGTTTTATGAATACTATTATCTTGAGTCAGATTCCATCAATAAAGTACATGGAAACTACGAAAATCAATACGGTGGTGAATTTCCGACTTTGAAACGTGAGCGAAATTCTTTTAAAAACAAGAATTATGAACTGATCAATTTCGATATGTTCACCTACACGACAGAAGATAAAATCAATTGGAAATTATCCGATGAAACTAAAAAAATGGGGGACTACACTTTACAAAAAGCAACGGCAGATTTTGGAGGTAGAAAGTGGACGGCGTGGTTTAATAAAGATATTAATATCTCGGAAGGTCCTTACAAATTCAATGGTTTGCCGGGATTGATCTTTGAGCTGCAGGATTCGAAATCCAATTTCATTTTCACATTGGTAAAAAACAGAAAATTAAAAGAAACTTACGACACTTCCGGAATTGTTGAATCTTTCTATGGAAGAAAACCTCTGGAAATTTCCGAGAAAATCAGGCAAAAGAAAAAGAAAGAGTTTTTCAATGATCCGCTGGCGAATATGAGAAATAATTTTAAGGAAAATATGCAGGGACAAATGTTTGTGATGGGAACGAAAATTACCAACATAGAGCAGTTTAATGACCTGAGCAAAAAACTTCAGGAGATGCTCAGAAAAATCAATAATCCGATTGAGCTGGACAAGGCCATAAAATATTAAAATACAATAATCAATTAATTAAAACCTTAAAACTCTGCCTATTTCGGCGGAGTTTTTGCTTAATTTGTTGTATAAAAAACTGATAAAATGGATAAATCAACTAAAAGTATTTTCGAAAAATTTTCAGACTGGGGAACAAAATTTACCGGAAGCTCTTACGCATTTTTCGGGGCTACAACCATTGTCGTAGCATGGGCGCTTACAGGACCTATTTTTGATTATTCTGAAACGTGGCAGCTTATCATTAATACGGGAACAACCATCATCACTTTTTTGATGGTTTTTCTTATTCAGAAGGCTCAGAACAAAGATTCTAAAGCCATTCAGATAAAATTAAATGAACTCATTGCCGCCAACGAAAAAGCCAGTAACAGAATTGTAGACATAGAAGACCTGACGGAAAAAGAACTCGACCAGCTGCATTGCTATTATGAAAAACTTGCTGATTTTGCCGAAGAAGATACGGATATACATTCTTCACATTCTATCGATGCTGCAAAGAGAAATCAAAATTCGAAACACGAAAGCTTCAAAAGAAAGCATGAAGAATGGCTGAGACAACAAAAAAAGGAATCACATTGATTCCTTTTTTATTTTAAAATTATTTCATAAAGTAACTGAAGTAAGAACAGCTTCCCATAAGATTTTTCGCTGTTTCTGTCTCTGCATACTGGGTTTTCAGCATAGCAAAATAGGTTCTGTATTTTTGATTTTTAATCTGATCCAATTGTTTTTGGTAAGCATCACTTTTCTCACTCCATTTCGGATCCGAATAATCAACTTTTGAAGGGTTTTTGGCTTCGTACTGATAATATTTTCCTTGCTCGGCGCTGGCCATCTGGAAAAGAACCCGTGCTTTTTGTTCTTTACTCATTGAAAGATCCAAAGCTTTTTTATAATAATTAATGGCAAGATCAAAATTATCCGGTTCGATATAAGACCTGTCGAGGAAATTTTTATAATAATATTGATAAGGATTTTTTTTGTCCGTACTCCAGAAATCATATTTTCCGCCGTTGGTATTGTCTATATCCATCACAAACAGCTCTCTGTAATATCCTAAGATCGAAGTATTATACAGTAGATTTCCAATAAGCTGATTGGCTGTTGCCGACTTTTCATCTTTACCGGCTCCGATTTTTTTTAGTTGAATTAAAGCTTCCGCCAATTCCAGTTTATTCATCGTTGGCTTGATAAACGGAAACGCAGAATAATCTTCTTTTTCCATGCTTTCATCCGGGGTACTTTGGTAGCTTTCCCAGACATTGTGCCCGAAAACCAGATCGGAAATATTGCTGAAACCATTATAGCTGGTAGCAGCATACTGAAGCGGAGTTGCTTTTTTCTCGTCATAGTTCCATTCTGTTCTTGGTATTCCTGAGAAGTTTTGAGCTTTTGCGTAATACGATTTAGCTTTTTCAAAATCTGCCTGTCTCATGGCTCTGTCACCGTAGATTACGGCAAAGAAGGCATCAATATTTCCGACATCATTAATGTTTTTGGCGATAATCTGCTGCTCAAACTGGGTTTTATTAGGCTTTCTATAAAAATCTTCCACACTTTTCACCAGGCTGGAGTTTGGATTGTATTGAAGATCAGAAAGTTTATTATTCATTAAAAAAGATTTTCCATCCTCGCCCTGAAGGAAATAACGGTTGGCCAAAACATCTTTCAGAAAATCTTTCGTAGACGGAACTTCACCGTAATAATCATATTCATTCGTTTCGGTACTGTCTTTTTTAGGTTCCGGTTTATCCACAAAATATTCGGCGTAGTCTTTCATGAGATGATCTTCGTACTCGGCATCAATTTTTGGCTGGGAAACGATATCATTCAGAACTTTCATTCTCTTGATCTCTTCCAGATATTCCGGGTTGGTTGTTTTAATGTCTTCTAAAATTTCTGTGCTCCCTTTATAATCTTTTTTCAAAAATTTAAGGTAAGCGTCTGCGATCTGCCAATATTCGTCTTTAGATTTTTCTTTTGTTTTAGAGGTAAATTTTTCCAGATCATCCAGAAAATCCTTTGTTTTTTCGTCGTAATAATAATTGTTTTGGGTAAAAACAGGAATCCTGTTCGGATTGTCCAGCAATTCATCATCACTTTGATCGGCTTTGCCTTCGGGGGAGTTTTTATCTTTCGAGCCACCAAAAAGGTTTTTAAAGAATCTTACAATCTTTTGCCAGAAAGAAAGTTCTTTTTTCGGTTCGGCGGCAGTCTGGGTTTTATTTTGATCAGAATTTTTATTACTGTTGTTGGTTTGAGCTGTCGAATTATGATCATCGTTATTGTAATAATAGATCGGAAGATAGCTTCTTTCCAGTTCATTAATGCTTCTCACTGCCATTACTTTCAGAATCTCGGAGTCAGGATTGATCTCAAACATTTTTTCCATAGTCGGAATCGGGTTGTTGAAATCTTCGTAGCCCAAAAGAAAATAAGCCATATCTTTTTCGTCGTTCGTTCCGGCTCTTTTTAAAATATTATTAAAAGAAGCGGTATCCGAAAGTTTCATCGATACAAAAGCTGATTCTTTACGGCTTTTGCTGTCTTTGAAAACCTGGAAAAAGTTCCAGTTGGCCTCACTGTTCATCCCCAAACCACGCTGTGCGCCGGCAAGCTGATCGAGAGCCATGAGGTAGGGAGCACCTTTTAATCTGATGGGTGCGACGTATGTTTTGAAAGCCTGAACAGCCGCATCATAATTTCTTGTATAATGATTGAAACGCACCAGCTGATAACCGTATCGTTGCTTGATTTCAGGGTTCTTGGCGGCGTTGTATAAAGATGTTAATGCTGAAATCGTTTTATTATAATCAAGATTTGTGGCATTTTTATCGGTGTTATTTTCTCTGTAATAAAATGAATCCGGGCTTTCAACATAATTGATCTTCATGTAAGGCTCAAGGTATTTTGCCTCAATAAGATAATCAATGGCTTCACGGTATTTTTGATAAAAACCGGCACCCAGTTTTTTTAATAATGCATTGTTCGGATTTCCTTTCTTCAGTTCATTGAGATCATTGATGTTCATTTTGTTCACCAGATAATCCGTTTCAGAATAACTTAATTGATTATTGAAAAATTTCTTCCACGAATCGATATTTTCATCCGGAATCTGGTTGGGTTTGAAATCAGAATAAAATCTTGTCGAATAGCTATGGAGAAATGGCAGGTAAGATTTATCCTTGATAATGCTTTGGGTAAATAAATTGAAATACTCATAATCCGGATCAGACCATGCACAGGCATTGGATTTGGTATAAAAAAGGGATAGAACGGCGAGTGAAAGGAAGTACTTTTTCATTGTATGGTTGGTGTTTTTTTAGTTTATAATTTTTTAATTAATCCTAATTCTTTTCGTCAGTTCGAGTAAAAATTATTGGTAGCAAAGTGAAAAAGAATTTTGTATCGAGAACTTTTTCAATAAATAATAACTTCTCGATACAATTTTTTCCAAAAATCTACTCGAAGTGGCGTTGTGTTTTTAATGGGGACTTATTCGAAAATTAACTAAAAATTAAAATTCTGTCCTATAACAAATTTACTATCTAATTGATAATAAATGATATTAAAATGGTTTATTTTTTTCTCCAGAAAGTCAACAACATCCTGAAGCTGCTGATCAGAAATTTCCTCTACTTTTATCCTGAAACCTTTATTCAGATAGTTTCCAAAGTAGAAACCGTCTTTCTGAATTTCAATTTCATGTTGTGAAATTCTTTTAAAATTGGGATTTTCCAGGTCTTTTTCAGACAACGCATTGATGAGCTTATGTTTTCCTAAATAATTGGTAACAATTCCCCAAGAGTAAATCGGAAGGGCAACTTCAATTTTTTTAATCGGATATTCATCAATTTTTGACAAATAACTTTTCAGAATATTCACATCAAGAATAGAGTTTTTATCCGAATTTTCAAGCGGTGAAGAAGTAGAATAGCACATCAGATAGACTTTTTCCACTGGCGGAATTCCGGTCAGATTTTTATCTTTTACCTGATGGAGACGAAGCGTACAGGTAATTTCTTTTCCCGAAATTTTCTTTAATTCTTTTAAAAATTTAAAATAATCATCGCGGGTTCCGGCTGTCCAGTCGCAGTCGATCTGAATTTCATTGTTGATTTTCAAATGATATTCTGAAGCTTTCTTTTGAATCAGCTCATGAATATTTTTCGCCAAAAATGCAATTTCTTCTTTACTGATATAAAGAAAGGTGCGATTGGTAATGAAAACCGTAGGAACTATTTGCTGCTGAATTTCAAAACTTTTGTCTTTGGTAATCACACCGACAGGTTGAAATTTTCCGCCGGATTTGTCAATGTCAAAAAAGCGGGTGTACAAATACGGGCTCGAAGCTTTATTTAAAACTTTTTTTTCAGTTTCATCTAAAGCCAGCTTAGTTTTCCAGTAATAAAAGGTGTAAGGATGATTCTCTTTTTTCGAGCATGAGAAAATAAAGAAGAGAAATAAAAATGGGAAGACTTTCATTATTGGTATAATGTGCCTTCACAATTGCAGTTGAGTTCCGCCATTTCGGAAACAGGGCAGCAATCGTCGGATTTCATAATTTTCCCTTTTTCATCGGTCAGATAGATTTTTTCTTGATCAAATTTTACATAAAAAGTTTCGTTGTAGGTTTTAAAATGTACCTTCATCACTGTCGGATTGTACTTTCCTGCATTGATTTCTTCTTTTGTTTCCGTTCCGTCTGCCTGATTGATCTGGACGAAACCGAAATGCACATCCCCATTATTTTTTACATCAAGATAATACGCCGGAGTTCCGGATCCGCTCGCCCCCTGTTCGATATTAAAATCTCTCTTTCCGGTAAACGGAGCTTTCGTTTGTGCAAAAGACAAAATACTGATGCATAAAATAAGTACACTTAAAATCTTTTTCATATTATAAATTTTCTCAAAATTAAAAATATCTCAGCAAAAATTACACCGTAATATCACGGAAATTTCTTTTATAAAGGGATTTTAATTTAATAAAATTTTCAAACAGCCAAAATAGAAATTAACCTTTAGCACCTAAAAACAAAACCATCCCGAGAAAGAGATGGTTTACAAATAACTAACAATTTATTTAATTTAATTTTTAAAATACCGTTGCTGCAAGCTGTATTCTTGCAAACTTATTCGAAGGATTCCACATGGCCATCATAGAAACCGGCAGACTGTAATGTTCGGTGATTTTGATTGTTTTGCTTGCTTTTACGCCTACATTTACAATATCAAAACTGTTTTTTCCGTTTCCATACAGGAATGTTTTGTCATTTAAGGCAAAACCTGCTCCGACAAAAGCATCAAGATTCACTTTTTTATTTTTTATCACCGGATAGCTCGCCTGAACATATGTTGAATATTTATTCTTTTTATAACTTCCATCAGGTTCGAGAACAACTTCACCCGCGTTGGCACCTCCGTAAAGCATGATGTCTGCTTCAATATTTAAAGGAAATGAAGGCCCGAAGGTGTAATTAGTTCTTAAATCAATAATATGAGCGGTTCTCCTGTTGGAATAATTGAAAATATCATCCGAAGCAACTGCCGTATTAATGTTCCTGGAATTAAATAAATCCCACAATCCGATATACAATCTTCCATTCGAGTATTGTACATAATAATTGATTTCTTTATAATGCGTTCCGTCTTTATCATCCGTTAAAGCTGATGCTCCCCAGATTCCGACTTTCCATTTTTTATCTTTATCCAAAGCGTAGGAAAGATTTCCCATCACTACAGGTTTATCGGTAATGATTAATCCTCTCCAAAGGTGATTGTTCTGAATATTTGCCGTGAAATCAAGTCTGCTGTCTTCCTGATTTTCTATATTCTCCTGGGCAAAAAGATTCCCTGTGCCTAGTACAACCAGGCAAAAAATGATAACTTTTTTCATTGAGTAAACTTTCTGAGATTAACTTAAAGCTCCATGCAATAAAGCTGCGATGGTTGCTCCTAAAATGGGACCTGCGACGGGAATCCATGCATAGCTCCAATCACTGTTTCCTTTCACCGGAAGGATTGCGTGCATAATTCTTGGCCCTAAGTCACGTGCCGGATTGATAGCATATCCTGTGGTTCCTCCCAAAGACAAACCAATCGCCCAAACCAAGAAGGTAACAGGCAGTGCTCCAACTGTTCCTAATCCTATTTTTGCCGTCGGTTCATGCTGTAAAGTAAGGCTTGGATCTGCAAAATAGAAAATCACAAAGACCAGCACGAAAGTTCCGATAGTTTCACTGATCAGATTAGAAATTGGTTTTCTGATCGCCGGACCGGTGCTGAAACACGCCAGTTTTGCGCTTTCATCTTCGGTGATGGCAAAATGATCTTTATTAAAAAGCCAAACCAGAAAAGCACCCAACATTGCCCCAATCATCTGAGCTGCGATGTAAGTGGGAACCAGATCCCAAGAAAATTTTCCTGCAATCGCCAGTCCTAATGTTACCGCCGGATTCAAATGAGCACCACTGACAGGTCCTGCAACCGTCACACCCACGAAAACCGCTAATGCCCAGGCTGTTGTAATCACAATCCATCCAGAATTATTGCCTTTCGTGTCTTTTAAAACAACATTGGCCACAACACCGTTTCCTAATAAAATCAGAAGCATTGTTCCGATTATTTCTGCTATAAATGGAGTCATATCTGTATTTTATGAGGATTAATCTTCTATCCAGTTTTGTGAACGCTGAACGGCTTTATTCCAGGTTTTAACCATTTTTTCAACCTTTTCTTTTTCCAGTTTCGGGTGGAAATCTTTATCTACGATCCATTGAGATTGAATTTCATCAATGTTTTTCCAATACCCAACGGCAAGTCCGGCAAGATAAGCTGCTCCCAAAGCGGTTGTTTCCAATGTTTTGGGTCTTGTAATTTTAAATCCGAACAAATCCGACTGAATCTGCATTAAAATATCACTTGCAGAAGCTCCGCCATCGACTCTCAATTCCGGACTTTTCTTTCCAGAATCTGCCTCCATAGATTTTACAATGTCATACACCTGAAAAGCGATGCCTTCCAAAGTGGCTCTTGCGATATGACCGTTGGTGGTTCCGCGGGTTACGCCTACAATAGTTCCACGGGCATACTGATCCCAATAAGGCGCTCCAAGACCTGTAAGTGCAGGAACGAAATAAACTCCGCCGTTATCTTCAACGGATTGTGCTAATGTATTGATTTCTTCTGCAGAATGAATTAATTTTAATCCATCTCTCAACCACTGAATAGCTGCACCACCCACGAATACACTTCCTTCCAAAGCGTAATTAACCTCTCCATTGATTTTCCATGCGACAGTTGTCAGTAAATTATTTTTAGATAAAACAGCTTCTTTTCCTGTGTTCATTAATAGAAAACAACCTGTGCCGTAAGTGTTTTTTACCATCCCCGGAGTGGTACACATCTGTCCGAATAAGGCAGCCTGCTGATCTCCTGCAATTCCTGCAATCGGAATTTTTGTTGAGAATAAAGTAGTGGCCGTTTCCCCGTAGATTTCACTGCTTTGCTTTACTTCCGGTAAAATCCCTCTTGGAATATTGAATAATTCTAATAAATCATTATCCCACTCTAAAGTATGAATGTTCAACAGCATCGTTCTGCTCGCATTCGAAACATCTGTAATAAACATTTTTCCGCGGGTCAGTTTCCAGACAAGGTAAGTATCAACTGTTCCGAAACACAGTTTTCCTGCTTCTGCTTTTTCTCTTGCGCCATCTACGTTATCCAGGATCCACTTTAGTTTTGTTGCCGAAAAATAAGCATCCAATACGAGTCCTGTTTTTTCTTTAATCATATCCGTATGACCCTGCTCTTTTAATTCGTCGCAGTATTTGGATGTTCTTCTGTCTTGCCAGACGATGGCGTTGTAAACCGGTTCGCCAGTTTCTTTGTCCCAGACAACAGTAGTTTCACGTTGATTGGTAATACCGATGGCGGCAACTTCCCTTCCGGAAATTCCTGCTTTGGCAATGACTTCCGCTGCTACGGAAACCTGGGATGACCATATTTCATTGGGGTCATGTTCTACCCAGCCCGGAGTAGGATATATCTGTTCGAAACTTTTCTGAGAAACAAATTCTATTTCTCCGCTGTGATTGAATAAAATAGCTCTTGACGAGGTTGTACCTTGATCCAGAGCGAGAATTAGCTTTTCACTCATCTTATGACATTAATTAAGGTTAAATAGATCTTGGAGAATAAGGAGTCAATAAATATCCTTTCGCCAATTCGATAAATTCTCTTTCCTGTTCGTTTGCCCATTCTTCAGAATGCCCGTTTTCTTTTGCGATGATTGCAGCGATCTTATGTGCACTGTCGATTGCGGCTCTTGCATCTAAAAATAAAAGTCGGACTCTTCGGGCCAGAATATCTTCAATGGTTTGAGCCATTTCGTTTCGGACCGCCCAGATGGCTTCTGCGATGGTGAATGGATGATCAGGATGTATCTTCTCTGAAAATTCAGGATTGTTTTGCTGTAATTTTTTGATTTCCGGAATGTCTGAGCCATAAACGTACAGATGATTGCTTCTGTCTACGGTTTCAGGTTTCACATTTCCATGGATCGAAAGATGCTCGGTTTTGGAAGTTGTCATTCCTAATTGGTGAACTTTCATGGCTTCATTGATGGTATCTTCTGCCATTTTCCGGTAAGTTGTCCATTTTCCTCCGATGATGGAAACCAGCCCTGTATCGGATGTGATCACCTTATGACTTCTTGAAACTTCTTTCGTGCTTTTGCTTCCGTCTTTCGGGGCGGCGAGCGGCCGAAGCCCTGCGAAAACTGATTTTACATCTTCACGCGTCGGTTTTTTGGATAAATATTGTCTTGCGGTATTTAAAACAAAATTAATTTCTTCTTCCAATGCTCTCGGTTCGAAACTTTCACTTTCCAGCAAAGTATCGGTAGTTCCTACCAAAGCTCTGTCGTGCCACGGAACGACAAACAAAACCCTGCCGTCTGAAGTTTTAGGAATCATGATGGCGTCGTCGCTTTTTAAGAATGATTTGTCCAGCACCAAATGAATTCCCTGGCTTGGAACTACGAATTTTCCGTGTTTCGGATTATTCATATTTAATATATCATTCGTGAAAACTCCGGTTGCGTTGATGACCACTTTTCCATGAATTTCATATCGTTGATTAGTAAATTGGTCTTCTGCAACTACCCCTGTGATTTTATTGGAATCATTTTTAATTAAATTAATGACTTTAACATAATTAACGGCTGTTCCGCCTTTTTCAATAATTGTTTGGGTCAAATTGATCGCCAATCTCGCATCGTCAAACTGACCGTCCTGATAAACAACCCCGCTTGCCAATCCTTTTTGTTCGATCGTCGGAAGCTTTTCTACGGTTTTTGATTTGCTGATGTATTTCGTTTTACCTAAACTTAATTTTCCTGCCAGAAAATCATAAATCGAAAGTCCTATTTTATAATAAATTCCGCCCCACCATGTATAATTTGGAATGATAAAAGATTGATTCTTCACTACATGAGCGGCATTTTTTGCCAATAATCCTCTTTCTTTTAAGGCTTCTTTTACCAAGCCGATATCTCCCTGTGCCAAATACCGCACTCCGCCGTGTACCAGTTTGGTACTTCTGCTGGAAGTCGCTTTTGCGAAATCGTGAGACTCCAACAGTAACGTTTTAAATCCTCTGCTCACTGCATCCAATGCTGAACCTAAGCCGCTTGCCCCTCCACCGATGATGATAAAATCCCATTCTTTTACGGTGGTTAATTTGCTGAGTTCTTCATTTCGTTTCATGATATTTCGTTATGTTTCGTTTTCAAATATATAAATTAAAAACGAAACCAAAAAGAAAATAAATGAAATTTTTCGAATCGAAATAAAAGTGTTATTTTTGATAAAATTACTGGAATGGAAAAATTACTGTCACGACATAATGATATTTTGAAGGAGTTGGAAGAGAAAGATTATGTGCTCGTGCAGGATTTATGTGAAAAATTTAACGTATCATCGGTTACGATCCGAAAGGATCTGAACTATCTCGAAAGTTTGGGACTGCTTTTTCGAAATCATGGTGGTGCGAGCAAACACGTGCGCTACGCTTATGAAAAGAATGTGGATGAAAAGGAAAACATTAATGTAGAAGCGAAACAGAATATTGCAAAAGCGGCCTTATCTTTAATTCAGGAAAATGACTGTATCATACTGGCTTCCGGAACCACGATGCATTACCTGGCCAGAATGCTGGTTAATTTTGGACCGCTGACTGTTTTAACTTCTTCTCTGCGTGTGGCAATAGAACTGTGTAATAATCCTAACATTAATATTATACAACTGGGAGGTGAGGTAAGAAAAAGCTCTACTTCAATTGTCGGTTCTATTTCTGAAACAATTCTGAAACAGTTTTCATGCAATAAATTATTTCTGGGTGTCGACGGCATCGATATGGATTTTGGGATCAGTACTTCGAACGCTGCGGAAGCCCATCTCAATCAATTAATGATGGAATGTTCTGATAAGGTTGTCATCCTTGCAGATTCTTCCAAATTAAATAAAAAAGGCTTCGGTAAAATTGCAGATCTGGACAAAATCGATTATCTCATCACAGATAAAGACATTTTGCAGGAGGATAAAAATAGACTCGAAGAAATTGGGGTGAGTGTCATTGTTAAGTAAAAATGAATTCATTTTAAATTTTTTACAATTCAAAAAAAAATTCAGGGAAATTTCACCTGAATTTTCCCAAAATTATCTAAATGATTAAAAATCAAAATATTTTGCTGTAAATATTTGTCAGTTATAAAATTATTCATAAATTTGCACACTCATTTTAGGGGTGTAGTATGCCTATATCAGAAGTAGAAATTGCTTTCAACCTCTTTAAAATGGTGATAAATAAAGGATAAATTTTATTATAATATAAACAATGTCAGGTATTATTGGTAAAAAAATCGGTATGACATCTTTGTTTAACGAAGAAGGAAAAAACATTCCTTGTACAGTTATCCAAGCTGGTCCATGCCCGGTTTTACAGGTCAGAACCCAAGAGGTTGACGGTTATGTAGCCGTACAGCTGGGTTTCGATGACAAGAGTGAGAAGAACGTTGGTAAAGCGTTAGCTGGTCATTTTAAAAAGGCTGGTTCAACTCCGAAAGCGAAAGTGATGGAATTCAGAAATGAATTTGAGCACACAGTAAAAGTAGGAGATTTAGTAGAAGTAAACATGTTTGCTGAAGGTGAATATGTAGACGTAACAGGTACTTCTAAAGGTAAAGGCTTCCAGGGTGTTGTTAAAAGACACGGATTTGGAGGTGTAATGCAGGCAACTCATGGTCAGCACAACAGACTTAGAGCTCCAGGTTCTATCGGTGCTGGTTCAGACCCTTCAAGAGTATTCAAAGGGATGAGAATGGCTGGAAGAATGGGAGGTAAGCAGGTAACTGTTCAAAACCTTCAAGTGTTAAAAGTTGATCAAGAACAAAATCTTTTAGTAGTAAAAGGTGCTGTTCCGGGAGCTAAAAATTCTTATGTAATTATCAAGAAATGGAACTAGTAGTATTAAATACATCAGGAAAAGAGACCGGAAGAAAAGTAACTCTAGACGAAACAGTATTCGGAATTGAGCCAAATCAGCACGCGGTTTACTTAGAAGTTAAACAGTATCTTGCTGCTCAGAGACAAGGTACTCATAAAGCAAAAGAAAGAAGCGAAATCACTGCTTCTACTAAAAAACTTAAGAAGCAAAAAGGATCTGGATCTGCTAGATACGGGGATATCAAATCTCCAACTTTCAGAGGTGGAGGTAGAGTATTTGGACCAAAACCAAGAGACTACAGATTCAAATTGAACAAAGCTCTTAAGAGATTAGCAAAAAAATCTGTTTTATCTCAGAAAATGAGAGACAACAGCATCAGAGTTTTAGAAGATTTGAGCTTAAACGCTCCTAAGACTAAAGATTTCATCAATGTATTAAATGCATTGGAACTTAACGGTAAAAAATCTTTATTCGTTCTTCCTGAAGCTAACAAGAATGTGTATTTATCTTCAAGAAACCTGGCTAAGGCTCAGGTTAAAAAATTCGACGAAATCAGTTCTTACGACTTAGTAAACGCTGGTGAGATCGTATTCTTTGAAGGTGCAGTTGAAAAATTCCAGGAAAATTTAAAGAAATAAGTCATGTCAGTTATTATTAAACCAGTTATCTCAGAAAAGGCTAACTACCTTACAGATTTAAGAGGTTCTTATTCTTTCTTAGTAGATACTAAGGCGAATAAAATCCAAATTAAAAAAGCTGTAGAAGCGGCTTATGGTGTAAAAGTAGCAGACGTTAATACAATGATTTATGCTCCGAAGGTTTCTTCGAAATACACTAAAAAAGGTCTTCAAGTAGGAAAGACAAACAAATTGAAAAAAGCGGTAATCAAACTTGCTGAAGGTGAGGTTATCGATATTTTTGCTGTAAATTAATTATTAATTATAAATAATAGTAATGTCTGTTAGAAAATTAAAACCTATCACCCCGGGACAGAGATTCAGAATTGTAAACAATTTTGAGGAAATTACTACTAACAAACCAGAGAAATCTCTAACAGTTGGTATTAAAAAGTCAGGTGGACGTAACCAAACAGGTAAAATGACCATGCGTTACACCGGAGGTGGACACAAAAAGAAATACAGAATTATTGACTTCAAAAGAAACAAAGCAAACGTTGAAGCAACTGTAAAATCTGTAGAATACGATCCAAACAGAACTGCATTTATCGCTTTATTAGAATATGCTGATGGAGAGAAAAGATATATCATCGCTCCAAACGGTATTAAAGTAGATCAGAAAGTAGTTTCAGGTGAAAGCGTAGAACCAAATATCGGTAACGCAATGAAATTGAAAAATATTCCATTGGGTACTGTGATTTCATGTGTTGAAATGAAGCCTGGTCAAGGTGCAATTTTAGCAAGAAGTGCTGGTTCTTCAGCTCAACTTACATCAAGAGACGGAAAATATGCAATCATCAAATTGCCTTCAGGAGAATCTAGAATGATCCTTACTGAATGTATGGCAATGATCGGTTCAGTTTCCAACTCTGATCACCAATTAACTGTATCAGGTAAAGCTGGTAGAAGCAGATGGTTAGGTAGAAGACCAAGAACAAGAGCGGTAGTAATGAACCCTGTAGATCACCCGATGGGTGGTGGTGAAGGACGTTCTTCTGGAGGTCACCCAAGATCTAGAAACGGTAAACCGGCTAAAGGTTACAAAACTAGAAAGAAAAACAAAGTGTCTAACCGTTACATCGTATCTAAAAGAAAATAATTATGGCAAGATCACTTAAAAAAGGACCGTTCATTCATCATACTTTAGATAAGAAGGTTCAGGCAAATATAGAGTCTGGTAAGAAGACAGTTATCAAAACTTGGTCTAGAGCATCTATGATCTCTCCGGACTTCGTAGGACAAACTATTGCTGTACACAACGGGAAATCTTTTATCCCTGTATATGTTACAGAAAACATGGTTGGTCACAAGTTAGGCGAATTTTCTCCAACAAGATCTTTCAGAGGTCATGGTGGTAACAAAAACAAAGGAAGCAGATAATCATGGGATCAAGAAAACAAGATAGCGCAATCGCAAGAAAAGAAGCTAACAAAGACGTTGTGAAAGCTTCATTAAACAACTGCCCTTCTTCTCCAAGAAAAATGAGATTAGTTGCTGATATCATTAGAGGAGAGCAGGTAGATAAAGCACTTTATATCCTAAAATATTCTAAGAAAGAGGCTTCTAACAAATTAGAAAAATTACTTCTTTCTGCTATTGCCAACTGGCAAACTAAAAACGAAGGAGCTGACATCGAGGAAGCAAACCTTATCGTTAAAGAAATTTTTGTGGATAGTGCAAGACAATTGAAGAGACTAAGACCAGCACCGCAAGGGAGAGGGTATAGAATCAGAAAAAGATCTAACCACGTTACATTAATCTTAGGTAATAAAGAAAATTAATCAAGGTATGGGACAGAAGACAAATCCAATTGGTAACAGATTAGGTATCATCAGAGGATGGGATTCTAACTGGTTTGGTGGTAACGATTATGGAGACAGAATCGCTGAAGACTACAAAATCAGAAGATACCTTGAAGCTAGATTATCTAAAGGTGGTATTTCAAGAATTTTTATTGAAAGAACTTTAAAATTAGTAACAGTTACAATCACTACTGCTAGACCGGGACTTATCATCGGTAAAGGAGGTCAGGAAGTTGACAAGTTAAAAGAAGAATTGAAGAAGCTTACTAAAAAAGATATTCAAATCAATATTTTCGAAATCAAAAGACCTGAGCTTGATGCAGTATTAGTTGCAGATAGTATCGCTAAACAAATCGAAAACAGAATTTCTTACAGAAGAGCTGTAAAGATGGCAATGGCTGGTACAATGAGAATGGGTGCAGAAGGTATCAAAGTTCAAATCTCTGGTAGACTGAACGGAGCTGAGATGGCAAGATCAGAATCTTTCAAAGAAGGAAGAATTCCATTGTCTACTTTCAGAGCAGATATCGATTACCACATCGGTGAAGCACTTACTCAATATGGTAAGCTAGGTGTAAAAGTTTGGATCATGAAAGGTGAAGTTTACGGTAAAAGAGAACTTTCTCCACTAGTGGGACAACAGAAAAAAGGAGGTCAGTCAGACAGAGGAAACAGAGGAGGAGACAGAGACAACAGAAGACCTAGAAAGAACAATAACAATAATAACAATAATAATTAAAAATTTTAGATTAGAAATTTTGAATTTTAAATTACCGTTACTTTTTTAAAATAAAAAAATCTAAAATCTAAAATCTAAAATCTAAAATTTAGAAATTATGTTACAACCAAAAAGAACCAAGTTCCGTCGTGTACATAAGATGAAGATGAAGGGGAATGCCCAGAGAGGTAGTCAACTTGCTTATGGAACTTTCGGAATCAAGGCGACAGAAGGTGCTTGGATCACTGCAAGACAGATTGAAGCTGCGCGTATCGCTGCGACAAGATATATGAAGAGAGAAGGTCAACTATGGATCAAAATCTTCCCGGATAAGCCAATTACTAAAAAACCAGCCGAAGTAAGGATGGGTAAAGGTAAAGGTGCCGTAGAGTATTGGGTAGCTGTAGTAAAACCAGGTAAAATTATGTTCGAAGTAGGTGGAGTTCCTTACGAAGTAGCGAAAGAAGCTCTTAGACTTGCCGCACAAAAATTACCAGTAGTTACTAAATTCATAGTTGCTAACGATTTTGTTAAACCTCTATAATCTTTGAATACAATGAAAAAAGCTGATATTAAAAATTTAAGCGCGGGTGATATTCAAGCTCAACTAACTGAAGCAAAAGCTCAATATTCTAAATTGAAATTGGCTCATGCAATCAGCCCAGTTGAAAACCCGATTCAAATCAGAGATTTGAGAAAAACAATCGCAAGACTAAATACAGAGTTAACTAACAAACAATAATTTCATTTTACAATGGATAGAAATTTAAGAAAAGAAAGAATCGGAGTGGTTTCCAGCAATAAAATGGAAAAAACTATTGTTGTTAGTGAAACTACAAGAGTAAAGCACCCGATGTACGGTAAATTCGTTTTGAAAACGAAAAAATATACTGCACACGACGAAAACAACGAATGCACAGAAGGAGATACAGTTCTTATTCAAGAAACTAGACCTTTGAGCAAAAACAAAAGATGGAGATTAGTAAGAATCATTGAAAAAGCTAAGTAATAATGTTACAAACAGAATCAAGATTAAAAGTTGCTGATAATACAGGTGCTAAAGAAGTATTGGTTATCAGAGTTCTGGGAGGAACCAGAAGAAGATATGCTTCAGTTGGTGATAAAATCGTTGTTACTATCAAAGATTCTACACCATCAGGAAACGCTAAAAAAGGTCAGGTATCTAAAGCTGTAGTAGTAAGAACTAAAAAAGCAGTTAGAAGAAAAGATGGTTCGTACATCAAATTCGAAGACAATGCTTGTGTATTACTAAACGCAGCGGGAGAAATGAGAGGAACTCGTGTTTTCGGACCAGTTGCTCGTGAGTTGAGAGACAAAGAATATATGAAAATCATTTCATTAGCTCCTGAAGTACTTTAATATTTAAAATTTTAAAAAAAATGTCAAAGTTAAAAATAAAAAGAGGAGATAACGTAATCATTACTACTGGTAAGAAAGATATCAAAGGTAAGACTGGTGAAGTTATTGAAGTGATCAAAAAAGAAGGAAAAGACCCTAGAGTAGTTGTTGCAGGACTTAATATCATCAAAAAACACGTTAAGCCTTCAGCTTCAAATCCTCAAGGAGGAATCGTTGAAAGAGAAGCTTCTATTCATATCTCAAACGTAGCTTTAGTTGGTAAAGACGGAAAAGCTATCAAAATCGGTTACAAAATCGAAGGAGATAAGAAAGTAAGAATCAACAAAAAAACGGGTGAAACTTTATAATTTTAAATAACACATGGAATATATAGCAAGACCCAAAAAAGCATATAAAGAAACGATTGTTCCTGCAATGATGGAAGAATTCGGATACAAGTCGGTAATGCAAGTACCTAGATTAGAGAAAATCATCTTATCTCAAGGTTTAGGAGATGCTACTGCAGACAAAAAAATCATCGATTATGCTGTTGAAGAATTAACGAACATCACTGGTCAGAAAGCTGTAGGTACGATCTCTAAGAAAGACGAAGCTGCTTTCAAACTAAGAAAAGGAATGCCGGTAGGTGCTAAAGTTACACTAAGAGCAAACAAAATGTATGAATTCTTAGACAGACTTACTGCTTCTGCATTGCCACGTATCAGAGATTTCTCTGGTATCAAGGCTGATGGTTTCGATGGTAGAGGTAATTATAACTTAGGTATTACTGAGCAAATTATCTTCCCTGAGATCGTAATCGACAAGGTGAAAAAAATCCAAGGGATGGACATCACTTTCGTTACAACTGCGAAAACAGATAAAGAAGCTAAAGCATTATTAACTCACTTCGGTTTACCATTTAAAAAGAACTAAGAAATGGCTAAAGAATCAATGAAAGCGCGTGAGCGCAAAAGAGAAGCACTAGTTGCTAAATACGCTGACAAAAGAAAAGCTCTTAAAGAAGCAGGTGATTACGAAGGACTACAAAAACTTCCAAAAAACGCTTCTCCTGTAAGATTACACAACAGATGTAAACTGACAGGTAGACCAAGAGGATACATGAGAACGTTCGGTATTTCCAGAGTAACTTTCAGAGAAATGGCAAACAACGGTCTTATCCCGGGAGTGAAAAAAGCTAGTTGGTAACAATTAATAATTAATCCGGACAATTAAGTTGTTCAGATACTAAAGATAAAAATATCAGACCCAAGAAATTCTGAAGTCTGATATTTTACTCTTCAAGTCTTTGCAATACTGATTGTCTTTAACCAATAATTTTAAAAAAGAAAAATGGTAACAGATCCAATTTCAGATTTCCTAACAAGAGTAAGGAACGCACAAAGCGCAGGCCACAAAGTGGTGGAAATTCCTGCATCGAAAATCAAAAAGGAGATTACTAAGATTTTATTTGATCAAGGGTATATCTTAAACTACAAGTTTGAAGATAGCGCTGTTCAAGGTACAATCAAAATCGCTTTAAAGTACGATAAGCAAACCAACAAACCTGCTATTAAGTCTATTCAAAGAGCTTCAAGACCAGGTCTAAGACAGTACAAAGGTTCAGGAGAACTTCCAAGAGTACTAAACGGTTTGGGTATTTCTATCATCTCTACTTCTAGAGGAGTAATGACTGACAAGAAAGCTAGAGAAGAGAAAGTAGGCGGTGAAGTAATCTGCTATGTTTATTAATTTTTAATCAAAGGAAAATGTCAAGAATTGGTAAAGCAATTATAACAATTCCAGCAGGAGTTACAATCACTGAAAACAACGGTGTAGTAACTGCAAAAGGACCTAAAGGAGAACTTTCTCAGGAACTTACAGCAGGAATTACTTTAGAACAAAAAGATGGTGAACTGAATGTAAACAGACCATCTGATTCTAAACAACACAAAGCGCTTCACGGTTTATACAGAGCGTTGATCGCCAACATGATCGTAGGTGTATCAGAAGGTTTCGAAAAGAAACTAGAATTAGTAGGGGTAGGATACAGAGCTTCTCACTCAGGTCAAAAACTTGAGTTAGCTTTAGGATTCTCTCACGGTATCGTATTAGAACTTCCAAGCGAAGTAAAAGTTGATACATTGACTGAAAAAGGTAAAAACCCAATTATTACTTTAACGTCTCATGACAAGCAACTTCTAGGAATGGTTACTGCAAAGATCCGTTCTTTCAGAAAGCCTGAGCCATATAAAGGAAAAGGTGTAAGATTCGTAGGAGAAAATGTTAGACGTAAAGCTGGTAAATCTGCTTAATAAATTATAAGAAAATGGCATTAAGTAAATTAGAAAAAAGAATAAGAATCAAAAGAAGAGTAAGAGGAAAAATCTCTGGATCTTCTGAATTGCCAAGATTATCTGTATATAAAAGTAATAAGGAAATTTACGCTCAGTTAATCGACGATAAAAGTGGAAAAACTTTAGCTTCAGCTTCTTCAAGAGAGAAGGGTGTTGATGCTAACGGCACTAAGACAGAAGTTTCTGCTGCTGTAGGTAAAGCTATTGCTGCTAAAGCGAAAGCTGCAGGAATCGAAAATATTGTATTTGATAGAAACGGATTCGTATATCACGGAAGAGTGAAAGCTTTGGCTGATGGTGCGAGAGAAGGAGGACTTAAATTCTAATCATTAAAATTTCGGAAAATATGTTAGGACTAGATAATATAGAAAGAGTAAAACCGGGAGGATTAGAACTTAAAGATCGTCTCGTAGCTGTTAACAGAGTAACAAAAGTAACTAAAGGAGGTAGAGCTTTCGGATTCTCTGCTATCGTAGTTGTAGGTAACGAGGATGGAGTTATCGGTTACGGATTAGGAAAATCTAAAGAGGTTGCTTCTGCAATTGCTAAGGCAGTTGAAGACGCTAAGAAAAACCTTGTGAAAGTTCCTGTAATGAACCACACAATTCCTCACCAGACTACTGCTAGATACGGTGGTGCAGATATCTTCTTAAGACCTGCTTCTCACGGTACAGGACTTATCGCCGGAGGTGCGGTAAGAGCGGTACTTGAGTCTGCTGGTATTCACGATATCCTATCAAAATCTAAAGGATCTTCAAACCCGCACAACGTGGTGAAAGCTACTTTCAAAGCGTTATTGGATATCAGAAGACCTGAAGAAATTGCTAGAATGAGAGGAGTTTCTTTAACTAAAGTGTTTAACGGTTAATATTTAAAACAATGGCAACAATCAAAGTAAAGCAAGTAAGAAGCGCTATTGGTAGAACAAAAACCCAAAAGAGAACGCTTGAAGCATTAGGATTTAAGAAACTTCACCAAGTTGTAGAACACGAAGCTACTCCTTCTATCTTAGGAATGATAGCTGCAGTTAGTCATTTACTTGAAGTTCAAAAATAATTTTTAACAAAAGAAATTAAAATGAATTTAAATAACATAAAACCTGCTGCAGGATCTACTTTCAATTCAAAAAGAATTGGTAGAGGACAAGGTAGTGGAAAAGGAGGTACTGCTACAAAAGGACATAAAGGACAGAAAGCAAGAGCCGGTTATTCTCAGAAGATCGGTTTTGAAGGAGGTCAGATGCCTTTACAAAGAAGATTACCTAAATTCGGATTCAAAAACGTAAACAGAAAAGAGTTTAGAGCGATCAACCTAGATTCTATCCAGACTTTAATCGAGAACAAATCTATTACAGGTGAGATCACGAAAGAAGTTTTGATAGCAAACGGTTTAGCTTCTAAAAACGAATTAGTGAAAATTATGGGTAGAGGAGAATTGAAATCTGCGGTTTCTATCTCAGCTGACAAATTCACTAAATCTGCCGAAGAACTTATCACTAAGGCAGGTGGAAAAGCAATTACCTTATAATAGTAACTAATGAAAGAATTTATACAAACCTTAAAAAATATTTGGAGCTTAAAGGAACTTAGAGATAAAATTATCTTCACTTTAGGTATTATCCTTGTGTATAGATTCGCATCTTATATCTCTCTGCCTGCAATCAACCTTGCGGAAGTAGGAGATCTCTTAGAGCATTATAAAAATCAAGGCGGAAACAAGCAAGGAGCAGGTCTTCTTGGCTTGCTTTCGTCATTTACGGGAGGAGCTTTCAGCCACGCTTCCGTGATGGCGTTAGGAATCATGCCTTATATTTCTGCTTCTATTATTGTTCAGTTGATGGGGATGGCTATTCCTTATCTTCAGAAACTTCAGAAAGATGGAGAGTCAGGTAGAAATACATTGAACCAAATTACAAGATGGTTAACTATCGGAGTTTGTCTAGTGCAGGCACCTTCTTATTTAACTTCTATTACTCAATTATTCTTACCATATGCTCAGTTCCAGTCTGCATATTATGTAGAACCAAATTCTATCATGTTCTGGTTACCAAGTATCGTTATTTTGGTTGCCGGTTCAGTATTCGCAATGTGGTTGGGTGAGAAAATCACCGACAAAGGTATCGGAAACGGTATCTCCATCCTTATTATGGTGGGGATTCTTTCAAGACTACCGGAAGCATTCGTACAGGAAATGGCTGTGCAGAACGGAAAAGGAGGAATGGGATCTATCATGATCCTTATTGAAGTATTGTTCTGGATGTTGGTTGTTCTTTTAGCAGTGATTTTATCAGTTGCTGTTAGAAAAATTCCAATTCAATATGTAAGCAGAGCTCAAGCAAGAGGAGGTGTAAATAGAAATCTTATGCAAGGAGCAAGACAATGGATTCCATTGAAAGTTAATGCTGCCGGTGTAATGCCGATCATTTTTGCTCAGGCATTGATGTTCGTACCAGGTTTATTAACGAAAGTAGATGAGTCTAATACTTTTCTTGCAGGTTTCAAGAATGTTTTTAGCTGGCAATACAATGTATTGTTTGCGCTATTAATTATTATTTTCTCATTCTTCTATACTGCGATCACAATTCCGGTAAACCAAATGGCTGATGATTTGAAGAGAAATGGAGGTTTAGTACCGAAGGTAAGACCCGGAAAAGAGACCGCTGATTATTTAGATGATATTTTATCAAAAATTACCTTGCCTGGTGCAATTTTTTTATCTATCTTTGCAGTCCTTCCGGCAATAGTACACGGAAGCTTTGTTCAGACAGATGCGTTCGCCCTATTTTTCGGGGGAACATCACTATTGATTATGGTTGGAGTAATTTTAGATACTGTTCAACAGATTAATACATATCTGCTGAACCATCACTATGATGGCTTAATGCAGTCTAAATTATCAAGAACGACTGGATATTAATTTATGGCGAAACAAAAACATATTGAACAAGATGGCGTGATCGTGGAAGCACTTTCGAACGCCATGTTCCGTGTAGAACTGGAAAATGGGCATGTCCTTATTGCACATATTTCAGGGAAAATGAGAATGCATTATATTAAACTTTTACCTGGAGACAAGGTAAAATTAGAAATGTCTCCCTATGATTTGACAAAAGGGAGAATTACATTTAGATATTAAAACAATCTGCCAAATGGAGCGATGCGTTCCATTTGGCTATTGTTGAAAAATAAATACTATCAAAATGAAAGTTAGAGCATCAATTAAAAAAAGAAGTGCTGAGTGCAAAATCGTACGCAGAAAAGGTGTACTGTTTGTAATCAACAAGAAGAACCCAAAATTTAAACAAAGACAAGGCTAACATTAAATTATGGCGAGAATTGCAGGTATTGATTTACCAAAAAACAAAAGAGGCGTTATCGGTTTAACTTACATCTACGGAATCGGAAGAAGTACTTCTTCAGAAATCCTTAAGGCTGCCGGTATCAGCGAAGATAAGAAAGTCAACGAATGGAATGACGATGAATTGGCTGCAATCAGAACATATATCTCTGAAAACGTAAAAGTAGAAGGAGAATTAAGATCTGAAGTGCAATTGAACATCAAGAGATTGATGGACATAGGATGCCAACGAGGAATACGTCACAGACTAGGATTACCTTTAAGAGGCCAGAGAACGAAAAACAACTCGAGAACCCGTAAAGGAAAGAGAAAAACTGTTGCTAACAAGAAAAAAGCTAGTAAATAATCGTTAGGAATTATGGCAAAACAAACTAAAGTAGTTAAGAAAAGAAAAGTAAAAGTTGAAGCTATTGGTGAAGCGCATATTCAAGCTTCTTTCAATAACATCATCATTTCTTTAACAAATAAAAACGGAGAGGTTATCTCTTGGGCTTCTGCTGGTAAAATGGGCTTCAGAGGTTCTAAAAAGAATACTCCATTTGCTGCTCAAATGGCAGCTGAAAATTGCTCTGCTGTAGCTCACGAAGCTGGACTAAGAAGAGTAAAGGTGTTTGTAAAAGGACCTGGTGCAGGTAGAGAATCTGCTATCAGATCTATTCACAATTCAGGAATTGAAGTTAGCGAAATCATTGATGTGACTCCTATGCCACACAATGGATGTAGACCACCAAAAAGAAGAAGAGTTTAATTTTTAGAATTTACCCATTATGGCAAGATATATTGGACCTAAGACTAAGATTGCTAGAAAGTTTGGTGCTGCAATCTACGGAGATGACAAAAACTTCGAGAAAAGAAAAAACCAACCGCCAGGACAACACGGTCCTAACAAGAGAAGAGGTGCTAAAAAATCTGAATACGCAGTTCAGTTGGCTGAGAAGCAAAAAGCTAAATATACTTATGGTATTTTAGAAAGACAGTTTGCTAACTTATTCGATAAAGCACACAGAAGTAAAGGTGTAACAGGGGAAGTTCTATTACAACTTTGCGAATCTAGATTGGATAACGTAGTGTACAGATTCGGTTTTGCTAAAACAAGATCTGCTGCTAGACAATTGGTTTCTCACAGACACATCACTGTGAACGGAGAACTAGTAAATATTCCATCTTATTTGCTAAAAGCTGGTGATGTAATCGCTGTAAGAGAAAAATCTAAGTCTCTTGAAGTTGTTACAAACGCATTAGCTTCTAAAGCAAATTATGAGTGGTTACAATTCAACGATGAGAAGAAAGAAGGTACTTTCGTTTCTGCTCCTGAAAGAATCCAAATTCCGGAAGACATCAAGGAACAGCTTATCGTCGAACTTTACTCTAAATAATTTTTTAATCAAATTTTTGCTCAACCCAATAATATGGCAATTTTACAATTCATAAAACCCGATAAAGTAATTTTACTTAACTCTGATGAATTTAGAGGTCAATTTGAATTCAGACCACTAGAACCAGGTTTCGGGCTTACAATCGGTAATGCTTTGAGAAGAGTGTTGCTTTCTTCTCTGGAAGGTTATGCTATTTCATCTATCAAAATAGAAGGTGTAGAGCACGAATTTTCAACTATTCCAGGAGTAATCGAAGATGTTACCGAAATTATTCTTAACCTTAAGCAGGTTAGATTAAAGGCTACGGCAGAAAACCAGGCTAATGAGCAGGTTGTTGCCAAGGTTTCGGGTCAAACGGTTATTACTGCTGGAGATTTAGGGAAGTCTATCAACGGATTCGAGGTGCTGAACCCGGATCTTGTGATCTGCAACCTAAACAGTGATGTAACTTTCGAAATTACTTTCAACATAGAAAAAGGAAGAGGGTATGTACCTTCTGAACAAAATAAGTCAAACAATGCACCTGTAGGTACTATTGCGATCGACTCTATTTTCACGCCAATTAAGAAAGTACAATACAGCATTGAAAATTATCGTGTAGAGCAAAAAACAGACTACGAAAAACTTGTATTAGATATAGAAACTGACGGATCTATCAGTCCTCAGAATGCTTTAACAGAAGCTTCTAAGATATTAATTTATCACTTCATGTTGTTCTCTGATGAGAGAATCACTCTTGAAACGGAAGCCGTGAAAGCATCTATCCAATACGATGAAGAAACTCTTCATACAAGACAATTACTTAAATCTAAATTAGCAGATATGGATCTTTCCGTAAGAGCCCTAAACTGTCTGAAAGCGGCTGAAGTAGAAACTCTTGGAGAATTGGTTTCTTACAGTAAGTCTGATTTGATGAAATTCAGAAATTTTGGTAAAAAATCTTTGACAGAACTAGAAGAATTAGTGCATTCAAAAGGTCTTAACTTCGGTTTCGACGTTGCAAAATATAAGTTAGACGCTGATAAATAATTAATAATGAGACACGGTAAAAAATTCAATCACTTAGGAAGAACGGCTTCTCATAGAAGTGCTTTACTTTCTAATATGGCTTGTTCTCTAATTGAGCATAAAAGAATCAACACTACTGTTGCTAAAGCTAAGGCTTTAAGAGTATATGTTGAACCTCTATTAACAAAAGCAAAAGAAGATACTACACACAATAGAAGAATTGTTTTTTCATATCTTCAAAGTAAAGAGGCAGTTACTGAGCTTTTCAGAACAGTAGCTCCTAAAATCGCTGAAAGAAACGGTGGTTATACAAGAATCATCAAAACAGGTTTCAGACCAGGTGATGCTGCTGATATGGCTCTTATCGAGCTAGTTGATTTCAACGAACTTTACAATCCTAATGCTGAAGAGAAAAAAGCTACAAGAAGAAGCAGAAGATCTACAACTGCTAAAAAAGCAGAAACTGTAGTTGCTGAAGCTCCTGTAGTAGAAGAAAAAGCAGAAGCTCCAAAGGCTGAAGCTGCAGACTCTACTGAGGAAAAAACTGAAGAATAATATTCATCAGATATAAATAAAAACCGTTCAGATTTTCTGAACGGTTTTTTGTTTTATGGATAATATTCGTATTTATGATCTTTGGTTCCTTTGTTACATTATTGTATAGTTTTATTTTATAAATTAGTGAAAACAAAAAATCACGATGGAAAAATTAAAAACAAAAACTATTCTGTTTTTTATTTTATTATGGGGAGTATTCTTTTTTTCCCAAAGCACCCAAAAATCTTTTGAAATTAAAAACGGTCAGTTTCTATTAAATGGGAAATCGATCGAGATCCATTCCGGAGAAATGCACTATCCCAGAGTTCCTAAAGAATATTGGAAACATCGTTTATTAATGATGAAAGCGATGGGACTGAATGCTGTTGCAACCTATGTCTTTTGGAACTATCATGAAGAAGCGCCGGGAAAATGGGATTGGTCCGGACAAAAGGATCTAAGACAATTCATTAAAACGGCTGAAGAGGTTGGTTTGTATGTCATCCTTCGTCCTGGTCCTTATGTTTGTGCAGAATGGGAGTTTGGGGGATATCCATGGTGGCTTCAAAATATTAAAGGATTAAAAATAAGAGAAGACAACGAACAGTTTTTAGAAAGAAACCGACAATATCTTTCTCAATTGTATGATCAGGTAAAAGATCTGCAAATCACAAAAGGGGGCCCAATTATCATGGTACAGGCAGAAAACGAATTTGGACTTTTTGCATTTCAACGAAAAGATATTTCTGAACAACTGCATAGATCTTATGTTAATAAAATTGTCAAGCAAATTAAAGATGTAGGTTTTAATGTTCCGATGTACACTTCTGATGTTTCAGATTTCTTTGAGAGCGGTCATATTGATGGAGCTTTGCCAGCAGCTAATGGTGAAAAAAATATTGATAAATTAAAAACAGTTGTCAACAAATTCCATGAAAATAAAGGTCCTTATATGATTGCAGAATTTTATCCGGGCTGGCTAATGCATTGGGGAGAAGGTTTTCCAAGAACAAGAATAAGAGAAACAGTGCAACTGACCGAGAATTTTCTGAAAAATGGAATTTCATTTAATTATTACATGATTCACGGCGGAACAAATTTTGGCTACACTTCTGGTGCAAATTATAATAAAGAACACGATATTCAGCCGGATCTTACATCTTATGATTACGATGCACCCATTTCAGAAGCAGGTTGGCGAACACCAAAATATGATTCGATTCGTAATGTAATGGCAAAGTATTCTAAGGAAAAACTTCCTGAAGTACCAGCGCCGATTAAAACAATTTCAATACAAAATATCAAGTTTGATAAACTATATAATTTATTTGATTATTCTAAAACACAGGAAACGGTAAAAGCAGAAAAGCCTTTAACTTTTGAAGAATTAAACCAGGGATATGGCTATGTTTTGTACCGTCATCATTTTGATGAAGCCATCAATGGTAAGCTTAATGTAAGCGGATTGAGAGATTATGCAACGGTTTATCTCAATGGTAAAAAAATGGGTGAACTGAATCGGTTTTTCAACAGCTACGAAATGTCAATTGAAATTCCTAAAAATTCCAACTTAGAAATTTTGGTGGAAAATTGGGGACGGATAAATTATGATGCTCAAATTAATCAAAATACAAAAGGAATTATTTCACCAGTGAAAATTGACGGTAAGGAAATCAATGGGACGTGGGAAATGACCAAACTTCCTTTTCCTGATCATTTTGCTTCTTCTATCAAAACAAAACCAATAAATCCTGATGCCTATCAACAATTGAAAAACTTACCGACAATTTATCGTGGAGAATTTGATGTAAATGAAACTGGAGACACTTTCATTGATATGCAGAATTGGGGGAAAGGATTGATTTTCATTAATGGTAAAAATCTTGGAAGATTTTGGAGAGTTGGTCCTCAACAGACTTTATACATTCCCGGAGTTTGGTTAAGAAAGGGCAAAAACGAGATTGTTATTTTTGATCAGATTAATGAAAGTATTCAGAAGTCTGTTTCTACAATAGAAGAGCCGATTTTAAATGTATTAACAAGATAAAATCTAGACACAAAAAATCCGACTTTATTTCTAAGTCGGATTTATATTTAAATTAGATTTTCGTTTTTACCAGTTGAATAATGTTATTTCCTTGATCCAAAATCAGGCTGTCACCTTTTACAGTCGCTTTCATATCCATTTTTTCGTATGTAGTTTCGTCTCCTTTAGATTCTATTTTATTTAGGATAAAAGTTTTATTGTTACTTCTGACACTCATTGTTTTTTCTTCATAGTTGAAAACTACTTTTACAAGGCTCCCATCGGTAGCTTTATAAACGTAATCTGTTTTCAAATATTTTTTTCCATTCACATCAGTTTCATAATGAATGGTGGAATCTACCTTTCCGTTATCTGCTAATATAGCTCCTGAGCTGTCTGATTTTAGCACATTTTTATTTCCACTTTCAGTTTTTTTACAGCTTATCACTGATAAAGCAATTGCTGAAAACCCGATTAAAAACCCTTTTTTCATGATATTTATTTTTTTGTTATATTGATTATTTAATATGATAAATAGTAAAAAATTTTGATTAAATTTAGTAAAAACAAAAACTAAACCAATAAACGGAAACTCGAACTTTAAAATTACACAAACGTGTAATTGATTCTCCTCTATTTTCTGTTGAAATTTGTCTTAAACAAAAATAAAAGCATGAGCATTTCCATAGCCATAGTAGAAGACGAAAAAAACTACAACAATGCGTTGAAGAAAATCATCAATTATCAGGATGATATGAAAGTTGTTGCCCAGTTTTTTGATGGGAATGAGGCGCTGAAAAACCTCTCTGACATTTCCCCGGACGTTGTTATGATGGACATTCAGCTGCAAGATATGCTCGGAATCGAAATCATCGAAAAACTCAAAAAGGAAATGCCGAAGACCCAGTTTATCATGTGTACAAGCTTTGAAGAGGACGAGAAAATTTTCAATTCTTTGAAAGCGGGAGCTACCGGCTATCTCATCAAAGGGGAAAGCATGGATAAGATTCTTTCTTCGATCCGCGATGTTTACAATGGCGGTGCACCGATGAGTTTTTCCATTGCCCGGAAAGTTCTACAGCATTTTGAAAGAAAACTTCCAGAAGTACAAGGCTTCGATGAACTCACCGACCGCGAAAAGGAAATTCTGGAGCTTCTGTCTCAGGGCCTTCTTTACAAGGAAATCGCCGATAAAAAATTCATCAGCATCGATACCGTAAAAAAACACGTCGGAAATATCTACAGAAAACTTCACGTTAACAATAAAGTGGAGGCTATTAATAAATTTAACCATTTTAAAAACTAAAAACCATGAAGAATCCAGAAGAATTTGATTGTCATCAAGTTAAACTTGATTTAATACAAAGTATTATTGAAATGCCTTGTATTGAAATAGAAAAATATTCATTGGTCGACTTCTTTTTTAATTATAGACTTTCTGAGCAGCAAGTTGTTTGTATGAGAAATAAAGCCTCAAAAGTAATTTTTGGAAAAGATAGTGACGTAGAATTGAAAGATTTTGTGATAGATACGACTTCTTTTAAAAATATTAATTTGGAATTTGACTTCGTTCATTTTTGTTTTATAGATACAGTGTCTTTACAGACTGAATTAGAGATACCAATAAATAATCTTCAACATACACTATATTACATAATTATCAACTGTAATAAAAACGACCTTATTGATTTTGACTTTAATAGTGTAGCATATAACGCCTATATAGTTAATGATTCTAATGTATTACAAAAAATCACTTTAACTAATGATGATTATGCTAACATCAGAAATAGGTTTTTAACTAGAGTAGGGAGTACAATTAGACAGAATACAACATTTAATGCTATAACTGAGTACATAACTTTCTCGGCAAAGAAAGTCAAGGACTTCAGAAATGAATTACCTTCTAATTCAACTTTTAATGTAAGACTAATTTGTATTGATAAAAATTGTAATATAAACTCCCCATCTCAAGAGGTCACAGACTATTTAAGCCAATCTAGAAATCAAAATAGGCTATCACTTGCTTTCCAAAAGATCAATACTGTGGGGCCTGGTGATTATTATGATATAGGTAATATGCAGCCATAATGTATTCAATTTTTCAATTAATATATTTACTTGTTTTATTTCTTGTTGCTTCCTTCTCATTATATCTTTGTATAAAAAAAGGAGGGAAGCAGCAGGAATTTTTGTGGCTGTATCTGGGGATAAGCTTTGTACTGGAGTTTGTAATGTTTATCTTCCAGATCGTTTTTGGAAGCAGTTCCGGATTTGGTTTTTTGTACAATATTTATTTCCTGTTTTGTCCGTTGTTTTTTATGATGTACTTTAATCGTGAACAGAATAAATTTATAGTAAAACTTAATACCATTGTTTTTGCGGTTTTTATGCTTATTTTTTTATTTTTCATATTTAAAGAATATCAGGAAGTTAATCAGATCATCGGAATTTCGTTTTCACTGGTGTTTATTCTTTACAGTCTGATTTGGTTTTACGGAAAACTCAGCCACCCGAATGAAAAAAGCATTATGGATGATCCGAAATTCTGGGTTTCCTGCGGATTTTTATTTTGGGGTGTTTTTTTTATTTTAAGAATTATTCCGAGATATTTATTTAATGAAGTAGATCATGGAACTTTAATTATTTCGCAATCTTTCTTTTTTGTGATTAATATATTTTTTTACATTTCGTTTTTTGTTTCATTATTAAAATACAGCAAAAACCATGATGAATAATGAAAATCTTAATGAAATAAAACTGACTTACATTATCATCACGATTGTAATGTTATTTTTCGTTGTCTTCATCATTTTTGTTGTTTTGATGTACAACAGAAGGCAGCTACTCTACATAAAAGAAAAACAGCTCAAAGAATCCGAACACCAAAACCAGCTTCTCCAAAAAGAACTCGAAAAACAAAAATTGATAGAACAGGAACGCGAAAGAATTTCCCACGATATGCACGACGATCTTGGAGCGGGAATTTCCGCCTTAAAACTTCAGGCAGAATTTTTAAAACAAAAAGCCAACGATGGAGAATTAAAAAACGACATTGAAGAACTCCTCAAAACTTCAGAAGAAATGAATCTTTCGATGCGGGAAATGCTTTGGAACCTGAATTCCGGGAATGATACCTTGGGAAGTTTTATTGACTACTCAAAAATTTATGCTCACAATTTTCTTAAAAAAACAAAAATCTGGCTCATTATTGAAAATGAAAATGCCATTCCTGAAACTACAATTTCAGCAGAGCAAAGACGAAATTTATTTCTATGTCTAAAAGAGGCTCTGAATAATGCCTACAAACATAGTAAAGCCGATCAACTAAAACTTTCGTTTATACAAAACGATAAAGAATTCAAAATGGAAATCTCCGACAACGGAATCGGAATCGATCACGAAAACCCCGAAGGAAACGGACTCAGAAATATGAAACGCAGAATGCTGGAACAAAACGGGCAGTGCGAAGTGACCACAGAAAACGGAACACATTTGTTTTTCAGGATAGATTTATAATTAATTTTTTAAACTTAAATATAAAACAGCACCATTTTTATGGTGCTGTTTTTTGTTGTCAGAATCACCCGTTTGTGTAATTGACAAGAAGCTTTTTTAAATGGAACTTTGAGGTATAAAACTAAAAACTAATAACCATGAAAACTACAATTGATAACACATTTGAAGATTTTAAGACAGCTTTAAACAATAATCCCAATTTGCAGCAGGAATTTCGTGAAAATCCTGTGAAAGCTGCAGAAAATATCACCACAAATCCAAAAGATACAGATTCCTGGATCTATAGAATAATTGTCTTATCATTTGGCTTGATCATCCTTACAATTGTCATAACACTTACAGTGATGTCTATGAATGAAGGTGGAAATCAAATAAATGCACAGGTACTTACGATCTTTACGGCAATATCCTCAGGGTCAATCGGAGCATTGGCGGGACTTTTGGCGCCTTCACCAAGCAAACAATAATCAATTGAATAACCTTAAAGAATAAAGTCATGAGCACAAAAAAGAATCAATCAGCAAGGATTTTAAATGCACAAACACAATTACTGAATTTTAAAATTCAACAATTGAGCATGATGAATTATCTTACTGATGCAGTGAATAATAATAACCATTATGTTGCAATAAAAGATATTTTTTTATCTGATTTTAATGAGAATGATAATATCCTGGTTTCGATTTTCTTTGGCGGAGAAGACCAGAAAGGATCATCAACACTTAAAATTTTAAAAACTGCTGAGCAGCCGAAGTTTATTTCTCAGTCAACAGAAAATATCAGCATTGGTCAATGCAAGAATTTGGCGGGTCAGATATTAGATATTGAGTCAAATATTACTGATACAAACGGAAATCCGGATCAAAATGATACAATCCTGACTGTGAAAATTAAAATTGGATCGAAGCAGGTGTACAAAGATCAACATACGATCAATGTCGGTGAAGCTGGAACTTCCAGTTTTACGCATTACATCACATTTTATTAAAAACTATAATCATGAAAACGATTCGATATATTGTTTGGGTATTTTTTATTTCATTTCCGCAATTTTATTTTTGTCAGGATGATGAGATCAATTTAGATTTATTGAGAGCGCAGTCTTCTCCGGCGGCCAACTTACTGGGAATAGCCAATTCAGAAATTGAGAAACCCACCGACGTGAATGCTTTAATGGTATCATTAAGGGAAAGTTCAGATAATTTCTCCACGCTTCCCTCTTCTTTTGCGATAGATGTTGCGCCCTTTAAACTAGGGGGAAACTATCAGGATTTAAGAAAGAAAACACCAAGTTTTTCAGAAGGATTTAAACAAAGTTTTGTTACGTCATTTGCTTTCAAGAAGATTGAGGAAGATTTGGAGGAAAGTATTGAAGCAAGATCAAGATTAGGATTAGGAGTCAAATTTTCTTTAAAAAGGGGAAATTTAAATAATAAAACAATAGCTGCTTTAGATAAGATTGAATTTTATCAAAAGAAAATGCAAGAAATTGCAATCACAGATCATGAAGGGAAAATCTCTGCTTTGTTTGAAGAAAGGAAAAAGTTTGTATTGGAAAGAAATGAAATAAAGGATGAAAACTCTAAAAAGTATAAGGAATTAAGCGAAAAAATAAAAACGATTGATAAACAAATATCCGATGAAACAATTGCAGCCTCTAAAAATGAAAGACAAATTTATCAGGAAAAGATAAAAGAAGAAGCCGGAAAGATAAAACTGGATCGTTATGGTTTTTACTTAGATCTTTCTATGGGAACGGTTGTAGATTTCAGAAATAATAAGTTTGATAATTCTCAGATCTCAAAAACCGGAGCTTGGCTTACAGGCGGCTGGAACTGGGAAAAATCATCTTCTTCGCTTATTTTTATCACGCGCTATCTCTACAATCCGGATTCTCCTTTGGCAAATCCGGAACTGAAAAAAGAAAATCTTCATACATTGGATATGGGTTCAAGATATGCTCTTAATTTTTTTAATAAAAAATTTCTGATGAGCGGTGAATGTATTTACAGAAGTATCCTCAACAAGTCCGATTACGAATCCTCATGGAAGTTCCTGCTGAATTTTGAATATGAAGTAGCCAAAAATCAAAGGCTTACATTTTCTTTCGGAAGAGATTTTGAAGGAGAGTATAAAAAAGACGGAAATGTAATTGTCGCTTTAAATCTTCTGATCGGGTTAGGCAAAGTGAAATTATAATTCTCATTACAAGTAAAAAAACACAAGGCATTATAAATAAGTTTTTAAAACCTTTTTCGATTCAATTTCGAAGAAGGTTTTTTATGGTTTGAAACCTTGAATTATCATAATATTAAAATTAACTAAAATTTAACTCAGAATAAACGTATAAATTGGTTCCGCGGTGCTTTCAAAAGTTAAAAATTGATTAAATTTGTGGGAACTATAAAAAAATAAAAAATGAGTTACATTTCTTACATTGAGGCGAGACAAATTTTAGATTCTAGAGGAAATCCTACAGTTGAAGTAGATGTATTCACGGAGAGTGGTGCGATGGGACGTGCTGCGGTACCTTCTGGAGCTTCTACTGGAGAACATGAGGCGGTGGAACTGCGTGATGGCGGTTCAGAATATATGGGGAAAGGTGTTCTTAAGGCTGTTGAGAATGTAAGAGAGGTGATTGCGCCTGAATTGGTGGGTCTTCCTGTTTATGATCAGAATTTGATCGATCAGATCATGATTGACCTAGACGGAACTAAAAATAAAGGAAATATCGGAGCAAATGCAATTCTTGGGGTTTCTTTGGCTGCTGCCAAGGCTGCTGCTGCAGAATTGAAAATGCCTTTATACAAATATGTTGGCGGGGTTAATGCAAACACACTTCCTGTTCCGATGATGAACGTGATCAACGGAGGTTCTCACTCTGACGCACCTATCGCGTTTCAGGAATTCATGATCATGCCGGTAAAAGCAGATTCTTTCTCTCACGCTTTGAGAAAAGGAACTGAAATTTTCCATAACTTAAAATCTATTCTTCATTCAAGAGGTCTTTCTACAGCTGTAGGTGACGAAGGTGGTTTTGCACCGACTTTCAAAGGAACTGAAGATGCTTTGGATACTTTGCTTCAGGCGATTGAAAAAGCAGGTTACAAGCCGGGTGACGACATTATGTTGGCGCTAGACTGTGCCGCTTCAGAATTCTACAAAGACGGAGTTTATGATTACAGAAAATTCCAGACTCCGGATGCAGCGCAGTTTTCAAGTAGCGAGCAGGTTTCTTACCTTGCGGAATTGGCGGCGAAATATCCGATCATCTCTATCGAAGACGGTATGCAGGAAAACGACTGGGAAGGATGGAAAATGTTAACGGATAAAATCGGTGACAGAGTACAGTTGGTAGGTGATGATTTATTCGTAACGAATGTTGAAAGATTATCAAGAGGGGTGAAAGAAGGCATTGCCAACTCAATCCTTGTAAAAGTAAACCAGATCGGTTCTCTTTCTGAAACAATGGCTGCCGTACAAATGGCTCAGCACAACAAATTCACTTCTGTAATGTCTCACAGATCAGGAGAAACTGAAGATTCTACAATTGCTGATTTGGCAGTGGCAATGAACTGCGGACAGATCAAAACAGGATCTGCTTCAAGATCAGACAGAATGGCAAAATACAACCAGCTTTTAAGAATCGAAGAAGCGCTTGGCGAAACTGCAATTTTCCCAGGATTAGAAGCATTTAAGGTAAAAAGATAATTGAATTTATAAATAACGGCAAGCGAAATTTTTAGTTTGCCGTATTTTGTAATAAGTAGTATATTTAAAAAAAAATAAATTAAATAATGTCAGACAACAAAGTAATATTGAATTACGACGGTAATTCATATGAATATCCAATCGTGGATAGTACTATCGGAGACAGAGGGATCGATATTTCAAAATTAAGAGACCAGACAGGTTTAATCACTTTAGATTTAGGTTACAAAAATACCGGAGCTACACTTAGCGACATCACTTACTTAGACGGGGATAAAGGAGAACTATTCTACAGAGGATATCCTATCGAGCAGATTGCTGAAAAGTCTAACTTTACTGAAGTAATGTACCTTTTATTACAAGGTGAATTACCGACTAAGGATCAGTACACTTCTTTTGAGAATAACATTAAAAAATATAATTTCGTAGCAGAGGAAATGAAAAAGCTAATCGACGCTTTCCCTCGTTCTGCTCACCCTATGGGAGTTTTATCTTCTTTAACTTCTGCTTTAACGGCCTTTAATCCTAAAGCTGTTAATGTAAATTCTAAAGAAGAAATGGATCTTGCGGCTGAATTGATGATCGCAAAATTCTCTCACCTTTGCGCGTGGACTTACAGAAAAACGCAAGGCTTGCCACTGAACCACGGAGACAACAATCTGAACTACGTAGAAAACTTCTACAAAATGACTTTCAGAATGCCTAATCAGGATTTTGAAGTGAATCCTGTGGTTGTTGAAGCTTTAGATAAATTATTAATCCTTCACGCTGACCACGAGCAAAACTGTTCTACTTCTACAGTAAGAATGGTAGGGTCTGCTCACACTGGTCTTTTCGCTTCTATCTCTGCAGGGGTTTCTGCACTTTGGGGGCCACTTCACGGTGGTGCAAACCAGGCAGTAATCGAAATGCTTGAGCTGATCGAAAAAGATGGTGGAGATGTTAACAAGTGGGTAGCAAAAGCTAAAGACAAAAATGACAGCTTCCGTCTAATGGGATTCGGACACAGAGTATACAAAAACTTCGACCCAAGAGCTAAAATCATTAAAAAAGCTGCTGACGATATTCTTAACGCACTAGGAATTCAGGATAAAGCTCTTGACATCGCAATGCAGTTGGAAAAAGTAGCGCTTGAAGACGAGTACTTCGTAGAAAGAAAACTATATCCAAACGTAGATTTCTATTCAGGTATTATCTACAGAGCATTAGGAATTCCTACAGAAATGTTCACGGTAATGTTTGCATTAGGAAGACTTCCGGGATGGATTTCTCAGTGGAAAGAAATGAGATTGAAAGGAGACCCTATCGGAAGACCAAGACAGGTATATCAAGGTGCTAAGCAAAGAGATTATATCGATATGGTAAACAGATAAGATCTGCTTATATATAAGTAAAATCCCAAAGTCAACTTTGGGATTTTTTTATTGCTGTTAGATAATTATTAAAACAAATCTTAATTTATCCGGAGATTTTCAAAGAAGAAATCTTATCATTTTCAATCTGAAATGTATAAGTAAGTACAATCGGGCTTCCGGCGAAATTGCCTGAAACATTAGCTTTTAAAATGCTGTTTTTATCTTCCTGAGAAAATTCCAAAGGTTCCATCTGGAATTGATATTCCTCGGTTGATTTTTCATTCCATTGTCTTATTTTATCCTTTCCTTTATGGGTTTTTCCTTCATCGAAAACGACGGCGTCATCCGTGAAACATTCAGAATACAAAAGGCTGTCAGATTTTTTCTGGGCTTCTAGTAAATTTTTTAATACGATTGGTAAATTCATTTTATGATGTATTTAAGGTTAGTTATATGGTAGGAATGGTTCCCCCGTCTACGACATATTCAGTTCCGGTAAGATAGCTGGCTCTCGGAGATACAAGGAATCCTACAAATTCTGCAATATCTTCAGGTTTGGCAGGTCTTCCGATCGGGATTCCACCCAAAGCATCCATCACGCTTTGAGTCGCTTCTTCTATGGTTGAATTTGAACTCTCAGCAATTCTTTCCATCATTCTTGTCGAAGAATCGGTCATGATCCAGCCTGGTGAAACCGTAAGGATGCGAACGCCTTTTGACGAAACTTCCTGAGATAGACCTTTGCTGTAATTTATTAAACCTGCTTTTGCAGCGGCATAAGGTAAAGTGGAATCATAAAGCGGCAACCTTCCCTGGATGGAAGCAATATGGATAATCACTCCCGACTGTTGATCGATCATTTGTGGTAAAAACCCTCTGTCTAAGCGAACCGGAGCCAGCAAATTGGTTTGAATGGTTGTTTCCCAATCTTCATCGCTTAACACAGAAAATCCGCCGCCTTTTGTTTCAGAACCTCCAAGGGTGTTAATTAAAATATCAAGCTTCCCGAATTTTGATAACACTTCATCCACAACTTTTTGCGTACCTTCAGGCTTACTGAGATCAGAAGAGATAAAATGGAATTTTTCATCGCTCGTTTCCGGTGTATTTCTGGCGGTGATAATCACTGTTGCTCCTGCATTTGACAGTCTTTCAGCGATGGCTTTTCCCGTACCTTTTGTTCCTCCGGTTACCAGAGCCGTTTTTCCTGCTAATTCATTGTTAAAATTAAATGGTACATTCATCTTATTTTTTTGTACAAATTTCAGCCGTATTATTATTTTGTGCAATTACGGAAATACGATTCATATAGGGATAAATTTTTCCCCTATTGCTGTTTTTGGAACATTGGCTTAATTTTGTCTTATGTATGAAAGAAAAATTCCTCCGAATCTGAACTGCGGGCTCGATCTCATCGGTGAAGTTCTCTATGGCAAATGGAAAATCCGTTTGTTATGGTTTATCAATGAAGGTTTTTTGCGCCCAAGCGAGCTGCAGAGAAAAATTCCTGATGCCTCGCGAAGAGTTTTGAATATACAGCTGAAAGAGCTGGAAGACCATGAGCTGGTCACAAAGAAAATTTACCCTGTCGTTCCTCCGAAAGTGGAATACAGCCTCACGGAATTCGGTAAAACTTTAATTCCTGTCATTTCGGCTTTGGGACAGTGGGGAGATGAGCATGAGGAAAGACTTAAAAATGTAATTCTCAGCCGTCTGGAAAAATAAATTTGTATAATTATCTGAAATTGAATGTAAGAATTTTAGTAAATTTACTCCGATCACAAAAAATTAATATCCAATGACTTTTGGACAGCAAATGTTATTCTTTTTCAGCGCAATTGGAGCTTTCAATGGGTTTCTGCTGGGGATTTATTTGCTTTTTGTGAAAAAACTGAAATACATTCCGCATTTCTTTTTAGGATTAATTTTATTGACATTAAGCATCAGGGTCGGGATCTCGGTTTGTATTTATTTCTACCCGGAATGGCCGAGAATTGTTCCATATTTTGGACTGGCGGCTTTGTTTTTCACAGGTCCGGCTTTGTTTTATTATGTAAAATCATCGTTTCTTCAAGATCAGTTTATTTTTAAAAATTGCAGGAAATCTTTTGGAATTTTGACGGTTATTTTAGGTGTTGTCGGGCTTTTGTATTTATTCTTCCCGATTACTTGGGATAAATATTTTGCTACGTTTGTCTATACGGTCTGGTCTGTTTTCGTTTTTCTTTCAGTATATCAGTATTATGTTTATTTTAAACAAAAATCAAAGAATCCGAATAAATTTATTCTTCCAGTTTTATTGAGCAATGTGGTAATTTTTCTTGTTTACCAGTTGATTTCTACCGGCTGGATTCAGGTGTATTGTGCGGGAGGAAGTCTGGTGTTTTCATTTGTTTTGTATGCTAATTTTTTGATTTTGTTTAATAAAAAATATCAGCCGGCGATATCAAAAGAAGCGAATAAATACTCCAACAAAAAGATCTCCGGCGAACTGGCTGATAATTTTGTTTCCAAGCTGGAAAGACTTATGCATCACGAAGAATTGTACAAAAACCCGAATTTGAAGCTGAATGATCTTGCCGCAAAAATGAATATGTCGTCGCATCAGCTTTCGCAGTTATTGAATGATAATTTAGGGAAAAGTTTTGCTACCTATATTAATGAATACCGAATAAATGAAGCCTGTGAAATGATCGAAAATGATTCTTATCTGAAAATTGAGGAAATAGGATATGAGGTGGGTTTCAATTCCAAGTCTACCTTTTTTTCGACTTTTAAGAAGATTAAAAATACAACGCCACTTTTATATAAACAATCACAAATGCCTTCTGAGCAAAGGTTTCAGAGTTCAAATTTATAATTCTGTACTTCGGAATTTATACTTCAAAACCTGATCTTTACTTCCGTACGATACTTTTGGTTCATAAAATTTAAAATGTATGAACACCAGAGTATGGATTTTTCTTTTGTTATTATTTTTATCAATTTTTGCCAAATCACAAGAAATTGTAAATCGTAAAAAATCCGATTCTTTAGACAAAAAAGAACGTGTCAAAAATGATTCAACCCGACATATTTCGGAAGTCATCATCCAATCGTCCCGAAGAAACCTGAAGCTGAATGACGGAAATATTGTGATGAGTGTTTCCGGAAATAGGGATTTCAAAACATCAACAAACATACTGGACGTTCTCAGAAAAACCCCGAATGTGACAGTTGATTCCGAAGACGGAATTTTTATCGGTGGAAGAATTTCTCCCGCCATTTTCATCGATGGAAAACCTGTTGTCATGAGCAGTCAGGAACTGCAGTTTTATCTTCGTTCACTCTCGCCTGAAATGGTTGAATCCATTGAAGTGAATACCAATCCTTCTTCGAAATATGATGCAGAATTTAAAGGAATTATTGGTATCAGGTTAAAAAAGAACACCAATCTCGGCTGGAAAGGGAATTATAATGGAAATGTTTCTGTAAACAGATTCAACTATCGGGAAAACTCATTGAACTTGTCGTACAACACGCAAAAAATTGCTTACAACTTGCAGTTGGGCTACAACAGCGGGATTTCAACGTATCGATATAATGCTTTGCAAAGGCTGGCAAATACAAATGTTATGCGAACTTCCACTTTTCAGAATGATGATAACAAAGTGAAAAATTTTCAGTTCGGAGTTGATGTTAGACTTAATGATAAAAACAGATTAGGTTTAAATTTGAGAGGAAATTTTAGGGAAATCGATAGAAATCGGGGCGGATCTTTGTACACCACAAATAAGGACGAAACAGAATTGGTTTTTAACACAGAGAGTGAAAATCCTACGTTATACAATCAAAATAATTACGGAATTACAACCGATTATTCTTTTCAGAATAAAAATTTTAAGCTTAATTTTTTAGGAAATTATCTTTCCGTAGAGAATAAGCAAAACGATGATTTTATCAATAGAGATAAGCCAACTTCACAGCTTTTATCCTATTGGAAATCCGATTTGTTGAATAAAATTACGATCTACACCTCTCAGATTGATGTTTCACAAAAAATCAAAAATGCAACCTTTGAAGCCGGAATAAAATACAGCAATTCTCATACGAACAACAATATCCGATATGATACTTTGGCTGTAAATAATCAGTTTGTTTTTGATCCGACCCGAAGCAATCAATTTTCATATAAAGAAAAAATATTGGCGGGATATTTAGCTTATAATCAGAAATTTAATAAGCTTCAAATCAATGCAGGATTACGATTTGAAAACACAAAAAGTACTTCCAACGCCATCACGATTGATTCTGTGGTTTCGAGAAATTACCTGGAATGGCTGCCTTCTTTCAGCGCAAATTATGGTTTTAATAAAGATAATGAACTCTCCGTTTCTTACAGCCGAAAAATCACACGACCTGTCTTTTCACAGCTCAATCCGTTCAGGTTTTATTTCAGCCCGTTGAATTACTGGATCGGGAATCCTTATCTGCAGCCGTCTTTCACAAGCCAGATCAAAGCGACTTACCGATACAAAAATTGGGTGACAAGTTTTACGGTCGGAAAAGAAAAGGATGTCATGACACGTTATCCGCTTTACAACCCGCAAACGAATGTTTTGGAATATCTGGGAACAAATTTACCCTACCGGAATTTTGCCGTTCTGGAAACCAATTTCCCTGTGAAAATAGCAAAGTGGTGGAACATAAACACCCAACTTTCAGGATTTTACAATCATGAGTTCAGGCCTTATTTGGATGAGGTTTTTGCGTTAAGAATTTATAATTATGAAATAAGGCTCAATCAGGTTTTTACACTCCCCAAAGGCTACACGGTCAATCTTTTTACCAATTATGAGTCGAAAACAGGGAACAGTTTGTACATCATAAAACCTCGGTATACAGTTGATTTTTCGCTTCAAAAAGCTTGGTTTAAGAATAAATTGAATACAAAGTTAAGTTTCAATAATATTTTCGACTCCTACGACCAGCAGCTGGAATTCAGGCATAAACAGATTATGGATAATCGGCTTAGACATTGGTGGGACAGTCGGCGTCTGATTTTTAGTGTAAGTTATCAGTTCGGAAGTTCAGAATATCAGAAAAATGATTTGCAGAGAACGGAAGAGGAAAACAGAACGAGATAAAGAAAACCTGCTTCGAAAAGCAGGTTTTGGGTCTGATTTTGGTTATGGGCATTGGCATCTGTCACAAGTCCAAAGGGTGCAGGCTCCGGTTTCGAAGTCCCATTCGCAGCAGCGTTTTGCTGCAGAAATACCTCCTCCCATAATTGATTTTTGCTGTTCTCTACCTAATTTTTGTGCGTTTTTCAGCACGGCTTTTTTTGTGTTCATGTTTTTGGTGTTTGATTGTTAATAGTTTAGGTTCTAATTCTATGAATTATTTCACTAATATATGAATTTTATATTAATGTTAATTAAATTTTAATGATAAATAATTAACAAACAATATGTTGTGAATAAAATTATCTGTGAATAAGCTTTATCTAAGAGAATAACCTTTTCAGTCTAACCATGAACTTGAGTAAAAACCTGCAATAAGATGATTTTACAGAATAAAATTTAATTCTAATCCTAAAAATGGTTCAAAAGTTTCCCAAATAGAGACCTTTACTTATATTTGTATCATTGCATAAATCTTTATGAAACTAAACATTAAAAACGAAACGGGAAGGCTGAGATCAGTAGTTTTAGGTCAACCCAATTCAATGGGGCCGGTTCCTACCTTAGAGGAAAGTTATGACGCGAAGTCGTATTACTCAATCGAACACAATATGTATCCTAAAGAAGCGGATATCATTAATGAGATGAACGCTTTTGAAGCAGTTTTAAAAAAATATGACGTAGAAGTTCTTCGTCCGAGCATTATTAAAGATTACAATCAGGTTTTCGCAAGAGATGTAGCCTTTGTTATTGATGATAAAATGATCATTTCCAACGTGATTGCAGACAGAGCCGATGAACAGGAGGCTTACAAAAAAGTTTTTGAAAAGGTAGCGTGGAGAAAGATCATCAATCTTCCGGAAACGGCTCATATTGAAGGAGGAGACGTAATTGTCTGGGACGATTTTTTGTTTATCGGTACTTGTTTCAGTGAAGATTACAGAAGTTATAAAACTGCCAGGACAAATGAATATGCCATCGAAATTCTTAAGGAATATTTTCCTAAAAAGAGAATCATCGATCTGGAATTAAAGAAAAATGACAAGGTTCCATACGAAGGAATTTTGCATTTGGATTGTACTTTTAACCCGATTGGTAAAGATAAATGCATTATTTACAAGGATGGTTTTGTTGATGAAAGCGATTACCGTCTGATCATTGATATTTTCGGGGAAGAAAACTGCTTCCATGTGACAGCCGAAGAAATGTTTGAAATGTTCCCGAATATTTTCTCAATATCCCCGGAAGTTGTGGTTTCCGACAAGACATTTACAAGAATGAATAATCATCTAAGAAACGAATGGGGAATGACGGTTGAAGAAATTCCGTACAGGGAGATCTCTAAAATGGGTGGTTTGTTGAGGTGTTCTACGATGCCGCTTGTGAGGGAGTGATTTGAGTCGGAGTGTTCTAGTGTGGGAGAGTTTTTTAATCTTTAAATCAAACAAAAAATGCAAACAGCAGATACAGTTTTAATGATAGAGCCGATCGCATTCGGTTACAACGCTGAAACGGCGAAAAATAATTATTTCCAGGTTGAACAGACGGGCTCAGACATTCAGTCGAAGGCACTTGCGGAATTCAATACCTTTGTTGGGAAACTAAAAAGCAAAGGAATTAATGTGATCACGATTAAAGATACATTAGATCCTCACACGCCGGATTCGATTTTTCCGAACAACTGGGTAAGTTTTCATAATGACGGGAAAGTGGTGTTATACCCGATGTTCGCATCAAACAGAAGAGTCGAAAGAAGAGAAGATATTATTGAAACGATCAAAGATCAGGGATTTGAAGTCGATGAAATTGACGACTGGTCTTTTCCTGAAACACAGGGACATTTCCTGGAAGGTACGGGAAGCATGATTTTCGATCACGATAATAAAATTGCTTACGGTTCGGTTTCTTTAAGGCTGGATGAAAAATTATTCAGGGAATTTTGTAAGAAATATGGTTTTACACCGGTGGTTTTTCATTCATTTCAAACGGTGGGTACAGAAAGACTTCCGATTTATCATACCAACGTAATGATGTGTGTTGCCGATAAATTTGTTGTAATTTGTCTGGATTGCATCGATGATGAACTGGAAAGAGAAAAAGTAATTGAAACGATTAAAAATTCAGGAAAAGAAATTATCGAGATCTCCGAAGAGCAAATGCAGCAGTTTGCAGGAAATATGCTGCAGGTTCAGAATAAGGAGGGCAAAAAATTCCTTGTTATGAGTGAAACGGCTTACAGATCTTTAACGCCCGAACAAGTTTCAAATATTGAAAAATATTGCGAAATTATCTATTCAGATTTAAATACCATTGAAGTAAACGGTGGAGGAAGTGCGCGTTGTATGCTAGCTGAGGTTTTCTTGCCGAAAAAATAATATATTTGTGAAAAATATTTAATTGAAACCATTATCAAGCAAAGGTTTACATATTCTTCTGACTTTGGAAACGGAGTCAGAAGATTTGTTATTAAACAGTAAAGGTTTTTTAAGTTTTACTGAGAAAATTTTAGCTACAAAAGACGTGGAAATTGTGGGAGTGACCGATCATATTTTTGAAAATCATAGTTTTACTTCTGCGGTTTGCCTGAAAGAATCTCATTTGTGCATTCATACCTGGCCGGAATTTAAACAACTGACCTTTGATGTTTTCCTTTGTAATTATATGCAGGATAATACGGAAAAAGTGGAGCAGATTGCAGATGAGGTAATCGGGTATTTCAATGCCAAAATTATTCAAAAACACAAAATTTACAGATAAAAATGCATTACACTTGTCCCTTATGTAAGACTGAGAATAAGATTGATGCCAGTTTTCACCCTGTAGAATATGTCTGCAAATCATGTTCTAATCTTATTGATGTCAGCAAAAATACATCTACGAAAGTTGTAAAAAAACCGATCGAAAATGTTGTTCTGGAAATTGGTCAACAGGGAGTTATCGACGGAACAGCATACCGGGTTACGGGAATTATCATCAGGAAATATGGGTCCAGCATTTTTTGGAGAGAATATTATTTAAAAGATGATAAAGGAAACAGTGCTTTTTTGAGCGAAAGTGATGGCCATTGGGTTTTTCTGCATCTCATCAACGAAATGGATGTAAAAAGAAAACAGAATGGAAAAGTAGCCGAATTGCATGGAGTAAATTACCGTTGGTATGAAACTACACAATGCACGATTCATGCAGCTGCAGGTTTTTTTGAAGATAGACTGAATTTCGGTATTGCCACATATAAAGAGTGGGTAAATGCAACTCAGATGATCTCTCAGGAGCAATCCGGAGATTCATTGGAATATTTTTTCGGACGGCATATTTCAAAATATACAATTAAAAAAGCTTTCAACATTCCCAATCTTCCAAATTATACGGGAATAGGCATTGTTCAGCCTTATTATTTTAATATTAAACAATTAATAAATATTTTTTGTGTTGTTGCCCTCTTGATTTGTCTCCTGCAGGTCTATGTTTATACGACGCGAAGCAATTATCCTGTTTTTGAGCAATCCATCAGATTTGAGGAGGTAAAAAACAAAGAAATGGTAAGCAAAAGTTTTACCCTTTCGGGAGGTTCTGCGCCTATGAAGGTGAAAGTTTTTTCTGGAGTTGATAATTCGTGGGCCAATGTTCAGCTAAGTCTTGTAAACGAAAAGACAAATGAAATTGTTTACACATCCAAAGACATCGAAGAATATCACGGCGTTGAAGGCGGCGAAAGCTGGTCGGAAGGAAGCACAACGGAAGAATTTAATCTTTGCGGAGTTTCTTCCGGAACGTACCATTTCCTGATTTCTGCAGAAAGGCAGGAAACTATCGATACTACTGTTCCCGCATCTACTTACACTTCACCCGACGGTACAGTGACCATAAAAAGAGAAAATACAGGACTCATCAATGTAATCAACAACAATACTTTTGAATCGGTGTTGTTTGGTGATCTTAAAACTCTGGAAGGTGATCAGACGGGAACGGGAAATATGGTAAAGAAGGCATTTGAAGGGAAAAATTTAGACTCACTTTTAAATATAAATGCAGAGCCTCTTCCGGCTGTTGCAGAGCCTGTCACTTCTTCCAACTATGTCGATATTAAGGCAACATGGCTTCCGGTATCTTTCTGGAATTTCGGAATTATTTTGGTTCTGATGATTGTTTTTTTCATAGGCTGCTATTGGGGAAGACATCTTTTCAATGTTGCGAAGTGGAAAAACAGTTCAAACTCACCTTATCCTCAATCGTAAATTATGGCAAATATTATTAATTACATTAAAGAAAATTGGTTTTTGTGCCTTATTGGTGGGATGTTTCTGAGTTGGTTTGTGTATCTTACCTATTCGGGAAATCAGGTGTGCGACTGTGCAAAGACCGAAACCTACAGAGATGGGACAACAAGGCGTCATTCTTCAGGTGGAGTGGGCTATTACAGATACTATCACAAATAAAAATATAAATTATGGATCAGATTAATTTTTTACCGGTTATCAACTCGTTACTATATTCATTCTTAGGCATCGCTATTCTGCTGATTTGCTATTTTATTCTTGAAAAATTAACGCCGGAAAGAACGTGGCATGAGATTTCAAAAAACCAGAATGTAGCATTGGCGATTATTTTCGGAGCATTTATCATCGGGATTTCAATTATCATAAGCGCAGCGATTCATGGATAAGAAGAGGATTCCTCTTGAACTTTTACTGCTGTTTTCGGTATTTGTCATTGCGACTTGCGGACTTATTTACGAATTGGTTGCAGGAGCTCTGGCGAGTTATCTTTTGGGTGACTCTGTGAAACAGTTTTCTTTTATTATCGGGGTTTACCTTTTTTCGATGGGGGTAGGTTCTTATTTTGCGAAATTCATCAAAGGAAATCTGATCGACAAATTCGTGGAAATAGAAATCCTTGTCGGAATTGTCGGAGGAATAAGTTCGGTAGTTTTATTTATTTTATTCAATACTTTAGCGCATTTTGAGGCTGTTTTATATCTTTTTGTCTTTTTCACGGGATGTTTGGTTGGCGTGGAAATTCCGTTGCTGATGAATATTTTGAAGGACAGGATTCAGTTTAAAGATCTGGTCTCAAATGTTTTTGCTTTCGATTATATCGGGGCTTTACTGGCTTCAATTTTATTTCCTTTGGTTTTAATTCCGAATTTAGGTATTGTAAAAACACCTTTATTTTTTGGTTTAATTAATATTTCGATCGCCATTTTTTTATGTTTTTATCTTAAAAAAGAGCTTTCAAAGCCGGTTTTGTTGAAGATAAAAGCAATCGGAGCTTTTGTTTTTCTGTTGATACTTTTTATTTTTTCAGACAAAATTTTATCATTTTCGGAGGAAAAATTATACGGTGAAAATGTCGTTTACACCAAAAGTTCGCCTTACCAGAGAATTGTTTTGACAAGGAATAACCGGGAGTTTCGATTATATTTAAACAATAATTTGCAGTTTTCTTCCACCGACGAATACCGCTATCATGAAGCATTGGTTCATCCTGCGATGTCAATGGCGAAAAATATCGATCATGTTCTAATTTTAGGCGGTGGCGACGGTTTTGCAGTTCGTGAAGTTTTGAAATATAAAGAAGTAAAAGATATCACGTTGGTAGACCTGGACGGAGAAATGACCAATTTCTTCAAGACCAATGAAACCATGCGGGAACTTAATCAGAGTTCTCTATCAAATCCGAAGGTGAAGATCATTAATAAAGACGCTTATATTTGGGTTAAAGAAAACAAGCAGAAATTCGGGGTCATCATCATCGATTTCCCGGATCCGTCCAATTACAGTTTGGGAAAATTATATTCTCTGCAGTTTTATAAAGAATTGGAACGATTGACCACTCCAGACACAAAAATTGTGGTTCAGACCACTTCTCCCTATTTTGCACCAAAATCTTTTTGGTGTATCGAGAAAACGATCAATCAGATTTTTCCTTTTACTTCGGCGTATCACACCTATGTTCCGTCTTTCGGAGAGTGGGGGTTTTCGATGGCGTCTTTTGAGCCTGTTAACAATAAGATTTACAGGAGAATTCCCAATTTAAAATTTTACGATTACAACTTCCCTCAAATGTCATATTTTTCCAAAGACATGATAACGGAAGATGTGGAAGTCAATCGATTGGATAATCAAATTTTAGTACGATATTTTGATGAGGAGTGGGGGAAAGTACAGTAGAAAAGATTTCCTTAAAACACTATTTTTAGGCAGTCTGATGCTTCCTTTTCTGCAATATTGCAGTAAAAAAGGGAAGTCACTTTTATTAAAAATCACCGGCACTGATTATGTTCTAGGCCACAAGCTTTGGGCTAAAGATTTTCCAAAACCTACAGAAGAAATCCATACAAAATATCTCATCGTCGGAGGTGGAATCTCCGGGCTTTCTGCATGTAGATTTTTCAGCCAGAATAGTGAAAATGATTATCTGTTACTCGAAATGGAAGATCATTTAGGAGGAAATTCATCAAGCGGACAAAATAAGTTTTCAAAATTTCCTTTGGGAGCACATTATCTGCCATTGCCGAATAAAGAAAATACGGAAATCATCGATTTTTTAAAAGAATGCAATATTTATCAGGGTGATGATGAAAATGGAGAACCGATTTTAGATGAATATCAAATGACTTTTCCGCAACAGGAAAGATTATTTTTTAAAAATTCATGGCAAAATGATATTGTTCCACAAAAAGGAGTTTCCGCAGAAACTCAGAAAGAGTTTGACCGCTTTTTCAAATTAATGGATGATTTCCGTGACGGGAAAGGAGCGGACGGAAAATATTTCTTTGCAATTCCGGTTGAAGATTCAAGTGAAGACCCTGAATTGATTCAATTAGAAAAAATGTTGTTTAAAAGTTTTCTTGCGACAGAAAATTTTAAATCTGAAGAATTGCTTTGGCTGTTAGATTATTCATGCCGGGACGATTACGGATTGGGAATTGACCATGTCTCAGCCTGGGCCGGAATTCATTATTTTGCAGGAAGAAAAAACAACTGGAGCAAAAAATATAAAGATCAGGTTTTCACCTGGCCGGAAGGAAATGCAAGACTGGTAAAGCATTTTTCAAAATATACGGCAGGAAAGAGCTTAACGAAAAATTTAGTTTTTGATGTTAAAATCAATGACGGCGTTGAGGTTTTAAGTTTTGATAATGCCCGGAAAAAAACAAGAAAAATCTTTGCGGAAAAAGTTCTTTTTGCAATACCTCAATTTGTCAACGAAAGAATTTTTAATGATAAACAGGCAAAATATTTTAATTATGTTCCCTGGCTTTTAACGACGATTACCCTGAAAAACCAGTTCGGTGGAGATGAAGAATTGGCTTGGGATAATGTAATTTATGGTTCGGATGGTTTGGGATATATTTACGACCAGCATCAAAATGTAGATCAGATCATGGGCGAAAAAGTGATGACTTATTACAAAAGTTTTTCCACGGACGATTGCAGAAAGGCAAGGCGAAAGCTGTATTCCATGAATGAAAGCGAACTTCAAAATCTCGTTTTGGAGGATCTGAAAAAAGCACATCCTCTGATCGAGGATTTCATTGTTGAAATGCAGTTTCACAAGATTGGTCACGCGATGATTGCACCGGTTCCGAATCAGATTTTTGGCGTAAAAACTCAGGAAGCAAAACAGCCGATCGACGGAAAAATTTTCTTTGCTCACACCGATTTATCGGGTATTTCAATTTTTGAAGAAGCCTTTTATCAAGGCTGGAGAACCGCAGAAAAAATGATATGAAACAACCTTGGATCCATAATGCGAAAACAGATGGTTGGTTTATTTTATCACCACCTTTTTTGATTTTGTTTATTATTTTTCTTTTTCAGAAACAGATTCAGGGACTGGAAAATCATTATTCTTTTTATACCTGGCTTTTCTTGATTGTTTTTGTGGATGTGGCGCATGTATATTCGACTTTATTTAAAACCTATTTTGTAAAAGAAGAAATTCAGAAAAGGAAACTTCTGTATTACGGAATTCCTGCATTAAGCTGGATTTTAGGTTTAATTTTATACCAATTCGGAAGTCTTACATTCTGGTCGGTTCTGGCTTTGGTTGCTGTTTTTCATTTTATCCGGCAGCAATACGGTTTTATGCAGATTTATGCGCGATTCGAACCGAATAACTGGAGCAAAAAAATTGATGAGATTGCCGTTTATTCTGCCACCATTTTCTCGATGTTGTATTGGTTTAAAACGCCGCGGGCTTTTACCTGGTTTGTTGAAAATGAATTTAATTGGCTTAAAAACTTACCTGATTATACAAATTTCATCACCGTTTTATATGTTTTGATTCTGTCTGTTTGGATCATTAAAACTGTAGTTGAATTCTTTAAAACTAAACAAATTAATATTCCTAAAATCACATTAATTACAGGAACTTATCTTTCATGGTATTTCGGTATTGTCTATTTTAATAATGATCTGGTTTTTACCTTTTTGAATGTCATTTCCCACGGAATTCCTTACGTTGCATTGGTTTATATTCGGGAAATAAAACAGAAAGAAACGACTAAACTTAATAAATTTTCTGTTTTTCGTTCAACTTTAGGAATTTTTTTATTTATCGCGATTATTTTAGGATTTGCTTTTTTTGAGGAATTTTTATGGGAAATTTTAATTTGGAATGAACATTTTTCGTTAAATGTAAATCTTTCGACGAATTGGTTTCAGTTTCTCGTTCCGTTATTAGTCGTTCCTCAGCTTACACACTACTTATTAGACGGTTTTATTTGGAGGAAACCCAAAAAAGTTAACTAAATTTGCGTTTAAAGTAAAAAATATGAAGATGCAGAAGTACTTTTTCTGGGTAGCTATTTTTCTGGGCTTTAGTTTGAATGCACAGCAAAAAACATTTTGTAACCCGATCAACATCGACTATGGCTATACGCCATTCGAAAACTTTTCAAAACAAGGCAGACACCGTGCTACGGCGGATCCTGTGATTGTTAATTTTAAAAACAAATTATTCCTTTTCTCTACCAATCAGGAAGGATACTGGTACAGCGACGATATGCTCGACTGGAAATTTGTGAAAAGAAAATTCCTTCGTGACAATAAATATCAGCACGACCTGAATGCCCCTGCCGTTTGGGCGATGAAAGATACATTATACGTTTTCGGATCAACGTGGGAACAGGATTTCCCGATCTGGAAAAGCACAAATCCTACCAAAGACGACTGGAAAATTGCTGTTGACACCCTGAAAGTCGGAGCCTGGGATCCTGCTTTTCATTATGATGAAGACAAAAATAAGCTGTACTTATATTGGGGATCAAGCAATGAATGGCCATTGTTAGGAACTGAAGTGAAAGTCAATACATTGCAGTCAGAAGGTTTCGTAAAGCCGATTATCAGATTAAAACCGGAAGATCACGGTTGGGAAAGATTCGGAGAATACAATGACAATGTTTTCTTACAGCCTTTCGTAGAAGGAGCCTGGATGACGAAGCACAACGGAAAATATTATATGCAGTACGGCGCTCCGGCAACGGAATTCAGTGGATATTCGGATGGAGTGTATGTCAGTAAAAATCCTTTGGAAGGGTTTGAATATCAGCAGCATAATCCGTTTTCCTACAAGCCGGGAGGTTTTGCCAGAGGAGCAGGACACGGCGCAACTTTTGAAGATAATTACAAAAACTGGTGGCATATTTCAACCATTTTTATTTCGACTAAAAATAATTTTGAAAGAAGACTGGGAATCTGGCCTGCCGGATTTGATAAAGATGATGTGATGTACACCAATACAGCTTATGGCGATTATCCGACATTCCTTCCGCAGTACGCTCAGGGAAAAGATTTTTCAAAAGGTCTTTTTGCAGGATGGATGTTGCTGAATTACAATAAGCCAGTTCAGGTTTCCTCGACTTTAGGCGGATATCATTCTAACTTTGCAGTGGATGAAGATATTAAGACCTATTGGAGTGCAAAAACCGGAAATTCCGGGGAATGGTTTCAGACGGATTTAGGAGAAGTTTCTACAATCAATGCGATTCAGATCAATTATGCGGATCAGGATGCTGAGTTTTTGGGTAAAACTTTAGGCAAAATGCATCAGTATAAAATATATGGTTCAAACGATGGTAAAAAATGGAATGTGATTGTTGATAAAAGCAAAAATACCAAAGACGTTCCTCATGATTATGTAGAACTTGAAAAACCTGCCAAAGCAAGATTCCTGAAAATGGAAAACTTAAAGATGCCAACAGGAAAATTTGCATTAAGCGGATTCAGAGTATTCGGAAAAGGGGACGGACCTGCACCAAAAAAAGTGGAAGATTTTGTTCCGCTACGAGCTGACCCAAAAAAATATGGTGAAAGAAGAAGTATCTGGATGAAATGGAAACAGAATCAGGATGCCGATGGATACGTAATCTATTGGGGAAAATCTCCGGACAAATTATACGGAAGCATCATGGTATACGGAAAGAACGAATATTTCTTCACCGGAGCCGACAGAACGGATGCCTACTATTTCCAGATCGAAGCTTTCAATGCAAATGGAATTTCAGAAAGAACAGAAATTTTTAAATCAGAATAAAAATTTTAATTAAAATAAAAAGGCCTCAGGAATGTAATATTTCTGAGGCTTTTTTTGAATTTACTTTTAAAATATTTTGTTGGATATCGCAAAGACGCAAAGTTTTTTTAAACTATTATTATGTTTTTAAGACGCAAGAAAATCATAGATTTTCGGCAAAGATTTTAAGTAAATAACTATACAGTCTTAAATTTTATCGCAGATAAAATCCTTGCGCCTTAAAAACCAAGAATTATAATAAAAATTGCGCCTTTGCGATAACCAATAAAAAAATAGGAATTTTTACACGGTAAATCATTGTTTTAAAACAAATTTCAAATACATAATCCCAATTCGTTGAAATATTTCCAAAAAATACCGAAATTAGCAGCATAAAATAAATCGAAAGAATAAACTATGAAAAAACTCAAACTTCTTTCGCTTTCGTTATTTCTACCCTTTATTTTTGCGGGCTGTGGAGATGATGAAACGGAAAAAAATTATCAGCTGGAATTAGATGCTGCCGTAAAAAATATTCACACAAATCTTCAGAAAGATTTAAATACGGATGTTCCTTCGCTGAGTGTATATGTGGTTTCACCCAAAGGAACTTTTTTCAGTACAGTTAAGGGAACCAACGGAACCGCCGTTACACCAAATACTTATTTCCGTTTTGCAAGCAACACAAAAAACTTTACGTCAACAGCGATTTTAAAAATGATGCAGGACGGCTGGCTGAATCTTGATGATAAAATCACTGCTAATATTCCCGGGACAACTGTTCCGTATGTACCGGACGTTGCAGACTGGAATTTTCCGCATAAAAATGAAATCACCATCCGCCAGATTTTACAGCATAACGCAGGAATTTATGATGTAACGAACGATGCTTCACAATACAATATCGGAGGAGAAACTTATGCAGATTATATGCTGGCAACGAATCCTGATTTCCAGTTTTCAGCTTCGGATTATGTGAAAGTGTTGACGGATCATAATCTTACGTATGGTTCGCCCAATCAGGTTTATCATTATTCCAATACAGGGTTTTCGATTTTGGGAGAGATTATCGCGAGAGTATATTCTCAGAAAGTGAATTCTGTGAAAACATACGGAGATTTTATGTATGATAAAATTGTCGGTCCGAATTCTAAAAAACCATTAGGAATTAAATTTCCTGAGCTGGCTTCCGACAAGCAATTGCCTTCGCCTTATGTGAAAGGATTTATCAAGTATTCTGATCATGATGAGGTTACCGACCTGAAAAACGCAAGTGCACACATCGCTGAAGGAAACGGAATAGGAACGATGACCATGCTTACGGAATATATCAGAAGCGTAATGAAAGGTGATAATGTTTTATATGCTTCCAGTGCAGAGTTGATGAGAACAAACAAAGGTGCTGCTACTACCAACGGTTATGGCTTGGGTTGTTCGAACTTCCAGGGAATTGGCTATGGTCACAACGGTGCTACAGAAGGATATTTGTCGATGATGGCTTATGATCCGAAATCTGATGTTTCTGTGATTGTTTTACTGCCTTTCTGGGATCTGAGCAGTACAAGTAAGTTTGAAAGATGTTTGAATACGCTTAATACTACGGCGATTGAGGCTAAGAGAACTTTGGGATATTGATTTTAACACGAATATCGCGAATTTTTTCACGAATAAACACAATTTTATTTCAATAAAAAAAAATAACGCTTTGAAATTTCAGAGCGTTTATTTTTTATTGATATTCTTCATGAACTGAACGATTTTGCTGATTAAAAATGTTGAGTTGGTTTCTTTTTCCCACGATAGATGGTTCCCGTTGAATTCATAAGATTCATAATAGACAGAGTTTTTTGCCAATGCCGAATCTAAGATTTTCTTTTGTGATAAAGGAACAACCGTATCATGCAGTCCGTAAAAAGATAAAGCAGGCGGTGAGTTTTTATTAATCCAATGCACCGGGCTTCCGAAATCCATCAGGGAAATATTTTTGTCGACAATCTTTGGGTCGATTAGATGTTTTTCAACAAAGCTGTATTCATCATAATTTTTAAAACCGGGATCGTTCAAATCTACGGGACCTACGATATTGATAACGGCTTTTACACTTTTATTTTTGTCGGATTTATTGGCATAAAACATCGATAAATGTCCACCGGCGCTGTTTCCCAGGAGAATGAATCTGGGTTTGTATTTTAATTTCTTTTCTAAAGAATCCATTACATTTTCAATGTCTTCGGTTTGAACGGGAAGAGCGAAACGGGTTTTGGAAGCCAGTCTGTAATTCATATTAACAAAAACATTTTCCGGGAATTTTTCCATTAATGAATAGGTGAAAAATGTTAATTGAGATTTATTTCCACTGCGCCATCCACCTCCATGAATGATGATAAAAATGTCATTTTTCTTATTTGGTTTTTCCGGTAGATAAATATCCATTTTCTGATTAGGATTTTTGCCGTACGAAACATTATTTTCAACTTTAAATGAAATGTTATTCCCGACGTTTACTGTTTTTTGCTGACATCCTAAGAGTGTCATTAACGCTATTAAAATTAGTAAGTGTTTTTTCATTTTTTTAAGCAAATGTTACTATAAGTTTTGGCTAAAGCCGATTGAATTTTTATCTTATTTAAACGGGCTAAAGCCCGCTTCTACTGATGCAAATATTGTGCTTATTTCGTGTTAATATAAATAAAACCCGTCGATTTCCCGACGAGTTTTATACAAAATGATTTATATGAAGAAATGATTGTTATCTTGTTCTGTTTTTGATGGCATCAGAAGCACTTTCGATGTCTCTTACTTTTTTCACCTTCTGGTTTCCAAAGTTGTAGGTGATGCTTACCGTTAGGTTTCTTCTGTACTGGTCGTTTCTGATGTAGTTGTAGTTTCCGTTGTCCTGTAAATCTTCGATTTCCACGATGTTGGTTCTTAAAACATCATTTACATTCACTGCAAAAGTCCAGTCGTTCCAGTTTTTCTTTAAGCTTAAATCTAAACTCATTAAGTTTTTAAGCACTCCAAGCTCGATTTGTTGTTTGTCTACGTAGAAGAAGTTTGCCCCTAAGAACCATGTTTTTTTCTTGTCAAGACGAAGCGTGTTGTTGGTCTGAATAACAAGACTTGTTGACTTTCTTTTATTGATATAATCGTCAAAAACCTGGCCTGTCGTAGGATCTGTATTCAAAAATCCATCATTGGTATTATGCTGAACTCCAACATTGAAATTGGTTGTCAGATATTGTTTGAAGAATGTTTTCTGAATTCCCACCATCGCAGACATTTCCTGCTTGTCCCCGAAATTGGTTCTGATATAAGCTAACTGTATTCTTTCCTGATTCGTTTTAGGGTCGATATAGCTTCTCTGTAAAGGAACCTGAGTGATCTGATCTTTTACATACGTGTGATTCAAAATAAGGAAGTATGAGTTTTTATACATATACGTCAATTCCTGGTTATACGTAGAAGATGCTTTTACAAAAGGGTTGTTTTGGGTATAATTATCTTCTGTAATAATATTTTTCACAGGATTCAGCTCCCAGAAGCTTGGTCTTCTCATTCTGCTTGAAAATGAATAAGATAAATTATTTTTATCATTAATGGCATAGTTGAAGCTTACATACGGTAAAATATTATTGTAGTTTCTTTCTATTTTTTGGTTAGATTCTACATTGTTTTTCCAGCTGTCTGCAGTTCCTAAACTGTTGGTGATCTCATATCTTGTTCCCACTTTTCCGGAGAATTTGTCGGAGAATTTCTTTTCAAAAGTTACATATAAACCGTAGATGTTTTCATCATATATAAAATGGTTGAAGTCGTTATCTGAAGGAAGCTGATTTCCTGAAATATCGTAAGGATAGGTGTAATTTTTTGTGTCGTTATCAGTTTTTGTTTTGTTAAAATTTCCTCCGGCAGAAAAAGTAAAGTCATTTTTAAATTTCTGAATATAATCTACCGTTCCAGAGAAGTTATTGATGATCTGAGGAATATCCTGGATTATTTTTTTGCTGTTTTTGGTAAAATCTCCTGCAGCATCTTTAATCATCGTATTATTATCAGAATACTGGAATCTTTTATAATTAAGATAAGCGGCATTCAGATTCAATTTGCTTCCCAGAGAATCAAGCTTTAATTCATAATTTAAATTAACAGAGTTGTTGTAATTCCTTGCATCTTCTTTATTCTTCGTTTTGGTGTAATCAGTAGAAACTAAATTCCCATTATCATCATATCTCGTTATGGTGTTCAATAAATTGATGGTTGAGTTATAACTTTTATTGGCCCAAGAGTTCCAGGATAGAGCCAGATTACTTTTTTCAGTTAGTTGATAATCAATATTTAAGTATCCGCCAATATTTTTGTTTGGATCGTCGATATCACCGATGGATTCATTTTGAACATTACCGGTTTTGTTTCTTAAAATATAAGACTGTGGATTAATATTTTCACCGCCACTTAAATTGGCATTAATTCCCAGTTTGTCTTTTCTGTAATTCACGGAAAAACTTGCCTGGCTTGAGTTGTATTTATTTTGTGTGTTAGACATTCTCATGTTTCCGCTGGTACCGTCACTCATTTTTTTCTTCAAAATAATGTTGATGATTCCATCGGAAGATTCAACCTGGAATTCACTTCCGGGAACGGTGATCACTTCAATTTTCTGGATATTTTCTGCAGGAGTGTTTTTTAAGAATTGAGTTAAAGATTCTGCATCCATATTGGTTTTTCTGCCATTGATGTAGATAACCGCGTTATTTTTTCCTACAATTTTTAAAGTTTTATCGTCAGTCGTTGATAGGAGAGGAGTCTGCTTCAAAAGATCAAAAGTTGTATTTCCTTTGGTAACCGGCGATGCTGCGACATCATATACAAAACGGTCACTTTGTTTTTTGAAAACCTGTTTTGTCATAGTTACCCCTTCTATGGTTTTAGTTTTTACGGTGTCTTGTTTTTTTTCTTGTGCGAAAGTCAATCCGCTGAAAAATATGGCTGCAATGAGAATAGGCGTTTTCATGTTGGTATAATTTAGTGGTTTAATAGCTTGTATTTGTTATTATTTAACATTGCAAAGATATATAATTAATTTAGTATCTTGCAATACAAAGTACTTAAAATGTTTTTAAAATAAATTTAACGATCTGATTTTCAGTAGTTAAATTTTCAATTAAATTTTTCCGTTCTCTGAACTTTGTTATTAATTAGACAATTTTGGGAGGAATTTTGTTACATCGAAGCTTTAAATTTTTTTTAAAAACCTTAAAAACGAGATGAAATAATTAATGAAAATATGTCGGTTTTATAAAAAATTACAGCTGAATAGTTGAGTGAAAAATAAAAAAAAGCATAAAAAAAAGGATCAAAAAAGATCCTTTATTATTTTTATTCTCTGTCGAAGCGGGCCAGTTTTTTTTCGACCCAGATGGTGGCAAAAGGGAAAAATGCTGATAATAATGCAAACACAAAATCTTCATCATCCCACTTAAAAATCTTCCTTGCCGGAAGGCAAAATAAAAGATAAAGGGTAAAAAACAACCCATGAATATTCCCGATTATAATGATGAAAATAGTAGACAAAATACCTTCTTCGTCATATCTTTTCCAGATCATGGCAACTCCGTACAGCAGAAAGCAGGTAATCGCTTCGGCCACGCAGATTTGCTTAAACCATTTAATGATCTTTTCCTGGGAATATTTTGAGAAAAATTTTTCAATGAAGTCCATTTTAGTTATTTATAATAAATTTTGAAGTATGTTTTTACTTCATATATTGTATGATCTATGTTTACAAAGTTACGGGATTTAACAAAATTTCTGATTTTTTTTTCAAAATAAGGAATGAATTGTTTGTTATGATTATTATCAATATGATGCTTGAAATTTATTACTGATAATTTGTGTGTATCTTTATTAAAGTGCAACTTTACCTCGGTAAAATACTGGTTTTTTTCTTTGGAAACCTCGTAGCCTTTAGGATAGGTAAAATCTTTTAAAAAATACTCATTAATTATTTTATCGTCTGAGAGATCATCATTATCATAAAGTAAATCAAAGTGATCATTATATTTAAAAATCACAGACGGATTTTTATCAATATATTTTAAAAGAGATTCTTTTACAAGACCATCCATAAATTCTTTACCAAATTTTTCCTCAGTCAATCTTGTCATATATACATAATAACAAGAATAAGGCGCATAACCTCCGAAATCACTTCCCATCCATTCTCCACCCCAAATAATATGATGTTTATTAAGTATCTGTTTTAGTTCTTCTGCGGGAAGAAAGTTATCACCATTAGGAGCAACAAGATTGATATAATATTTATTTTGAATTTTAGAATCAGTAACGGCTTTTAGTGAATCTCTGGTACAATTTTCATGATGTTTTTTTCTGCGATTTTCATACATTTCACGATGCTCTCTTTCTCTTTTAAGAGAGTCTTCTTGTGGATTATTTTGCCCGAAAACAAATAATTGAATAAAGAAAAGAAATGTAAATAAATAAAATTTCATAATAACTACTTATAAAAACTACTACCATCCAAATAATCAAAAACCTCGGGCGGAAGCATAGGCCTTACATTTTTTCCGGCTTTGATCATATTTCGGATTTCTGTGGCAGAAAGTTCAATGACTGGAGCTTTTATCAATGAAATATTCTCATGATTCAGATATTCGGAATCTTTTTTCTCTCCATCAAAAACCCTTGGATATACGATAATATGATGGTTTTTAATCAAAAGCTCAGAATTTTTCCACTTGTGTAAACTTCCCAAATTATCTTCTCCCATGATTAAACTAAAAGAATAGTCGGGATATTTTTCATGAAGGTAAGTGAGTGTATCGATCGTATAACTCGGCTGTGGAAGTGAAAATTCTACATTGGAAGCTCTCATTTTCGGATAATTTTTTACGGCAAGCTGCACCATATCCAATCTGTTGTGATCTTTCAGTAAAGATTTTTTGTCTTTGAACGGATTTTGCGGGCTCACTACAAACCACAATTCATCCATATCAGAATTTTCCAGGATGTAATTTGCCAAAATCAAATGTCCGATATGAATAGGATTAAAAGAACCGAAAAATAAACCTACTTTTTTCATGATAATATTTCCTAATCCCTGAATTTCACGTCTTTAATATTCAAATAATGGGTAACATTACCTTTCCAGTGATTTTCTTCCAGTGTGAAGACTAAATCGAAATTTTTAGTTCTAAAATCATCTGCAAATTGACCCAACTTAAAACCAACACATTCAATATTTCTTCCCGTAGATTCCTGCTTGATATAAAACTTAAGGTGATTGTTATCTTTCCCCATCGTTTTGATATAGCCGGAAACTTTTTGATTCGTTAAAGCCAGAATCGGTTTCATATTGTGAGGTCCGAAAGGCGCCAGTTTTCTATGGAAATTGATAAATTCTCTGTTGATCTCATCAATCTGGATCTCAGAATCAATCGTAATAGACGGTTCTTTCTGATGTTCCTTGATTTTTTCGGAAACGACCCTTTCAAATTTTTCTTTAAAAGCATCAAATTTATCCTTCTCCATCGAAAGCCCTGCTGCAGCGTGGTGTCCTCCGAATTTTAAGAAATATTCTGAGCACATATCCAATGCCTCATGTACATCGAAGTCCGATACAGATCTTGCCGAAGCTACCATTTCACCATTATTCCCGTCTGTAAAAACGAGTGTCGGTTTGTAATAGGTTTCAATCAGTCTTGAAGCCACAATTCCAATCACTCCTTTGTTCCATTCGGGATGATAAACGATGGTTGTGTATTTTGTTTCCTGTTGAGATTCAATAACTTGGTTTAAAGCGGAAAGGGTAGAGTTCATATCCAGCTCACGCCTTTCGTCGTTAAGGTTCATGATGTCACTTACAATCTGATTGGCATGTTTCAGGTTGTCGGAAACCATTAATTCAACCGCGGCTTTTCCGTGTGAAATTCTTCCTGCAGCATTAATTTTCGGGGCAATTTCAAAAACAATATTTGAAATTTCAAAGTGGGAAAGCTTATCTTCAGGAATTAATAATCTTAATCCTAAATTTCTTGTTTTTCTTAAAACTTTTAAGCCCATTTTAGCCAAAACCCTGTTCTCGCCGGTCATGGAAACGATGTCTGCGGCAATAGAAATCGCCAGCAAATCTGTTAATTCAAAAAGTTCTGCTTCGGGAAGTTTGTAAATTGTATTCAATCCCTGGCAAAGTTTGAAACCCACTCCGCATCCTGAAAGCTCCTTGAAAGGGTAGCGGCAGTCGCTTCTTTTCGGATCCAGAACGGCAACGGCGCTGGGAATTTCATCTCCGGGCAAATGGTGGTCACAAATAATAAAATCAATGCCTAAATTCTCGGCATAGCTTATCATATCAAGCGCCTTGATTCCACAATCGAGAGCGATGATTAATGAAAATCCGTTTTCTTTTGCAAAATCAATACCTTCCGTGGAAATCCCGTATCCTTCGGAATTCCTGTCCGGAATATAATAGTCTAAATATTTTTTCTCAACAATTTTGCTGAGGTATAAGTACATCAGGGCTACAGCGGTAGTTCCGTCTACATCATAATCGCCGTAAACCAGTATTTTTTCTCCGTTTTCGATGGCATTGGCAATTCGCTCTACGGCATTCTGCATGTCTGCCATTAAAAAAGGACTGTGGATGTCGGTAAGGTTGGGTTTAAAAAACTCTCTTGCCTTTTGATAATTGTCAATTCCTCTAAGAACGAGTAACTTAGATTCAAAAGTTCCAAAACCAAGAGACGAACTTAATCCATCCACAATTTCTTCATCGGGTTCGGGCTTGTAAATCCATTTTTGACTCATTTCACAAAAATAGGGATTTTTTTTTGCTTTACTTTAATGAATATTATGTGTTTATTTAGAACCGATATAAATAGTAAAATGTTTTATTCATACGACTGGGAAAAATGATTTAAGTTATATATTTGAGACTTAAACAATTAAAATTCAATAAATGAAAAAAATGTTATTAATTTTGAGCTTAGGATTTACAGGATTAGTAAGCGCAAAAAGTGGTGAAGTGAGTTTTAAAGCTAAAGCTGTACTTCAATATGGCTATTTATATCAGTCAACGTGTGGCTGGACATTTAACATGTATACTGATACACCGATTGGACAAATGTCAGCTAGTCAGTATGATGATTATATGGATGAATTAATTGAAACAAATGATCGTATATGTAAACTTCATGGTGTGAAACCTGTTGAAAACTTTACGTTTAATTTGAAAAATTCTTTTAATGTTATTACAAAAGAAAGAATTTAAAACAGTAAATATTTTTTAATAAAAACTAATTCCATTATTGTATTCTGAGAAATACTAATGGAATTTTTTAATAATGGCATTATAAATAAAATGAAAAATATATTAGTCTTTGTTTGTATTACGTTTTGCACTATGATTCTTGCTCAAAATGAAAGTGATAAATCTGATTTAAAAGTGCGTTATTACATGGTTATGGCACCAGATTCTACTTTGTTAAGAAATGAGAATGAAGCATCTGTTTTTAGCTATTCATTATTATGTAATGCAAAAAAATCTATATATGCGGATGAAGGTGCAAAAAAATATTATGATTATTTACATGATAATGCGGGTAATTATGGTGTCCTGTCTGTAAATAGTGTTCCCAGATCTAAAAGTAGTGTTTATAAGGATGGGGATCAAATAATAGCAACATTACCTATTGGGAGAAAAGATTTATATAGGTTCGAGGAACCTGCTTTAAAATGGGAATTAATTAAAGGAAAGAAGAAGACAATTTTATCTTATTCTTGTAATTTGGCAAAAACAACATCGGATACAGGCAAAGTTTATTATGCTTGGTATTCTCCTTCAATACCTATTTCTGAAGGTCCATTTAGGTTTAAAGGGTTAAATGGTCTGATTCTAGAAGTTTATAATGAAGAAAAATCAATCTTAATAACTGCTGTTGAAATTGCAAAAGTGAGTGAATTAATTGAGCCGCTTAAATATGTTAATATTTTTGATGTAAAGGATAAATCTAAATTTTTGAAAAAAAGAAAAGAAGTTATGGAAGATCCTAATTCAAATAATCTTCAGTCTAAATATAGAGCAACAGGTCCCGATGGTCAGGAGATTAAGATAGACAGACGACAATCAACAGTGAAAGTAAAAGAAAATAATCTTTTGGATTAGACTTTTATTTTTCTTTTTAATAATAAAAACCACTTCTAAAAAAGTGGTTTTTTATTTTCTAAAAGAACAAAATTTAAAACAAGACTCAAACTGAATTTATTTCACTAAAAATTGAATATTAAAGTAAATGTATCTGATAGTAAAATTTTATTCACTAAATATTGATTGCGTGTAAATAATATTTATCTTATTTTGAATTTAATTTAAAATTACATAACTATTTATAATTTTAATTAGTTAAAATATGTTAAACGTTTAATTTAATTCAAAAAAAATATATATTTGTTGCTGTATAAAAAAACAGGTATGAATAGAAAAATTACTCGAAGCTTGCTCGGCTTAATGAGCATTGTATCATTTTGCAAATTAAGTGCGCAAAATTATCAAACACTGAATGTTACATCCGGTTACAATTCGGATCTTATTGCCAATGGATCGGGTGCTGCATCTTCCACTACTACAGCTAGTGTTGATGATCCGGCTAATGGATATGTTTTCATGTCTACAGATTTTATAAATGGCAACGGAATTGCTCCAACGTCCGGGCTTCCGGCTTCCGGTCTTATAAATTCCCAATCTACAACGGGATTGAGCTTTCAAATGGCAAACTATAGCTCGAATAACTCTTTGAGGCTTACAAATGTTGGGGATAATGGAACATTAAGTTTTGCTTCAACTCCAAAAGCATCGAAGTTATATATGCTGGCAACATCCGGAAGCGGAACCTCTGCAGCAGATATCCTTGTTACCTTTACAGACGGAACTACACAGACTTTTACCAACACATCAATAAGTGACTGGTATGGAGGTAATTCTTTTGCTATTAAAGGGATAGGGCGTGTAAGCCGAGTGAGTGATGCTATTGAAAACAGCACTACTAACCCGAGAATTTATGAAATTCCGTTGGTGGTAAGTGGGGCTAATCAAACTAAGAATATTTCAAATATCAAAGTTACTAAAGTCGTGGGTGGCTCGGGTATACTATGTGTGTTTGGCTTTTCTTATATAGTGGCAAACAGCTGTATTGCTCCGGATAATTTGGCTGCTTCAAACATTACTGCAAATTCTGCTACACTTTCATGGAACGCTGTTGCAGGAAGTTCGTCGTATGAAATTTATTTGAGTACGACTAATACGGCTCCAACAATGAGTACTACACCTACTATGTCTGGAATAACAGGGGCAACAACAAATCTTACAAATTTGTCACCATCTACTACATATAATGCATGGGTAAGAAATAATTGTGGTGGAGGAAGTACAAGTGACTGGAGCTCTTTAAGTGTAAGCTTTTCAACTTTGTGTGGAGCTGTAAATGTTCCTTATATGGAAAATTTTAATTCTGTAACAAATTATAGTATTCCACCATGTACATCACAACAGGTAATAACTAGTGATGGAGATTGGGCAGTGTATGATTGGGGCGGAACAGTACCAGGTTTCTCATCGAATACAGTATATACTATACCTCCTAATTCGAGTAATGCAGATACTTGGTTTTATACAAAAGGAATAAATTTGCAGGCAGGGGTAAGCTATACTTTATCTTTTGACTATGGCAATTATTTCAGCCCTCAAAGCTTAAAAGTTGCTTACGGAACCTCTCCTGTGAATACTTCAATGGTGAATTTGGTTAATGATTTTGGTAGTGTGAATATACCGGCTGCCAGTACAGCTACGTATACAATAACTCCTACATCTACAGGTATTTATTATTTTGGGTTTAATGATTATACTCCGGCATCAACAGATCTTGGAGCACTGATTCTCGATAATATTTCAGTTACTACAGCGACATTATCTACTGTAGAAAATGCATTGTCACAAAATACAGTGAGTATTTATCCAAATCCTGTTTCTGATTATCTATACATAAAAAGCAAGCAGAAAATATCTGAAATGAAGATTTTTGATGTATCTGGTAAGACTGTGTTATCTTCAGGTCAGGCAGAGAAAATTGATGTTTCTCCATTAGTAAAAGGAGCGTATATTCTTTCTGTAAAAAATGCAGACGGAACTATTTCTACTCATAAGTTTATTAAAAAATAATAGACTTTTTATCTCAAGTGTTAATAAAAATAGCTACTCCTAGGAGTAGCTATTTGTTTTTATATGTATCAAATGATATTAAGAATACATTTTCTCTTTTAATTCTTTTACCCTTTTATCAGCAAGATATTCGTCGTAAGTCATTTCTCTGTCGATGATTCCCTGTGGAGTCAGTTCGATGATTCTGTTACAGACTGTTGAAAGCATTTCGTGGTCATGAGATGCCAACAAAATATTTCCTTTAAAGTTAGACAATGAGTTGTTTAAAGTCGTAATACTTTCAAGGTCTAAGTGGTTGGTAGGTTCGTCCAATAATAGAATGTTTGCTTTCTGAAGCATCATTCTGCTGAACATACATCTCATTTTTTCACCTCCCGAAAGTACTTTACAAGATTTCAAAGCTTCATCACCCGAGAAAAGCATTCTTCCTAAGAAACCTCTTACGAATTCCTCATGACGCTCTTCATCATTTTTTGTGAATTGTCTCAACCAGTCAACCAAGCTTAAATCTTCCTGGAAGAAGCTGGTATTGTCTAAAGGCATGTGAGACTGGTTTGTTGTAACTCCCCAAGCAACAGTTCCTTTATCCGGCTGTACATTTCCGGCTAAAATTTCGAAAAATTCTGTAATTGCCAATGAATTTTTAGACAAAACGGCAACTTTATCACCTTTTTTAAGATTTAAATCAATGTTTGAGAACAACAATTCTCCGTCTTTCGTTTTTTCAAGACCTTTTACATCCAAAATCTGATCTCCTGCCTCTCTTTCCATTTCGAAAATGATTGCCGGATATCTTCTTGAAGAAGGCTTAATATCATCGATGTTTAATTTGTCGATCATTTTCTTTCTTGCAGTTGCCTGTTTAGCTTTTGCAACGTTTGAGCTAAATCTCGCGATGAAATCCTGAAGCTCTTTCTTCTTTTCTTCCGCTTTTTTATTAGCCTGAGCTCTTTGTCTCGTTGCCAGCTGAGAAGCCTGATACCAGAAAGAGTAGTTACCTGTGTAAAGGTTTAATTTAGCATAATCCAAGTCACCAATGTGCGTACAAACCGTATCTAAGAAGTGACGGTCGTGAGATACAACAATTACTGTGTTTTCATAATCTGCAAGGAAATCTTCTAACCAGGAAATAGTGTCAATATCAAGGTCATTCGTAGGCTCATCCAGAATCAGTACATCAGGATTTCCGAAAAGCGCCTGAGCCAAAAGAACCTTTACTTTGTCCTTGTTCTCAAGCTCACTCATCATTTGCCAGTGCATATCATCTTTAATTCCAACGTTTGAAAGCATGGTCTGAGCATCAGATTCTGCAGTCCATCCTCCCATTTCATCATAGATTACACCTAGTTCACCCGCTTTTATTCCGTCTTCGTCAGAGAAATCTTCTTTTGCATATAATGCATCCATTTCCTCTTTTATCTCGAATAATTTTTTGTTACCTCTCAAAACAGCCTCAAGAACAGTATATTGATCATAAGCAAAGTGATCCTGCTCAAGAACTGACATTCTTTTTCCAGGTTCTAAAGATATATTTCCTGTTGTCGGGTCCTGTTTTCCTGTTAATATTTTAAGGAATGTAGACTTTCCTGCACCATTTGCTCCGATAATCCCGTAGCAGTTTCCTTTTGTAAACATAATGTTTACCTCGTCAAAAAGAACTCTTTTCCCGAATTGTAAAGATAAGTTAGATACTGTTAACATATAGTTTTGTAAATTTGGCGCAAAAATACGAAAAGAATTTGGGTATTTCGTAATAATGTAATATTCAAGTTTTTAAATGTGGCGTATTTTTCCTATATTTCATTAATTAAATTTAATAAAATGCCAAGTCCTGAATGGATAAGCTTCACGAAGCTTTAAGTGCAACTTTATTAAATTATTACATCATATATATACGAATTTAAAATGAAGATTGAAAAAACAGTCAATATATTAAACAGAAAAGCCAGGTTTGAATATGAAATTCTCGAAGAATTGGAGGCGGGAATGGTTTTAACAGGTACGGAAATAAAATCTTTACGCTCTTCAAAAGCATCTATCGCAGAATCGTTCTGTCAGTTTATTGATGGGGAATTGTATATCATTAATATGATGATTGATGAGTATAAATTAGGTACTTTTTACAATCACAAAACAAAAAGGGAACGAAAATTGCTGTTGCACAAAAAAGAAATGCAAAAACTCGAAAAAAAGTTAAAGGATGCAGGAAATACTATAGTGCCATTAAAACTATATATCAATGACCGGGGAAAAGCAAAGGTTCTGATTGCCTTAGCCAGAGGGAAAAAACTTTTTGATAAGAGGGAAAGCATAAAAGATAGAGAAAATAAACGTAACCTAGACAGAATATTAAAGAAAAGTTAAAAATCATTTGAAAAACTTTGTATATAAAGAAAAATTATATTTATTTTGCATTATCAATTATTTAATCATTTAATTCTATGAAAAATCTAAAATTAGGAATTTCAGCATTGGCACTTACTGTTGCTTCTACTGTGTTCGCTCAGACTACCAACAATCCGTGGTTAATCGGGGTTGGTGCTCACGCGGAAAATCACTTAGCAGTAAGAAATGGCTTCAGTAATACGTTCAGTGCTAAAAATTTGACGAAGACAATGTTCAATATGAACAACTTCTCTATTACACCTCCATTATCTAAACTTACAGTGGCTAGAAACATTGGTAAAGGTTTAGTTATTGACTGGCAAACTACTGTAGGAAATGTTGAAAACAAAAGATTCAACATGGGTAAAGAGTTTATGTTAATGACAGGTCTTGGTTTCCAAGCTAAAGCTGCAGGTCTTTTATGGAATGAAGAATCTTGGTTCGATCCATATTTAAGAGTTGGTGCTAACTACCTAAGACATGACTATACTGCTCTTACTTTCCCAAGAACTGATGCAAACGGTGAGTGGGTACAGAATGGAGATAACGGTAATGAAAACGGTAAAGCTAACTTCTTTACTCTTGCTACAGGTGCTGGTGCTAACTTCTGGGTAACTAAAAACTTCGGTTTAGGTGTTCAAGGAGATTACGTATCAACTCCAGGTGATAAATCTACAGTTGCTAACTTCTGGCAAGCTTCTGCATCTCTATTATTCAGATTTGGTAACAGAGACAGAGATAAGGATGGTATCTTAGACAAAGACGATTTGTGTCCAGATACACCAGGTTTACCAGAATTCCAAGGATGTCCTGATACTGATGGTGATGGAGTTCCAGATAAAGACGATCAATGTCCAGATGTAGCTGGTCCAGTTGAAAACAACGGTTGTCCTTGGCCAGATACTGATGGTGACGGTGTAATCGACAAAGATGATGCTTGTCCTACAGTTGCAGGTCCTGCTGAAAACAATGGTTGTCCTTGGCCAGATACAGACGGTGACGGTATCCTTGATAAAGATGATGCTTGTCCTACTGTTCCAGGTCTTCCAGAATACAACGGATGTCCTAAGCCAAAAGACGTAACAGCTGGAGAAGTTGAAACTAAATTGAAGAGTGTTTATTTCGACTTCAATAAAGCTACAATCAGAGCTGAGTCTACTCCTGCATTAGATGCTGCTGCTCAAATTATCAAAACTGACGGTGGTAACTATCTATTAGAAGGTAGAACAGATGCTAAAGGTTCTGAAGCTTACAACTTGAAATTATCTAGAGAAAGAGCTGCTGCTGTAGTTGCTGCTTTAGATGCAAGAGGTGTAGATCCTAACGCTCTTAAATCTGTAGGTGTTGGTAAGGCTAAAGCTACAATCCCTGCTACAGCTTCTGACGCTGACAGACAAGTTGACAGAAAAGTAGTTGTAAAAGCTATCACTGACATGAATGAGTGGAATGCAATCGCTAAAAAAGATTACGAAGACGCTCCAGTGAAAAAAGCTACTAAAAAAGCTCCGGCTAAGAAAAAAGTAGTTAAAAAGAAGAAAAAATAATTAATTTTTCTAAATAATAAATACCTCCAGTTTTCTGGGGGTATTTTTTTTTCGTTGACTTTTAATTATTTTTGTTGAAAATTTAAAAATAAAAATGGGAAGAGCATTTGAATATAGAAAAGCTTCTAAGATGGCCAGATGGGATAAAATGGCTAAAACTTTTTCTAAAATAGGTAAAGATATTGCATTAGCGGTTAAAGCCGGAGGAACAGATCCTGAATCAAATCCTGCTTTGAGAAGATGTATCCAAAATGCGAAAGGAGCCAACATGCCGAAAGATAATGTGGAAAGAGCGATCAAGAAGGCAAGTGGTGCAGATGCAGAAAATTATGAAGAAATCACTTATGAAGGATACGGACAAGGTGGTGTCGCATTTTTTGTGGAATGTACGACCAACAACTCAACAAGAACTGTTGCCAATGTAAGAGCCATTTTCAATAAATTCGATGGAAACCTTGGAAAGAATGGTGAACTGGCATTCATCTTCGACAGAAAAGGAATTTTCACGATAGAATTAGCTCAAATCAAAATGGATTGGGATGATTTCGAAATGGAAATGATCGATGGCGGTGCGGAAGATGTGGAAAAAGATGAAGAAGAAGTAATGATCACTACAGCATTTGAAGATTTCGGATCTTTATCTCACAAATTGGATGAGCTTGGAATCGAAGCGAAAAGTGCGGAATTACAAAGAATTCCGAACCTTACAAAAGAAGTAAACGAAGAACAGTTCAAAGCGAATATGAAAATGCTTGAGCGTTTTGAAGATGATGATGATGTACAAAACGTTTACCACAACATGGAAATCACAGAAGAGTTGATGGAGACTCTATAAAATTAATATAACATTCATATTCAATTAATTTTCAATTAGTTTCTTTGCAAAAGATTATGAAAAGAAACGTTGAGTTAGTTGTCATATCGGATGTTCATTTGGGAACTTATGGATGTAAGGCTAAAGAATTACTGAGATATCTTAATTCTATTCAGCCTAAAACTTTAGTTTTAAACGGTGATATCATCGATATCTGGCAATTCAAAAAGTCTTACTTTCCTAAACCCCATCTGAAAGTGATTAAAAAGATCCTTTCATTTGCTACTAAAAGCACAGATGTTTACTACATTACAGGAAATCACGACGAGATGTTCCGCAAGTTTACCGACTTCGAATTGGGTAAATTAAAAGTATGTAACAAAATCTGTTTAGACATCAACGACAAAAAAACCTGGATCTTTCACGGAGATGTTTTTGATGCATCCGTTCAGCATTCAAAATGGATTGCAAAATTGGGTGGAAAAGGCTACGACATGTTGATCGTAATCAATAATATTGTAAATTGGTTCTTGGAGAAAATGGGTAGAGAAAAATATTCATTTTCAAAAAAGATTAAAAATAATGTAAAAAAAGCCGTAAAGTATATTGGTGATTTTGAATTGACTGCCTCCGAACTGGCCATTGACAATCATTACGACTATGTTGTTTGCGGGCATATTCATCAGCCGCAGATTCGTGAGGTTGTGAATAAAAAAGGTTCTTGCACTTATCTTAATTCCGGCGACTGGATCGAAAATCTTTCTGCTTTGGAATATCATGATAAAGAATGGAAAATTTTTTATTACGATGAGCACAAACATTTGCTTAAAGATGATGGGGCAGAAGAAATTCAGGATATCGACAGTACCGAGCTTTTGAAAATCGTTACCAATTTTACAAAATGAAAATCTTATACGCATTTCAGGGAACCGGAAACGGACACATTGCGCGTGCGCAGGAAATTGTTCCTATTTTAAAGAAGCATGTTTCGGTTGATACTTTGATCAGTGGACACCAATCGCAATTAAAGGCCGATTTCGACGTTAATTTTCATTATAAAGGAATTTCCCTTCTTTATAACAAAACAGGCGGTTTATCCTATCGAAAAACGTTTACGGATAATAATTTTCTAGAAGCAGCGAAAACCATAAAAGAAATTGATCTTTCAGGCTACGATTTGATTATCAATGATTATGAGCCAATAACAGGCTGGGCTTCAAAATTAAAGAAATACCCGATGATCGAATTGAGCCATCAGGCTTCCATGTTATTTAAAGAAACTCCAAAACCTGCAAAAAAAGACTTTCTTGGAGAACTGGTGTTAAAATATTACGTTCCGAGTGAAAGAAGAATTGGTTTTCATTTCGAAAATTATCATCCACAAATTAAAAAACCTGTTATCCGAAGAAAAATCAGAAATTTGAATCCGGATAAAAAAGGGTTTTATCTGGTATATCTTCCAAGCTTTTCAGACGAAAATATTATTAATGTTTTGAAGCAGATTCCTGTTGAATGGAAAATTTTTTCTAAATACAGCAAACTTCAGTTTAAAGATGGCAATGTTGAGGTTTTTCCTATTGATGAAATTCAATATTTAAAATATTTTGAAAACTGTGACGGTATTTTATGCAATGCAGGTTTCGAAACCCCCGCTGAAGCACTTTTTATGGACAAAAAATTATTCGTCATTCCCATTCATAACCAGTACGAACAGGAATGCAATGCCTGTGCTCTAGACAAAATGGGAATTCCGAATTCTAAAGTTTTAAAACTGGAAGAAATACGAAACTGGGTCGCTTCCGATCAGCACCTGAAAGTCAATTATCCCGATGATATTGAAGAAATTCTGCTGAATGAAGTATTAACGCTGTAAGAAAATATCATCTACATCACTCATTCTCATCATCACAGATCTTGCATAAGAACAGTGTGGATAGACTTTCCAGTTGTTTTCTCTTGCAAATTTAATGGCTTCTTCGACCAAGTATTTCCCCATTCCACGTCCTTCAAATTCCGGATGAACCAAAACGAAGGAAATGATAAACTTGCTTTCTTCAGGGAAAATCGTATACGTAAGTCTTCCGATTTCTTTGATTTCGTTATTTAAAGTAATGACTCCGCCGTTTCCGGATCTATTATTTTCGAATCTCATAATTTAAGTTTTAATTAAGAATAAAAATACAAAAACCAAACCGATATAAAGGTGAAAGGGGAATAGTGAATTCACTTTGTTTGTCAATTTTTAAATTCAAGTTGAAAAAATTCACAATTGACTTGCAAAGCAAATTGACCCTTGGCTTAATTTAATTATCCTTGCCAGTATAATAATTATAATCTTTAATAATAATTCCTATAAACTGTCTTTCCGTCATTTTTCTGGGATCAACTTCCAATTTTAAAATACTTTTAATCTTTTCGGAAAGCTTGGAAATAATTTGTCTGTCGTCGATTTTCAAGGCTTTCGTGTAATTGTCTTTGATAATTCTCATATCATTATCTGTCAGCGCAATTACCTGTGGAAACGTTGGAATATAGTCTTGGTGGATGTTTTCCAGGATTGTATGAGAAATATTAATGTCGTTTTTTAAAGAAATAACCGCGGTTCCGGAAGCAATATCACCCAATCGCTGGTTGTTTTTGGAAACGATCATAGAAATCAGTCCCACCACTCCGGCAAAAGACGTATCGATAATCCTGAAAACCCAGCGGATCAGATAATCGCCAAAACCCGCCTGATAACCGTCTATTTTTACCACCCGGATTTTCATTACTTTTTTCCCGGGAGTCTGTCCTTCCATTATACTTTCCAACACTACCGGATAAATAAAAGTAGGAAAAAGCAGGATGATATAAATTGCCATTATCGACCATTGATCAAGACCATTTAAGATATATCCCAAATCAAAAACATTAAAAAAAAGGTACATCACAACGACGCCATAAGCCACTTTAATAAGAAGATCCAGGATAAAAGCAATCATCCTGTCTCCAACACTGGCAATGTTGAAATTAATATTTACATTTTGTGAGGTATTGATCGCAATTTGAGACATAATTTTTATTATTTTAGCCTTACAATATGAGAGAGGTTTATTTCATTAAACAAAATAAAGAAAAATGGTTGGGAATCGAACAGGTTATTCAAGGGAAAATTAAAAAAAATCCTGATGACCTGTCTTCGCTGTATATTAACCTCGTTAATGATCTTTCCTTTGCACAGACCTATTACCCGAAAAGTAATACTACCGTGTATCTGAATCATTTGTCTTCACAGATTTTCCAGAAAATTTATAAAACAAAAAGAGTTGAGGAAAACAGGTTCCTGTATTTCTTCAAAACGGAAGTTCCTTTGCTGGTCTATCAGTACAGAAGATATTTGCTGTATGCTTTTCTGTTTTTCACTTTGTTTACGTTAATTGGGGTGCTTTCTGCGATTTATGATAAAGATTTTGCCAATATTATTCTGGGTGAAGATTATGTGAATCAAACCATAGAAAACATCAAAAAAGGAAACGCTGTAGGAATTTATCAGAGTGGTTCTACTTGGGGAAGTACCATCGGAATCATTTTTAATAACATCGGAGTTGGGGCAAAACTGTATATTTATGGTATTGCAGGAGGAGTTGGAACCTTGTACGCTTTGTTGTCCAATAGTGTGATGCTGGGTTCGTTTCAGTATTTTTTCTATGATTACGGAGCTTTAAAGGACAGCGCACGAGGAATCTGGCTTCACGGTGTTTTTGAAATTTTCTCCATGGTCGTGGAAGCGATGTGCGGATTAATTTTGGGAGCCTCGATTTTATTCCCGAAAACTTTTTCCAGATTTAATTCTTTTAAAAACGGATTTAGAGATTCTTTTAAAATATTTTTAAGCACGGTTCCATTTACGATCTGTGCAGGAATTATTGAAGGATATGTCACAAGACACGCTTTGAAAATGCCTTTGTTTCTGAACCTGATTATCATTTTCGGATCATTGGCCGTTATCGGGTTTTATTATTTTGTGTATCCTTCTATTGTTAATAAAAAAATTAATAACCAAATCAATGATGCAATTTTATAAAAAGAGAGATTTTGGAACTTTTATAAGTGATAGTTTCGCTTTTTTCAAGTTATACGGGAAAAATTACTTCAAGAATTTTATCCTGCTGAACGGATTATTGCTGATCTTAATGGTCGTGGTAATCGTTTTGGGTTTCAGAGAGTTTTTTGGAGCGCTTTTCGGGTCGAATATCAGCGGACAGAGCTATTATTTTGAACAATTATTTACAGATAATCTGGGAATGTTCATTATTTGCGGAATTTTACTGTTTATTCTTTCAACGGCTTTAATGACCATTAATTTCCTTTTTCCTGTTTTTTACATGAGAAGACTTGCGGAAGGAAATAAAGACATCAAAACAGATGATATTTTAAATGATTTTAAAACAAACGGGAGAAAAGTTTTAACAACTTATTTCGGACTGACTTTCCTTGTACTGCCTGCTGCGACAATTCTTTTTGGATTTTCGTATTTTCTGATTATTATTTTAATCGGAATTGTTTTGGTGCTATTTGTAGCGCCGACTTTATTCAATATCATCACTTTTCTTTGCTACGATTATTTCAACGGAAACAGGGGCTTTTTCGAAAGTTTGAGTTACGCAATCAGATCACAGTTTTCCTATCCCAACGGAAGAGAAAACTCACCTTATTGGAAATATTGGGGATCCACCATTATCATGGGAATCCTTTTCTATATCGTCAGCGGAATTTTTTCTTCTGTTCCGATGATTTTATATTTTACGACATTGACGACCACAACGCCGGATGCACAATTTGAACAAAATCCTTTGGGCGGAAGTTTCGGAATATTAATTTTTTTCCTGTACGGAGTTTCCTCATTGGTTTCCACTTTATTGATGAATGTTCTTTACATCAATTCCGGGCTGATGTACTACGATAGCAGGACAGATCTCCACCAGAAAATGGAATTGGCAGAAATAGAAACCATCGGTATTAATGAATAAATTTTTTCTTTTTTTACTGGTTTTTTTCTCTGCTGGATTTGCCTACGCACAGACAGAAGACGATCCGCCGCCGCCGATCGAAGAGGTGTATGTAGATTCTATAGACACGGGACATTACAAAAATATGTACCGTGCAGATTCGGTTTTGGCAAAAAATCCTGTGACGGAAAATACCGTTTATCCGAAAAAATTTAAAGAAAATATTCCTTCCCGATACAAAGGGAAAGATTTCGATTACACCACTGTGAAGCCGAGAATGTCTTTCTGGGAAAAGCTGATGGGAAAGATCATGAGAATTATAGAAAGCATTTTCGGAGAAACTGTTTTTACAAAATCCGGCAATATTGCAGGAGTTTTGGTTCGCTTGTTTGCGATCGTTCTTGTTGGTTTTCTGCTTTATTTTATCATTAAATATCTCATAGGGAAAGATGGAAATTTCTTATTTGGTAAGAAAAATAGAAAATTGGATATTAAAGATGAAGAATTGCATGAAAATATTCACGAGATCAATTTTCCTGAGAGTATTTTAAAATTTGAAAAATCCGGAGATTTCCGTTCGGCGGTTCGTTACCAGTTTTTATTTGTTTTAAAAAAATTAAGCGATAAAAAATTAATCACCTGGAATCCCGAGAAAACCAATAAAGACTACGTATCAGAATTAAAAGCTCCACATCTGAAAAATGATTTTTATGATTTATCATACATTTTCGACTATGTCTGGTATGGGGAATTTTCTATTGATGAAGAAAGTTATCTGAAATTTAAGAACCAATATCAATCTTTTAAACCGTAATTAAACTGTTATCATGAACAAAACTTTCAAAATATATGCTGTGATTTTCATCGTTGTGATGATTATTATCGCGTTGTTTGAAGTCAATAAAACGGAAAGTACGGATTGGCGGAAGAATTTTGATATCCAAGAAAAATCACCTTTCGGATTATTTGTTTTTAATGCCGAAATAAAGGATCTTTTTAAAAATAAAGTTAAAAAAATCGAGCAGACTCCTTACGATTTTTACAATCAGAATAAAGAAAAGACGCACAATATTTTAGTCATTGAACATAACATCGACAAACCTTCCTGGAACAAAATTCTGAATGAAGTTTCCAATGGTTCAGATGCCTTATTGATCGTAAGTGAAATACCGAAAGATATTTCCGACAGTATCGGTTATTATGATTCGAAGATTTCTTTTGAAGATAATAATGTTCTAAAACTGACAGACACAAAATTCCAGAACGATTTTATTAAACTTGATAAATTCCCGTCCGGAAGAGGCTTTACCTTCATTAAACCGAATGTTGAAGTTTTAGGAAAAACAGTTGAAGAAAATAATTCTGATCAGGCGAATTTTATTAAGGTAAAATTAGGAAAAGGAAATATTTATGTTCATTGTGAACCGCTTTTTATTACCAATTATTATTTATTAAAGCCTGGAAGTGTAAAATATGCACAAGACGTTTTTTCGTATCTTGACGACAGGGAAACGATCTGGTTTGTAGAAGGAAATTCTCAGGCATCGAGATATTTTATGAGATTCATCCTTTCAAATCCTGCATTGAAATATGCGTGGTGGGTGCTTCTCGGAGGGCTGCTGCTGTTTATTTTCTTTAATGCTAAAAGAAAACAGAGAATAGTTCCGATCATTGAGCCATTGAAAAATACTTCGGTGGATTTCGTAAAAAGTATCGGAAATTTGTACCTTCAGGAAGGAGATTTTCATGATATGATGGCCAAAAAAGCCCAGTATTTCCTGAATAAGGTAAGAATGGATCTTTTAATTGATACTCAAAATCTGGATGAAGAATTTGCGAAAAAACTTCACCTGAAAACAGGAAAACCAATGGAAATGATCAACGAAGCCATTGTTTTGATTAAAAAAGCACAAGATCCGTACGCAAGTGTAATGAAAGAAGATCTGGCAGGAATGAATAAAGTGCTGGACGAAATAGTAAAAATGTAACAATCTAAAAATATAACAATGTAACAATTCTTTCTAATTGGTAAACCGTTACATTGCTAAATTGTTAAATTAAAAAGAATATGGAAAACCTTGAAAACCAGAATATAGAAAATCAGAGTTCTATATATTTTGATAAAAAAGAAGATCAGTTTCAGTCGAGAATTGATATGATCGAGCTTCGGGCAAGTCTGGAAAAAGTAAAATCTGAAATCGCACAAGTGATTGTGGGACAGGAAAGTATGATTGAGCATCTTTTGGCAGCACTTTTATCAAACGGTCACGTTTTGATCGAAGGGGTTCCGGGAGTTGCGAAAACAATTACGGCAAAATTATTGGCCAAAACAATTGACGTGGGTTTCAGCAGAATCCAGTTTACGCCGGATCTGATGCCTTCGGATATTTTGGGAACTTCAGTTTTCAGTGTAAAAAATTCTGAATTTGAGTTTAAAAAAGGACCGATTTTCTCTAATTTTATTTTAATTGATGAAATCAACAGGTCTCCGGCAAAAACTCAGGCTGCATTATTCGAAGTGATGGAGGAAAGACAGATCACAATGGACGGAACCCGTTATACGATGGAAGAACCATTCCTCGTAGTGGCAACACAGAACCCGATCGAGCATGAAGGAACTTACCGCCTTCCGGAAGCTCAGCTAGACCGATTTTTGTTTAAAATAAATGTCGGTTATCCGAATCTTGAACAGGAAATTGCCATCATCAAAAATCAGCACGAAAGTAAAGCTGAAGATAAAACAGAAGTAGTAAAAAGCGTCATTTCGGCGCAACAGCTGAAAAGCTATCAACATCTGGTAAAAGAAATCATTGTTGAAGCACAGTTGATGGAATATATCGCGAAAATCATCATCAATACAAGGGAAAACCAATTCTTGTATTTGGGGGCTTCTCCGAGAGCAAGTTTGGCTTTATTAACAGCTTCTAAAGCTTTCGCAGCATTGAGAGGAAGGGATTTTGTAACCCCGGAAGACATCAAAGAAGCAAGCTATGCCGTTTTGAGACACAGGGTAATTGTCTCGCCTGAAAGAGAAATGGAAGGTTTGACAGCCGATGAAATCATCAGACAAATTTTAGAAGGAATAGAGATTCCTAGATAGAAATTGGTTGTTGGTTGGGAGCTGTCAGTTGACAGTTTTTAGCTTACTGCCTATTGCTTACAGCATATAGCCAATGAAAAACTTATACATCAATACACGCTTTTTCTTCGCACTCATCGGAGTGGGGGTTCTGTATGTCTTTGCATTTTTCTTTTCGTTTTTGATGTGGGTGGCACATGGTGTTTTGCTGTTGTGCTTTTTGGCGGCGATGGTCGATTATCTTTTTGTATTTAATCAAAAGAACGGAATTTTAGCACAAAGAATTTTACCGGAAAAATTGTCGAATGGTGATGAAAATCCTGTGAAAATTGATGTTAAAAATAATTACGGTTTTAGAATTAATACTAAAATAATCGATGAAATTCCGTTTCAGTTTCAAAAAAGGGATTTTTTGATTGAAAAACAAATCGAACCGGGGAAGAATACGTTTTTCCAATATATTTTAGAACCGAAAGAGCGGGGAGAATACCATTTTGGAAATTTAAATATTTATGTTTCGTCGCCATTGGGATTTGTTTCCAAAAGGTTTACCTTCCAGAAAGATGCAAATTTACCGTCTTATCCGTCATTCATCCACCTTCGGAAGTATGAATTAATGGCGCTTCAAAGCGAATTTTTGCTGGGCGGAATTAAAAAAATAAGAAAACTGGGACACACGATGGAGTTTGAGCAGATCAAGGATTATGTTCCCGGAGATGATATTCGAACCATCAACTGGAAAGCGACTTCCAAGGCCAACCGATTGATGGTGAACCAGTTTCAGGATGAAAAATCGCAACGGATTTTTATGCTTATTGATACCGGAAGAACCATGAAAATGCCCTTCAAAGGACTGAGCTTGCTGGATTATTCGATCAATGCAACGATGGCTTTATCACACATTATTCTTAAAAAAGGAGATCGTGCCGGAATGATGACGTTTTCGAAAAAAACTGAAAATAAAATTGCAGCGGAAAACAAATCGGGGCAGTTGAGGAAAATTTCTGAGGCGCTTTATAATATAAAAACAGATTTCTTTGAAAGTGATTTCAACCGGTTGTATCAGGATGTGAAATATTCATTAAACCAGAGAAGTTTAATATTATTATTTACTAATTTTGAAACACTGGACGGACTAAACCGCCAATTGAAATACCTTCGCGGAATTGCTAAAAACCATTTACTGGTGGTGGTTTTCTTTAAAAATGCAGAATTACAGACTTTAATTCACAAAAAACCTGAAAATATGCAGGAAATTTATGATGAAATTATTGCTGAAAAATTTGAGTTTGAAAAGAAATTAATTATCCAGGAACTCCGTAAATATGGCATTTATACGGTGTATACCTTACCGGAGAATTTAAATATCGATGTTATCAATAAATATCTTGAGATAAAGGCGAGGGGAATTTTATAATTTTGCAACGAGCAACAAGCAACAAGCAACAAGCAACAAAATGAAAATAACACTTAATAGAATCAACGATGATTTTTTGTTTGAATGTACCAATTCTCACGGAAATTCAATCCTTTTAGACAATACGTCTCAACCCGGAGCAACAGGCGTTTCGCCGATGGAAAGCGTTCTGATGGCGGTTGCAGGCTGCAGCGGAATAGATGTGGTTTCTATTTTAAAAAAGCAAAGACAGGAAATTACGGATTTCAAAGCAGAAGTGGAAGGGGAGAGAATTCCTGTGGATGATGCGAAACCTTTTAAATCAATCAAAGTAAAATTTCTTTTGGAAGGAAGTGTTGATCCTAAAAAAGCCCAGAAAGCAGCACAATTATCTTTTGAAAAGTACTGTTCTGTTTCTAAGACTCTGGAACCGACTGTAGAAATTGGTTACGAAGTATATGTAAACGGCGAAATCGTACAGGATTAAATCAATTTAAATAAAAAAATAAAAACCCGGATAAAAACTTATCCGGGTTTTTCAGTATGAATGTGTTGTGTAAATTATTATCTCTTAATAGTTTTCATGCTTTTTACAGAACCGTCTTTCATCGTTAATGTCAAAATATACATTCCGGATTTAAGTTCTCCTAAAAATAATGAAGATGAAGGATTTTCAACTGTTTTTACAGTAATACCCGTCAGGTCTGTTACTACAGCCTTTTTCACATTTTCAGCCTTTTCGATATGTAAAGTATCTATAAATGGATTCGGATAAGCAATTCTTTCTTTTTCTTTAGCAGTCACTTCATTTGTTGCCAAAGCAAGCGGCTGAAGAGTAACTGTTACAGTGAAAGTATCGTTGTCTACTTTATTGTAGTCTACGCTGCAGTCTGATCCTCCGTATGTTCTCCAGGCTCTTAGTTCGAAGTTCACCGCACCTGTAAGATCATTTGCCAAGGTAAGACCTGTTCTGTTGTAAGAATAAGTACCTGTAGTTGAGCCAGATCCCGATGTTACTGAAGCTTCTGTATTACCATTAGAAGAACAAACTAGTAAACTTCTTTGTTCGCTCATCCATCCATTGCTTTGGGTAGACATTTTGTAAGAAACAGAAGTGGATGCAATTTTATATCCGGCTGGAACATTGATTGTTACACTTCCTGCACAGTTTGTGGTAGAAGTTGTGGTAACGCCTGAGTTATCAAATTGGGTGTTGATATCTCCCAGATTGTATGTGGTAGAAATCTGTCCCGGAGTGAATTCTTTCATTTTCCAGAAGCTTTGTGAAGAACCTCCACAGTTGGATCTTACCCAGAAATAATAGGTTTGTCCAGTCGTTAAATTATTTAAAGTAACAGAAGTCCCCGAAGTTACATTTCCTGTAGGCGGCGTAGTTGCAGTAGGCGCGGTAGGCGATGTGCTGTAATAATACTGATATCCTGAAGATGGTGCACTTGCAGGTGCTGTCCAGCTCAAAGTAGCGGTATCCATCGTTGTCGTGGATGTAATATTGGTAGGAGTCGGACATGGATTATAGGCATCCGCTGAAAAAGCAAAAATATTTGGAATTCCTCCTGTTCCTGTTTTGGTGATGGTCACACTTTTTACACTTTTTGACTGATTCGCAGCATCAATAGCCAATGGAATCTGATATAATCTTGGATCTGTTCCGTACCCTGATTCTAAATTGTCATTGGTAAGGTTAATCCTTCCGATTCCCTGAATAGCAAAATTGCTTCCGTAGTACCAGTCGGAAATACTAAGTCCTGTAAAGGTTTGTGATGTATTATCGGTAAAATTCACATCGACATCTACCGTACAAGCTCCACTTCCTCCTGTTGCCATCATGTATAAATTGATCGCCTGAAGAGGAGTTGTAAATATTAAAGTACCGTTGTCATTTGTGTTTTCCAGCCTCAAGGTGTTATTTGAACTGTAAGACGCCATCTGATAAGACAATCCGGCAGTTGATGCCACTGCAGAATTGATAATTCCATTTACCGGAAGACCATATGTAAGCGGCGTGCTTGCTGCTGTTAGTTGGAAATCTCTGGAAATAAATGCATAATCTACACCATCAACATCATTGTTTGTTGAACTGGCGGAAGGCCCCACTCCATTAGCAATAACATCAGCATTGAATCCGCTCTGAACCGGCATTGGCTGATATTCTTGTGCTTTTAGAAGGGAAGTAAATGTGGCAGAGAGTAATACCACAGCTGTGAGAGGTAGTAGTTTTCCTTTCATAAAAAAAATATTATTAGGTTTATGCCGCTAATATAGATAATATATTAATAAAAAATCAACACAATGTTAAATTTAATATTGATTTTTTAGATAAATCAATTGAAAGGTATTATTATCTTAATGGGAAAATAGATAAAGACTATTGAGGTTTATGTAATTATTGAAATAATAAATATTATGTAGTGAATAACAATTAAAAAAGCCCCTAAAAAAAGAGGCTTTACATATTGTGATAAGTTTCTTACAATGTCAATCTCGGTTTCATCAGCTTCGCAACAGTCGCCGTCCATCCTGTCTGATGGGAAGCACCTACACCGCGGCCGTTGTCTCCATGAAAATATTCATAGAAGGTGATGTAATCTTTAAAATTTTCATCATAATTAAATTTCGCATTTCCACCATTGAAAGGGCGTTGTCCGTATTCATCTTTCAGGAAAATAGAACATAGCCTGCTGCTGATATTTTGAGCGACTTCATCAAGATTTCGCTTGTCTCCACTACCGGTCGGAAGCTCCACCTTCAAACTGTTTCCATAGTAAAAATGGAATCGTTGCAAACTTTCAACAATCAGGAAATTGATCGGAAACCAGATCGGTCCTCTCCAGTTGCTGTTTCCGCCAAACATTCGGCTGTCGCTTTCCGCAGGAGTGTAGTAGACCACATTCTCGGTGCCATGAACAGAAAACACAAACGGATTTTCCTCATACACTTTAGACATAGCCCGGATTCCATAATCACTTAAGAATTCTTTTTCATCAAGCATTCTTGTCAATACCTTTGATAAACGGTTTTTACGTAAAATACTCATGAGATGTTTTCTCCTCTGTCCTTCTTCTTCCCAATGGGAAACAAGTTTTGTCAGTTCCGGTTTGTTTTTCAAAACCCAATCCATTCTTTCGCGGAAATTAGGCATTTTGTCAAGCAAATGATGATCGATAATTTCTACCGCAAACATTGGAATTAACCCGACAATACTTCTCAGTTTCAATGAAACACTGTCACCATTCCCAAGTTGAAGCACATCATAAAAAAATCCGTCCTCTTCGTTCCATAAGCCTTTTGTTCCTTCACCCAGATTTTCCATCGCTTCGGCAATGTAAAGATAATGTTCAAAAAACTTGATGGCCATATCTTCATAAACCTGGTAATATTGAGCCAATTCCATGGAAATCCGCATCATATTTAAGGCATACATGGCCATCCAGCTCGTACCGTCGGCCTGCTCAAGATGTTGGCCGTCTTTCAGGATCATATTCCTGTCGAAAGCCCCGATATTATCGAGTCCCAGGAAACCACCGCCAAAAATATTTTTACCGTTTTTATCCTTTCGGTTGACCCACCATGTGAAATTCAGAAGCAGTTTTTGAAAAACTTTTTCTAAAAATAAAAGATCGGGTTTGCCGTTTTGTTTTTCATCAATTTTAAAAACCCGGAAACAAGACCATGCGTGTACGGGCGGATTTACATCACTCAGATTCCATTCATAGGCCGGAAGCTGACCGTTCGGATGCATATACCATTCTTTGGTAAGTAACAGAAGTTGTCCTTTCGCAAACTCGGCATCAATAATAGAAAACGGAACACAATGGAAAGCCAGATCCCACGTTGCATACCAAGGATATTCCCATTTATCGGGCATTGAGATGATATCTTTATTGTGGAGATGGTTCCATTCGATATTTCTTACATAATTATTAAAATCTCTCGGCGCTTCATAATTTGGGTCGCCTTTCAGCCATTTTCCGACATTGTAATGATAGAATTGTTTATTCCAAAGCAAGCCTGCAAACGACTGTCTCTGAACATTTTTTTCATCATCACTTGCTACATCATGCTGAATTTCGTCATAAAATTCGTTGGCTTCTTCGATTCTTGTCGCAAAGATTTCATCAAATTGATAAAAAGGCTCATCCAACTCATCCGGAGATAATCTGAAATCAAAAGTTTTTGATTGTCGTGCGCCAATTATTTCATCCAATAAAAATGAAGCTTTCGTTCCTCTTTTTTCAGGATTTACGGTATTGCTTCCGTAGATGATATAGTCGTTAATTCCGTCTTTAAAATAGGTATTTCCCGGATAAGGTGCCCCGTAAAGTTTAGGAGTATTCGTTTCATTTTCACAAAAAACACTTCCTGCACCGATGTTTCTTGAATAAAACTTTTTAATCGAAACACTGTCATGCTGAATATCGATACAGCCTTCATAAGAGGCCTGTGTCTGTCCTTTGTAAGTATTGTAGCCCCATTTCCAGTTATTTCTAAACCAGACAGTCGGCGCAATAACAATCGGTGCATCGGTTTCGCTTCTGTTGCACACCGTTACGCGTATTAAAATATCGTTGTGATCGGCTTTGGCGTATTCAATAAAAATATCGAAATATTCATCTTTATCGAAAATTCCGGTATCAAAAATTTCGTATTCCGGTTCTTTTTTACTGCGTCTCCCGTTTTCAGTACGGATATCATCGTAAGGAAAAGCATTGATAGGATATTTGTACACCATTTTCATATAGCTGTGCGTCGGTGTATTATCCAGATAATAAAAGATTTCTTTAATGTCTTCTCCATGATTTCCCTGAGGATTGCTCAGTCCGAAGAAGCGTTCCTTGATCATTTTATCTTTCTTGTTCCAGAACGATAGGGCGAAACAGAAAAGCTGCTTCGCATCAGAGATTCCCGCGATTCCTTCTTCACCCCAACGGTAGGCGTAGCTTTCTGCATTGTTATGATTGGCGAAATTCCATGCATCGCCGTTTGAGCTGTAATCTTCACGTACATTTCCCCATTGCCGGTTGCTTACGTAAGGTCCCCAGTTTTTCCAGTTCGTATCTTGTAATCTTTGTTTTTCAGCAATCATATCTCATCATTTTTCTATACGAAGGTAGTTTTTTTGAAAAATAATTCCAACTTTAAGAATTTGAATAATATTTAATATTACTCCTAAAATCCTTTATTGAAGGGTGTTTTAAATATTAAATTAATTTTTTTTAAATATTTAAAAGAAAAGTTCTATCTTTGCAGCATTCGTTCATTCAAATATTGAAAATGTTATCAAGAAAGGTTGAGGGACAGACCCTGTGAAACCTTAGCAACCCTTTGCGAAAGCGAAGAAGGTGCTACGTTCTACCAAAATTATTTGGACAGATAACTTACTGAAGTTCTTTTCAGCCATTTCCTGTGGCATTTTCAATTGTATTAAAATAATAGAATTGAAAACAGAACTAAACTATATTAATCTTTCGTATCGTACAAATTCCAATAAGGAGTACAATATCCCGTTGAGCTATCAGCTTTTCGGGAAAGACCTGTTTTCGGCACCGATAATTTTAGTTAATCATGCTTTAACCGGAAATTCTGATGTTTCAGGAGAAAAGGGATGGTGGAAAAAACTGATTGGTGAAAATCAGGTGATCGATACGAATAAATACACAGTTCTGTGTTTCAACATTCCCGGAAACGGCTATGACGAATTTTTTATTGATGAATACGAAGATTTCACGCCTTCAGATATTGCCAATATCTTTTTAAAAGGTCTTGAAATTTTACAAATTAAAAGTTTACACACCATTATTGGAGGTTCTCTGGGAGGTGGAATCGGCTGGGAAATGCTGGTAAAAAAACCAAATCTTGCCGAAGTTTTCATTCCTATTGCCTGCGATTTCAAAACCCACGATTGGCTTCATGCACAATGTCTGGTTCAGAAATTTTTATTAAATCAAAATAATGAACCGCTGCAAAAAGCAAGAATTCATGCCATGTTGTGCTACCGAACACCGGAATCGTTAAATGATAGATTTCAAAATAAATACAACCAGGAAAAACAGAGATTGGACTCGGAAGATTGGTTAATTTATCACGGAAATGCTTTAAACAAAAGATTTAGTTTAAAGTCTTACAAACTGATGAATCATTTGCTGATGAATATAAATACAGAAGAAAATCAACTGGAAAAAATTCAGGCACGAATGCACATGATCTCCGTTGATACAGATTTATTTTTTCCCGCTTCTGAAATTCGAATGTGCTTTGAAAAGCTTACAAAGAAAAAGGAAAATGTTTTCTATCACGAGATCAAATCAATTCACGGGCACGATGCCTTCTTAATGGAATACGAACAATTAAATAACATCATTAAAAATATTTTGTAGAATGAAAAATGCTAACGAAATAAAATTTTTAAAAAACAGATCAATCATCAAATTTGAAGGGGAAGATTTCCTGGGCGAAATCGGGATTGACGGACGAATTTTTAAAGCGCTTACATTGGCGCGAATCAGTGTTGGGGTAATTTCTCAGCAGGCTATCGAAAACGGATTATCCATTTTGGTTCATGAAAATGATTCTGAAAAAGCGGTAAATTGTCTGATTGACGAATTCGAAGCAGAAAGAAAATCAGGGAAAGTTTCTCAGATTTATAGCATCAATAATGTTTCTGTGATAGGTTTTGTTGCAGAAGATTTTAATAAAATATTGGCAGAATTAGCCAGAAACAACGTTTTCCCGTTACTTTTAAATCAAGTAGCGAGTGAAGGACGTGTAAATATCGTTGTAACTTCTTCGCAAGACGAAAAAGCAAAAAATATCATCGAATCTGAAATTTCTAAAAAGCCAAAAACCGTTCATCTGGCAATCATCGGTCATGGGAACGTTGGAAAGACGCTAATAGAGCAGGTTTTAGAATCTTCAGATGAAATCAAAAGACGTAAAAAAATTGATCTTAAAGTGGTAGCCGTTGCCAATTCCAGGAAAATAGCTTTCAACAAAAAAGGTTTTGATAACAATTGGAATGATGAGGTTTTAACGGCAGAAAGTCCATCGGACGTTCAGGAATTAATTAAATTCTCAAAAGAAAACCAACTGGAAAACCTTATTGTTGTGGATAATACGGCGAGTAAAGATTTTGTCCACAACTATCATACATTGGCAGAAAACGGTTTCGATCTGGTTTCTTCCAATAAAATTTTCAACACGCTTCCGATCGAAGAATATCGTAAACTAAGATATACGTTGAACAAAAATAATAGACGTTACCTATACGAAACCAATGTTGGTGCAGGGTTGCCGTTAATCGACACGATTAAACTTCTACACCTTTCAGGCGAAAATATCACAAGAATTAAAGGGGTATTCTCAGGAACATTGAGCTATGTTTTCAACAATTTTTCTTTAAGGGACGATAAATTTTCGACCATTATTAATGAAGCGTTAGAAAAAGGATACACAGAGCCGGATCCTAGAGAAGATCTATCCGGAAATGATGTAGCGAGAAAATTATTGATTTTGGCGAGAGAATTAGATCTAATCAATGAATTTGAAGATATCAAAATTCAGAATTTAGTTCCCGAAAGTCTGCTTTCTGTTTCAAAACCGGAATTCCTTTCAAGACTGGAAGAACTGGATGAAGAATATCAAAAAATCAAAGAAAATCAGGAACCTGGTCATGTTCTGAGATATGTTGGTGATTTGCACGGAGATTTGCAAAAAGATAAAGGTGAACTGGATGTGAAACTGATCTCCGTTCCTGCAACTTCAGCCTTAGGACAATTGAAAGGATCAGATTCCATATTCGAAATTTATACGGAAAGCTATGGAGAACATCCGATTGTGATTATGGGAGCCGGAGCCGGAGCAAAGGTAACTGCAAGAGGTGTTTTCGGAGATATTTTAAGAGTAAGTGAAACAAAATAATAATATTAATATAACAATTTAATAATGTAGCAGTTTACCAATATTCATTACCATTGTCATTCTGAACAAAGTGAAGAATCTCATTGTTACATTGCTAAACTGATATATTGTTACATTTTAAAACTATATGGAAAACTTTGAAACCCTCGCAATAAGAACGCAGACAGAAAGAACTCAGTTTGATGAGCATTCTACGCCGTTGTATCTTACATCCAGCTTTATTTTCCAGGATGCGGAAGATATGAGAGCGAGTTTTGCGGAAGAGAAACCAAAGAATTTGTACAGTCGGTTTTCAAATCCGAATGTGACTGAATTCACAGACAAAATCGCCAAAATGGAAGGCGCAGAAGCCGGATATGCTTTTGCGACGGGAATGGCAGCGATCTACTCAACATTTGCAACTTTACTGAATGCAGGTGATCATATCGTAAGCTGTCAGTCAGTTTTCGGTTCTACACACACGCTGTTTACAAAATATTTCCCGAAATGGAATATCGAAACAACCTACTTCAAAGCAGAAGATGCAGAAAATGTTGAAAAATATATTCAGCCTAATACAAAAATTTTATATCTGGAAACACCGACAAATCCAGCGATTGAGGTGTTGGATTTAGAATTTTTCGGGCAGATTGCAAAGAAGCATAATTTAATTTTCATTGTTGATAACTGTTTCGCAACGCCTTATTTGCAACAGCCGATTAAATATGGGGCAGACATCGTGGTGCATTCCGCGACAAAATTAATTGACGGACAAGGTCGTGTTTTAGGTGGAGTAGCAGTTGGCAGAGAAGATTTGATTCGTGAAATTTACCTTTTTGCGAGAAATACAGGTCCTGCAATGTCCCCTTTCAACGCTTGGGTATTGTCAAAAAGTTTGGAAACATTAGCGATCCGTGTTGAAAAGCATTGTGAAAACGCTTTAAAAGTTGCCGAATTTTTAGAGAGTCATCCGAATGTAGAACTGACGAAATATCCGTTCCTACCGTCTCATCCAAGCTATGAAATTGCAAAGAAGCAGATGAAATTAGGTGGAAATATTGTTGCTTTTGAAATCAAAGGAGGAATTGAAGGCGGAAGAAACTTTTTAGATAAAATTAAAATGTGTTCACTTTCTGCAAATCTTGGAGACACGAGAACTATTGTTACGCATCCGGCTTCTACAACGCACTCCAAATTATCAGACGAAGAAAGAAATGAAGTGGGAATCACGGCAGGTTTGGTTCGTTGCTCTGTCGGGTTGGAAAATGTGGAAGATATCATTGCAGATTTAAAACAGGCATTAGATTAATAATGAGCCTTGTCAAGGTTTTAAACCTTGACAAGGCTTTCAAATCAAAATAAAAATGAAAAATTCAGAACAATTATACAAAGCATTATCCGAAAGAATTTTAATTCTTGACGGAGCGATGGGAACGATGCTTCAGCGATACAAATTCGAGGAAGAAGACTATCGTGGCGAGCGTTTCAAAGATTGGGAACATCCGGTGAAAGGAAATAATGATTTACTTTCATTAACACAGCCTCAGGCCATTGAAGAAGTTCACAAAAAATATCTGGAAGCAGGTGCAGACATCATTGAGACGAATACGTTTTCGGGAACAACGATTGCCATGGCAGATTACCACATGGAAGATTTGGTTTATGAATTAAACTACGAGTCTGCAAAAATCGCAAGAAAAGTATGTGATGAATTCACTGCTCAAAATCCCGGCAAACCTAGATTTGTAGCCGGTTCTATCGGTCCGACTAACAGAACGGCAAGTTTAAGCCCTGATGTAAACGATCCTGGTTACAGAGCGATCACTTTCGATGAATTGAGAATTGCTTACAAACAACAATCGGAAGCTTTATTAGACGGAGGTTCAGACATTCTTTTGGTTGAAACAATTTTTGATACGTTAAATGCAAAAGCCGCATTATTTGCCATCGACGAAATTCAGGAAGAAAGAGGAATTAAAATCCCGATCATGGTTTCAGGAACGATTACCGATGCTTCAGGAAGAACGTTGAGCGGACAGACTGCGGAAGCATTTTTAATTTCCATTTCGCATTTGAATTTATTAAGTGTAGGTTTCAACTGTGCTTTGGGAGCCAATCAATTAACACCATATTTGGAAACGTTGGCTCACAATTCAGAATTCCATGTTTCGGCGTATCCGAATGCAGGTCTTCCGAACGCTTTCGGAAAATATGACGAAACGCCTGAAGATATGGCAGATCAGATTAAGGAATATGTAGAAAAAGGGTTGATTAACATCATTGGAGGTTGCTGCGGAACCACACCGGATCATATCAAAGCGATTGCAGATTTGGTAGCACAGTATCCGCCAAGAAAATTGAAGGAATTTGTCTGATTTAATAGATTTTTTTTATTGAATCGATAAGAAAAGGAACGGTTTTTAATATTATCTTTAAATATCACACAAAATTTATTTATAATGGAAAAGCCGATTTACTTAAAAGATTCTGAGGATGCAAAACTGTTTAATGAACTAAGAAAAAAAGTGAACCAGCGTATAGAAGCCATTCCCGAAAACAGGGATATTTATATACAGATCAAAGCCATTATTTTGCCTTTGGTCTATTTTGGTTTATATGTGTTTGCGCTTTTTAATGCCGAAAAACCTTGGGTGTATATTTTAAGTTTTGTTTTGATGGGGATTTCTTTGGTATTGATTTATTTAAACTTAATTCACGAAGCTGCCCACAATAATATTTATAAAAGCAAAAAATTAAACGGACTCGTGTTGCAGATTTTCGATTTTGTAGGTGCCAATTCTTATATCTGGAAAAAAAGACACATCGCAAGTCATCACGCCTATCCGAATGTTGACGGTTGGGACACAGACATCGAACAGAGCGGACTTCTTTTAATCGTTCCGTGGATCAAAGCGAAAGGCGTTCAAAAATATCAGCATTTCTTTTTCTTTTTGGTGTATCCTTTATATTTGTTTAATTGGATGTTTATCAGAGATTTCAGAGATTTTTTCGACAAAGAAAGAGTGATTCTGAAAACGCAGGGCGCAATTCCAATGGTTGAAAAAGTGAAAATGATAAATTATAAACTTTTTTATTTTTTCTATCAGATTGCAGTTCCGGTTTTGTTTTTTAAAGTATCCATCGGGCTGGCTCTGGGAGCTTGGTTTTTGCAGGTGATTTCGGCGAGTATTTTTGCGCTGTTTGTGCTGTTGCCTTTGCATCCGCTTCCCGACAATGCTTTTCCGAAACTGGATGAGAAAAACGGACTGCCTTACAGCTGGCTTCACCACCAGTTTGAGGTGACCAATGATTTACAGGAAAATAGCTGGTTTGTGAGAAATGTTTTGGGAAATTTCAACTTTCACGTTGCCCATCATCTCTTCCCGAACTACAGTTATCTCTATTATAATGAAATTACGGAGGAAATCGAAAAGTTTGCTAAAGAACATAATTTGGCGTACAAAAGGTTTCCGATTTTTACCGCTTTGGGCAAACATGTTGATTTGCTGAAGCAAAATGCGAATAATGCATATTTTATTTTAGAAGAATAATAAATTGATGAAATATTTAAGATTATCGGGGCTTGAGCCTCTGATTATTACGCCGGAAAGTAACTTCATCAACGTTGGTGAAAGAACCAATGTTGCCGGTTCCAAGAAATTTTTAAGATTAATTAAAGAAGAAAAATTCGGGGAAGCGCTGGATATTGCCCGTCATCAGGTTGAGGGTGGTGCACAGATTCTTGATGTCAATTTCGACGACGGATTGATCGACGGAAAAGCTTCGATGATTAAATTTTTAAATCTAATCGCTTCCGAACCTGATATTTCCAGAATCCCGATCATGATCGACTCCTCAAAATGGGAGATTTTAGAGGCAGGATTGCAGGTGGCACAGGGAAAATGTGTGGTAAATTCTATCAGCTTAAAAGGCGGTGAAGAAGAATTTATCAAACAGGCAAAAGCGGTTAAAAGGTATGGTGCTGCAGTGATCGTTATGGCTTTTGATGAGGTGGGTCAGGCAGATAGTTTTGATCGGAGAGTTGAGATTTCAAAGCGTTCTTACGATATTTTAGTAAATCAGCTGAACTTCCCTGCAGAAGATATTATTTTCGATTTAAATATTTTCCCTGTAGCAACGGGAATGGATGAACACCGAAGAAATGCAATCGACTTCATTGAAGCGACGAGATGGGTTCGCCAGAATCTTCCGTACGCGTCTGTAAGTGGAGGAGTTTCAAACGTTTCATTCTCGTTCCGTGGAAATGATACGGTGAGGGAAGCAATGCACTCGGTTTTCCTGTACCACGCGATTCAGGCGGGAATGAATATGGGGATTGTAAATCCTGCTATGCTGGAGGTGTATGATGAAATTAATAAAGAACTTCTTGAGCTCGTAGAAGATGTAATTCTTGATAAAAGAGAAGATGCTACGGAAAGACTATTGGATTATTCTGAAAAGAATAAATCTGTCAAAAAAGAGAAAGTTGAGGAACTTGAATGGCGTACAAAACCTTTACAGGAAAGGATTACACATTCTTTGGTGAAAGGAATCGACCGTTTTATCGAAGAAGATGTGGAGGAAGCAAGATTACAGGCTGCAAAACCACTTCATGTTATTGAAATTAATTTGATGACCGGAATGGGTGTTGTCGGCGATTTATTCGGAAGCGGAAAAATGTTCTTGCCTCAGGTTGTAAAATCGGCGAGGGTGATGAAAAAAGCGGTGGCGTATCTGCAACCCTTCATCGAAGCGGAAAAAGACGGGACAAAACCAGCCAACGGGAAAATTTTGATGGCAACGGTAAAAGGTGATGTTCACGACATCGGTAAAAATATTGTGAGCGTTGTTTTGGGCTGTAATAATTATGAAATTGTTGACCTAGGAGTGATGGTTCCGGCCGAAAAAATCATTCAGACAGCAATTGAAGAAAAAGTAGATGTTATTGGATTAAGCGGACTTATTACGCCAAGTTTGGACGAAATGGTGTACATCGCACAGGAATTGGAAAGACAAAATTTAGATTTTCCTTTATTAATCGGCGGTGCAACGACTTCAAAGGCACATACCGCCGTGAAAATCGATTTAAAATATAAAAACGCCGTCGTTCATGTGAATGACGCCTCCAGAGCGGTAAATGTAGTAAGTTCATTGCTGGGTGACAGAAATAAGGAATATGTTGATGATTTGAAAAGCGAATATTCCGAGTTCCGTGAAAAGTTCCTGAACAGACAGATTGATAAAAACTATGTTTCGATTGAGGACGCACGAAAGGATAAATTTAAAATTGATTGGGAAAATGAAGAAATTTTCACACCGAACAATTTAGGTATTCAGGTTTTTGAAAATCAGGATTTGAATGAACTGGTTCCGTTCATCGACTGGTCGCCGTTTTTCAGAAGCTGGGACTTACACGGAAAATATCCTAATATTTTTGATGATGAGGTGGTTGGAGCTCAGGCTAAAGAATTGTTTAAAGACGCCCAGGTTATTTTAAAGAAAATTTTAGACGAAAAATTATTAACGGCAAAAGCTGTTTTCGGAATTTTTAAGGCTAATGCTAATGAGTCTGATGATATTTTAATCTTTGATAAAAATGATAAGGAACAGATTAAATTCTTAACATTAAGACAGCAGGTTCAGAAATCAAAAGGAAAAGAATATTTGGCATTAAGTGATTTTATTGCTCCTCAAAGTTCCGGAAAAACCGATTATATAGGTGCTTTCTGCGTGACAACAGGTTTTGGAACCGATGAATTGGCAGAAGAATATGAAAAAGCAAACGACGATTACAATGCAATCATGGTGAAAGCTTTGGCAGACCGTTTTGCAGAAGCCTACGCCGAATTTTTACATAAAAAAGTAAGAACCGAATATTGGGGATATGCCAATCAGGAAAACTTGAGTAATGAAGATTTGATCGCTGAAAAATACAAAGGAATCCGTCCGGCTCCTGGCTATCCGGCTTGCCCTGACCATTTGGAAAAACATGCGATTTGGGATTTATTAAAAGTGAAAGAAAGCATCGGCGTTTATTTGACGGAAAGCTTAGCGATGTTTCCTACAGCTTCGGTTTCGGGGTATTATTTCGGAAGTCCGCACGCAAAATATTTCGGCTTAGGAAAGATCACGGAAGATCAATTGAAAGATTATTCCAAAAGAAAGGGAATTTCTTTACAGGAAGCGAGAAAATGGTTGTCGCCGAATTTAGCAGATTAATATAAAAGTTAATGGTTGGCAGTTGTTGGTTGCAGGTTTTACCATCATGTCCATCAACTAGCAACTTTCAACAAGCAACAAAATTTAAAAATGAAGATAACAGATCATATAAAAAACGCAAATGGAAAAACTCTATTCTCTTTAGAAGTAGTTCCGCCACAGAAAGGAATCGGTATTGAAGACCTGTATACGAATATAGATCCGTTGATGGAATTCAAACCTCCATTCATTGATGTGACGACTTCCAGGGAAGAATATATTTACATCGATAAAGGAAACGGACTGATGGAGCGCCGCATCACCAGAATGCGTCCCGGAACATTGGGGATTTGTGCCGCAATTCAGCATAAATATAATGTAGATACTGTGCCACACTTACTTTGTGGAGGTTTTACCAAAGAAGAAACGGAATACCTTTTAGTCGATTGTATGTATCTCGGAATAGATAATGTAATGGCACTGAGAGGTGACGCGATGAAAGGGCATCAATATTTTGAACCAACGCCCGGAGGTCACGCCAGCGCAATGGATCTTGTCCATCAGATCAACGATTTGGGAAGAGGAAAATATCTGCATAATCAGGATGAAGAATGTGACGAACTCAATAAATTCTGCATAGGTGTTGCCGGATATCCCGAAAAGCACATGGAAGCACCTTCTATGAATTATGATTTAAAATGGCTGAAAGAAAAAGTGGATGCGGGAGCAGATTACATCGTTACGCAAATGTTTTTTGATAATAAAAAATATATTGAATTTGTAACCAAAGCTCGCGAAATGGGAATTACAGTTCCAATTATTCCGGGAATTAAGCCGATTGCGACGAAAAGACATTTGAAATTACTGCCGCAGGTTTTCAAAATTGATTTACCGGAAGAATTAATCAATGAAGTGGAAGCTGCCAAAAACAATGAAGCCGTAAAACAGATCGGAATTGAATGGTCTATTGCCCAATGCAAAGAACTGCTGGATTTTGGAGTTCCGGTTCTGCATTTCTACTCGATGGGAAAAAGTGACAACATTAAAAAAGTAGCCGGAGAGCTATTCTAATAAAGTAAAATGATATTTGATTTTAAAGTCCTGTTTTCAGCAGGACTTTTTTATTTTTAAGAATTTCGGCGGGCTCGTCAAAGACGAGCCCGCCGAAATTCTTACCTACAACATAGGATGCCTTTCAAACTCTTTATTTCTGTCAAACAAATACCGATAGGTTGCCAGTTTTCGCGTAACTGTTGTGTCCAGATTTTCGGCAATTTTTATCATTTTGGGGTTAAAATCACCAATCCACTGCATCTCCGTCACTTTAAAATCCGTGTGTTTTCTTAGATGCTGAGTTCCCTCCCAGATCATATAACCTTCGATGCCTTTTCTTTGCCATTCCGGAACGACGCCGAACACAAGTCCCACCATTTTTTCGTTTTTCTTAAACTTTTTAACCCATAAAAATTTAAGCTTTTCTAAAAATCCGAACTTTCCATGTAAATATTTAAACCATTGGTTCGTATCAGGAATATTCATCCACATGGCGATAGGTTTTTCGTTTTCATAGACAAACCATGAAATATGTTCATTAATGATGGGCTTCATGGTTTTAAACATTTTCAAAGTTTTCGCTTCCTCCATGCATTTTCCCTCGCCGTGAGCTGCCCACGCTTTATTATAAATTTCCGTAAAATCTTTCGCAAATTTTTCCAGATTATTTTTCGTCATGGGTCTTGCAGAAATATTTGGATTCTGCTTATGTTTCGCATGCATTACCGTAAAAACCCTTGAAACATCGGCAAAAATAGGTCTCGAAAAACAAAGCTGTTCAAAATAAATTTTAAAACCATAATTTTCGAAAAGCTCTTTGTAATAAGAGGAATTATAATTCATCCCGTACAGTGGCTCAGCAAAACCTTCGATCAGGAGTCCCCAGAATTTATCACGTTCACCGAAATTTATAGGTCCGTCCATCGCTTCCATTCCTCTTTCCTGTAGCCAGTTTTTACAATGGTCAAAAATAAAATCAGCTGTTTTTTGATTATTAATACAGTCAAAAAAACCGATTCCTCCCGTAGGCTGATTTTGTTCGTAAAGATGATTCACAAAAACAGCCACTTTCCCGACGGTTTGATCTTGCTTATTTTTAAACAAAAATCTTGTGCATTCTCCTGTTTTGAAGAATTTATTTTTTTCGGGATTAAAAATCTCGTCGATGTCCTTATCCAAAGGTCTGATGTAGTTTTTGTCGTGTTGATAAAGCCTTGCAGGAAATTCTAAAAATTCCTTTTTCTGGTTTTCGTTTTGTACTTCTTCAACGATAATCATAGCATTAAATGAGAGTAGAGGGTGAAAGATAATATTTTTCGCTTAATTTGAAATAAACGAAACAGATATTATCCGTATTTTTGTTGCAAATTAAATAAAAATGGTTGATTTTACTGATAACGACGATGATATTTTCACTGGAAAAGAACATACGCCTATACGGGAAGATGCTTTTGAGAAATCACCAGAAGAAAAAATTGAAAAAATTTCAGAGCTTTTCGGAGAAATCATGGAAACATTAGGTCTTGATATGACCGACGATTCATTGAAAGATTCTCCAAAACGTGTTGCGAAAATGTACGTACAGGAAATTTTTGGAGGGCTTCTGCCGGAAAATAAGCCGGGAATTTCTACATTTTCGAATAAATATAAATACCGACAGATGTTGGTAGAAAAAGATATCACAGTATATTCGTTCTGTGAACACCACTTTTTGCCGATAATCGGAAGGGCGCATGTTGCCTATATTTCGAATGGTGAAGTGATCGGTCTTTCAAAAATTAACAGAATTGTAGATTATTATGCAAAAAGACCGCAGGTTCAGGAAAGACTGACCATGCAGATTGTTGCGGCTTTGAAAGAAGCGTTGGGAACAAAAGATGTTGCCTGTATCATCGATGCAAAACACCTTTGTGTAAATTGCAGAGGAATTAAGGATACGGCAAGTTCTACCATTACAGCAGAATTGAGCGGTATTTTCAGGACAAATCCTATTACAAGACAGGAATTCTTACATTATGTGGGAAGTCATGCAAAACTGGATTATTAATTTAAAATAAATGGATTATCAGATACTTAAAAATATAGTTGAAGCCGAACTTCAGAGATTTGAAAATATTTCTGAAGAGCAATGGTCGCATAAAATTTCTCCTGAAAAATGGTCGAAAAAAGAAATTTTGGGTCATCTTTGTGACAGTGCTTTATCCAATATCAGAAGATTTGTAATCACTCAGTATAAGGAAAACGAGAATATTGTTTATGACCAGAATTTCTGGGTGAAAGCTCAGAATTATCAGAATGTTTCGACTTCGGATATTATTAATTTATGGAAATTTCTGAATTTTCAGATTGTAATTACCGTAGAAAATATTCCTGATGAAGCTTTGCAAAGAACCTGTGACATGACAAAAACCGAGCCTCAGATCTTCACCTTAGAATATATTATTAATGATTATATTGGGCATTTACAACACCATCTAAAAGCTATTTAGTAATGATAAAATTTAAAAAAGTTTCGGATAAGATTTTTGTAACAACGATTATTTGTTGTTGCTGTAGATGCTGTTGAAAGATTTCGATCTTTTATCTCTGAACTTTAAACTAAATTTTAAAATCATTAAATCAAAATCAAAAAAATGCAATTAAAAATATACAACTCGCTTACTGGCGAAAAAGAAATATTTAAACCGATCTTAGAAGGAAACGTGGGAATGTACGTTTGTGGACCTACCGTTTATAGCAATGTTCACTTGGGAAATGTGAGAACTTTTCTTTCCTTCGATTTTATTTACAGAAGCCTGAAACATTTGGGGTATAAAGTAAGATATGTAAGAAATATCACCGATGCAGGCCACCTTACAGACGATGGAAATGTTGACAATGACCGATTCGTAAAACAAACCCGTCTGGAAAAACTGGAACCAATGGAAATCGTACAGAAATACACGGTAGATTTTCATAAGGTGTTGGATATGTTTAATTTACTGCCACCGAACATTGAGCCGACTGCAACTGGCCATATTGTTGAACAGATAGAATTAACCCAAAAATTAATTGAAAGAGGATTTGCCTACGAAAGCAATGGCTCTGTCTATTTCGACGTATTGGAATATAACAGACGAGGCTTGAATTATGGTGAGCTTTCAAAAAGAAATATCGAAGAACTTTTCGCCAATACAAGAGATTTGGACGGGCAGGGAGAAAAGAAAAACCCACAGGACTTTGCACTTTGGAAAAAAGCTTCTCCGGCACACATCATGAGATGGAACTCGCCTTGGGGAGAGGGTTTCCCGGGATGGCATCTTGAATGTACTGCGATGAGCACGAAATATTTAGGTGAAACTTTCGATATTCACGGCGGGGGAATGGATTTGAAGTTCCCGCACCACGAATGTGAAATCGCTCAGGGAAAAGCTTGCAATGACGCGGCACCGGTAAATTACTGGATGCACGCCAATATGCTGACGATGAATTCTCAGCGTATGAGTAAATCAACGGGGAATTATATTTTGCCGATGCAGTTGGTAACGGGTGAAAATGACTTCTTTGAAAAGCCTTTCCATCCTGCGATTGTGCGTTTTTGCTTCCTGCAGGCTCATTACAGAAGTGTTCTGGATATTTCGAATGATGCCATGCTGGCAAGTGAAAAAGGTTTTATCAGATTAATGGAAGCGATTAAAGTTTTACATTCAATCACTCCAAATGATGAAAAACAATCTGATTTTAATCTTGAAGAATGGAAAAATAAAGCCTACGATGCTCTAACGGATGATTTCAATTCACCGGTTCTTATTGCACATCTATTCGAAGCTGTAAAATATATTTTTGCCTTGAATGATGGGAAAGAAACGATTTCAACTAAAGATTTAGATGATTTAAAATCAACTTTAGATGCTCTAATTTTTGATGTGTTGGGATTACAGGCAATCGAGGAAAACAATAATGAAAAACTAGATCAGACATTAAAAGTTTTAATCGAATTGAGAAATCAGGCAAGAAAATCAAAAAATTTCGAACTTTCAGACCAGATTCGCGACAAGCTCCTTGCAGAAGGTATTGAACTGAAAGACGGAAGAGACGGAACGACTTATGTGTTGAATTAATAAGATTCAATTTTTTAAATATCTCTCGCAGATTTTACGGATTACGCAGGTTTTTAACACAATCATCTGTTGAACCAGCAAAATCTGCGAGAGTTTTTTTTATGCATAAAGCTTGTCATTTCGACGAAGAAAAATCTATTATTTCTTTAATTATTTAAAAAATATAATGCTAGTTTGTCATGCTGAAAGCATCTATACTCACTTTTAATATACTGTTGAGCTGCTTTTCAGCATGAGAAACGCTCTGGGTGATTTTTTTTCATTTTTCAATTCAAAAATTATGTAACTTAGTCATACTAAAATGATTAAAACTAAAATTTATATAATATGAAAAGACATTTATTCCCTTTATTTTTGCTTTTACTAGGAGCAAATGCGAGTGCACAACAGGATTTTTTTGCCCTTGTGGGAAAAGATACCCCGAATATTGTTTTCAACGATTTCCGTGCAATTGATGTAACGAACGGGACTTCCGGAGAGAAAATTTTTACGTCAGATTCTCCTGCAAAAGTTTTTTCACAAGCGAGAAATGGAACTGTAACGGAGGATAAAAACACCTACAACAATGCTCAGGCTGTGAATATGGCGACATTAGCTTATGATCCTTTCAATAATAATCTGGTGTATATGCCGATGTTTTCTTCCAATATTTATGTTTTGAATGCGAAGACCAAAGAAATTACGCTGGTGGATAATACCGTTGCAAGGGTAACTTCATGCGATATCAATTCTCATATGGTAAGAATGGCGACAGGGTACAATGGAAATATTTATGCGATCAACAATGCAGGAACCCAGTTTTTGCAGATCAGCAGAAAGGGAAATCAATATGTTGTCAACGACCTTGGAATCATTAAAGATGATGCTTCCAACGGCAAAAATTCTTTCACGATTATTGAAACAGGTTTCGGTGGGGATATGATCGCGGATGCAGATAATAATTTCTACGTTTTTTCTGCTGCAGGAAATGTTTTCAAAGTTTCTACAAAAGAATTAAAAGCAAAATTTATCGGAAAAATTACAGGTATTCCTGAAAATTATTCGGTGAACGGTTCTGCCGTGAATGCAAAAGGAAATGTAGTCATTGCCAGTGCAAAAGGTTTACCTTTGTATGAAGTGAATTTGGAAACTTTACAGGCAAAACAAATGGCGGGCGAACAGAATTTACACATTTATGATTTAGCAAGTAAATATTTCGCAAATGACAAAGCGGTCTCCAATACGACTTTTGCCAATCTGGATATTTATCCGACGAGGGTGGATGAGCATTTTATCAATGTAAATGTGAATGATAGAAATGTAAAAGGAAACATCAAAATGAATGTATTTGATCTGTCCGGAAAGAATGTAATGAAACAAAATTTATCCGTAAAAGAAGGCTCTTTAAACCAACAGGTATATTTGAAAAATCTTGTAAGTGGAGCTTATCTGGTAAGCATTACGGATGAATCTGGAAAAATATTATTAAACAAGAAAATTTTAGTTACGGAATAATCTTTAATTTTGTTCAAAACTTAAGACCTTTTCAATAATTTGAGAAGGTTTTTTTAATGAATATTTGATATTCAATAAGTTTTATTTTTCGAGATTATAATGTATTTTTATAAAAAAATATAAATGAAGCTATACTTTAATGTAAGTTACAGTGCAAAAGCGGGAGAGAAGTTGTTGTTGATTATCAATGAAGAAGGTGCTGTATCGCAGAGTCATATAATGTTTTATACAGAAAACGGTTTGTGGAAATGTGAGGTTGATTATTTCTCAAAATCGATTTCTTACAAATACCAGCTGGTGGATGATAAAGGAAATATTCTGAGAGAGGAATTTGTTCAGCATCATCTTAATTTTCCTCATAATTATAAAGAGTTTATCATTTTCGATGAGTGGAATAATAAAAATTTTCCAGAAAATTATTTAAATAACAAAATTCTTTACAATAAACTGAATCAGTTTTCACCTGAAAAAATTTCAGTTTTAAAAAAGCATACCCATCTGTTCCGAATTGAGGCGCCGATCTATAACCCGGATTGGAAAATTGTTTTGTTCGGAAGTACGCCTTCTCTGGGAAGTTGGGATTATGAAAAAGCAATTCACTTATCTCAGACTGATTTTGGAGTTTGGGAAACTTCCGTGGAAATTCCGGAAAATGAATTTATTCAATACAAATATTGCCTTTATGATACTAACGAAGGTCGGGTAATCGATGTTGAGACCGGTGAAAACAGATTTGCAGTTCCAAATCTCTTGAAAGATGTACTGCATGTAGTTTCAAATCACTATTTCAAATTCAAGCTGTATCAGATGTATCATGATGCCGGAGTTGCTGTTCCGATTTTCTCATTGAGGACGAAAGACGGTTTCGGGGTCGGAGAATTTTCGGATATGAAAAAACTGGCAGATTGGGCCAAAGAAACCAATCTCGGAATTATTCAGATTCTTCCGATCAATGATACGACGGCTAATTATACCTGGACAGATTCCTATCCTTACGCAGCGGTTTCTGTGTACGCTCTGCATCCTCAATATATTTCTTTGGAAAATCTTGATTTTAATTTACCGAAAGAGTTAGTTGAAGAATATGAGCAAGAAAAGGCAGAATTAAATTCATTAGAGTTAATCGATTACGAAAAGATGATTTCCGGAAAATGGAAATATCTTAAAGCTGTTTTTAATGAAGATAAAGAAAAGATTTATAAAGACAGGAACTTTAAAAAATTCATTAAAGACAATGAAAGCTGGCTCATTCCTTATGCTGCATTCTGTGTGTTGAGGGATAAATATAAAACACCGAATTTCAACGAATGGAAGACGCATAAAAAATATATCGCAGGAAAAATCGCTCCATTTTTTACAACAAAAAGTAAAGATTATGATGATTCGATGCTTCACGCCTGGGTTCAGTATCAGCTTCACAGGCAGTTGAAGGATGCGATTGATTATACCCATAATCTGGGAATTTCCGTAAAAGGTGATTTGCCGATCGGGATTTACAGACATTCTGTTGAAGCATGGACTGAACCCGAACTTTTCGGAATGGATTTCCAGGCCGGAGCACCGCCGGATCAATTTACAGAACTTGGTCAAAACTGGGAATTCCCGACCTACAATTGGGAAGCCATGAAAGCCAACGATTACAAGTGGTGGAAAAGCAGATTCAAAGCATTGGAACAGTATTTTGATGCCATGAGAATTGACCATATTTTAGGATTTTTCAGAATATGGAGAATGCCAATTTCTGCTACACAAGGGATTTTAGGATATTTTTATCCTGCGGTGCCGATTACGTTGGAGGAATTCAATGCGTGGCATATTCCGTTTAATTTTGACAGATATTGCAAGCCGTTTATCAACGATCAGATTCTTTGGAATTATTTTGGTGAAGATAGCGGTAAAGCTCTTGAATTTATTAATACTAATCAGGACGGAACATATTCATTTAAAGAAGAATTTAATACGCAGAGAAAATTATCCGATTTCTTTAAGAAAAAACCACGTGGCCCGATTGAAGAGCAGCTGATCTCACTTTGTGCAAATGTGTTGTTTTTAATTGAAGAGAAAAACGGACAGATTGTGTATCATCCGAGATTCAATGTGTACCGTACAGATTCTTACAAATACCTTTCAGATTGGGAGAAAAAATCAATCTATGATCTGTATCACGATTATTTCTTCAGAAGACAGGATCATCTTTGGTATGAAAAAGCCATGGAAAAACTTCCAGTGCTGTTGAATGCTACCAAAATGCTGATCTGTGGTGAAGATTTGGGAATGGTTCCGGATTGTGTCCCTGTAGTGATGGACGAATTGGCTATTATTGCCCTGAAAGTACAGCGTATGCCTTCTGATGATATTCCGTTTTATAACCCGAAAAATGCAAGCTATCTGAATGTAGTAACGGCTTCGTCCCACGACAGCTCAACTTTGAGGCAGTGGTGGCAGGAAGATCCGGCGCTTACTCAGAAATATTTTAATCAGCAGTTAACGCAATACGGAAAAGCACCTGAAGAAATGGATGCTCATCTTGCAGAAATTATCATGAAGCAGCATCTTTATAACGATGCGATGCTGGCTATTTTCCCTATTCAGGAGTTTTTAGCGACAGATAAAGAGTTGGCTAACAAGAATTTAAATAATGAAAGAATTAATAATCCTGCAGTTTTCCCTCATTACTGGAGATACAGAATGCATCTGAATCTGGAAGATTTAAAAGAGCAGAAAAATTTTAATCAAAAAATAGCAGATTGGATAAAAGATAGTGGCAGATTGTAAATTTAACATTTGATTATCAATTAGTTAATAATAATTTAAAAGAAGTTTTATCGAAAGATTTAACTTCTTTTTTGTATTTATATCCAAAAGATAGAATAGAGATATTCTACTATATATTAACCAATAACGACTATAGAAATGAAAAAAATATTAATCGGTTTTGCAATGAGTCTGGCGACACTGTCGTTTGCTCAGCAGTATCCAAATAACGGATGGGGTGATGATGACGGGTATAATCAAAATGATGGATATTATCAGAATGACGGATATTATAGTGATGAAGATGATCAAAATTATTTCCCTGATGATTATTACTACAATTATCCTCAGGATTATTATCCAAGTGATTATTACCAGACCAACTATAACGATTACAGGAACAGTATTGTAAGTATCAACTGGAATGTGTTCTTCAATCAAAACAGATTAAGCCGCTGGCAGATTGACCAGATTTTAAGATTGAATAATCTGTATGTAAGCTTTTCAGCATGGAATAATTTTTACAGATACAATCCGGACAGATGGTATTACGACAGATTCTACGCGCTACAGAGAATCATGGGACCGAGAGTTTTTGTGGTTTTCCAAAATAATTATTATCGCGGTTATAGCCCAGTTGTCTACTTCCAAAACTATAGAAGAACGCATTATGCTTCAATCTGCAGACCGATGCCTCGTTACAGAAACGTAAACATCAATATCTACAGAGTAGACAGAGCGAAATTCCGCAGATATGACAACCCGACTTTCAATATTGTAAGAAGCCAGAGACCGAATAACGGTTTCAGAGGATCGGTGAGAGATGGTAATAATGGTGGTTTCCGTAATCAGTCTGATAACAGAAATAATAATAACTCAGGTTTCAGAAATGATAACAACGGAGTAAGAAACAATGGAGGTTTCAGAGGAAATAATGACAATGGCGTAAGAAATGAAGGAGGCTTCAGAAGAAATAATGATAATGGAGTAAGAAACGATGGAGGTTTCCGTGCTGATAGAAATGAGAATAGAGGTGGGGGTTTCAGAGGCGGTGAAGTAAGAAGAGAAAGCGCTCCGAGAAGAGAAAACAATGGAGGCGGCAGAAATGAAGGTGGCTTCAGAAGAGGTGAAAATTCTGCACCGAGAGAACAAAACAGAGGAAATGAAGGTAGAGGAAACGGTGGTTTCCGAAACGGATTTGCTAAGAATTAATTTTCATATATTATATTTAAGTGGTGTGAAGGGCAGGTTGTAATGATCTGCTCTTTTTATTTTTCGTTAATTAATTATTTTATATTGAAATTTAACTTTTTTTATGAATAATTCCATTTAACTTTTAATTTAACTAATAATCAAAAAGATGTATAACAATTAATTAAATATTTAAAAAGATGAAAAAATTAGTTTTAGCAATAGCATTTATCGGAATAGGAAGTTTTGCAATGGCTCAACAGACGACTCCACAGGATAAACAGGCAAAAAGAGCTGAAATGCATCAGAAAATGCAACAAAGAGAACAGGAGCATTTGGCTCAGATGCAAAAAGATTTAAATCTGGATCAAGGTCAGGTGGAGAAAATCAAAGCACTTCACGAAAGAAGAAAAGCTGAAATGAAAGCTGATTTTGATAAAAATAAAGATCAGAGACAGGCTAAAATGGAGCAGATGAAAGCCAAGAGAGCACAGATGGATGCAGATATGAAGAATATCTTAACGCCGGAGCAGTACGATAAATGGCAGGCAGACAGAAAAGCTAAAATGGAGCAAAGAAAAACAGAGATGAAGCAAAGAGGCATGAAAGGAGATAGAATGATGAAGAAACCAATGAATACGGCAACTCCGGATGCCAATTAATAGTTTATAATTTTGATTTTTTAATGTTATGAGGGCGGGATTTATTCCGCTCTTTTTCTATTAATTTTAATTAAATCTTTTGATTTCGGTCATTTATTCCCTAATTTTGACTATAAATTTATTACTTATGGTTAGCGAGAAAATTGCAAAATTAATTAACGAACAAATAGCTCACGAACAATACGCCGCACAATATTATCTTTCAATGTCTGCATGGTTTTCAGGAAAAGATCTGGACGGGATTGCCAATTATTTCAGAGTGCAAAGCAAAGAAGAACTGATGCACGCAGACAAGATGTTTGATTATCTGAATGACGTAGGGGGTGAGATCATCATAGGAGAAATTCCAAAACCACCGCACGAATTTGAAAATGCTATCGACATTTTTGAAAAAGCACTAGAGCATGAGAAAAAAGTAACGAAAAGCATCTTTAACATTGTGAAAAATGCCAACGACGAGGGTGATTTTGCTACAACTTCTTTTCTGCAGTGGTTTATCAACGAGCAAGTGGAGGAGGAAGCAAGCGCATCGCAATACGTTACTAAAATTAAAATGGTAAGCGACAATCCATCTGCGCTTTATCTTTTTGATCAGGAGTTGTCGCAGAGAGTGTTTACTCCGGATCCAACAGCTTAATTTGATTATTTATCAGCAATATATAGTTTCTGGGGGCTCGTCAAAGACGAGCCCCCAGAAACGTTTATAAATAAATAAGTTGCGTCTTCAAAACCTTCCTTCCCAAACGCTCCAGAATCCTCCTGTAATTCTCGATCTGCCTTTCATTTTTCTCCGTTTCTTCCCCTGTTTTAAAATCAACAATAATATAGCCTTCATCGCTTTTCAAAATCCGGTCGGGACGATACATTCGGCTTTCTCCGTTTTCTGAAATCATGATGTCTTTTTCATTGATCACTTCCCATTTTTCGTCAAAAAATTCAGAATATGTCTGGATGATTTGTTCTAATGTTTCTTTAATATCATTCCTTTCATCGGTGGTGATCTGCCCTTCTAGAACATAACTTTCCAGAACTTTGGCAATATCTTTCTCAGTATTGATTTTGGATAATAATTCATGGACAAAAAGACCAATTCTCACCTTTTCATTTCTTACCTGGTAGTTTTTCGAAGGAGTAGCAATTTTTATAGAAGTGCTTTTTTCGTTAATATTTTTCAGGTTGCGGATATCTTTTGTTTTAAATGATGAGGTTTTATCCTTTGAATGCTTTTTCAGCATGTCGGGATTAATTTCATACAAATCAAATTCATCCAGATTTTCAGGGTTTCTCGATTGAAGAAATTCTAAAAGTTCTAAATTATTCGAAGTTTTATTCGCTTTTTGAATATAGAAAAACAGCTGTTCAACTGGTCGCGTAGTTGCAACGTACTGCAGACAGAGCCTGTCGACAAAATTTTTATACGAATTCAGACGGTTGAATTTTTCTATTTCTTCATCATAAACTTCAAGATTTTTATTAAATTGATTGATGTTTACCGACTTCAAAACCGCATCAGTACTCGTTTCAAACCAATTGGTAAATTCGGCATCACGATTTTTATTCATCATCGGGATAAAAACGATCGGGAATTCCAGACCTTTTGCCTTGTGAATGGTCATGATCTGTATGGCATCAATATTTTCCGAAGCCTGAATCGTGTAAGTTGACGCTTCCTCATCCCAATATTTTAGAAATTCTTTCGTACTTGCGCCTGCATTTTGCGTAAAATTGAAAAGCATTTCCAAGAAATTAAGAAGAAAATCCGTTTCTTTATTTTCAACCGAAAATTCGTTGATATAATATTCTACGAAGTTGTATAAATTGAATTTTGGAAAATGATCCTGCTTCAGTTTTAGTGAATAGGTATGCTGGATAAACTGTAGAATCTCTTCATGTGACTCAATATCCAGAATTTCTTTCATTTCCAAAGTGAAATCGGCCATATGAATCCTTCCCAATTTATTCAGATAGTACATCATCATAATTAAATTAGGTTTATTCTTCGGATTGACTTCCCATTTCAAAAACTCAATGACAGCTTTCAGGGTGTTGGATAGTTCCAATGTCAAACCTTTTTCGGAGATCGTTTTAATATTGGTTTCTTCACCTTTGTAGTTAACTTTTAGGTTTCCTAATTTTTGTGAATAGCTGAAAATATCAAAATTTCCACGGCAAAGAATCGTAATATCAGAAAATTTAAAACCATTATCCAGGCTTTCCTGTATATCTTTCCGCATCCTCTCGGAAGTGTCGTTGTAAAAATCTTCGTTGGTAAGATTTTCGATGAGGTTTACTTTCACCCGGCCTTCAATGCCTGATTTCGGGTTTTGCTCGGCATCGGTTCCGAAAATATTTTTATGCTCTTCCTCTAAAATATCAGAATGAAATTTATAAAGGTCATTGTTGAATTTTACAATATTTTTTGCACTTCGCCAGTTATCTTTTAAAATGAGAAGTTCGGCTTCTTTTGGCGAAATTTCCTTTTTATTGATAATATCAAGCATCAGCTTACTTTCACCACCACGGAAGCGATAAATACTCTGCTTTGGATCTCCTACCAATGTAAAAGAAGTATTTTCCGTAGAAACGGAATGATCCCGTAACGGAACGAAATTCTGCCACTGCAATTCTGAAGTATCCTGAAATTCATCGAAAAAATAATGCTGAAACTGGGAACCTACTTTTTCATAAATAAAGGCAGATGGCTCATTTCGGAGATTTTCATTAATTAAAATATTAAATTTTGAAAGCAGAACCAAGTCATTTTCTTCTTCAATTTTTTTCAATTCATCCTGAATATCTTTATTAACTTTCAAAGGAAGAAGTGCCGATAAAATTTTCTCTTTTTTCTGGGTTTCAATGTATAAAAGAATTAGCTGCATTCTGTTTTCCAATAGCTGATCCAGAATTTCGAAAATTTCGGGTTCTTTACTTTTAGATTTTGAAGAAGCTCCCTTTCGATAGTTATTTACAACCGATTCTTCCGCGGTGGTAGGAAAGGGAAATCCTGGTCTTTTTTGATGATAAAAATCCAGAACTTTAGTAAAAAATCCTCCGATTCCGTTTTTTCCCTGTGCAAAATCATCAATTTCAATATTCTTTGATTGAAATAATTCGATGGACTTGGTGGCAATGTCTACGGCCTGCTTTTTATTAAAAACAATTTCTTTACGGAGGGTGTTTTTAATATTTTCATAATTCGTGTTATCGAAGTCTTTGTTGTTTTTAAGATGTTCATAATGAATATCTTTCACAAATTCCTTCGCCGAATCGTAAAGGCTTTTATTTAAATTAATTCTCTCATTATTTTCCAGGCTATAATCGACATAATCCATGAAAGAATTGGAAATCACATCGTTTTCCCCGATCTGATCGAGCATTTTGTCAACAGCTTCAATCAAAAATGGTTCTGCTTCAATTTCAAGGTTAAAATTTTTCGCCAAACCCAATTCATAAGAAAAACTTCTTACCAATCGTGAGTTGAACCTGTCAATCGTTCCGATATTTAAAGTAGAATAATTGTGCAGAACATAATCCAATAATTTTTTTGCACGGTTATGAAGCTCATCAATGGTAATTTTTAATCCTTCTTCTTCAAAAGCTTTTTGAATATTCTTTAAATCTGCATTTTCAGCGAAATTGTTTGCTGTAAAATTTCCCAGCCACGACAAAATTCTTTCCTTCATTTCGTTGGCCGCTTTGTTGGTGAAAGTCAGTGCCAAAATATTCCTGATCGATTGCTGCTGATTAGGATATCGAAGACAGATCATCAAAAGGCGCTGAACGAGGGCATATGTTTTCCCCGAACCCGCTGAAGCATTGATAACTGTATAAGAATTTTGCATTTTTGAGTAGAATTGAAAGTGCAAGTTAATTAAATTTTAAGTGAAATTTTAACAATTTCAGTCTGCTATTTAACAGTTTTGAAATTTAAAATCTAAAATAAATCCTAAAACACGTTAACTGTGGTTAAACTTATGGTATAATTTAAAAATAACTTTAGTTTTGCTTTATAAAAAACAGCCCGTGAAACTTAAACTATTCTTTTGTTTATTTACCTTATTTTTCATCAATATTAATGCCCAGGATTATATTTTCGGGAAAATTACTTCTGAAGATAAAACTGAAATTCCCGACGTTACAGTCATCAATATCCGGACGGATGAAAGGGTTTTGACCAATCGTGACGGACATTTTATGATTTCCGGAAGAGCGGGTGATGAATTACGTTTTGTGAAACCGGGTTTTGAACGAGCCAATGAAAAGGTGACGAAAGAAAATATCGCTTCGCCGATTAATGTAACGTTAATAAGAACAGCCATTCTCATCGCTGAAGTTGAAATCAAAAAGGGCGTGACGGGAGATATTAAAATAGATTCTAAAAACCTGAATCCTCCCAGGAAAGTACAAAAGCTGAAAAGCGATCTGGGAAAATATATGGCTCAAAAGTCTGATCCGCGAGTTTTGGCCGCAAGACCCGGAGAATTTGTACAACCGGTTACGAAAGGTGTTTTTTCATTTGGAAAAATTAAAGATAAATGGGACGATGTCGACTTGATGAGTTATATTCAAACGGCTTTGGGGGATAAATTTTTCGAAGATTTAAAGATCGATAAGCCGCAGATTCAGCATTTTATACTTTATATTTTCAGAACGGGCTTCGAAAGAAAAACCATCCTGAAATACGGTTACTGCAGTGAAGCCGACCTGAACAGATTCAAAAGTGCTGTCTTAAACAGAATTTCTTCCTATAAAACGCCGTAAGTTTAAAATAATTTCTGATGAAAAATCAAATTATTAAAAATTTGTACATGGTTTTTTGCTTCATCTTTGCTAATTTTTTTTCGCAGCAAACGGTGACGGGAAAGATTTCGGATGACAATGGTTTTGATTTGGGCGCTGTTACGGTGATTAATGTTTCTTCTGATAAAAAAGTTCTCACCAACGCTTCCGGAGAATTTTCTATTGAAGCGTCTGCCAATGATGAAATAAGATTTATAAAAACCAACTATGAAAGGGCTTCATTAAGAGTCCTTAAAAATGGATATAATCCTTTTCTGTTCATTACAATGATCAAAATTCCGCAGGAAATTGAGGAGGTAGAGCTTCAGAAAATTACGGGAGATTTATCGAAAGATTCAAGAGCTGTAGCCAAAGTAGATAAAGGGAAAATAGTTCAGGATGCGGTCGGGCTTCCACAGCCGGTCGGCAAAATGCGTGAAAAACCTGCGGAAGTAAAAGAAGTATTGCTACCCATGTTGCTGGGAAGTCTGAACGTTCAGGGAGTGTATGATCTGATCAGCGGAAAGGCAAGAAGGCAGAAACGGCAGTATCGGTATGATGATTTGCAGGACGATATTTCCTGGATCAGAAATAGGGTAGAAGACGAATATTTTACCAAAGAAGGAATTCCTAAAGAGAGAATTTCCGAGTTTATTGAATTTTCATTTTTAACAAAACCACAGGTGAGAACGTTTGTAAAAGCCAAGAATCTAGCGGGAGCCTTGCTTCGGCTAGAGGAAACAATACCGTTGTATGTTGAAAGATTAAAGAAAAGCAAGCTTGAAAAATAAATGTTAAAAAAATCTTAAAATTTTGGAATGAGAATTGATGTAATAATTTGAAATAATATCAGTTTTAAAATTATAATAATCAAATTCACAAAGTTTTATGAATAAAAATATCATCGCCATTGCCATTGCTGCAATTGGATTTATTATCGGTCTCGGACTTCTCGGAAGTGCGATAAAAAACAGGAACAAATCTGAAAATACGATTTCTGTGACGGGTTTGGGAACCAAGCAATTTACTTCCGATTTAATTACCTGGTCGGGAAGTTTTTCTAAAAATAATATTGATTTAAAGGCGGCTTACGATGAATTGGCGTTAGACCGGAGAATTATTAATGATTATTTGCTATCAAAAGGAATTAAGCAAGGTGAAATTGTTTTTTCTTCCGTAGATATTCAAAAACAATTCAGAAATTATACGGATTCAAACGGCAATAATGTTCAGGGTGAATTTTCAGGATACGATCTCACGCAAAAAGTTTCCATTGAAAGTAAAGAAGTTGCGAAAATTGAAAATCTTTCCAGAAATATCACGGAAATTATCAATCGCGGAATCGAATTTACATCCTCTTCCCCGAATTATTTTTACACCAAATTAGCAACCGTAAAGCAGGAAATGATCGCCGCCGCCACAAAAGATGCCAAAGCACGCGCCGAAAAAATCGCAGAAAATTCTGGAAGCAGTCTGGGAAATCTGAAAAAAGCGACAATGGGTATCATTCAGATTACCGCTCCGAATTCCAATGAAGATTATTCATACGGGGGAACTTTCAATACTTCTTCCAAAGAAAAAGAAGCGAGCATTACGATAAAATTGGAATATGAAGTGAATTAATTTTTCTCCCACGGATTACACAGATTTGCACAGATGATTGAGCATAATTTTTAATTTAATATACATAACGTTTGTGCAAATCTGTGTAATCCGTGGGAAAACAAAAAATCCAAAGTATTACACTTAGGATTTATATTTTAATGATAAACGACATCATAGATTTCATCTTTTACATCCTGCAGATTTTCAGGGATATAATTGGCGAGTAGCCATAAATCCAGTGACTTTTTATCTTTTCCATAGCTGGGCTGCACGTACATTTCATCAATTAAATTGAATCCGTTTCGCTGATAAAAAGCATACCTCCTTTTGGCATCATCTCCCAAATGATCTGGTTCGATTTCTAAAATAATTCTGGGATAATTTTCGAATAAATAGTTGGTAATGTAAGATCCCAATTTTTGATTTCTATATTCGGCAAACACTTCAAAATGTTCTACGAAAGTATAATTGCTGAGTTCCCAAAGGATCAGATAGCCAATGTTTTTTGACTCATGTAAAACGGAAATTATTTTAACTTTTGCATTCGAAAAAAGAGCAATAAATTCCTCCCAATCTCTGCGTTCATCTTCCGGAAAGGTAGACGAGTAGGAGCTGAAGATTTCTTTTATTCTGTAATCTTCCAATGAGTCGATCTGTAAAAATTCCATAGCTATAAATCAAAAACGTTGGGTCTTCTGGTGATAAAAATATCTTTCACCCAAAGTGTAAATGCCAGTCCGAGATAGATTAAAAAGAAAAAACCTGCCGTAGCAAAAGTAGAGTAGATGAAGAAAACCCTGAGCTTGGATACAGGAATTCCCAGCTTAGTGCCCGTTCTTGTAAGAACACCAAACCATTCTCTTTCCATTTTATGTCGGATATTGTCAAACATTTGAAGATTCTTTTAAAATTTTAAATCCAATACTGCAATTTAAGCAATTTTTTTCTTCACAGGAATTTTTAAAATGATAAATCAGACTTTGACTTTCCAATGCGGTTTTTATTTTTAATCCTGTTTTTTTCCAGTCATTGATTACTGAATTTTTTTCACCTGGAATATTTTTATAAAAGTTTAAAATTTCACCGGCAATTTCCTCGTTGTGATATCTATGATAGGTATATTTTAAAGGTAAAATGGTGTTTAAAATAATTAATTCAATAAAATCTTTGCTTAAAGTTTTTGGTTGATCAACTGTTGAAGTTTTCCCGAAATTAAAACGATGATCCCAATATTCCGAAGCTTTTATAGTGTTGAATATTTCAAATAATTCACCGGAATTTTTAGCATTGATAATTTTTGAAAACAAATTCTGATGCTGATGATACAAATTGGCAAGCTGGGACAAACGGATGGTCGGAAAATTCGGAGGTCTTAATCTTAAAAACTTCGGATGAAATTTTAAATCGGAAATTAAAAATTTAGCTTTAATAAAATCAAACTCGCGTTTCCATATTTTCATTTGTTCGTCTTCCGGATTTTCCAGCCAGCCAGAAATACCGAATAATAGGGCTTCGAGCTGAGTTTCATTTTGTCTGATTTTGTTAATGATCGTAAAATCGATACTTTCTGCAATTTGTTTAAAGATAAATGCATTCACCTTCAAACCAAAAGAATAGGCAAGATTGTGAAATAAGACCGCTTCAAAATTATTTTTAAACTGTTCTAAACTTTTTTCGATATCTGAAGATTTTTCTTCCAGCTTTTTCAGCACATTTTCTTCATGAAAATTGAAAGGAATTTGATCAGAACTGATGATGTTTTCGCAGGGAATGAATTGATTTCCGCTGACCAGTTTTTCGTATTTCCAGAGAATATTTTCCTCGATATAATTCTTCAGTTCCAGTGTCGGAATATGGTTGCTTTTGAATTCGTGAATATCAATATCATTCTGAAAAACAACATGAAGAATGATGTTTTGGTAATTGGGATCCTGAGAATGATTGTGAAAAATCCAGTCGGAAGATTTTACATGAAGTTCGATGTTTCCGGCGAAAATAATGTTGTTGATTTTAATTTTTGCCGTCAGAAAATCCGGGCCGGAATCGGTATTCCATTTTCCGAAATCTAATATTTCAACGGGATTTCCTTCAATATCCTTGAAGTCAAAATGTTTGAAAACCTTAAAGTTCCAAAGATATTGAAGTAATTTTTCCGTCATGAGTGCAACGCAAATATAGCAGAAGTGCTACACTTTTGTCAACTCTTTTTTAAAATTTTCGATCGTTGTTCTATACATTTCCTCGTATATAGGAAGAATGTTTTTCAAATCGAATTTTATCGCTTGTTCTTTCGCGTTTTTCTTCATTTTGGTTAAAAGCTCCTCATTGCTCAATAATTTAATGCAATAATTGCTCATCGCTTCCACGTTCCCGATTTCAGCCAAAAATCCGGTTTCACCTTGGATATTCACCTCAGGAATTCCGCCCGCGTTCGAGCTGATCACCGGAGTGTTTGCAGCCATCGCTTCCAATGCCGCCAAACCGAAACTTTCCTGCTCAGAAGGCAATAAAAATACATCGGAAAGCTGAAGAATTCGGTACAGGTCATTTACTTTTCCAAGCAAACGAATTTTGGAAATCAAATCAGGATTTTCTTCTAAAAACTGATTAACTTTCTCCATATCAGGACCTTCGCCAATAATGATTAATTTTGATTTTACCTTTTTCTCCACATTTTTAAAAATCTGCAAAACTTCATCCACACGTTTTACCGGACGTAAATTGGAAACGTGGATTAAAATTTTCTCATCAGGATTGGCAAATTGTGTTCTTTGGCATTCATTACATTCATCAAATTCCGAATTGTCAATGAAATTGGTAATCACCTGAATTTCTTTTTTAATTTTAAAGAACTGTAAGGTGTCTCTTTTTAAGCTTTCAGAAACCGAAGTGATCGCATCGGATTGATTAATAGAGAATTCCACCGCATGTTTGTAACTCGGATGCTGACCCACCAACGTAATATCCGTTCCGTGAAGCGTTGTGACCAAAGGAATATCGTTGTTATCTTCCTTCAACATCTGTTTTGCCGTAAAAGCTGCGTAAGCGTAAGGGATCGCATAATGCGCGTGAAGCAAATCCAGCTTGTAAAGATTGACAACACGATAAATCATCGAGCTTAATGCAATGTCATAAGGTTGGTACTGGAACAGCGGATACGTCTGAACATTCACCCTGTGAAAGAAAATATTCGGATTGGTGATATCTAACCTAGCCGGAAGAGCCGAGCTGATGAAATGAACCTCATAGCCTTTGTTGGCGAGGGACATTCCCAGTTCTGTTGCTACGATTCCGCTTCCTCCGTATGTTGGATAGCAAAGTATGCCTATTTTCATTAGTTTATTGTTGTTTTGATGTTGTAAATATTGTTGAATTCACACCTGTAGAAGCAGTTTGTGGGTTGAAATCCATTCCCATTCCTGCTTTTAATTTATCATTGACCAGGACAGGAAGTCTGCCCCAGATTTTTGTTTTTCCGTTTAAAGCGTTGGCTGTTGCCGTCATCGAATCGTCATTGTTTTCATAGGAAACAAGAACCGTTGAGACTTTTGAAATATCAATGTCCTTCAATGCGTAAGCACTTCCGAAAACATTAAGGATAACATTTTGATTATTCGTTAAATCGGCTAACACTTTTTTAGATTCCGCTGAAATTTTATAGGGTTTGTAAGCTGTTGAATTGTCTTTGTGAAAACCTACAATCACAGTAGAATTGGCTGGAATTGTATTAATTTCATCAGCTTTTTTAATGATGACATTTGATCCTAATTGATTAGCAAAAGTTTGATACGGTGCTTCTTCCAAAGGAACATAATAGACTTGTTTTCCCGTTAATGGAAGTAATTTTTTCTCGTCTTTTAATAAAGTCAATGCGTTTGAATATAAATTTTGAACTAAAACTTTATGAGAATCATTATTTAAATCTGTATTTATATTTTCAGGATTTTTCGGAGTGTATTGATATAACCCAAGGAAATATTTTGTCAGAAGAATCTTTTTCACACTTTCCTCCACTCTTGATTGGGGAATTTCTCCGTTATCAATAGCTTTTTGAATTAATTTTTTACCGTTTGCAACACCCTGAGAAAATAGCATGATATCATTTCCAGCCTTGAAAGCCATCGCGTCGAGCTCTCCCGGTTTGTATTTGTTGGCTACAGCACCCATATTTAGGGCATCTGTGATGATTAAACCTTTATAGCCTAATTTATCTTTCAATAAACCTGTAATAATATTCTTAGAAACCGAAGCGGGAATTCCTTTTCCAGATTCCAAAGCAGGGACATATAAATGCGCAACCATCACTCCACCGATTCCTTTATTCATCAATGCTTTGAATGGTGCTAATTCTATATTATTCAATCTTTCCGAGTTATGGGAAACAACAGGCAGATCAAGGTGAGAATCGGTACTCGTATCGCCGTGTCCCGGGAAATGTTTGATCGCTGCAAGTATATTATTATCCTGAAGACCGTTTGAATAGGCTAGTGCGGAACTGATAACATTATTCACTTCAGAACCAAAGCTTCTGTTTCCAATGATTGGATTGTTTGGGTTGGTATTGACGTCAACAACCGGTGCAAAATCCCAATTGATACCCATTCTGTGACAGTCTTCCGCGATTTTGGCAGACATCTGCTCGATTAATTTTTTATCCTGAATGGCTCCCAAGGTCATTGCCCAAGGAAATTTATGAGCCGTCGCAATTCTTTGGAATAATCCCCATTCTGCATCCATTCCGATCATTAAAGGGATTTTTGATTTTTGCTGAAATTCATTTACCAAAGTAATTTCTCTTGCCGCATCATCCTGCATCAGGATCAAACCTCCGATTTTATCATTAAGAACTATATTCCTTACATTGTTGATTTCGTTTTCACCTTTGTTTGTGTAAAGGGCAACAATAAAGAGCTGTCCCAGTTTTTCATCTTGTGAAAGGGTTTTATATGTTTTATCAACCCATTGATGAGCCTTTTTTAAATCTTCTTTAGACATGTTTTTAGGCTGATATTGAGCTGTAATTTTAGAGCTTAGAAATAAGAAAATAAAGAGCGAAGTATAAACCAGTTTCTTCATAATTTTTGAATAAGAACAAAAATACAATTAAAAAAACGATGAAAACAAAGTTTTTGAAATTTTTGGTATATGATTTGAATACGCTTTATAAATAATAACTAAACTTTTATAAAATGAAAAAATTTCTTCCAATTTTATTATTAGCTTTCGTAAGCTTATTTATATTCAGCTGTGATGATAATGATAATGTAGTAGGAGATGGGGATACTTATTCTCAGATGAGAGATGTTACAGGGAATTTTACTAATGCAAATTCTTATGCATTTACCCAGGGTATTAATATTGAATCTACAGATGTAGTTTTGGTATACAGATATTTAGGAGATTCTTGGCAATTGATTCCTAAAATGATGTATTTATCAGGCAACAGAGAATTTCAATATAACTTTGTTTTTGATAGTCAGAATGTACAAATTAGAATTGATGATGAAAATTTTGATTTGACGACATTGAGCGCTAGTGAAGCAAATCAATATTTAAATAATCAAAAATTTAGAATTGTATTGGTTCCCGCAAGTGCAAATAAAAATGCAAGTGTAAATTATGAAGACTATAATAGCGTTATTAAGTATTATAATCTTGATGATTCTAAGGTAATCAACATTAAGGCTACCAAATAATTAGTATATCTTTTCAGTTTTTTATAATTACAAAAAAGCTCCAGAATTAATCCTGGAGCTTTATTTTTTATGGACAACGCCTAAATCCAGGACAAGGATTATTATTTATTGGTGGAGGTGGGGCTATATAATATGAAGCATCAAAAGGCTTTTGTACTATTTTAATATTCCGAATATCTAACCAAAAATAACTTTCAGGAACATATGAAGGGTTCCTTCCATTGCTAATCTCAGGTAAAAATTTAATTAACATTGCCTGCTTATTTTCTTTTGTAGAAAAATAAAATGTAAAAGTTTTCTCTTCATGTGCCCATTCTGTGGATTTCTCAGCTTTTTGTTTTCTAGTGTAATTTGGTGGTGCTAAAAATTGTGATGGTACTACAGGTGTATTTGAACAAGGATCATTGCCTGGTATTACTGGGGTTTCTACTAACTGTAAGTCAATTGTAGGAAAAGCTTCACTTTTATCTATATCATATTGGTCAGCAATTGGAGTATTGCCTAGCCCACTGGGACTTTTGATGACCTTAATATAATCGGTTAGTCGAGTACTTAAAGTAATTTCATATGTAACGTTTGCTTGAAAAGGGAATTCTATTGATATTGCATTTGAACGTTCACTGTTTGCTAATTCAGTATGTCCTCCATTGATGATTTCTTTCGGTTTGTTCTTAGCCTCAAGTTTAACACCTCTCCAAGGATTCCCTCTCATTGCAGATGCCCTCATGGGTTTTCCATATCCTCTTATTAAATAACCATTTTGATCTACTGGGTTTGGACCATAACATGCGGTAGAAGTATAAGTTGAACCATTAGGACTTATCATATACTCAAATGAGCAACCACTGCCCTCATTAATTATCCCTTTTTCAAAGGATAAATCCATTACAACATTATCAAAGCTTTTATTGCTAACTAATGCTTGATTAGATTTTAATGCTTTTTCCGCAGTTATTGGGTCTTCATTTTGTTCATTAACAATATCATTAGTTACACAACTTGTTAATAATAGCACTGATAACAATGCAAATAATTTTTTATTCATAAATATTATATGTTTTCGTGTGCAAAAGTAGTGATTAAAAAAATAAATATCCCTCTGTTAGTGAATTATTCATCAAAAAGAGTATTTGAGTTTTTTATTTACTAAAAAACAAAACTCTAATAGAATTTTCTATTAGAGTTTTGTTTTATTTAATTGTCATTATCATCGAGTAAATGACCAAAATAATCTTTCTTTGTCTGTAAGTAGCCTTTACTGATCTCGTTGGCAGGAATCTGTAAAGGAATCCTGGAGTTGAGATGGATATTGCTTTCTTTTACATATTTTACCTTTTCAGGATTGTTGGTAAGCAGGTTGATGTCTTTTACATCCAATAGATTTAAAATCTCAATTGCTACTCCAAAGTTTCTGTCATCTGCAGGTAGTCCGAGTTCCAGATTCGCTGCTACAGTATCAAATCCTTTTTCCTGTAAAGAGTATGCTTTTAATTTATTAATGATCCCTATATTTCTTCCTTCCTGTCGAAGGTAAATAATGATCCCTCCATTTTCATGGATATATTTCATTGCAGCGTCGAGTTGCTGCCCACATTCACATTTTTTTGAATGGAAAACTTCTCCGGTGATACACTCTGAGTGGAAACGCACATTTACAGGTTTTGAGAAGTCTGTATGCTCTGCGATAATGGCCATGTGAGGCATCCAATCATTTTCGTTTTCGGAGAAAGCAATCATTCGGAAAGTACCGTGTTCCGTAGGAACGTTGGCTTCCGCCTGAATTTTAATCATTAATGTCCTATTAGTTTTTTAATTTCTTTTTATAGAATCTTCAATGGCAGAAATATTGGTTTTTAATCTTACCAAATATCTGTTAAGAACTTCATTATCATCTTTATTGAGATTTTCTCTCAGCTTCTGAATTTTTTTGTAAGACTTTTCAAAATTCTTAATCGCTCTGTTTTTCCCCGAAGCATTGTTGGCATCGATTGCATACAAATAGTTCTGCAAACTATACTTTAATGAGGTAATCTCGTCATTTAATGCAGTGTTTTTAAACTGAGGAAAAGTAGCGATAAGATTAGAGATTTCCGATGCATTTACATTATCCTTTACATTGATCTCAATATTGTTTTTTGCCCCCCTGTCGGAATCAGAACCTTTCGTTTCACTATAGAAACTAGTAGACAACGGAGAAAAATTCGGTTTTTCCGTTGCACAAGATGATGTTATAATTGTTAATACTCCAAAAAAAAGTAATCGTTTCATTTCTGTTGCCCCTTTTGATAAAGGATTGGGTTAAGACTTTCATCGTTGTACATTTTCATTTGTTTGTACACCTTCATCTTAACGTCACCGTTTTCAATATCAGTAAGCAACTGATTTATAGAAGTTGAAAGATCCTCCTGCTGGGTAAGAAGAACGTCTAATTTTGCCTGGCAATTAGCCCTGTGTTCTTCAGAAGCGGATTCTCTATTGGCCTCTAACGACATGTGATAAACCTTTAATGCAAGAATTGACAACCTATCTACCGCCCATGCGATAGTTTCAGTATTGATTTTTGCGTCGGGTTTAGGAGTTATATTTTCAAACTTATTAAGAAACCAACTGTCGATAAACTCCACCATATCAGTTCTATGCTGATTGGAGGCATCTATTCTTCTTTTAAGGAGAAGAGCTTCAGCTGGATCAATATTTTCATCTCTAATAATATCTTCCAAATGCCATTGAACGGTATCAATCCAGTTCTTTGCATACAAAATCCGTTCCAAAGTGTTTTTTTCGAAAGGGTTATTAATTAGAGTGTTAACGTCATCAGACACGTGATAATCTTCAATACTCTGGTTGAAGACTTTCCATGCGGTCTCAGTAAAATTCATTGATGTTAAAAGAATTTTTAGTTGCTAGAAGAATTATTATTATTCGTTGTTTTGTTTTCAGAACCGGGTTTATCCTCTTCTTTTACAGCATCTTTAAATTCTTTAATACCAGAACCTACACCTCTCATCAATTCAGGAATTTTTTTACCTCCGAAAAGTAATACCAGAATTAATGCTACGATTAAAATATGTTGCCAAGATAAGGCAAGTATTGTTAAAGTATTCATTTCTAAATTTTTTGCAAAGTTAATCTTTTTTAATAAGAAACCCAACCTAAAGGATCAACTGGTGTGGTTCCGTTCCATACCTGAAAATCAAGCGTATAAGATCCGTCAAAATCCTGTCCCACAACGCCAACGGGAGTTCCTGCGGAAACTTGCTGGCCTTTGGAAACATTTACACTTCCCAGGTTGGAATAAATGGTAAAATAATTACCATGCTTCAGCATAACGGTTTTGGTACCGTCGCTGTTGGCCAATACAGATGAAACAGTTCCCGGAAATACAGATTTTGCTCGCGTACCGGAAGGAACGGAAATTTTAATTCCATTGTTTTCTTCCATAATATTTTTGAATACCGGGTGCGGCTGTCTTCCGAAACGATGGGTAATTTGTCCTTTATCTACTGGGAACCCCATTCTGCCTCTGTTTTCGGCGAAATTGCTTCCTGCTACGGTAGATACTCCAAAATTGGTCATTGCTTTGGTTTCTGCCGCTTTTTTGTCGTCGTCTTTTTTCTTCGCCAATGCGGCTTCGGCAGCTTTGGCAGCAACTACTTTATCAGCTGCTTCTTTTGCTCTTGCTGCAGCTTCGTCAGATGCTTTTTTCGCAGCGATTTTTCTTGCTTCGTCTCTAGCTGTAGCTTCCGCTTTTGCGGCATCCAGGCTTCGTTTTCTTTCTTCTTCGGCTCTTTTTGCTGCCAGTTCTGCTGTTTTTCTGGCTTCAGCTTCGGCGGCTAGTCTTTCTTTTTCCAGCGCTTCAGCTCTTGCTTTATTTTCAGCTTCAATTCTGGCTTTTTCTCTTTCTGCAGCAATTTTTGCTAAACGGATTTTTTCAGCTTCTGCTTTTTTTCTGGCTTCTTCTTCCGCTTTTGCTATTCTTATTTCTTCTGCAATGATGGCTCTGATCTGGCCTTCCAATGCTTTAGACTGTGTTTGTTTTTGTCTTAATTCTGCCGTTAATTTGCTTTCATTTTTCTTAAAATCTGCTACCAGCTGTTCTTTTTGAGCTCTTTCAGCATTAATGGTAACTAAATCCTTTTGCTGGCTCACCAAAAGATTGGCTTTTTCTTTTACAGAATTTTGTCGCTGCGTAATGGTTCTTTTAATCTGTGCTGCGGCATCGGTAATTTCAGCGGCTTTTTTGTCCTGATAATCAGAATATTGTTTTAGATACTGAACTCTTCGAATGGCTTCACCCAGATTTTTTGCAGAAAGAATGAAGGTTACTTTATTTTGTACCCCTTTATTTTTATAAGCATTGACCAAAACTTTAGCATAATTATCTCTAAGAACCTTCAGTTCTCTGTTTTGGCGGTTGATTTCCAGCTGACGAAGATAAATTTCGTCTTCGATGAAACGCTTTTCCTTTTGGGTATTATTGTAAACCTTCTCGCGTAACATTAATTTCTTATTAACATTATCTAGATAAGCAACGGAAAGTTTAGATTCGCTTCTGGTTTTCGCTAAATCTGTATTTATTTGTGCAATTTGTTTTTTAAGTTCGGCATTTTGTTTTTGCAGTTGTTCTTTTTTTCCACCTTGCCCGTAGTAGAGTCCGAACAGCAAAATACCAATTAAAAAGCTAAATTTTTTAATCATTTAATCTCAATTTTCTTGTAACTAGATGGCACAGAATAGGGTGTTTCCATCCTCGAAAAGTCAAATTTCGTATTTTCCATTAAAATTTGACTGCTTTTTGAACCTTTTATAATTATTTTAACATTTTTCGGAAGGCGGATTCCATTGATTTCTTCCCAATTGCTGTAAGACACTTCAAGCTCATCGGGAGACAAAACATCCTTTAAATTAACACTTAATAAATCATAATTTGTATCATAATTCAGAACGATTTTATATTCTCTCGTTTTTTCGTCTGTTACGATCTTTTGGTTGACATTAGATGCCATTTTAAAGCCCTGTGCATTTCTTGTGAGGGTAAACTGCGAATCGTTGATCTTTACAAAAGTCCTTCCCATCAGAATTTTTTCTAAAGATTTATAATCGATGAAATTGACATTCAGTAGATTATTAAGATAATCAAAATCTGAATCAATATACGTTTTGCTGGTTTTATCCTGGCCTTTAATTCCTTCCGGAGTAGCGATTCCTCGGGCAACATTGATGATGAACGCCTGAAGATTCATCCACACTTTTTTATCCTTTTCAATATAAATGGTGGCATCCAGCGTTGGGATAAAGCTCCCCGTTTCTACATTCACCTTACTATTGATCTTGATCTGCTCAAATTGTGGCGGTACCAAGACGTGTTCATAAAAGGTAAGTTTGTCGCTCACTGGTTCGTTGGCGTCTTTCGGGCTGTTGTCGTTTTCTAGTACGAATGTGCTGTCAATTTTAACATTATTATTTCTCTTTTTTGCAGCATTTCTTGTTTTACAAGAGGTTACGACAAAAAGCAATAGTAATATTACGATCCAGTTTTTCATGTATTTACCTTTTTCAATTTTAAAAAAATACGTTGCAATATTAACGCCAAACCACACAAAACATTTTGTGTGGCCTGGATATGCTTTATTTAAGTTAAATATTTTCTAATCTAAATTATTTAGACAAAAAATCCAAAACTGAATAATCTCCCAAAGAAATTTCCCTTGCAACGCCGAAATACTGGGCAGAATTTCCGATCATTGAGTTGGAAAGATTTCCATGATTGATTCTTGTATTTTCCTGAATAAGAGAGTTTTCGATGTTTGAATTTACAATAATCGTATTGTTTCCCAAAGAAACTCCAGGGCCTACTTTTGAGTTGGAGATTTTCACATTTTCCCCGATAAAACAAGGCTGAATGATCAAAGAGTTTTCGATAACTGCAGAAGCCGGGAAATTCAGCATTGCTTCTCTTTCATACTCAAGGATTTTGCTGTTGGTTTCTACGGTTGCGTTTTTGTTTCCGCAGTCCATCCAGTCGTTTACTTTTCCGAGTGTGAATTTTGCTCCTTTTGCTCTAAGGTTTTCCAATGCGGTAGTTAATTGATATTCGCCGCCGTTTTTAATATCATTATCCATGATATAATTGATCTCGTCCATCAATTTTTCGGCACTGTTGAAATAATAAATCCCGATAATGGCAAGATCTGAAACGAAAGTCTGAGGTTTTTCAACAAAATCTGTAATAAAACCGTAGTTATCCAATTTTACAACTCCGAAAGCGGAAGGATCTTCCACGCTTTTTACCCAGATTACCCCGTCTGAGTTTTTATCTAACACAAAATCTGCACGGAAAAGTGTGTCTGCAAAAGCGATCACTACATCTCCGCTCATCGATTGCTCTGCACATTTGATCGCGTGAGCCGTTCCCAACGGATCGTTCTGATAATAAATGCTGCCTTTTGCTCCTAGTTTTTCAGCGATCTGAATAAGAGATTTTTCAATCTCCGGACCAAAATCCCCGATGATAAAAGCTACTTCTTCGATTTTTTCCCCTGCAACTTTAGCAATATCTTCTACCAATCTCTGTACGATCGGTTTTCCTGCGATAGGAATAAGAGGTTTTGGAACTGTAAGTGTATGTGGACGTAATCTGGAACCACGCCCAGCCATAGGAACAATAATTTTCATAAATTATATAAGTATGTTTTAGTAAGTTTTAAAAAATAAAGTTAAAGATAATAATTAAAACCATTCATAATAGTAATATTTATCATCTTTAAATATTTGTTTACATTAAAAAATAGAATTGATGATTAGCAAAATTAAGACCAATTTTAATTCTTTTTAATTCTTGACAGAAGCATGTTTTTTTCGGAATAAATTAAAATCCCTGCGTAGACTAAGAAAAGTAAGTTTCCGACCCATAGATTATAATCAAAAAACTCAACAATTGCATAGCTGAAAACTGCTAAAAGTACGATGAAAAACGAAATTTTCTTCATCCTGTAAGGGATCGGATAGTATTTTTGACCCAACCAATAAGAAAGAACCATCATCGAAAAATAGGCCGCCAAAGTCACCCATGCAGAAACCATGAAACCGTATGTTTTTAACAATGCGAAATTTAAAATAATTGTAATGATAGCGCCGGTCCAGGAAATATAAGTTCCTATTCTCGTTCTGTCGGTCACTTTATACCATGTCGACAGATTGTAATAAATACCAAAAAATAAATTGGCAATCACGATAATCGGAATAATATTAATGGCAACCCAGTAAGAACTGTTCGGTACCAAAAGAAGCTTTAGCCATGAAACATTCGCAATAATCCCCAACGCAACGATCGAAGCAAAAAACGAAAAATATTCCGTTACTTTTGCATAGGTGTTTTTTGCGTTTTCATTTTGCATCTGTTTAAAGAAAAACGGCTCGATTCCCATTCGATACGCGGTCACGAAGAGCGTCATTAAAACTGCCATTTTATAACAACCCCCGTAAGCTCCGGCATCACCGTCATTAATAATGAATTTTTGAATGAATTTATCAAAATTTTCATTGACCATAAATGCCAAACCTGCAATCATAATCGGCCAGGAATATTTGATCATCTGAAGAAAAAGATCTTTCGAAAATTGCAGCTTTACTTTTAAAATAATGGGTAAAACCAACAAAACACCTAAAAAACTTGCAGCCAAATTGCTATAAAAAGGATATGATACTTTTTCTTTCAATCCCAGTTTCAGAGAAAACTCCTGTGGAATAAAAAGAAATAATGCAAATACAAAAACACTTTGAAAAACAGCTTGTGTTACTCGTATCGCCGTATATTTTATAGGTCTGTTGTGAAATCTGAACCAAGCTAAAGGAATAACAAGAATATTATCAAAAAATGCAATCCATGCAAACCATCTGATGAATTCAGGGGTTTGTGAATATCCGAAAGTATCAGCTATCGGTTGGTTAAATAATAAAACTAAAATTAAAAAAACAGTTGATAATCCTGTCAAAAACCAAAAAGATGTATTAAAAACTTTTTGTTCATTATCCTTATCTGAAGAAAATCTGAAATAAGCCGTTTCGAAGCCGAAAGAAAGAACAATATTGACAAACGAAATCAGTGCATAAAGATTGGTGAAAATTGCAAAATCACCTACATTGATATTTTTAATAAACAAATAATTAAGCAATACGACGATGATTCTCGGCATAATCGCCCCAATTCCATATATAATAGTCTCGTTGAGAAGTTTCTTCAAAATGTGATATTTTTCTGCAAATGTAAATATTTAGAAATTGATTTTTTATTCGTGACATTAAAATTCATTCATAAACCTTAATTTTGCCCTAAATGAAAATTAACCGGAATCTCGGAACACGAAACTGGTATCAAAATCTAAAGTAAAAATGAAGACCTTAATCAAAAATGTAAAAATCGTCAACGAAGGAAAGATCGTTGAAGGCGATATTTTAATTGAAAATGATTTAATTTCTAAAATAGATTCAAATATTTCTGAAGAAGCCGACCAGATTATCGACGGTGCCGGAAAATATCTTTTGCCGGGCGTGATTGATGATCAGGTACATTTCCGTGAACCGGGCTTAACGCATAAAGGCGATATTGAAACAGAATCAAGAGCTGCCATTGCCGGCGGAACAACAAGTTTTATCGACCAGCCAAACACCGTTCCGAATGCGGTAACGCAGGAATTATTAGCTGATAAATACGAAATTGCTTCTCAAAAAGCCTACGCCAATTACGGTTTTATGATGGGCGGAACCAATGATAATCTGGAAGAAGTTTTAAAGACCAATCCAAGAAATGTTCCCGGAATTAAATTATTTCTAGGTTCTTCCACAGGAAATATGTTGGTCGACAATCCTGAAACGCTGGAAAATATTTTCAGCAATACAAAAATGCTGATAGCCGTTCATTGCGAAGATGAAGCAACAATTAAAGCCAATACTCAAAAATATATCGATGAATATGGTGAAGATATTCCTGTGAAATTCCACCACCTGATCAGAAGTGAGGAGGCCTGTTATAAATCTTCTTCAAAGGCGATTGAATTAGCGGAAAAAACTGGTGCAAGGCTTCATGTTTTCCATTTGTCAACGGCAAAGGAAACGGCACTTTTCAGAAATGATATTCCTTTAAAGGATAAAAAGATCACGGCAGAAGTTTGTGTTCATCACCTGACTTTCACGAATGAGGATTACGAAACAAAAGGAGGATTAATCAAGTGGAATCCCGCTGTAAAAACGCAAAAAGATAAAGACGGACTTTGGGAAGCGTTGTTGGACGACAGAATCGATGTGATTGCAACGGATCACGCACCTCACACCTGGGATGAAAAGCAGAATGTATATACAAAATGTCCTTCCGGAGCGCCTTTGGTTCAGCATTCGCTGGTGGTGATGCTTGAAAATTACAAAAACGGAAAAATCTCTTTAGAAAAAATCGTTGAAAAAATGGCTCACAATCCTGCGATTCTTTTCAGGGTTGAAAAAAGAGGTTTTGTAAGAGAAGGTTACAAGGCAGATTTAGTTTTAGTTGATTTAAATGAAAACTGGACGGTTGCCAAAGAAAACATCCTTTACAAATGCGGTTGGAGCCCGTTGGAAGGCATGAATTTCCATTCTAAAGTGACCCACACATTTGTCAACGGAAATCTGGTTTATGATAACGGTAAAATTAATGAACAGAAATTCGGAGAGCGTTTGCTTTTTGAAGTTCAGAAATAAAAATATCAATAGGAGCGGGCTTTAGCCCGCTTTTTTAATTTGAAATGTCAAATTGGCTTTAGCCAAAACATAATTTTCTCTCGCAGATCAAGCAGAGATTTTTAAACATAATCATCTGTGAAAACCTGAGAAATCTGTGGGAGATAATTAAAGAAGAAAATCAATTAAAAGACTGCCTGAATTCCAAAGGCGACATATTCGTTTTCTTCTTAAACAGCGTACTGAAAGACTGTGAATGCTCAAATCCCAATTCATAAGCAATCTCACTCACCGAAAGTTCCGTCGTCGAAAGCTTCTCTTTTGCCTTACTAATAAGCTTTTCATGAATATGCTGTTGCGTATTTTGCCCGGTATGAATTCTCAAAAGATCACTTAAATAATTCGGAGAAAGATTCATCGCTTCTGCAATTTGATGAACTGTTAAAAGCCCTTTTTCAGATGATTCTGTATTAAAATAATCATTCAAAAAAGATTCAAATTTCGTTAAAAGCTGATGGCTTCCACTTTTTCGGGTAATGAACTGTCTCTCGTAGAAACGTTTAGAATAATTCAACAATAATTCAATCTGCGACAAAATAATTTCCTGCGTATGATGGTCGATATGTTGGCATTCTTTATCTATTTTATGCAAAATTTCAAGCAGGTCATTCTCTTCATCCTCAGATAAATGCAGCGCTTCATTCACGGAATAGGAGAAAAATCCGTAAGAAGAAATCGTCTTTGCTAAAGAATGTTTAAGTAAAAAATCTTCATGAAAAATTAAAAGATAGCCGGTATTCTCACAATCCATCGTCTGCAAATCCAAGTACTGAACCTGATTAGGTGCCGTAAAGCTCAAAACACCTTTGTCGTAATCATAATGCTGCTGTCCGTATTTTATTTTTCCTTTCGCATTCCGTTTCAGAGCGACACAATAATACCTGCTCACAAAACCTTTCCAGACATCATCTTCAATGAAAACACTTTCATAAAGGTTGATTACACTTACCATCGGATGTTTCGGCTCTGGAAGAGAAAGCAGTTTGTGAAATGCAGAAATAGATTGTATCGTGTTCATGATTTTTTTTAATTTTTTATTTTATGGCGCCTTTTTCCGTCTGAATTTATCCTGAGATTGTCGAAGGACTCTGCTTTTTTGCTTCGCAAAAAGAGCTCCGTTCAAGCCGGGGCGTAATCGTATTCCTTCATAAAACCTAACAGGTTTCAAAAACCCGTTAGGTTTGAATTAATTTTTAAACAATTAAAGTTACAAATTAATAATCCAAAAGTCCCATTCCAAATTCATCATACGTTGCACCGGTATCTGTTCCCAGCGGTACAATGCTTTCCAGTTTTTGAAGCTCGGCTTCACTTAAGACAATTTTACTTGCTTCAATATTTTGCTCAACATATTTTCTGCGTTTAGTCCCCGGAATCGGTACGATCCCTTTACTGATGATCCAAGCTAGAGCCAATTGAGAAGAAGTGATATTTTTTTCTTTAGCCATATTTTCAATGGCGTCTACCAACTCAATATTTTTATAAAAATGTTGCTCCTGAAAACGAGGAATCCCTCTTCGGAAATCATTTTCCGGCAAATCATCAATCGTGCGGATCTGTCCCGATAAAAATCCTCTTCCCAATGGAGAGTATGCAACAAAGCCAATTCCTAATTCATTTAGTGTTTTGATAACACCTTTTTCTTCAACTGTTCTCTCAAAAAGAGAATATTCACTTTGTACTGCAGAAATCGGATGAACGGCATGCGCTCTTTTTACCGTTTCAGAAGACACTTCCGACAAACCGATATAACCGATTTTTCCTTCTTTCACCAAGTCACTCATCGCTCCGACGGTCTCTTCAACAGGAACATTTTTATCCAGACGATGCATATAATACAGATCAATATAATCTGTTCTCAGATTTTTTAAGGAACGTTCAATCGATTTTTTTACATAATCTTTAGTTCCGTTAATTTTCCAAGTGATTTGTTCATTATCGTCAATTTCCCAACCAAATTTTGTGGCAATGATATATTGATCACGATTTCCTTCAATAGCTTTTGCAATCAATTGTTCATTTTTGAAAGGCCCGTACAAATCTGCGGTGTCTAGAAAATTTCCACCCAATTCCAAAGAGCGATGAATGGTTGCGATAGCTTCTTTTTCGTCAGCTTTCCCATAAGTATCCATATCGCCAAAACCAGTCATTCCCATACATCCCAAACCGATATTCGGGATGATTAAACCCTGACTTCCTAATTTTACCTGATTCAATTTCATATTGTTAAATTTTATTGATACAAAATTCAGCAGAAATTAGAAACCGGATGTATGCAAAACCATGGTTGTCGTATGCAAATTACGGATTGTGGTTTTCAACATTAATTATCAATAAAAAAGATCTGCACAATCTGCACAATCAGCGAGAAATAAAAAATGTCATTCCCAAAAAATCTCAACAAAGTAAAGCCAACTTTAGATTCTTTCAGAATGACAAATTTATGGATAACTAATTGTGAAAATTAGTGTAGTTTGTGTTTAAACAAATCATTTTTTAGACTTCGCACTCATATAAAAGCTCAATTTCCCGCCATTCGTAATATCAGAATGTTTCAACGTAAAGTTTTTAATTTCTTTTCCATTGAGAATAATTTTTTCAACATACACATTCTTCGGGCTTTGATTGATCGCTTCAATTTCAAATGTTTTTCCGTTTTCTAAATTCAAAACAGCATGATCAATTGCCGGACTTCCAATTGCATAATCTTCCGAACCCGGAGCAACAGGATAAAAACCAAGCGAACTCAAAATATACCACGCACTCATCTGTCCTGCATCATCGTTTCCGCCCAATCCATCGGGGGTCGCTTTGTATTGCATTTCCAAAATTCTTCTGATCTGTGCCTGAGTTTTCCAAGGTTGTCCCGCCCAATTGTAAAGGTAAGCAACATGGTGCGCCGGTTCGTTTCCGTGAACGTAGCCTCCAATAATTCCTTCTCTGGTAATATCTTCCGTATCAGCAAAAAACTCATCAGGTAAATGCATCGTGAACAATTCGTCCAGTTTTGAAGCGAATTTTTTCTTTCCACCCATCAATTTGATTAATTCATCCGGGTTTTGTGGAACGAAGAAACTGTAATTCCATGAATTTCCTTCGATGAAGCCTTGTCCGTGAGTACTCAACGCATTAAAATCTTTCTTAAAACTTCCGTCTGCCAAACGAGGACGCATAAATCCGATATTTTTATCAAAATTATTTTTCCAGTTTTCAGAACGTTTGATGAACTGATTATAAATTTCCGTTTCACCCAAATGTTTCGCCAGTTGAGCAATCGCCCAGTCATCGTAAGCATATTCTAACGTATTCGAAACCGAAGTCCCGTTTTTCTCTGCGGGAATATATCCTAAATCTATATATTGTCCAATGCCTTCGTAATCCCTTTTGTTGGCAGTTTCTACACATGCTTTCAATGCTTCTTTTGCATCGCCCTGATAATTTCCTTTAATGATCGCATCGGCAACTACACTTACACTGTGATAGCCGCTCATACACCAATTGTCGTTGGCATAATGTGACCAGATTGGGAGCATTTTCATAGAAAACTGATTGTAGTGAGCCATCATCGATTTCACCATATCACCGTTTCTTTTTGGCTGAATGATATTAAAGAAAGGATGAAGCGCACGATACGTATCCCAAATTGAAAATGTCGTATAATTCGTAAAATCTTCCGCTTTATGAATATTTTGATCTAAACCTTTATATTCTCCATTAACATCCGTATACGTTGTCGGATTGATAAAAGTATGATACATAGCGGTATAAAAGTTTGTTTTCTCTATTTCAGAACCCTTTACAACGATTTTATTTAATTCTTTATTCCAATTTTCCTGCGTTTGCATTTTAACTTGGTCAAAAGATAAATTTCCAGCCTCTTTTTCTAAATTTTCCAGTGCATTGGCTTGGCTTACAGGCGAAATTGCCAATTTTACTTCAATCGCTTCATTTTCATTGGTGTCAAAATCAAAATACATTTTCAGGTTTTTTCCTGCGATTTCCGGGAAGTTTTTTGTCTGGTCAAATTTTCTCCAAAATCCATTATAAACCTGCTTTCCATCATAGTTTTTCTGACCGTAAGATTTAAATGATTTTGAAAATTTCATGGCAAAATAAACGGTTCTCGTTCTTGCCCATCCGTTGGTCTGTCGATATCCTGTAATGGTATTCCCGTTTTCTACGCGAACGTAAGTCCAGACGTTTTTACCGTCATAGTTGTAAATTCCAGCCATCAAATCCAAAATAATATGCGCCTGATCAGACTTTGGGAAAGTATAGCGATGAACTCCGACTCTCGTGGTTGCCGTCAATTCCGCTAAAATATTTGAATCATCCAGTTTTACCTTATAATATCCGGCTTCTGCTTTTTCGTTTTGATGTGAAAATCTGCTTCTGTAGCCACTTTCAGGATTGGTTGCCGTTCCGGGATTCAATTGTAATTTCCCGACAGTCGGCATCACCAAAAAATCCCCCAAATCTGAATGCCCTGTCCCGCTGAAATGGGTCGAACTGAAACCTACGATCGTTCTATCTTCATAGCGGTACCCTGCGCAATATTTATAAACCTCACCGTTATATTTTCCGTTCATTTCATAAGAAATCGTATCGGTTTCCGGGCTGAGTTGTACCGCTCCAAAAGGCGCTGTAGCTCCGGGATAGGTGTGGCCCATTTTTTCTGTCCCGATTAACGGATTGACATATTGGATTAATTTTTCGAATTTTTGAGCTTTAAGATTTAAACTAAAAAATAAAAGAAAGAGAAAAATAGGAGTTCCTGACCTTTTCATGTATGAATATTTTTTCGGAGAGTAAATTTAGATAAAATCAAAGAATAATTGTTTATCCTTTTTATTTGTTTAAAATGATAGTTGAAAGTTTAATGTCTGTTGGAAAATCGCAAAGACGCAAAGGCTATTGATTTTAATACCGTTTTATGACGCAAGGATTTTCCGCGATAAAATTTAGTGTCGTATAATTTGCCGGAGTCATTGTCACACTGAGCTTGTCGAAGTGCTTTGCGTCTTAAAAGCATCATAAGATTAAAAAAATGCGTCTTTGCAATTTCCCAACAAGAAAATTTTATCATTTTTCAGAAAATCGAAACCCAATTCCGTGCAGATTTTCAATGAATACATCTTTTTCATCAGCCAATACTTTTCGTAATCTTGAAATAAATACATCCAGGCTTCGGCCCATAAAATAATCATCATCGCCCCAAATAGCTTTCAAAATGTCCTGTCTTTTGAGAACTGTGTTTTTATTAAGGATAAAATACAATAACAATTCAGATTCTCTTTGAGTAAGGGTGATTGTGTTTTCCGAATCTTTTAAAGTGTAATTTTTTGGGTCAAAATCGTATTTCCCGACTTTGTATTTTGTAGGATTATTATTGGTTTTTTTCGAACGTTTCAAGAAAACTTCAATCTTTAAAATCAGTTCTTCGATACTGAAAGGTTTTACCAAATAATCATCGGCACCTATTTTCAAACCTTTAATTCTATCTTCTTTCAACGCTTTTGCAGAAATAAAAATAATCGGAATTTCAGAATTTTTTTCACGAATGCATTGCGCCAGTTCAAACCCGTTCATTTCAGGCATCATGATATCTAAAAGACAAATGTCGAAGCTTTCGGTATTGAAGGCTTCGAGGGCAGATTTTCCATCGGGATAGAAGGAAATATCATAATAGCTTTCCAGACTGTCCTGAACCAAAAAAGCTATCGTTTTGTCGTCTTCTGCGTATAGAATTTTAGATTTTTCCATGACTTCACAATATTTTAAGAGGGTAAAAACAGGGTGATGGTAATTCCTTTATCGCTGTTATTTTCAACGGAAATTTTCCAGTTGTGCTGCTGAACGATCTTTTTTACATAAAATAATCCTAATCCGAAACCGTTCACTTCATCACTTTTTTTAGTATTTACCCGATAAAATTTATCAAAAATATGAGGAATATTTTTAGCCGGAATTCCCATTCCGTTATCTTTAAATTTTAAATGTAACCCTTTTGAATCTTTTAATGCAGATATAACGATGCTGGGTTTTGTCTCACAATATTTAATGGAATTATCCAAAATGTTGTAGATGATATTGGCAAAGTGAAATTCATCTGCAAGGATTGAAATAGTATCGTCAATGTCAATTTGTGCTGAAAGATTTTCATTCTTTTGCTTTATCGTGTCAACAATTTCCTGAATAAATGGCAATAAAACAATTCTTTGAGGTTTTAATGATAATCCTGAAGCGTCATTTTTAGCAATATTCAATATTTTTTCAATATGACTGTTAAGCTTATGGCTTTGGTCGGTGATGATGGAGGTGTAGGTCTGCAGTTTAGGATTTTCCTTTACGGTTTCCTGCTTGGTAAGTGCTTCTGAAGCTAGAAGGATGGATGAAAGCGGAGTTTTGAATTCATGTGTCATATTATTAATAAAATCCCTTTGCAGCTCCGAGAATTTTTTTTGCTGAATAATCGTATAAATAGAATAAACATACACCAAAAGAATAATAATAAGGGCAAATGTAAGCACATACCAGAATCTTAATGAACTTATTAAATAAGTCGTTTTATCCGGAAAACGTATGGAAAAATAGTAGACCAGATTTTTATGTTTAGGGAATTTAATGGCTTTATCAGGGCTTTCCTGGTGTTTCGAAATATATTTTCCATAGATCATCTGATCCGTATGGCAATTGTATAATGCATAAACATAATCGGTGTTGATTTGAAAACGTGTAAATTCTGTTTTCAGATAATGCTCCAGTATGGCAGGATGAAATTCATTATTAATATTGACCACGTAATAATCATTGGAAATATTCTGTACCGGGCTTTCTGTAAAAGAAGTTTTTCCGCCCGACATTTTTTCGGCCACTTCGAGTAAGGCGATATTTACGGTCTGATTAAATTTTTTATCCTCAAGATTATATGCCTGTCGTGTCCATAGAAGCTGGGCTATCAAAATACCGATAATAGCCACAAACCCGAGAGTGATGATAATATTGAGTTTTTTTATTTCCATTTTATAAAAGCAATATTATCCAAAAATATCTATTTATCTTTTATCATTAACAACTTGTTAACAAATGTTTGAGAGCGGTTAACACATCGGATTACGATTCACCTTTACATTTGCTATATCAAAAATAACAACAAGTACCTTTTTAACCTTAAATAAAATTTATATCATGAAAAATTTAAAAATTACAGCGCTTTTAGCCGTTTTAGCATTTTCTCCGTTTTATGCAAATGTACTTCCAACTGACAACTCACCAGTTGTAAGAATTCTTGCAGATGTTACATGGAAATCAGAATCTATCGATGTTGGAAATATTCCTCAGGGAAAACCAAAAGTAATCAGATTTGAATTTACCAACACATCGAAAAAACCGATCGTTATCGAAAATGTAGCACCATCATGCGGTTGCACAACAGCTGATTACACAAAAACTCCTATCCTTCCGGGGAAAAAAGGATTTGTAGAAGCAAGTTATAACGCTGCAACAGCAGGTCCATTTATGAAAACAGTGAATGTTACAACAAGCGACAGCAAAACTCCAAAAACACTTTCGTTTAAAGGAACAGTTGTGGCTTCTTAATTAAATTTAATCTTGTTCAATATAAAACAGCCTGATCATTTATTTGTCAGGCTGTTTTTGTTTTTTATTTGGAGCTTTATCTCGCTTTCCGCACTCGCTATTTTTTGGAGGTTTCGGGCTGCGGCCTCGTCTTCGACGAGGCCGCAGCCCGAAACCTCCAAAAAATGAGCTCAGACAAATGCTGCAATCGAGGCTAGGATCGCAGCCATTATTTTCAATATTTGAAAACATCCACAAAGTTTGTTATTCTGTAAGAATCTAACCACGAATCTTTCGCTATAATTTCAGAAAACAAGATCACTTTTTGTAAACTTTTGAATTCTTTTCCACAATAAAATCTTTTGAATCTTTTGCGGTAAAAACAAAACAACTATTTACAGCATCATTTCTTAAACCATTTTCAAGCACCGCATCTCAATATTTGTTATTTTTAAGAAAAATTAAAAATATGAATCTATATACACAACCTATGTTGCGTGAAGATGCACTGAAAGATAAAGTAGCCATCGTTACTGGCGGCGGAAGCGGACTTGGAAAAGCCATGACCAAATATTTCCTTCAATTGGGCGCAAAAGTGGTAATCACTTCCAGAAATCTGGAGAAATTACAGACAACAGCAAAAGAACTGGAAGAACAAACTGGCGGAAAAGTTCTTTGTGTGGCTTGCGACGTGAGAAATTGGGATGAGGTGGAAGCAATGAAAGAAGCAACATTAAAAGAATTCGGAAAAATTGATATTCTGTTAAATAACGCAGCAGGAAATTTCATCTCTCCTACAGAAAGATTGACACATTCTGCATTCGATTCTATTTTAGATATTGTATTGAAAGGAACAAAAAACTGCACCCTTTCCATCGGAAAACACTGGATCGATTCAAAAAGTCCGGGAACGGTTTTAAATATTGTCACAACTTACGCATGGACAGGCTCTGCATACGTCGTTCCATCCGCTTGTGCAAAAGCCGGAGTCTTGGCGATGACAAGATCTCTAGCGGTAGAGTGGGCAAAATATGGAATCCGCTTCAATGCGATTGCTCCGGGACCTTTCCCAACGAAAGGAGCCTGGGACAGATTACTTCCGGGAGATCTGCAGGAAAAATTCGATATGAGAAAAAAAGTTCCGTTGAGAAGAGTAGGTGAGCATCAGGAGTTGGCCAACCTTGCAGCGTATCTGGTTTCCGACTATTCAGCTTATATGAATGGTGAAGTGGTGACGATCGATGGTGGTGAATGGTTACAAGGCGCAGGAGAATTTAATATGTTGGAAGATATTCCGCAGGAGATGTGGGATGCTTTGGAAGCAATGATTAAAGCTAAAAAATCGAATTAATCAAATTATTTTATTGTAACCATTAAGAATTATTTTAAGAAGTTAAGATTCATTAAGTAGAAAATCAAAGATTTTCAAAAAACTTATGTGATCTTTTTTGTATAAAGCTCATCAACTTAAAATAACTAATGTGTTAAAATCTTTTGAGACTTTTGTGGTTTAAAAAGCATAATGACTTTAAATAAAACAAAAAGTAGATTCTTGATGGGGAATCTACTTTTTTTATTTGGGGGATTTTACGGTTTAAGTTTAGGAAATTTACTGAAATACTTCACTGTAACGCGACATAAATTTGCAGTAGAAATTTTTTAATAACCAAAACAAACCAAAAAACATGGAAACATTAAAGTCGGTGTTGGACGCAAACCACGCCAAGAAAACAAAAAATGAATTAATTGACCTTTTAACTGGGCTGGAAAAATCATTAACACCTGCAGTATACGAAAAAGTTTCAGGAATCGAAACTTCTGAACTGGCTGCTCTTTCAAACAAAGAATTATTAAGCATCATCGATGATTTCAAGAAAAATTATGATGAAAAGTGGGAAAAAACTTTCGCCAACGTTTCTACGGAAGTATTGAAAATGATCGCTGGGAGAATGGCTGCTGATGATCAGGTTTTCAAAACATCTGGAGCAGAAAGTGCAGACTTCGCAGCGGAATTGGGAAGTATCGATTTCGCAAAAATCATCGGAGGGCCGCTTAATGCTTGTGTTACGGCTCAGTCAAACGCTTCGATCAGTACGGTAAACTTCATCAAGGAAGTTGGTTTCGAAAAAGACGGAGACGATGACAAACTTCGTATGGCAGAATTCAAGTACAAAAAACACGTACCGAATCCTGAATACAAAAACGAAACAGATACACCAAACGAAGAACCGACAATCGAACAGGAGGTTGAAATTTCAGTTCCTTTCATTGCATTATTGAACGTTCCAAGCTTTAGAATCGAAACTTGTGAAGTTGATTTTAACGTAAAATTAAATTCAACATATACAAAAGACGTAAGCGACGAATTCGGGATCAAAGCCGGAGTTTCAGGAGGTTTCGGACCAGTGAAATTCAATGTTGACGTTTCTTACAAGAGAACTTCAAGCACAGGAATCAAAGTGGAAAAAGAATATTCTCTTGGAGTGAAAGTAAAGGCTACAAACGACGAAATGCCTGCAGGATTGGAAAAAGTTCTTGGATTGCTTGCTCAATAAAAACTTTTACGAGACATGATCAAATTATCAGATTACCTGGATTATCTCAACAATGAGATAATTCAGGCTCGTAAAAAAGCAGACGAAAATGCAGTAATGATTGCAAAAGAGTATGCTCAGCACGAGTATTTAAAGTATTTTAAAGTTCCAAGATATTCGCTTCCAAGCGTGAAAATGGATATCCCCATCAAAATCACCGATATTGATGCTGATGCGGATAGAAATTTCCCGTTAAACGAATTAAAATTAATCCAGGACGTCAACGAAAGGATTCTTGTTGTGAATAAAGAAAGACAGTTGAATATTCAGCCGATTTCGACGAGAAACATTCAGACGGAAGATTTTAAAACGTTGTTAAATTCCGTAAGAGGCGGCGGATTGGAAACAAGCAGATTATCGAAAACAGAAACAACGACTCAAACTCCGGACATCAAAACATCTCCGACGAGAGCTATTGCTGCAACGCCACAGAAACCGATTGAAAAACCCATTGAAGGAACTTCTACGGAAGAAGAATCTACGGTTTTAAGACAAATTTATACAGATGTTTTAAACAGATACAGTTTGATTAATTCTAAACTGAACAATATCTACATAGACCCAAATACCAATTCTGCCGAAGATAAAGACAAATTATTCATCAATCTTCACGTGGAAATGGAAGAGGAAGGCATCAGAATCATGTCTTACACAGATAAAGACGGAAAAGAAATCGAACAAATAATTTTTGAGTAATGCAGGAACTCGTTCATCATACGATACAGAAAATTCAGGAATTGCTAGAGCATTTTAATAAGGTTCAGGAGCTTTATCTGTCGAAGTCTTTCGATTTTGATGGACAGTTTGAAGCGTTTCTTTACGATTTTTTAGAATATTTAAAAACCAAAGGAAACACAACCTATGAATCTGAAGTGTTGAAAGTCATGAACATGATTTCTACGGTAAAAAGAGGTTTTAATCCTGTACAGATGGAGAAAATTGCGTCAGGAAAACGCGAACTTCTTTGGGGATTTTCATTCAACGGGATGGAAAGTATCCACGGATTTTTAATGGAAATGTATGCAAAAGAGCAAAAGAAGCTGGATGAAGCCGAAGAGCTGCTTTCCGGGCTGATCGTTTCTTTATATCAAAACGGAATTCTGGATGACGGTAAAGTGAAAGATCTGAACACAATTCCAAAAATTGAAGTATTCTGGACATCACTCGTGAATCAGAATACACAAATTTCCGGAATTAATAAAAAACTAAGATTAAGCATGATTTCGGAAGATATTTTCTTATTGCTTGAAAAAGTGCTTCTAAAATTATAATAATTAAAGAAATCCTAGTGGACTTTGCTGAGTGAAACGCCTTTGCGAACCTTAAAAGCAGTTAGCTGTTAAAAAAAAATTTGTGCCCTTTGCGTTAAAATTAAAAGTGTACAATAGATTTAAAATTACTTTAAAAAACAAAAACCATGGAAAAAGAAAGGTATATTGTTGTTCTTGAAGATCAACAGAAAAATTCCCTCAAAAAAGTGGAAAATGAGCTGGAAGTGACCATTACCTCATCAGAATTTTTATCGTCAGAAAATCGTTCATATGATGTGATCGATAATGATAACGGGGTTTTATATAAAAATTTGGGAATCCTTGTTGTCGAAAATATGGATGAGGCACAACTGAAAAGTGCTGTGAAAAACGAATCGAATCCGATCGTTTATTTTGAAAAAGAAAGAGAATTTTTTTCGGCTGATGAATTATCAATTATTAATGAACTGAAAAAACAGTCTGCAGAAATTGCCGACAAAATCACCGAGCTGGAAAAATATATTATAAATAAACCGCTGCCACAAAAACCTTTGGTAGAAATGGAGTGGGGGCTGAAAGCCCTTGGTCTTGGAAATTCCCTGTACACGGGAAAAGGTGTCGATATCTGTATTTTGGATACCGGTCTGGAACTGTCTCACCCTGATTTTTCGGGAAGAGAAATCGAAGGGAAATCTTTCATCGCCGGAGAAGACTGGAACCGCGATCCCAACGGACACGGAACACATTGTGCAGGAGTTGCAACGGGAAATATCAGACTCGACAACGGAAAACGCTACGGAATCGCAAAAGATGCCAATTTAAAAATCGCAAAAGTACTTTCAGATGCAGGAAAAGGTACAACCAGCAGCGTGATTGATGCGATAGACTGGGCAATTACAAAGAAATTCAGGATTTTATCACTTTCGCTGGCTTCTGCCGTAAAATTGAACGAAATCCCTTCGCCACTTTTTGAAACCGTCGGCGTAAGAGCTTTGGAAAATAATTGTGTCATCATCGCAGCGGCAGGAAACGACAGCAGCAGACCTTCTGTTCCGAAACCTGTTTCATCGCCGGCAAATGCTGTTTCGATCATGTCAGTCGGAGCCATCGACGGACAGATGAAAATCGCAAAATTTTCCAATGCAGGACTGAATCCTACAACGGGAGGCTGTGTGAATATTTGCGCTCCGGGAGTGGATATTATCAGTTCATACCCTAAAAATTCGAAAAATAAAAGCAGTAATTATTACGCCATGAGCGGAACAAGTATGGCGACACCACACGTTTCTGGGCTTGTAGCATTGTACATGGAGCAGTTTCCGGAAAAATCGGCAAAAGAGATCTGGGAATTCATTGAAACCAAGGCAAAGCCGATCGAAGGACTGAAATACAGAGACATCGGAAGCGGATTAATACAGGCATAAAAGATGAAAACATATTTAGCAGTTCTGAAAAAAGATATTAATATTAAAGATCTTAATGAAGAACTTAAAAAGAAAAACATAAAACCGGCGGCTCACTACAAAACAATTGGGGTAGTAAAATTAGAAAGTGAAAAGCCGGTTTCTCAAAAGGATTTTAAGGATTATTTTCTTTCAGTAGAAGAAGATAGAGATGATTTAACAATATAATTGACGCATAAGGCTTTTCTGTTCGGGAGAAGTCTTATTTTTGTTATCTTGTTAATTAAAATTAATGATTTATGAGAATCAAATTTCCAACCCTTGTTTCCGCTGTTGCAGTGATGCTTTTTTCACAGTCAGCAATAGCTCAGGAAGCTCCAAAATATGATTATGTAGAAGCTTTTAAGCCATTCTTTTATACACAGACAGGTACGCCGACAAGATCTGCAAGCGGACAGCCGGGATATGCTTACTGGCAGAATTCCGCTGATTATAACCTGAATGTAAGTCTGAATGAAGCTAAAAATGAAATCTCAGGAACGGCCGAAATCACCTATACCAACAACAGTACCGATAAATTAGGATTTTTATGGCTGCAGCTGGATCAGAATTTATTTGCAAAAGATTCCAGAGGAAATGCAGTAGTTCCAATGTCGGGAAGCCGAAACGGAGCTCATGGCGAGGAATTCGACGGCGGTTACAAAATAAAATCCGTAAAACTGGACGGTAGAGATGTAAAATATACCATCACCGATACCAGAATGCAGATCGATCTTCCGACTGAATTGAAAGCTCAGGGAGGAGTGGCAAAAATTAAAATTGAATATTCTTTTCTTTCACCAAAATACGGCTCCGACAGAATGGGAATTCAGGATACGAAAAACGGAAAAATCTTCACGATGGCACAATGGTATCCGAGAATGTGCGTTTATGATGATGTAATGGGATGGAATACATTGCCATATGTAGGAGCGTCTGAATTTTACTTGGAATATGGAGACATCACCGCAAATATTACCGTTCCTGCGAATCATTATGTTGTCGCTTCAGGAGAATTGTTGAATGCTAAAGAAGTGTATTCTAAAGAAGAAAACAGCAGATGGGAGCAGGCAAAAAACAGCGATAAAACAGTAATGATCCGCACTGAATCTGAATTGGGAAAAAATCAGCAAACGGGAACGAAGACATGGAAATTTAAGATCAGTCAGGCAAGAGATTTTGCCTGGGCTTCGTCTCCGGCTTTTATTTTGGATGCTGCAAAAATCAATCTTCCAAGCGGTAAAAAATCACTGGCAATTTCAGCGTATCCGGCAGAAAGTGCAGGAGAAAGCGCATGGGGAAGATCTACGGAATATACGAAAGCTGCGATCGAACATTATTCTGCAAAATGGTATGAATACACCTATCCTGCAGCAACCAACGTCGCCGGAAACGAAGGCGGAATGGAATATCCGGGCATCGTTTTCTGTCACATGGATTCTAAAGGAGGCGAACTTTGGGGCGTTACCGATCACGAATTCGGACACAACTGGTTTCCAATGATTGTTGGTTCTAACGAAAGACTTTTTGCATGGATGGATGAAGGTTTTAATACATTTATCAACGAACTTTCAACGGAGGCTTTCAATAAGGGAGAATATTTTGAAAAGAAAAATATTGCTCAGATGGGAGGTTACATTTTAAATGATGGTTTTGAGCCAATAATGGTGGGACCGGACAATATGAAGGAAAATAGCATCGGGGTTTTGGCATATTTCAAACCGGGAATGGGGCTTCAAATCTTAAGAGAATCGATTCTCGGTCCTGAAAAATTTGATAAAGCATTCAGAACATATATTCAACGTTGGGCGTTCAAACATCCGACGCCTTGGGATTTTTTCCACACGATGGAAAATGTTTCGGGTGAAGAGCTGAACTGGTTCTGGAGAGGCTGGTTTATCAATAAATGGAAAATCGATCAGTCTGTGAAAAACGTAAAATATGTAAACGGAGATTTCAAAAACGGAGCTCAGATCACAGTTGAAAATATCGGGCAATTGCCAATGCCTACAACGGTTCAGGTTAAATTTAAAGATGGAACAGAGCAGATTATAAAATTACCGATTGAAATCTGGAAAAGAAATAAAGAATGGACTTTTAAAACCAATTCAACTAAAGAAATTGATCAGGTAAAACTGGATCCAAAATCTGAAATTCCTGATGTGAACAGTCAAAATAATACCTGGACTTCTGGAGATGCAAAAACTGCAGAGAAGATTAATGTTAAAGACTTCACGGGAACGTACGGAAGCAAAGATATTCCATTAAAAATTACTTTCTCTGAAAAAAATAATCAGTTGTATGGTCAGGCAACAGGTCAGGGTGAATTTCCATTAGAGTATACGGGAAATAATACCTTTACTTTTGAGCAGGCACAGATTTCAATGACTTTCAGTCAGGATAAGAAAACGATTACCTTTAATCAGGGTGGAAGGGAATTTAAATTTACTAAAGAATAGTTTTTTTAACCATTAAGATCTATTTAAGAAGTTAAGTTTCATTAATGGAAAAAATCAAAGATTTTTAAAAGCTTAAAGCATTAAAAAACTTAAATATCCTTAACTTCTTAAACAAAATCTTAATGGTTCAAATTTTACACATAAATCAAGCTCCGGAAAATTTCCCGGAGTTTTTGTTTTTAAATCGAATTTAATATTAAAATTCTCAATTGTGAAGGCTGTCTTCATGAGAAGTTTTACTTTTGTTGCTTTGTTAATTAAAATATATGATTATGAATTTTAGATTTTCAATCGTATTCCTGATGGCTTTTGTGTTGGGATTCTCTCAGGATCTTAAAGTGATGAGTTTCAACATCAGACTGAATGTAGACTCAGACAAAGAAAACTCATGGACAAACAGAAAACAGGATGTAGCGGATTTATTAACGTACTATCATCCCGATTATTTCGGTGTTCAGGAAGCACTTCCTGAGCAGATGAAGGACATTAAAAATGGTTTAAAGAATTACGATTATGTAGGAGTAGGAAGAGATGATGGAAAAGAAAAAGGCGAATTTTCTGCAATTTTTTATGATACAGACAGGCTTCAGGTGACGAAATCAGGGACGTTCTGGCTTTCTGAAACTCCTGAAAAACCATCAAAAGGCTGGGATGCCGCGCTGAACAGAATTTGTACATACGCAGTTTTCAAGGATAAAAAATCAAAAAAAGAATTCATGGCGCTGAATCTTCACTTCGACCATGTCGGGAATGTGGCCAGAGTGAAGTCTTCTGAATTAATTTTAAAGAAAATCAAAGAAATCAATCCTAAAAATTTACCGGTGGTTTTAAGTGGTGATTTTAATTTGACGGAAGATTCGGAACCGATTAAAATTATTTCACAAAACCTTCAGGATACTTTCTATCATTCGGAAACAAAACCTTATGGTCCGAAAGGAACTTTTACGGCATTCAACGTCAATGAAGTTCCCAAAAACAGGATTGATTATATTTTCGTGAAAGGGTTTAAGATAAAATCTCACAGACATATCAATGACAGAAGGGAAAATTTACTGTACCCGTCGGATCATTTTCCTGTTTTGGTGGATTTGCAGTTTTAATTATCCACAAAATTTGTCATCCTGAAAGGATCCAGGCACGAATCATTCAATAAATATGTATAAAATTTTGTTTAGATCCTTTCAGGATGACAAATTTTGTGGCTATTTTGAATGATTTTTGGGTGAAAAATATACAAAAGGGCTATAATTTTATTGCCGTTTTTTGTTACTTTTTTGTTAAATTAAATACTTATTATAAAAAGATTTTAATGAAAAGATTGGTTTTGGGTTTATTGCTTTTGGGATCATGGCAGTTTTCCGCGCAGGAACTGTATATGCCGAGAAATATAAAAAAAGCATACGAAAACGGAACCCGCGATTTGTCGGGCGCTCCGGGAAAAAATTATTGGCAGAATAAAGGGATTTATAATGTTGAGGTAAAAGTGGATGCCAGTTCGAAAACAGTTTCAGGAAAAGAAACAATTGTCTACAGCAACAACAGCCCAAATGATCTGAACGAGCTCGCCATAAGGTTCGTAAATAATCTGCATAAACCACAAGCTCCAAGATCAGGAGTTGTTTCCAATGATTTTTTATCATCAGGTTTACATATTAAATCATTTATCGTAAATGGTGAAAAATATACCGTGAATAGTGATGATTGGGGAACGGTTGAAAAGGTAAAATTAAATTCAGCTTTAAAATCAAAATCAAAGGCGGAAATTAAAATAGAATGGGAATATCCGTTATCCGTACAAAGTGGGAGGGAAGGCCAGATCGATCCTGAAACTTTTTATGTAGCGTATTCGTTCCCGAGAGTTTCCGTGTATGACGATTACAACGGCTGGGATATGCTTCCGCACTCCGACAGACAGGAGTTTTATAATGATTTTAATGATTATAATTTTGCGATCACGGCACCGAAAAACTATGTGGTTTGGTCGACGGGAGAATTTCTAAATCCGGAAGCAGTGCTTCAGTCTGAATTTTTAAAAAGATATAAAGCTTCATTAAAAAGCGATAAGGTGATTCACATTGCCAACGAGCATGAAATGAAAGCCGGAAAAGTAACGAAGCCCAATAAATGGAATGTCTGGAAATTTAAAGCCAGCCATATTACAGATTTCTGTTTTGCTTTAAGCAATCATTACGTCTGGGATGCGGCCAGTGTTCAGCTGAAGACAAAAAGAGCCAGTGTTCAGGCGGGTTATAAAGTCGGCGCCAAAGATTTTGAACATTATGTAGACTGGATGCGTTACAACCTCGACTGGTTCTCCAAAAAATGGCCAGGCGTGGAGTATCCTTACAATGCAATGACAGCGATTCAGGGATATGCTGATATGGAATATCCAATGATGATCAATGATTCCAGCATTCCGGATAATTTTCAGGATGCGAGACTGACGGCAGATCATGAGATTGCACATACTTATTTCCCTTTCTACATGGGAATCAACGAAACGCGCTATGCTTTCATGGATGAAGGCTGGGCTACAACACTGGAATATTTAATCGGAATTGACGAAAACGGTGAAGCGGCAGCCAAAGAATTTTACCAGAATTTCAGGGTTAAAAGATGGATCAATGACCCGTCAGCCGAACAGGATCAACCGGTCATTACGATGAGTACGCAGGTAAGCGGAGCCGGATATGGAAATAATTCTTATGTAAAGGCTTCTTTGTCATATTTGGCTTTGAAAGATTTTCTGGGGGATGATTTGTTTAAAAAAGCTTTACATCATTATATGAACAACTGGAACGGGAAACATCCGATTCCGTGGGATTATTTCAATTCTATGAATACTGGTTCTGGAAAAAACCTGAACTGGTTCTTTAATAATTGGTTTTATACAAATAATTATATTGATGTAAAGATCTCCAGCATTTCCCAGATGAACGATCTTCTGACGGTAAATATTGACAATGTAGGAGGTTTTGTGATTCCTTTTGATGCCATTTTAACGTATGAAGACGGGGCCGTCGAAAAACTTCACTTTTCTCCGTCATTATGGGAGAAAGACCAGAAGCAGACCATGCTTACTATTCCTATTAAAAAGAAAGTAAAATCCGTAACACTGGATGGCGGAATTTTCATGGATTACACACCGCAAGACAATACAAAAGCATTATAAAAATTAAAGGCCTTCAATTTTGAAGGCTTTTTTGTTTAACCATAAAAGATATAAAAGCTATTATTGAACTGTTTACAGCTTAGCTATTTTGAAAACAAAAGTCTGCAAAACAATAAAAATCTAAGATTTTTAAAAACTTCTGTGTTCTTGTTTGCAGTTTTATAATTACTTAAAATAACTAATGTATTAATCTTTTGCAGTTAAAAATAAAGCTTAAACAAATCATTACTATCAGGGAATTGTAAATTTTATTTGACGCTGTAGTATTTTTAGTACAAAATGTAGTGCGAATAGTACGGATTTCATTATTGTTCTGAAAACCAAATCCCATACCTTTGGAGTCTAAAAAAATACTATGAAAAAAATTATTAACCATCAAACTAAGATTACGTCCGGACGACTCTGTTCGTGAAATTCCCAAGAGCTTATCAGCAGCCAGTCTTACAACTTACTACAAGAAATAGTATTGGATACTGTTGTAGTTGGTCAATAAGAGTCAGGAATATCGGTATCTACAGGATTACCGATCGGGAACGATACTGCATTTTACCCTCAGGAAAATATCTGCATAAGAATTATTGTATTCAATGTATTGACACAAAAATCAATTGTGTTTATTTAATGAATAATATTTCAGAAGGATATTTCGGGATGAGATACAGATTAAAAAAAACACACAAACGAAAGATTCTATAAACACACTACAATTAAGGATGAACAAAAAATTATACCGATGAAAACAACAAACACTTTCTAATCCTGCTATATCTCAAATTTCGTACATGTGAAGACCTGTACGCTTATTTCAGATAGCGGGAAATTCCCAACAACAGATTAAGAAAATTTTCTCTTACGCACAGTAAGCGATGTTTCTATGTGCACTGATTCCAAACGCCGGAGTCGGAAGCGATCATGCATACTTTAACTACTTATAAATTAATTAAAAAAATTCAAAAACAATGAAAAAAATCTTTATTATTACGACATCCGTTATTTCGACATGGGCATTTAGCCAGATAGGGGTGAATACACCTACACCTGCGGCAACCTTTGATGTTGTTGCAAAAAAGAACGACGGAACTACATCAGAAGGGATTATAGCGCCGAGACTTTCAGGAAATCAGATCAAATCGGCTGATGCAAGATATACAGCTCCCCAGACGGGTGCATTGGTGTATGCCACAAATGCTGTAAGCGCACCAACTGCGAAAACCATTAAAATAACTGCGCCCGGATATTACTATTTCGATGGTTCGATATGGCAGAAAATGGGCGACGAGCGCGCTTTTACCGGAGATATTAAACACTCTGCAAGAACGGCCGATCACGGAGGCTGGTATTTGCTGAACGGAAGAGCCATTTCAACTTTACCTGTTGAGGCACGTACTGCAGCGGCAGCTTTAGGATTTACAGGAAATATTCCGAATGCTACAGACAGGGTTTTAAAAACCAAAACAGCGGCAGAAGCCATGGGTGCAACGGGTGGAATAAGCACTATAACGATTAAAAGAGTGAATTTACCGGATGTTAATTTAATAGGAACTCTGACAGGAGCTATGGATCTTGCAGGAGTTCACGCCCATAGAACCCAGGGAAACTCAGGAAGTGGAGGACAGCATAATCATAGTTTGTCCGGAAGTACCAATAATGTAGCAGGTCACAGACACGGCCCTAATGAATCACTAGTTTCCAATAATGGAAATTCTGAGGTTTTTATTTATGGAAATACACATACAGGTAATAATGGTAACGGAAACTATGCGTCAACAGGACATCTAGGACAGCCCCGTGCCTGGAACGGAATCGGTGCAGCGACAAGTACAGGACTTGCAGGTAGCCATAATCACAGTATAACAGGAACGGCAGCTGCTGCGGGTAATCATAACCACGCCATCAATATCGTATCAACGGAAAGCGGTAACCACAGACACTCTATGGATAATGTAAGAGCATCAGTTCCTACAGGTGGTTCGGGTGAAGAATTAGACAACAGATCTCCTTATCTGTCAGTAAATACCTTTATCTATTTAGGAGAATAAAGATATTCAAACGAAGGAAAATTACTTAAAAACACATTCATATAAAATCATTTTTTCTTTTATTGTCCAGGATCTGTAGAACTTCGGTTTTACAGATCTTTTGGTTTAAAAAAGGATTAAAATATTTCAAATTATTAAAAATAAAATCCTTTCCCATGCTCTGAGAAAGGATTTTATTATTTAGGTCAAAATTAATTATTAATATACTCTCAATCCGGCTCTTGCTCCTGAGGAAGCCACTACAGACTGCATTCTTGTTTTTTGTCCTCCTGAGAACATAAACATGGCTGCATCGTCTACGTAATCCATATAGTTCATAAACATTACAGATCTTTGTACTCCGCTGCAGGTATTGTACAGAGGATAAGCCGGTTTTCCATAGTTGGCGGTTGTTTGGGTAGGTGTATCGGCTACCAGATCGTTTCCGCAGTTGGCATCGCCCCAAATGTGTCTAAGATTCAGGTAATGTCCCACTTCGTGAGTAGCCGTTCTTCCTAGATTGAAAGGAGATGAAGCACCGGTTTTTCCGAAGAACGGAGCCGCAATCACCACACCGTCATTCCATAATCCTGCAGATTCGGGGAAGGTGGCGTATCCAAGAATGGTCTGTCCCTGGCTTGTCATTTTACCGACAACCCACATATTAAGATAATTGGTAGGATTTGTAGCATCAATACCTCCGGAAGAGGCTTTCTTCATGGCGTCGTTGGTTTTCCAGCTTTTCACGTTAGTTTGTTTTCTAACCGTGTTTACCAGTCTGAATTTTATTTTGGTATCACCGGAACTTACCGGTTGAAATTCGGTAGGAATTTTATTAATATCACTATTTGTTGCTGTGAAATCTGAATTCATTACCGCAATCTGCTCTGCAATTCTGGTATCGGAAACGTTTTCAGAAGCACTGTTGTAAAGAACATTTACGACCACAGGGATTTCTACCGTTCCATCAGCAAGTACTTTTCCCAATCTCAGATCATTGGCAAATTTTTCGGTGTTGGCTTCCAACGCGGCAAATCTTTGTCTTAATTCCGGATTGTTTCTTAATGCTTCCTGTCTTATTTCTTCTGCGGCACAGCCTCTTTTAGAAAGATTTGAAGACTCAGTTTTGGATACGTCCTCCGATTGATTGCTCAAATTGTCATTGTTACAAGATGACACTAATCCCAATACAAGGATTCCGAATAATAATTTTTTCATAACCATTCTTTTTGAAATTTAGTATATAAATTTATATTTTTCAAAATTAATACGCAATAATTATTTGATTAGAAATTGTAAAATATTTCAATTATTTATCTGATCTATTGATTTATTTTTATTGATTATGAATTTTTATTGTCATTTTGCTCAAGTTGACTTTCGGTATCCAATGTTATGGTTTAAAGAAAAATAATAATAATTATTTACTGTTATGATTAATTTTTTTAATCTAAAAGAAAAATCCCTTCTCGTAATCTGAGAAAGGATTTCATTAAAGTTAAAATATGATACTGGATTATACACCGGAAGATGATTTTTTTTAATTGAATAAACATAAATATCTTGGTTGTGTGATATTTTTTTTCTTAATTAGCATTGAAATTGGGAATAGATCCTGAATTCAAGCTAAAAATAATTGTTAACACAAAATTCATTTATGAAAAAAGTAAAAGGTTTGAAGAAGAACTTTTCTTCATTGGAGAACAAAAAACTAAAAAATCTTACATCGATTCAAGGTGGTAAATTACCAGGTTCAAGTACCAGAACTGCGGCATCTAATGCACAGGGAGCATCAGATGTAGATCATTATAGTGATGATTCTACTGGTAATTGGACATATGTTGGTAGAGAAATATATACTATCGGAGGATAATTAGTTTTGATGAAATCATAAAATTATTATAAAACAAAATTCATTCATGAAAAAGTTAAAAGGTTTGAAGAAAAATTTTTCTTCATTAGAAAACAAAAAACTAAAGGATCTTACATCGATTCAAGGTGGTAAATTACCGGGTGCTGGAAGTTCAAGATCTGCACAATCCAATGCAGTTGGAACTGGTCACTATGATATTGATTATTATAATGATGATGCAGCGTCTGGTACATGGGTATATAATGGCAGAAGTATATTTGATGATATACAACCAGGAATGTCATAAGATTCCTTAGATTAAATAAAAGAGGCTGTTTCAAAAGATCTTTCTCTAGGCTTCAAAATGGCAATTTTGTCATTAAGAGATTCTTAGAGTATTATTTCATCTTTTGAGGTAGTCTCTTTTGTCATGTTAATAATAGATAAACAATCATGAAGATATTATTTTTTTTATTATTCAGCTCTTTTTATTTAGGTCAGGGTGTTTCTTTTATTTATGAAGTAAAATATCGTACAAATGTCAATAAATCTGATGATTATAATACTACTTATATGTCGTTGGATTTAGCAGAAAAAAAATCCATATTCAGAGAAAATATAGATAAAAAAGCAGACTCTATAAAGATAGCAGGAGGCAATCCTATGCTTTCATCGGGATTCGAGAATCAATTTTATGTAAAAAAAGACTTATCAAGTAATCAAGTAAATAAAATACTTACCAACGGGCAATATAATTTCATCCTCCCAATTGATGATATACTCAACTGGAAGATTCTTTCTGAAAAGAAAAAAATAGGCGTTTATAATGTTCAAAAGGCTACAGTTATATATGGAGAAAGGGAATGGATAGCTTGGTTTACATCAGATATACCTATTAATGATGGCCCATACGTTTTTAGAGGATTACCAGGATTAATAGTTTCTATTAAAGATAATACAGATGATTATAATTTTAATCTAATACAAACTAAAAACTCCACAAATCTATTTGATGCTAGAGTGAAGGGGTCAAATATTGACTGGATTAAATTTAAGGAGTTATCAGAATCCTATTACCAAAATCCTTATCCTGAATTAAGGCAAGGAGGTACAAGAAAGGTTACATTTATTGACAAAGATGGAAATTCAGTAGATGTAGATGTTCAAAGAAAAAAAATGACTACTGAACGGCAAAATTATATTAATAATAATAATAATCCCATTGAACTCAATCATAAAATTAATTATTAATAATTTTTAATAGATGTATAATGATTCTTATTATATCTAAAGATAACGAAATTACAACTACAGAGGTAATAAAGTGGTTATATCATTTGGGCAAAAACTTTATAAGAGTCAATGAAGATGAATTTTTTGAAATAAAGATGTCTAATGGAAAACTAGCTCTTCAAAGTGAAAGGAATAGTTTTCTGCTTGATGATATAACAAGTGTTTGGTATAGAAGGGGCGGAATTAAATTTAAACGTTTTCATTATCAAAATGATATAGTAAATATTCATATGCATGAAACACAACATTGGTTAGAAGACTATGTCATTCATACGCTAGAATCTAAAAATCATATTAGTAAACAAAGAAAGTCTCATGTTAATAAGCTCATAGTTTTAGAAGTTGCACAAAAAGTTGGTCTTAACGTACCAAGATATTTTTTGGCTGATAATACTCAGGACGTTAAAATAGGTGAGACTATTGTTAAATCCATTACTGGTAATGGGGTACTACAAGATATTCATAAAAACTATGATGGAATAATGTATACGTCTGTAGTACATGAAGAGCATCCCACTAATTTTTTTATTTCTTTTTTTCAAGATAAAATAGAGAAAGATTTTGAAGTAAGAACATTCTACTTAAAGGGTAAAATTTGGTCGTTTGCTATAATATCTCAGAATGATGAAAAAACCAAAGTTGATTTTAGAAAATACAATACTGCGAAACCAAATCGTAATGTACGTTACAAACTTCCAGCAGATACTGAGGAAAGAGTCCATCAATTAATGCAAAATCTAGATCTCGATTGCGGTTCAATAGATTTTATAAAAGGAGTTGATGGAATGTTTTATTTTCTAGAGATAAATACTGTAGGACAGTTTACTGCACTGTCATCTATCACTAACTATTCATTAGAAAAAGAAATCGCCGAATATTTATGAAACCAAAACTAAAAGAGAAAAATAGTTTACCTCTGACCTTTAAATATATAGAGTTATTTAAAACTCAAAACCTAAAAAAATTAGATGCGAATACTATATTTTATATTCCGTGTGACAAATATCAAACTAATTTTTATATTCGTGAAAAACCATTTAAACCACTTGTAAGAATGTTATGAAATACTTTAATTTATTTAGTGATGTACTTGTTACCAAAGGTGCTTCACGAATACTTATCTCTGATTTACAAAGAAATATCTCCGAAATCTATCCTTTAGAATTGTATGACATTATAGAGTCTTTAAAACACCATTCTGTAGAGGATTTGCTAAAAAGTTATGATGAAGAATCGCAAGAAATTATCCATGAATATTTAGATTTTTTTTTGGAAAAAGAGTATGGTTTTTTCAGTCAAAATGATTGGGACAAAAATTTTCTTCCTCTATCTTATGAGTATAAAGAAAATGATTTATTGTCAAACATATTCATAGAAATGGTGGATCTTGCTATTTTGCATAAAATAAAATCTTCAATAGAAAATCTTGAAATTAAACATATCATAATTTTCAGCAAAAAAAATCTTTCATTAGATGAATTGGTAGAAATTGATAATTTATTTAAAAATTCACCTGTTTCCAGTATTGAAATCTATTCACCTTATCACTCATCAATTAATATTGATTTTATTCAAAATCTAAACCAGAATACTCTTCGCTTTCATAATATTGTATTTTATAATTGTAATCAAGAACCGTTTAAAATAATCAAAAACACATTTAATTTTACCCTCAGTTTTTTAAATGAAAATTTAAAAATAAGTTCTTGTGGAAAAGTAAGCTTGGACTATTTTAATACAAACATAAATAAAGTGTTGGAAGCTATAAATTATAATTCGTGTCTTTATAAAAAGATTGGAATAGACGCTCAAGGAAACATAAAAAATTGCCCCTCCATGTGCAAAGCCTTTGGAAACATCGAAAATACGACACTTGAAGAAGTATTGAATAAGGAGAATTTTAAAAAATATTGGAATATAACTAAAGATAATATTGAAGTTTGCAAAGATTGTGAATTTAGATATATTTGTACCGATTGCAGGGCATATACAGAACGTATACATTCAAATGAAGATGGAATTGATACCTCGAAACCTTTAAAATGTGGTTATGATCCTTATAGTGGAGAATGGGAAGAATGGAGTACAAACCCACTAAAACAAAAAGCAATAAAGCATTATGGTTTATAAAATAAAATTCTTCCCCAAACTAATGAGAAAGGATTTCATTAAAGTTAAAAAATATGAGTGAATGTTTTTTTAGATTAAGATTCCGCGAAACCGTTTTTAATAGCGAAAACCGCAAGACCGACACGCGTTTTCAGATCCAGTTTGTCGCAAAGCTGATCTCTGTAGCTTTCCACTGTTCTTGGGCTGCAGCACATTTTGTCGGCGATTTCTTTATAGCTGAGTTCGGTGACGGTATATTTCAAAAATTCTTTTTCACGGTCGGAAATTCTCACACTGTTTACAGGATCATCATTATTCATATTCGAAAAAATGATTTTTGAAGCCCATTCCGGATAGAAAAATCCGTCGATGTTGAGTTTTGTTAAGGCATTTTCAAGCTCTTTCGGATGGGTGTTTTTTAATAAATAACCTTTTGCTCCGTTTTTTATCATTTTAATGACACTTTTATCGTCGCCCTGCATGCTCAAAGCCATTACTTTGATGCCCGGATGATGTTCTTTCAGCCAAAGTACGGTCTCAAAACCATCCATAATCGGCATGCTGATATCCATTAAAATAATGTCCGGAATTTTGCTGTTGTTTTCAAATTTCTGAATGAGATCTTTGCCGTTTTCTGCAACGTAGATGACTTCAAATTCTTTAAAATTATCAATAATTCCTTCTAAAGCTTTTGCGATAAGTACGTGATCATCAACGATCACTATCGTTTTTTTCATGGCTGTCGTTTTAAAATAATATTGAGCGTAGTTCCCATATTTTCCTGGCTTTCGAGACTGAAATTGGCTCCGATAATCTCGGCTCTGTTTTTCATATTGGTAAGGCCGATCCCGTTGGATTTGATGTTTGATTTATCAAAACCGACACCATCATCCTTTATATTCAGTTCCCAAAGCGATTCCTCAGAAGTGTTCAGATTAATGAAAATATTCTTGCAATTGGCATGTTTTATACTGTTCTGAATAAATTCCTGAGTGATTCTGAGCAATACATTTTTGTGGACAAATCCCAAATCGAGCTGTTTAAAATTATGTTCAAAGCTTACTTTACACTTTTTAAAAGCGTTGGTATTGTCGACTTCTTCCTGTATTAAAGTTACGATTTCCTTTTGATTTATATTATCGTCAGTCAAAGTTTTTGAGAGGCTCCTCAAATCATGAAGAGACTGATTGATGATCTGTGATACCTGCTCTATTCTTTCGCTTACTTCCGGAACTTTATTTTCGTACAAAAGCTGTTGGGTGTAGAGACTCACCAAGGTCAGTTTCTGCCCGATATTATCATGAAGTTCGCGCCCGATTTGCTGCATGGTGGCCTGCTGTATTTCCAGTTGGGTGGCCAGAAGCTCACGTTTATGAATTTCGTTTTTTACTTCAATTTCATTTAAATATTCCTTTTTGCGCTGCTTATATTTTCGGATATATACCATGATAGCAGCTACGAACAACACAAAAAATATGTTGAAAAGAATGATCGTTACTAAGAGTTCTGTTTTCCCCATATAAATGAAATTGAGAATAATAAATACATGACAATCGCCGAAATTAAGAAATAAGCAAAATAAATATTATAAATTTCTCTATATGGCTTAAGCAATTCGAAGAAGGTCCAAAACGGTAATGTCCCGATGTAGAATAAGGTGACTCCCAGATTAATATAAAACATCCTGTTCTTGTCAAAATCAAGAATATTGGAAGAATTGATCTGTTTGTAATATTCCATCACCACCAAAATCATCAGAATAAGGCATCCCAAAGTATAGTTGAGTGAAAACATCACCTTGTCGTAGGTAAAAATGAATTCGCTGGGAATAAATGAGAGCAGATAAATGAATGATAATATGACAAAAAGTTTTGGCCTGCCGAAAGATTTAGCAGCATACAGCCAGTAAAAAAATATAAACTCAATGGGGATGACAAAATAATTATAGAATGCCTGCTTATTGTATTCCATAAAAGTATCACCCCATTTGCCGATGGCTTCAGACACAAAAACGAAAATCAAATAAAAAACAAAATATTTCCAGTATTGATTTTTTATGCGATTATAGTATAAGAGAGATATTAATGCAGCGATACCTTCGCTCCAAAACATTAATTCTTGTACTATTTTTTGAAAGTCAGCCATTTGTGTCAGTTTTTTTAAAAAATTAAATATAAGTTTTTTTTAGAATGATTCGGTCTTTGTACTGTCGGGTGGAACAAGATTTCCGTGATTTTGGGAAATAATTTCACCTTCCAGATCTGTAGTTTTGGAAGCCATTGCTAAAAATTCACCTTCACTCCCTGAGCTTAAAGGGTTGAAGTCATAAGGAAGCATTTCTCCTTCCTCGTCTTCCATTTTCATGGTCGGAACCATTACCAAAGTATGCTTTTCGGCATATTCTACCCCGATCGGTGTCCCCGACATGATCTCCCAATCTGTCGCTTTTGGATAGGCTGCGTAATAAAATCTGATTCCTAAATCTTCGTCTGCGATGCCCGGATTTGTTTTTTGAGTTTCAGTTTCGATGTCAGAAATAAACTTTTTCAATGTAGCCAAATCGAAATGGATAGAATGGGCATCATCGATTCCTAATTTGTCTTTTACAAATACTAAATGATTGTTTCTGTAGTTGTTTACCAAAGTTTGGATAAACTCACAAGTCATGGTGTTTGGCACTGAGATAGCCTCTAGTGTGTCAACGTCTAAGTTAGGTTTTGTTTTCATAAAGCTAGTTTTTATAGTAAAATGTTAGTTGATACTGCAAATTTCGGTAAAATTTTATGTTAATAGGACACGGTTTTTTACCCTTTCTTCACCGTATTTTTACGGATAGGAAATTTTAATTAAAATTATAAAGAATTTGGATAGGTTTGATGAAAAATATATTTAACTGTAATGGCAAAATGAACGAGGACTTTAGCACATTAGAATTTCAAGATTACAAGGAAGCTTGATAAAAGAGCACATTAGTTTTTACGAAATCTTTGATTTCTTCTGATGTGATCCATTATACTAAATTTTCATTTAAAGCTAATGTGGCTTATGGGTTTATCAAATGCTGTGTTTATGCACTTCAATTGTTTTGTAAAATCTGAGAATAAAAAATAAGTGCCGCAGATTTCTCTACAGCACTTACTTACAAAAATAATATATATGAAAAAAAACTACTTTATTTTTCTGTCGGTCTGAATACCAAACCTGTTTCCTCGAAATAATCTAAAGTGATTCTGTCACCGTCATTCACATTCCCAGCCAAAATCTCTCTGGACAATTTATTGAGAACTTCCTGTTGAATTACTCTTTTCAATGGTCTTGCTCCGAAAGCAGGATCATATCCTTTATTCATAAGATAATCTAAAGCGTCCTGAGTGGCAGTCATGATAATATTACGTTTTGCTAATAAATCATTGAAACCTCGCAATTGATACTGAACGATTTTTCCGATCTCTTTTTTTCTCAAAGGCTGGAACAATACAGTTTCATCAATTCTGTTTAAGAATTCCGGACGTAAAGTTTGTTTCAACAAATCAAAAACCTCAATTTTAGTTTTGTCGACGATTTCATCTTGGTTTTCTTCAGTGATATTCTCAAAATTCTCTTGAATGATATGCGAACCTAAATTCGAAGTCATAATGATAATCGAGTTTTTAAAATTCACAACTCTGCCTTTATTATCTGTCAGACGACCGTCATCCAAAACCTGAAGCAAGGTATTGAAAACATCAGGATGTGCTTTTTCAATTTCATCTAAAAGCACGACAGAATATGGTCTTCTTCTTACAGCTTCCGTCAATTGTCCACCTTCATCATAACCCACATACCCCGGAGGCGCACCAACAAGTCTGGATACGCTGTGTCTTTCCTGATATTCACTCATATCAATTCGGGTCATATTGTTTTCATCATCGAATAAAAACTCGGCTAAAGCCTTTGCCAGCTCGGTTTTTCCAACCCCGGTTGTTCCCAGGAATAAGAAAGATCCGATGGGTTTTTTCTCATCACTCAGTCCGGCTCTGTTTCTTCTGATCGCATCTGCAACCGCCTGAATGGCTTCGTCCTGTCCCACAACTCTGTGGTGAAGCTCTGTTTCAAGGTTCAACAATTTTTCTCTTTCGGATTGAAGGAGTTTTGTTACAGGAATGCCTGTCCATTTTGCAATCACTTCAGAGATGTTTTCGGAAGTTACTTCTTCTTTAATCAATTCATTCTGATGATTTTGCATTTCGATTTCGAGTTTTTTCAGCTCTTCGTCTTTTTCGCGAAGTTTTCCGTATTGGATTTCCGCTACTTTGGCATAATCTCCGGCTCTTGAAGCTCTTTCTGCTTCCAGTTTCAGAGATTCTATATCTTTTTTAATCTGGGTAAGATCCTCAGATTTTTGTTTTTCTTTCAGCCATTTAGCATTAATTTCATTTCTTTCCTCAGAAATTTTCGAAATGTCTTCTTTTAAATGGTCGATTTTGGTTTGACTGCCTTCTCTTGAGATTGCCGCCAATTCAATTTCCATCTGCATCAGTTTTCTGTCGAGAACATCCAGCTCTTCCGGTTTCGAATTGATTTCCATTCTCAACTTAGCCGATGCTTCGTCGATAAGGTCAATCGCTTTATCCGGTAAAAATCGGTCTGAAATATATCGTTGGGACATTTCCACTGCCGCGATAATCGCTTCGTCTTTGATTCTTACTTTATGATGCGCTTCATATTTATCCTTAATTCCACGAAGAATAGAGATCGCAGATTCAGTATCCGGTTCTTCTACCATTACTTTCTGGAAACGTCTTTCTAATGCTTTGTCTTTTTCAAAATATTTTTGATATTCATTTAAAGTTGTGGCACCGATCGCTCTTAATTCTCCTCTCGCCAACGCTGGTTTTAAAATATTTGCTGCGTCCATCGCACCTTCACCACCTCCGGCTCCAACCAGTGTGTGGATTTCGTCGATGAAAAGAATGATCTGTCCGTCTGATTTAATAACCTCGTTTACAACGGATTTTAATCTTTCTTCAAACTCACCTTTATATTTTGCACCGGCGATCAATGCTCCCATATCCAATGAATATAATGTTTTATCCATCAGATTTTCAGGAATATCTCCGCTGATAATTCTGTGTGCAATTCCTTCTGCGATGGCGGTTTTACCAACACCAGGTTCACCAATCAGAATCGGATTGTTTTTCGTTCTTCTCGAAAGAATTTGTAAAACTCTTCTGATTTCTTCATCACGACCGATTACAGGATCCAGTTTCCCTTCCGCAGCCAGTTGGTTGAAGTTTTTTGCATATTTATTTAAGGATTGATACGTCTCTTCCGAGCTGGCAGAAGTAGCTTTGCTTCCCTTTCTTAATTCTTTTATTCCGCCTTCCAGAAGACTTTTGGTAACGCCCATATCTTTCAGCATTTTCGAAACTTCCGAATTGGTTTCTAAAAGAGAAAGCCATAAATGCTCGATCGTTACATATTCGTCACCCATTTTTTTAGCGATGTTGGGCGCATCAAGCAATACTTTGTTTGCCGATTGTGAAAGGTAAATATTTCCTCCCTGTACTTTCGGAAGTCTTTCTAAATTTTCACGGTTGCGCTCTCTTACTAAAGTGGCATCTGCTTCAGATTTTTTAAGTAAGAAAGGCGATATATTCTCATCTACCTGAAAAATTCCTTCAAGGAGATGTTGAGGTTCTATTTGTTGATTGCCAAATTCCATAGCTACTTGCTGTGCGGCCTGGATGGCTTCTTGTGATTTTACAGTATATTGATTTAAGTTCATATTTATATTTTTTTTGATTCTTTAATTTTTTAGTTTTCAATTTTAGATTTTAGACATCAGATTTCAGACCATAAGAGTCAAATAAATGTTAATTTTTTAAAACTGATTTTCTAATTTCTGATGTCCTCAATCTTATTTAATCATTTAATTCGATTACCTTATCACAAAAAGTGTTCAATTATTAATTTTTTAAAAATAACGGACAAAATTTCCGAAATATGTATTTTAAAAGATTTTTACATAGACAAAATTTCCGATTCGCTTGATTTGAATAAAAAAAATATGGCAAAACAGTCAGGTTTGATCGAAATCACAAAATTGTAGAAAAGCAATTGCATATATATTTTCCAAATATTTTATTAGCGAAATCAAAATTCCCCTCCTCTGGAGGGGTGGCGAAAATTCAAAGAATTTTTGACGGGGTGGTTTAAAAAGAAACATAAAAAAATTCGGCTAAAGCCAAATGAACACTATAATATTTTGTAAACGGACTAAAGTCCGTTCCTATTTGATGGTAAAAATCATCTCCTCAAAAATCAAATATTAAAATCAAAATAATTACTTTTGCGATTATCAGATGGAGCTTAAAGAAAAACAAAAGAAAATACTAGACGTTGCGGTAGAACTTTTCAAAGAGAAAGGGTATATGGGCAGCTCTGTGAGGGATTTGGCGACAAAACTTAATATCAAAGCGGCTTCTTTATATGCGCACATCCATTCAAAAGAAGAGATTCTGGAATGGATCTGTTTTGGCATCGCACAGGAATTTTTCGATGAGCTTCAGGAAGTGAAAAGCACCAATATTCCTCCAAAGGAAAAATTGAATCTTTTTATTGAAAAACATTTATCGGTTGTACTTAAAAACCGCGATGTTACTCACATCTACTCCAATGAATGGAAACATTTGGAAGAGCGATTGCCAGAATTTGTAGAATTAAGAAAAAAGTACCAGCAGGAAGTCGAACAATTGATCTCAGAAATCTACCAGGCGGAAAATTGGGAATTGAAATCTCCTACATTTACCACAAGATTCATTCTTCATACCTTAAACAATTCTTATTTTTGGTTCAAAAGAAATATCGAATCAACCACTGAAATTCCTGATGAGATAAGGGATAAGATTCTTTTTGGACTTTTGGGAAATCAGAAACAGTAATTCTATTAGCTTGTTTTTATAATCACAGTCTTGTCTCAAACTAAACCTCAACCTTAACCTCAACACTTCTACAAACGTGACGAAAATCATAAAAATTTTGTCACTTCATAAAATCTTTTTAAATTTACACCTAACAAATGTTAGTTAGTTGATGATGGATTTTTCAGTTGAATATATAAAGCTCGACCAATTGAGACAGCTCCAGTCGGAAAGATTGGTGAATTTGGTTAATTATCTTGGAGAAAAGTCGGAATTTTATAAAGGAAAATTTAATGAATCAGGAATATCTCCACAAGATATAAGGTCGATTGAAGATATTACGAAACTTCCGATTACGTACAAACAGGATTTGAGAGACAACTATCCGTTCGGATTATTTACCGTTCCGAAAAATGAATTGCAGAGAATTCACTGTTCAAGCGGAACAACGGGAAAACCAACGGTGGTCGGATATACGAAAGAAGACGTAGATTTATTCAGTGAAGTTGTAGCAAGATCGTTGAATGCAGCCGGAGCAAAACCAGGAATGCAGTTGCACAACGCTTACGGTTACGGAATTTTCACGGGCGGGCTCGGACTTCATTACGGAGCTGAAAAATTAGGAATGAGCGTTCTTCCGATTTCCGGAGGAATGACGGCAAGACAGGTAGATTTAATCATGGATTTTAAGCCGGAAGTAATCTGCTGTTCGCCATCATATGCTTTGACAATTGCTGATGAATTTGCAAAACGCGGAATTTCTGCAGAAGAAATTAGTTTGAAATATGCCGTTTTAGGTTCAGAACCGTGGACAGAAATTATCAGACATCATATTGAAGAAAGATTAGGCGTTCACGCTACCAATATTTATGGTTTAAGTGAAATTATCGGACCTGGAGTTTCAATGGAGGATTTTGAGGAAAAGGGTGGTGCTTACATTTGGGAAGATCATTTTTATCCTGAAATTTTAGACCCGATTACGAAAGAACCTGTTCCATTTGGTGAAGAAGGTGTATTAGTGATTACGACTTTAACGAAAAAAGCAATGCCGCTTCTACGTTATTGGACGAATGATATTACAAGTCTTTATTACGATGAAAATGGCAAAAGAACAATGGTGAAAATGAAGCCGATTCTTGGGAGATCCGATGATATGCTGATCGTGAGAGGGGTAAATGTCTATCCAAGCCAGATTGAAGAAGCGTTTTCTCATGTGGAAGGCGTGGTTCCGAATTATTATTTAACACCGATTGAGAAAGAACAGATGTGTGTTGCGTTAGATATCGATCTGGAAATTGATGATGAATTTGTAAAAGCGCAGCAAATTGAAATAAATACCGATGATTATACTATTTTTGTCGGAAACTTTGGAAAAAATATAGAAAACGAAATAAAAAAACGGGTAGGAATCACCACAAAAGTGAAAATCCATGCTCAGGACAGTTTGCCTAAGTGCGAAGGTGGAAAAATTAATAGAATACTAAAAACAAAATGAGTTCATTTTATAAACTAAAAACTGTAAGGGTTCAGAAAGATACCAACGATGCAGTGAATGTAGCCGTTGAAATTCCTGAAGAACTGAAAGATAAATTCAGGTTCAAGCAGGGGCAGTATCTTAATTTCCGAATGATGATCGACGGAAATGAAGAGAGACGTTCTTATTCGATCTGCAATGCTCCGAGCGAAAAAAGCAATACGCTGGAGGTATTGGTAAAACTTTTAGAAGGCGGAAAAGTTTCGGGATATTTCAATCAGCATCTTCACATGGATGAAGTGCTTGAAGTAATGCCTCCGATGGGTGGTTTTAATACAACGTATCACCCGTCCAACGTGAAAACTTATGTAGGTTTGGCGGCAGGAAGCGGTATTTCTCCGGTTTTGTCAAATATTAAAGAAAGCCTTTATCAGGAGCCGAATTCTAATGCATATCTGTTCTATAGCAACAGAAGCATGAATCATGTGATGAAAAAAGCTGAAATCGATAAATTGGTTGAGCATTTTGGCGGAAGGCTGAAAGTTGTTTATTTAGTAAGCCGCGAGCAGCACGAAGAACCTATTTTTGAAGGAAGAATTTCGCCTGAAAAATTAGAACTTTTGTTTGAAAGGTATGCTGATATTGATGTTAAAGAATCAACTTATTTCATTTGCGGACCTGCAGAAATGATCAAAGGTATCGCAGATTATTTAAAAAAGGATAAAAAAGTACCTGCTATTCAGGTTTTGTTTGAATATTTCACAGCTCCAGACGAAGAAAATTCAGAGGAAATGAGCGATGAATTCAAGGCGATTGCCAATATCGAAAGTATGGTAACGGTCATTATCGATGATGATGAATATTCGTTCCACCTTAATTCCAAAAAAGAGAGTATCTTAGATAAAGCATTGAAAGACAACCTTCCTGTGCCTTTTGCATGCAAAGGAGGAGTTTGTTGTACGTGTAAAGCCGAAGTTCTGGAAGGAGAAGTTTTTATGGAGAAAAATTTCGCGCTTACCGAAGAAGAAGTAGCCAGAGGTTACGTTCTTACCTGCCAATGTCACCCGACAACGAATGTGGTGATGCTTAATTATGATGTTTAAAATTAATGTAACAATCTAACAATTTACCAGTGTAACAATCACTGTCATGCTGAGCTTGTCGAAGCATCCCTTATTGGTACATTGCTAAACTGATACATTGCTAAATTGAAAGTTATGGATTTAGAAAAATTTGTACAATATGTACACGACGAAAATAAAGTAGAACCAAAAGATGTAATGCCTGATGATTACAGGAAATTATTGGTTCGTCAGATTTCACAGCACGCCCATTCTGAGATCGTAGGGATGTTGCCGGAAGCCAACTGGATTTCCAGAGCACCTTCATTGAGAAGAAAAATGGCTCTTTTAGCTAAAGTTCAGGATGAAGCAGGGCATGGTTTATACCTTTATTCTGCCACTGAAACATTAGGAAACGGAACCATCAGAGCAGATAGAGATGCTACTTATGATGATATGCTTTCAGGAAAAGCAAAATATTCAAGTATTTTTAATTATCCTACGTTGAGCTGGGCAGATATCGGTGCAATCGGCTGGTTGGTTGACGGTGCTGCTATTATGAATCAGGTTATGTTGATGGGAAATTCTTACGGCCCTTATTCAAGAGCGATGGTAAGAATCTGTAAGGAAGAATCTTTCCACCAAAGACAAGGCTACGAAATTTTGATGGCGCTTTGCCGTGGTACAAAACAGCAGAAAGAAATGGCTCAGGCTTCATTAAACCGTTTCTGGTGGCCGGCTTTAATGATGTTTGGACCAAATGACGACAGCTCGCCAAACTCTAAAATCTCAATGAATTACAGAGTGAAAAGAGAAAGTAACGACAGTCTGCGTCAGAGATTTATCGACGTTACAGTTTCTCAGGCTGAATTTTTAGGACTAACCATTCCGGATAAAGATCTTAAATGGAATGAAGAAAGAGGGCATTACGATTTCGGAGAACTTCCTTGGGATGAATTCATGGAAATCTTAAAAGGTAACGGGCCTTGCAACAAGAAAAGATTACAGACAAAAGTAAAAGCGCAGCAGGAAAACCTTTGGGTGAAAGAAGCAGCAATAGCTTTTGCAGAGAAACAGGAAAAATTTTCAATGTAACAATATACCAATGTAAAAATGTAGCAATCCAATTGTCATTCTGAACGATGCGAAGAATCTCATTATTGTTAAACTGTTACATTGATACATTGTTAAATTAATTTTAATTATGGCAAATTTAGATATGTGGGAAGTGTTTATTCAGACTAAACCGGGATTATCCCACAAACATGCCGGAACAGTTCAGGCACCAACAGCAGAAATAGCTTTGCAAAATGCAAGAGACGTGTATACAAGAAGAAAAGAAGGAACTTGCGTTTGGGTAGTTCCAAGTAAATATATCATCAGCTCGGAAGGGATGGATCAGGACGCGTTTTTCGATCCTGCAGACGACAAATTGTACCGTCACCCAACGTTCTACGATATTCCTAATGATGTAAAAAATATGTAATTAAGACTTTGGAAATAATAGACCAATAGATAATAGATAAAGTATTGAAGTCTGTTTTCTATCCGTCTATCATCTATTTGTCTTCAAATTGATTAAACAATGAACCCATTATACAATTATTTATTAAAGTTTGCTGATGACAGCTTCATCATGGGGCAAAGATTGTCAGAATGGTGCGGTGAAGGTCCTTATTTAGAGGAAGATATTGCACTGACGAACATTGCGCTGGACGAACTTGGACAAGCCAATAATTTTTATGTTTACGCTTCAAGAGTTATTGATAACGGTAAAAATGAAGATGATTTGGCATTTTTGAGATACGAACATGAATATGTAAACGCGCACTGGACAGAGCTTCCGAACGAAGATTATGCTCAGACGATTCTTAAAGTGTATGTTTTCTCGGTGTATCAGAAATTGATGTATGAAGCTTTATCAAATTCAGCAGATGAAGAGCTTTCTGCGATTGCTCAGAAGTCTTTAAAAGAAGTAAAATATCACTATACACATACTTCATCATGGATGAAAATCTTCGCTCAGGGTACAGAAGAAAGCCGTGAACGATTGATCAATGCCATCGAAAATATCTGGGAATACACCAAAGGTCTGTTTGCAAAAGTAGAGGGTGAAGATGATTTAATTGCCTTAAGCATCGCTCCGAATGTAGATGAATTGTACAACGAATTTGTGGCCATTACACAAAAAGATTTCGCAGATTTCGGGTTAGAATATCCTTCAAACCCTTTCATGCAGCCAAAATCCAGAACAGGATATCACACAGAATATTTTGGATATATCCTTTGTGAATTGCAGTATATGCAGAGAGCGTATCCGGGGTGTACGTGGTAGAGAGACAACCCTGACAGGTTTTTAAAACCTGTCAGGGTTAAAAATAATGTTCATAACAAGGTAGCAGTTTACTTACTCTTTGCTGACTTTGCTAAGTGAAACGCCTTTGCGAACTTAAAAACAATTAGTAGTCAAAAAAACTTGGCGCACTTTGCGTTAAAAAAATTCAGATTAAAAAAGATTGAAAAATCCTTTAGAAATATTAGAACTAGTCCCCGATCCGGAAATTCCCGTAATCAATATCGTGGAATTAGGCATTGTAAGAGAGGCGAAAATCACCGGCGAAAATTCGTGTGAGGTAATCATTACGCCGACTTATTCTGCCTGTCCCGCTATGTTTACTATTGAAGAGGACATCATGAAGATCATGAAAGAAAACGGTTGGGATGCGAAAGTGGTTACCAAAATGTTTCCAATCTGGACAACAGACTGGCTGACCGATGAAGCGAGAGAAAAACTTCGTGTTTACGGAATCACACCTCCCGAAAAAGGAGCAGACGAAAATCACATCGGGAAACCGAAAAAATGTCCGCGCTGCGGTTCCGAGCATACCAAACAGATCAGCAGATTCGGGTCTACTTTATGTAAGGCTTCCTATCAGTGCCTGGATTGTTTGGAGCCTTTTGACTATTTTAAATGTCACTAAAATTAATGTAACAATCTAGTAATGTAACAATTTACCAATACTGTGAATATTGTTATATGCTAAACTGATAAATCGGTACATTTTTATTGTTAAATTAGTACATTAATAATTTAAAATTAATACTATGTATACACAACTCGATATTGAAACGCATTTTGACGGAAAACTTAAAATTGCTTACCTCAATCAGCCTGAAACTATGAACGCGCTTACAAAGCCATCTTTATCAGATCTGAAAGATTTCGTTAAAGAATGCAGTGAAGATCCTACTGTAAGATGTGTCGCTATTTCAGGGAGAGGAAGAGCTTTTTGCTCCGGTCAGAATCTGGATGACGTTTTTGTGAATGGCAGAGAACATCACGATCATGACATCATCAGAAAAATTGTGGTAGACTACTACAATCCTCTGGTTACGGAAATCACACGCTGCAAAAAACCGGTTATCGCTTTGGTAAATGGTCCTGCAGTAGGTGCAGGTGCAATGTTGGCCCTTATCTGTGACTTTGTGCTGGCAAATAATAAAGCTTATTTTGCTCAGGCATTTTCAAATATCGGACTGATTCCTGATACGGGAGGAACGTACTTCTTGCCGAAATTATTGGGAAGACAATTGGCCAATTATTTAGCATTCACAGGTAAAAAACTATCTGCTGAAGAATCAAAATCATACGGTTTGGTTGCTGAAATTTTCTCTGAAGAAGAATTCACCGAAAAATCAATGGAAATTTTGGAAAAAATGTCAAATATGCCAACTGCAGCCATTAAATTAACCAAAAAAGCATTCGCTAATTCCTATACGAATACATTGAAAGAACAGCTTGAATTGGAAGGAGATTTGCAACAGGAAGCAGGACAGACAGAAGATTTCATCGAAGGAGTAAATGCATTTTTAGAAAAAAGAAAACCTAATTATAAAGGAAAATAGGAATTAATATAACAATGTACCAATGTAGCAGTTTACCAATTGAGATGCTTCGACAGGCTCAGCATGACAGGACGTGATTGTTACATTGTTACATTGATACACTGTTACATTATGAAAGTAGGAATTATCGGTGCCGGAACTATGGGAATAGGCATCGCACAAGTAGCCGCAACGAACGGATGCAAAGTTTGGGTCTACGACGCCAACGCAAAACAAGTAGAAACGGCAACCGTAGGTTTGGAAAAAACATTAACCAAATTGGTAGATAAACAGAAAATTTCGGCAGAGAAAATGACTGAAATTTTAGCCAATATTTCCATCGCTACAGAATTGAAGGACTTCAAAGATTGTGAATTAATCATCGAAGCCATCATCGAAAATAAAGAAATTAAAACCAAAGTTTTCACAGAATTAGAGAAACACGTTTCCGAAAGCTGTGTCATCGGTTCCAATACCTCATCCATTTCCATCACCTCTCTCGGTGCAGAATTACAAAAGCCGGAGCGTTTCATCGGAATTCACTTCTTCAATCCGGCTCCTTTGATGCCTTTAGTTGAGGTTATTCCATCTCTACTTACAGAAAAATCTTTACCGGAAAAAATCTACAATCTGATGAAAGATTGGGGCAAAACTCCTGTGATTGCAAAGGATATTCCCGGATTTATCGTTAACAGAATCGCCCGTCCTTACTACGGGGAAGGGCTGAGAATCGTTGAAGAAAATATTGCCACTCCTGAACAGGTAGACGAAGCCATGAAAACATTAGGAAACTTCAAAATGGGACCTTTTGAATTAATGGATTTAATTGGTGTTGATGTTAATTTCTCTGTAACAACAACCGTTTACAAAGATTATTTTTACGATCCGAAATATAAACCATCACTTCTCCAACAAAGAATGTCGGAAGCCAAACTTCACGGTAGAAAAACAGGAAAAGGGTTTTATGATTATTCGGAAAATGCCCAAAATCCTGTGGCAGAAAAGGACGATGCGCTTTATCAACAGATATTTTTGAGAATTATCTCTATGCTAATTAATGAAGCAGTTGAAGCAAAAAGATTACGCGTTGCTAATGACGAAGATATTGAATTAGCAATGCAGAAAGGAGTAAACTATCCAAAAGGATTGTTAGCTTGGGGAAAAGAAATCGGTTATGCAAAAATCTCTGAAACCCTGCAAAATCTTTATGAAGAATATCAGGAGGAAAGATACAGACAAAGCCCTTTACTGCGTAAATTATAAAATGTATCAATGTATCAGTTTACCAGTGTAACAATTGTACTGTCATGCTGAGCCTGTCGAAGCATCTCAATTGGTAAATTGCTAGATTGTTAAATCGTTACATTAAAAAAAAATGGATATAGACGGATTCCGAGCTGAGTTAGAAACAAGGCTTCTCATTGAAAAAGAATATATAATTCAGGAGCTTTCTTCGGTTAAAGATTATCAGGAAAGACTTGAATTATTAGGGAAATTTAATCAAAAATATCGTGAACTGATCAAAAGATTGGCTCACGAAAATGGTATTGATTTAAATGCTTCTTATCAGACTAAAGATCCGTCAAATTCAGAAAATCTTTCATACGAGCAAATAATTCTTGGAAAAACAATGGGTGTTTATGACAAACTGGTTGAAGAATTATATGAAGAAATAACAAGAGTAAATTAGAAATGAATCCAAGACAAGTTGCAGAATATATGTTTGATCAGGATTATTTTTCCCAATGGATGAATATCAAGCTGATTGAAGTAAAAGAAAATTATTGCTTACTGGAAATGCCCATCAAAAAAGAGATGATCAATGGGTTAAAAACCGTTCACGGAGGCGTAACCTTTGCCTTTGCAGATTCTGCATTGGCATTTTCTTCCAACAATACCGGAGACGCTGCTGTAGCCTTAAATTGTATCATCAATTTTACCAAAGCAGGAAAAGAAGGCGATATTTTCAGGGCAGAGAGCATTTTGGTAAACAATACCAGAAAAACTGCTGTTTATGATATTAAAATTACCAATCAAAACGAAGAACTGATTGCGAAATTTGTCGGAACAGTTTACAAAATCGGGAAAAAAGTCGTTGAGCTTTAAAAGATAAATTTGGATAAAAATAAAATTTTAGAAATGTTTTCAAGTACTTTTTTCATTAATGGAGAAAAGATGAAAGACTATTTTGAAACTAACAATCTTGAAAATTTTGATGAAATTTTAAAGGAGTTTGAAGAAATGAGAATAGACACTTTCAATATGATTCGGAAAGAATCCACTCATTTACAATTTACGAATAAGGAAGTTGAAAGTTTATCCAAAAAATATTTAAAAGAAAATTATCCATGGATTAATGATGTCGGAATTAAAGTCGTAAACAATCATTTACTATGGATGTGTTGGCATGAAGGAATTATTAAAAGTTAATGATAAAATATAAGTACAAGTTTAAATAAAAAGTAAAGCGTTTAGTATTGGTAAACTTTTACATTACTAGATTGTTAAATTGAAATATATGAATAACGTATACATCATAGATTATATCAGAACTCCCATCTCGAAATTACAGGGAGGATTATCAGAAGTTCGTGCCGACGATTTAGCGGCGATTGTTATTAAAGAAATCGTGGCTAGAAACCCAGAAGTTCCTGTTGAGGAAATTGAAGATGTTATTTTCGGATGTGCCAATCAGGCGGGTGAAGATAACAGGAACGTAGCAAGAATGGGGCTTTTGTTGGCTGGACTTCCCTATAAAATCGGAGGTGAGACGGTAAACAGATTGTGCGCTTCCGGAATGTCGGCGGTGGCTAATGCTTTCCGTTCTATTGCTGCGGGAGAAGGCGAAATTTATATTGCGGGTGGAGTAGAACACATGACTCGTTCGCCTTATGTAATGTCAAAACCAAGTGCAGCTTTCGGAAGAGACAGTCAGATGTTTGATACCACTTTCGGATGGAGATTTATCAATCCAAAAATGAAAGAAATGTATGGTGTTGATGGAATGGGGGACACTGCCGAAAATTTAGCAGATATGCATACTATCAGCCGTGAAGATCAGGATAAATTTGCCCTTTGGTCACAACAAAAAGCAACAAAAGCTCAGGAAAGCGGAAGACTGGCAGAAGAAATTGTAAAGGTTGAAATTCCTCAGAGAAAAGGCGAACCGAAAATATTTGATACAGACGAATTCATCAAGCCGACTTCTTCAATGGAAGGATTAGGAAAACTTCGTCCGGCTTTCAGAAAAGAAGGAACGGTAACGGCCGGAAATGCTTCAGGAATGAATGACGGAGCTGCAGCTTTAATTTTAGCAAGTGAAGAAGCGGTAAAAAAATATGGTTTAAAGCCAAAAGCTAAAATTTTAGGATCATCTGTTGCCGGTGTAGAGCCAAGAATTATGGGAATCGGACCGGTGGAAGCGACTCAGAAATTATTAAAAAGACTGAATCTTTCATTAGACGATATGGATATCATCGAATTGAATGAAGCTTTTGCTGCTCAGGCTTTGGCGGTAACAAGAACATTAGGTTTAAAAGACGACGATTCAAGGGTAAATCCAAACGGAGGAGCTATCGCAATCGGTCATCCACTTGGCGTTTCCGGAGCAAGAATCGTTGGTTCTGCAGCCATGGAACTTCAAAAACAAGATAAAAAATATGCATTGTGTACCCTTTGTATCGGTGTCGGACAAGGTTATGCAATGGTAATTGAAAAAGCATAGCTTTTTCAATAATGTAACAATATAGAAATGTATCAATGTAACAATTCCATTGTCATGCTGAGCTTGTCGAAGCATTCAATTGATAAATTGTTAGACTGATACATTGTTAAATTAAATTTTGAACAAAAATTTTATGAACATCTATTCATATCACGGAATTCGCCCTATCATAAAACCCTCCGCTTACGTTCATCCACAAGCGGTGATTATCGGGAATGTGGAAATTGGCGAAGAAGTTTATGTTGGTCCGAATGCGGTTATTCGCGGTGACTGGGGCAAGATCATCATCAAAGACGGTGCAAATGTTCAGGAAAACTGTACGCTTCATGTTTTTCCGGGCATTGAAACTATTTTAGAAGAATCCGCACACATTGGCCATGGGGCGATTATCCATTCCGGACACATTGGAAAAAACTGTTTGGTCGGTATGAATGCTGTGGTGATGGATAAAGCTGTAATCGGTGACGAATGTATCATCGGGGCATTGGCTTTTGTTCCTGCAAATTTCAGATGTGAGCCGAGAAAATTAATTGTTGGAAGTCCTGCAAAAATTATCCGCGATGTTTCCGATGAAATGATTAAATGGAAAACGGAAGGAACAAAACTCTATCAGGAATTGGCGAGAGAAGGAAAAGATGCAATTCTGCCTTGCGAACCGTTCACGGAATACGTTCAGCAGATTCCTACGAAAATTGTTGATTACAGTATTTGGGATGATGTGAAATGATTTTTATTAAACAGATTAAATAAGTATACCCAAACCTAACGGGTTTTCAAAACCCGTTAGGTTTTATTATAAAAGCAAAAATGATTAATACAGAAAGTTTTGAATTTGACTCTGTGTATCACATTTTTTCTCATGTAAATGGGAAAGAACTGATTTTCCGTGAAGAGACAAACTATCAATTTTTTCTGAAACAGTTAGATAAATATATTCTTCCGATTGCGGATATTTATTCATATTGTTTATTACCAAATCATTTTCATGTGTTATTAAGATTTAAAAATATTGAAGGTGTAAATGTTGAAAATGAACATCAGTCTTTAATGAAGAACTTTGGAAATTTCCTGAATTCTTATGCTAAAGCATTTAATAAAAGGTATAACCGGAAAGGGGCTCTTTTTCTGAATGCTGTAAAGCGAAAGAAAATATCAGATGAGAAATATTTACTGAAAGTTGTGCATTATATCCATAATAATCCGGTTAATCATGGATTTGTAAATAATATTGATCAATGGAAGCACTCTTCGTATAACTCATATTTAAATCCTGAGAAAGAAAGTAAATTGAATAGAAAGGAAATCATGCAATACTTTGATTCTTTAGACGTTTTCAAAAATTATCATCATTCTAATGTTGAATATGATTTTTTAAATTTAGATTAATTGCTAGTAAACTTAACCAAACCTAACGGGTTTTCAAAACCCGTTAGGTTTTAATAAAAGCTTCAGAAAGAACAAGCAAATGAAAATAATTTGCAAAAAATTAAATATGATTAAAAAACTTCTCATTTTCTGCAGTATTCTCTTTACATTTCAGTTCATGGTTTTAGCCCAGACTGGAAATATAAAACCATTGACTATTGGAGAAATCAGAACCATAAAATCTAAAATTTTAAACGAAGACAGAACAGTAAATATCTATCTTCCGCAAAATTTCGACAAAACAAAATCGTATCCCATTATTTACCTTCTGGATGGAAGCATGAATGAGGATTTTATTCATGTTACCGGATTGGTGCAGTTCTTCAATTTAATGTATTCGGTGCCGGAAACGATTGTGGTAGGAATCGCGAATATTGATAGAAAGAGAGATTTTACATTTCATACCGATTTAAAAGATTTACAGAAAGATTATCCTACGACAGGGCATTCGGATAAATTTATCAATTTTTTGGAGAAAGAATTAAAGCCTTATATCGAAAGTCAGTTTAAGACGACCGATAAATATCTTTTCGGACAATCGTTGGGAGGGCTTCTAGCAACAGAAATTCTGTTGAAAAAACCTGAAATGTTTAACAATTATTTTATCATCAGCCCGAGTTTGTGGTGGGATGATGAAAGTCTTTTAAAACAGGCAAATCAATTATTAACTAAAATTCCGGATTCTAAGAAATTTATTTATGTTTCTGTCGGAAAGGGTGAACATCCGGTGATGGTAAAAGATGCAGAAGATTTGTATGATATTCTTAAAAAATCAAACAAGAAAAACTGGACGGTAGAATATAAAATGATGGAAACAGACAATCATGCAACGATTCTTCACCGAAGCTTGTATGAAGGTTTGGTAAAATTGTTTCCTTATAAAGAACCGAAGTAAAAAATTGTAAACCGTACATTTTAAACTAATTTACCATGAAATATTTATTTTTTGCAATTTTCTTTTCTGTTGTAATGAGTGCTCAGAAAACTGAGAACAAAAAGATTAATATTGAGCTCAAAAATGAATTGGCTCAGATTGATAAAGATGATCAGATTTTTCGGGAGCTCGTTCAGCCAACGACTTCTACAGAAAGAAAACAGGAAATCATGAAAGAGAAAAATCTTACTCAGGAAGATGTAACGACTGGAATCAGTAAGATCATGAATAAACAGGATGAAGAAAACCTGGCAAAAATTGAAAAAATGATAGCAAAATATGGTTATCCGGGGAAATCTTTAGTAGGCGAACCTGAAAATAAAACAGCATGGCTGGTTATTCAGCATTCTTCAAAAATCAATCAGTATATGCCGGTTATCAAAAAGGCGGCTGATGAAAAAGAATTACCTTTCAGATTATACGCTATGATGCTGGATAGACAACTGATACAGGATAAAAAAGAACAGATCTACGGAACTCAGGCTTGTACTTTTAAAACAATGAAAGACGGAAAACCTGTGGTAGAATGGATGATCTGGCCTATTAAAGATATTAAAAACGTAAATAGATTAAGAGAAGAAGCCGGTTTCGGGCAAACCGTAGAAGATTATGCGAAAGATCTTTTGGGACATGATTTTGTATTTAAAAATTATACTTTAGAAGAGGCTTTAAAACTTCAGAATAAAAAATAAATTTTCATTTTATGGAAAAGGGAAAGATTAAAAGTATTAAGGATTTAGACAACATTAAGAAGCTTCTTCTTGATCTTCCTGAATTTAAATATCAGAAAGAACTAACTGAGAAACTTGATGCAAAAAAAGATGATTTCACCTATGAAACCATGTTGGAAATTGTTCTTTGGAAAACAAACAGATTCCCTGAAATAAATAATGATTTAATTGTAAAAATTAACGAGTTAAGAAAAGGATACGATGAAGGTTTATCAGATTATATTTTAATAAAATTATTAGATTCAAAAGGGTTCGATTTACCCATGGCTTCAACATTTTTAAGATTTATTAATCCTGATTATTTTCAAATTATTGACCAGAGAGTTTATAGAACTATATATGGAGAAAATTTGAAGATGCCATTCAGTAAACCAAAGAAAATTGAATTATATAAAAAATATCTTGTTGATTTGAAAAAAATCTGTGCTAATTATGAAATTCCTTTTTCTAAATCTGATAGGATTCTCTATTTACTGGATAAACACCCTGAAGTAAATAAAGAACAAAAAATAAAATATTAAAATCAAGTAAAAAGTAAAAAACTATATGGAAAAGTTAAAAAATTACATTCACGGCGAATGGGTAGAAGGTACCGGAAACGGAATTCCTTTGTACAATGCTGTGACGGGGGAGCAGGTGGCTGTTTCGGATACGGAAGGACTCAATTTTGAGCAGGCTTTGGATTACGGAAGAACAGTTGGCTACAAAAATCTTTCATCCATGACATTCTATGATCGTGGAGAAATGTTGAAAAAAGTAGCGCTTTACCTTTTAGAAAGAAAGAAAAAATATTACGAATTATCATATAAAACGGGAGCTACTCATGTTGATTCTTGGGTGGATATTGAAGGAGGTTTCGGTACTTTCTTTACCTATTCAGGGTTGGCAAAAAGAATGTTGCCGAATACACCGTTTTGGGTAGATGGAGATACTCAGAAAATCTCCGCCAACGGAACGCATCTTGGAACTCACATTTTAACGCCAAGTGAAGGAGTTTCTGTGCAGATCAACGCCTACAACTTTCCGGTTTGGGGAATGTTGGAGAAATTATCAACTTCATTATTGGCGGGTGTCCCTTCCATCGTGAAGCCTTCTCCGTTTGGGTCTTATCTTACGAACGCTGTTTTCCAGGATATGATCGAAAGCGGAATTCTTCCGGAAGGAGCTGTTCAGTTGGTTTGCGGTGAGCCTGGAAATATTTTGGATTATGTAAAAGATGGAGATTCTGTATTATTCACGGGATCTGCAACAACGGGTAGAAAATTAAAATCTTTACCGTCAATTGCCGGAAATGCCGTTCGTTTCAATATGGAAGCAGATTCTTTGAACTGTTCGATCCTTGGATTGGAAGCAAAGCCGGGAACTCCTGAATTTGATTTATTCATCAAAGAAGTTCGTAACGAAATGACAACGAAAGCAGGACAAAAATGTACGGCGATCAGAAGAATTATTGTTCCTGAAAATTTAATTGGAGATGTTCAGAATGCTTTATCTAAAGCTTTAGACCAGACAAAAATCGGAAATCCGTTAAACAGAGAAACGAGAATGGGTTCTTTGGTGGGAAGACAGCAATACGAAGAAGTTTTAAGAAAAGTAAATATCTTAAAAACGGAAACAGAACTGATCTACGACGGAAAACATGAATTGGTAGATGCCAACTATGAAAATGGAGCATTCATGAGTCCAAAATTATTCTTAAATGACAAACCTTTCGAAAAAAATATCTCTCACGATGTCGAAGCTTTCGGTCCGGTTTCTACATTAATGCCATACAAAGATGCTGAAGAAGCTGCTGCGTTGGCGAAAAAAGGAAAAGGAAGTCTGGTAGGTTCCATCGTTTCTCACGACAATGATTTTGTGGCCGAAACTTCATGGAAAATGGCTTCTCAACACGGTAGAATTTATGTGCTGAACAGAGACAATGCAAAAGAAAGCACAGGTCATGGTTCTCCGCTTCCGACTTTGATGCATGGTGGTCCCGGAAGAGCAGGAGGTGGTGAAGAAATGGGCGGTCTGAATGGTCTTCATTTCTTCCTTCAAAAAACAGCAATTCAGGGTTCGCCGGATATTTTGACGGCGATTACCAAAGTTTATCAGCAGGGAGCAGAGAAAAAATACTCGGATAAGCATCCATTCCAGAAATATTTTGAAGAAGTTGAGGTGGGAGATTCTTTGGAAACGGCAGGAAGAACGGTTACAGACGCAGATATAGTGAATTTTTCTAATGTTTCGTGGGATCATTTCTACGCTCATACCGATGCAACAAGCCTTACGGGAACGATTTTCGATAAAACAGTGGCTCACGGATATTTTATCCTTTCTGCAGCCGCAGGATTGTTCGTTTCCGGTAAAAAAGGACCTGTTATCGCAAATTACGGATTGGAAAACTGTTCGTTCTTTAAGCCTGTTTATGCGGGAGATACAATCACGGTTTATTTAACGGCGAAAGAAAAAATCAATAGAGGAGTAAAAGGGAGAAATATTCCTTCCGGTGTTGTAAAATGGCTGGTTGAGGTTGTGAATCAGAGAGATGAAGTGGTTTGTGTAGCGACAATTTTAACATTAGTAGCGAAGCAATCTCCTTTTATTGATTTAAACTTAAAAAATATTCAAAAAGCTTTAAATGGTTTAACTGAATCGACTCAGCCAAGCTGGGGCAAAATGTCTCCACAGCAAATGATTGAACATTTGGAACATGGCGTCTTGGTAAGCTTGGGCGAACCGGAAGCCGACAAATGTTTCACCCCGGAAGAACAACTGGAAAAATGGCAGGATTCTCTTTATAATCACAGAAAAATGCCGAAAGATTTTCCAGCACCTTTCTTGGAAGAAGATGAAAAATTGTTGGATCTAAGACATAAAAATTTAGATGCTGCAAAACAGTCTTTCATGGATAATTTGAAGAAATTCTCTATTTACTACAAAGAAAATCCACAGGCAGAACACATGAATTTTGTATTCGGAAAATTAAATAAAGAAATGTGGGAACTGATGCATAAGAAGCATTTTACGCATCACTTTGAGCAGTTTGGATTGATTTAATTTAAAATAAAATATAACTTTATGGTCCCTTTTGGTTTTTACTGAAAGGGATTTTTTAATTCTTATCCTTGTCAAGGTTCAAAACCTTGACAGGGATTATAGTAAAATACACAAATGAAATGACAGACATTAGAACTACACCTATTGAAGCAGATTGCTTCTATCATATTTATAATAGAGGAATTAACGGAGAAAATATTTTTAAATCAGATCGGAATTATTTGTTCTTTCTCAATAAAATTTCTGAATTTCTTGTTCCTGTGTGTGATGTATATGCGTACTGTCTTATGCCTAATCATTTTCATTTTTTAGTTAAGATAAAATCTAATGTTGAGTTGGAGAGCCTTGTCAAGGTTTCGAACCTTGACAAGGCTTCTGGCAGAGGGCTTCATTCTCCTCAGAATATTTTTTCAAAACAATTTTCCCGAATTTTCAATTCTTATTCCCAAGCTTTTAACAAGGAAAATAACAGGCATGGATCTTTAATAGAATCTCCATTTAAAAGAAAATTGATTACTTCGGAGGGGTATCTGATAAATACAATTATTTATATTCATCAAAATCCACAAAACCATTCTGTTATGGATGATTTTTCACTGTACAATTATTCCTCTTATCAATCGATTTTAAGTAAATCTAAGACTTTATTGAAGAGAAATGAGGTCATTGAATTATTTGATAACAGAGAAAATTTTATAATGTCACATCAAAAGATAATTGATTTTGATTTTTAATTGTTGTTAATTAAATACAATCCTTGTCAAGGTTTTAAACCTTGACAAGGATATCAAAGACCTTTCTTATTCTATTTTAAATTATTACATTTAATCCATGAAAACCTTCGCTGACCAAGTTGTTGAGTTTAATCAAAATTTAAAATATGATGGAAAACTTCCCGACGATTTTCAAGTATTAAATCCGTACTTGGATAATCCCGAAACCATGGAAGTCATGCAAAAGTTTTATCATAAATATTACAACGACTCCAACAAAAGAAAATTCATTGTCGGAATCAATCCGAGCCGTAATGGAGCCGGAGTTACAGGTATTCCTTTTACCGATACAAAACGGCTGGAAACTGTCTGCGGAATCAAAATGCAGTCTGCCCATACCCACGAGATTTCATCTGTTTTTATCTATGACATGATTCAGGAATATGGAGGCGCGGAAGAATTTTATAAAGATATTTACATTAATTCACCTTTTCCGTTGGCGATTATAAGAAAATCAAAAGGAAATTGGATCAATGCCAATTATTATGATGATAAAGAGCTTTTTAAGGACGTAAAAGATTTTATGATCGATTCATTAAAGAAACACATTAACCTGAATCTCTATACTTCCGAAGTTTTTATTTTAGGGAAAAAGAATGCGGATTTTATTTCAAAACTCAATCAGGAAGCAAAACTTTTTGATATAATGACGATTCTGGAACATCCGAGGTTTATTCAGCAATACAAATTGAAGGAGAAACAGTTGTATATTGATAAATATATTTTAGCTTTAAAACAATAAAAATCCCCTGAAAAAAAAATCAGAGGACTTTCATCTATGTTTTAGAACCGTTAATTTCTATAATGCAGGAACCGTTTTGAACTCATTAGAATTAATTAAGCTTATGATTAAATTTTTGTTGTCAGGATGCTCCGGATAATCCATGGGAATAATTCCGTATCGGCCTTTTGGATGTTGTCTTATGTATTCTAAAAATAAAGGATTAACGACTTTTGCCAGATCCCAGGGTCTTGTTGTATCAGGTAGAACTCCGCCTGAGAAGCCTGTTCCGCTCGAAAAATTAAAATATAATCTGTCCTGCTCTCCATTTGCTGCGGCAATCAAAGCCGGCTTTACGTACTGGGTGAATTTATCTTCTCTTTCTTTACCCCAATTGTAATAATTATCCTGAACGTAATATTTGATGCCATTGTTTTCAAAAGAGATGGTAGAATCATTTGGCCATTGACTGAAAAGATTAAGTCCGTCTTTACTGCTGTCAACCGTTCCGGTGGCGAATCTTTTTACGAAAACTATTTTGCCTCTTACCTCATCAAGCGTAGGAATTCTGTTTTCCCTGTAGAAAAAAGAGGGATAATTGTTGGAGATGGTAATATTAAAATCATTGTAAAACTTTTCCTGCTTGCTTTCACTGCTGGGATCAGATTCATTTTTCACGCACATTAAGATGGTTTCACTCGGATGGCGTTGCAGAAAATCTACCAGCATATTGATGACCTGTCCAAAATGAAGATTTAGACCCAGGCTGCCGTGGTAGAACCATAAAACGTGATCTTTATCTGCATCGAAGCCTCTTTTCAAACGGAAATCCAAAAAGCGGATTCCGGAATTCAGCTGATCTGTAAAACTCATTTTCTGACATTGCGCAGGCATAAAAACCGTGTCATAGGTTGCGCTGTCATGGGTTCCGGGAATGGTAATTTCTGTCAGTTTTTTATTACCGTCTAGACGGTTCATCCAATTTTGGTTAAATGTTGTAGCCATGGTTTTGTTTTTTAATATTTAATGATTGGTTTTTAGATAAAAAAATCCCCTGAATTGCTTCAAGGGATCTCATCACACTTATGCATTAGAATCTTTCGCGGTACAATCGCTTATTATTTATACTAAAGTTTTCGTGGTTATTAGTTCTAACTTTAATAATAAGCATCTTGTTACCTTTTAATAATCTTATAAGATTCCGAAGAAGATTTTAGGATATAAACTCCTTTTGGAAGTTCTGAAATATCTGTTTGATTTTCGCCTTTTCTGGCTTCAACTGTTTTTATCAACTGCCCGGATTGGCTGTAGATTTCCAGTTTTTTCTGATCATCAGTTGTAATGGTAAGGGGACCGCTAGTCGGGTTAGGGTAGATATTTAAGTCTTTTTTAGAAGGTTTCACTTCGTTTGCTGCCAAGACTACGTTAGTATCTTTTACCCAGGTAAAGGCATCTAAAGAAAGGTATACATAACCTCCTCCTCCGGTAATTTGCAATTCGTCGATAATGATATTGCTGTAATTCTGGCCATTAAGATTCGTCATATCGATCAGGGTAAAACCATTGGTAGTAGCAAGAGACGTTGTAAAACCTGTAGTTTTAGTTTGGGTAAACTTGGTCACTCCGCTTAGTTTTCCTGTAACGGTAAGAGTTCCGGCTACTGAAAGATCCAGATTGGCAGCAGAAGCATACACCCAGAATCTATTTACTTTAAATAAATTAGAGGTGGTTTTTATACTAAATGAAGTTCCACTTGCCTGATTTCCCGGCGCTGAATTATCAATATACCTATTGTCAACTCCGGTACCGTTCCATCCCGTTCCCGGGTAATTTGCCTGGATGTCGTAAGTATTTACATGGGAAATGATATTAAAGATCACTCCGTTGTCTGTAAAACTTGCACTTCCGTGAGATTCTGTCTCAAACTGCTCTGTGCTGGTCTGTCCAAATGAAAAAATCGATATGAAAAGACTGCAGATAATAAAAAGTATAGTCCTTTTCATGATAGTAAATTTTAGGTTGTTTTTTAGTTTTTTTTATTTATGGTCTTGAAGGATAGATCCCTTCTACACAAATAATATAGTTCATTCCTAAATAAGGAGACATGTTTTCAACAGGTACATTAGCGCCTACGAAAGTCACTGAACCTGCGTTGATCACTGTATCCGGAGCTGTATCTACAAAGCTGGGAACGGCTGTAAAATCTCTTCCGGACTGTGTCCCTGTCACAGCAATAGATGATGCTGATGATGGAGAAGCTGTTGCTGCGTTGGATTTAGATATTCTTAGCTGACTTGCGAAAGTTGGTAAGTTTGTATTTAATAAAGTTGTTGCAGGAGATCCTCCCACTTCACCAAGATTCACAGATTTTCCTGTATTGGCAATTCCTGCACCGATCGGAGCACGGCCGTTTAGGTTGGGCAACGCGAAAGTTGTAGTCCCATTTCCTCCGTAAGTTGTTCCTAAAAGAGAAAAAAGAGCCTGGTTCTGAGCAATGCTTAATATCGCTCCGTTGCAGTACATATAGCCTCTAGGTGCAAAGTTTCCTGCAAACATTTTAATGGTTCCTAAGTATTCTTCCATGGTATTTTTTAGTTTTTTAATTATTAATTTGTGAATAGTTGTGGTTAGCTTCTGGAAGGATAAATTCCCTGTACACAAATGATGTAGTTCATTCCTATATAAGGCATCATATTGTCAATAGGCTGGTTTTGTCCCTGAAATATGACAGATTGAGGATTAAGAAGCGTCACTGATGAAGGATCCGCATTATTGATATAACTTGGAATGGCAGTGAAATCTCTTCCCGATTGTGTTCCAGTAATTGCAAGTGTCGATGTCGCAGAAGGTGATGCAGAAGTAGCATTTGCATTCGCAACTTTCAGCTGACTTGTAATGGTAGGCAAATTCATAGACATAAGAGTCGTTTGCGGAGTTCCCGACTGTTCGCCCAGTACATAAGACTGACCCCCGTTTGACCCTGGTCCCAAAGGATAACGCCCGTTCAGGTTTGGCAAAGCAAAGGTGTTGATGCCGTCGCCGCCATAAGTAGTTCCTAAAATGGAGAAAAGTGCCGTATTTTGAGCAATACTTAATAATCTTCCATCGCAGAACATAAAGTTTACAGGGGCAAAGTTTCCTGAGAACGATTTGATTACTCCCATAATTTCTTCCATGGTTACTATTTTTTTTCAGTTTTAAATTTTCCTACTCTTTTCCCGGCTTTTCGGAGACCGCCTTTTTTGTCTTTATATGTATTAAATATTGACAATCCAAAGTAACAACATTAAAAAGGCAGGATGTAGAGTAGAAAATACCAAATTGAAGATTACGTATTTCTACGTAATGAGAATTGTAGCAAAAAGCAGACCCTAATTTATATGCTTTAAATTTTCCTTGAAACCATGGTATTTCGTATTTTTGTATCAATCCAATTTAATTTAAAAATGAACGAATTCGTAGTTTCAGAACTTAAAAACAATATCGCCGAGATCACATTCGGAACTCCAAAAAGTAATTCTCTTCCGGGAGCTATTCTAGAAAAACTAGCACAGACCATTTTAGATGAAGGCGTAAAAGATGAGGTAAAAGCCATTCTCATAAAAAGTGAAGGTGAAAAAGCGTTTTGTGCTGGAGCCAGTTTCGACGAACTTTTAGCTATCGAAGAGCTGGAAGCGTCAACGAAATTTTTCGGTGGTTTTGCCAAAGTTTTGAATGCGATGAGAAACTGCGGTAAAATTGTTGTTGTAAGAGTTCAAGGAAAAACTACGGGCGGCGGTGTCGGAATTGCCTGCGGTGCAGATTATTGTTTTGCCACAAAAGATTCTGCTTTGGCTTTAACGGAAATTAATCTGGGAATCGGACCTTTCGTGATCGGGCCTTATGTAGAAAGAAAAATCGGGAAGTCCCAGTTTTCAGCAATGGCAATCGATGCAGATTTCAGATCAGCGGAATGGGCGGAACAGCATAATGTTTATCATTCAGTCTCAGCAACTATCGAAGAAATGGATGCAAAATTGGAAAAATTCCTTCAGACTTTGGCTTCAAGAAGCAGTGATGCATTAGCTTTAATTAAAAAAGTATCTTGGGAGGGAACAGATCATTTCAATGATTTAATGCCTGCAAGAATCCATATGAGCGCAAGCCTGATTTTGGAAGATTCTGCGAAAAAAAGCATAGAATCTATTAAAGAAAGGTTGAGGGTGAAGTAAATTTTTAGTTAAAAACAATATAACTGTTTATTTTATATTACTATTAATGAATTTTATAAAACGAAAAGCTTTAAAGTGTAAATTTTACATTTTAAAGCTTTTTTTAATAAATTTAATTTAAATAATCAATACAATTAACGTTTAATTTTTATCAGTTTATAATAAATAATTAAGGTTAATCGATTATTTAATAATTTTTTTGGCAGTATTAATTTTTATTAACACATTTGCTGTTAAAACAAAAAAACACTAAATAAATGATGAAACTAAAGTTTTGCACGCTCAGCGTTGCAACAGTATTCTTTATTGGTCAAAACCTATCTGCACAAAAAAAGAAAAGTGACACGCTGGCCAAAGAAAAGCAAATTGACGAAGTTGTGATTGTGGCCTATGGTTCTCAGAAAAAGGAAACACTTGTTGGTTCCAATACTGAGATCAAAGCCAAGCAATTTGCAGACCGACCTATTACCAATATCGGGCAGGCTATTGATGGAGCGAGCCCCGGGGTGAAAATAAGTACAGGAACAGGGCAGCCGGGAAGTGCTCCCAGTATTCAGATTAGAGGAATCAGTTCTTATGCGGGCTCGAACGATCCGTTAATTATCTTAGACGGAACTCCTTTTACAGGTTCATTATCAGCTATTAATACAAATGATATCGCCTCTTTTAACATTTTGAAAGATGCCGCATCTACATCCCTTTACGGATCTGCAGCTGCCAACGGGGTAATCCTGATTACGACAAAATCCGGAAGAAAAGGTGGCCGGGATATACTTAATTTTAATATGAGTACCGGATATGTAGGAAGGTCAATACCTGAATATGACAGGGTAAATGCCTATCAGTATTATCCTCTTATCTGGGAAGCGATCAGAAACGGACAATTGGCAATTGGAAGTACTTTGGCAAATGCAAATGCCTATGCTTCTACTAACTTGATTCCGGGTGTTTTAAAGCAAAATGCTTTTGACGTTCCCAATAATTTGTTGGTGGTAGATGGAATTCTGAACCCTAATGCAAGATTAAAATATACTGATCTTGATTGGCAAAAACCATTGATCAGAACAGGTTTCAGACAAAATTACGAATTGAATTACAGTGGCGGGACAAACAAAACCACATATTATTCATCAGTAGGGTACACGAATGAATCCGGATATCTTGTAAAATCAGACTTTGAGAGATTTACGGCAAAATTAAAAGTAGACTCGCAAATAAGAGACTGGCTAAAATTGGGAACAAGTCTCAATGCTGTATCCTCTTACGGAAATAATGCAATAGACGGAGCTAGCAGCAACAGTTCTTATGTCAACCCCTACAACTGGATAAGAAATATTGGTCCTATTTATAGCCCATTTGCCCATGATGCTAATACGTTTGCGACTCTTTATGATGCCAACGGAAATGTAATTTATGACAATTCTGCAAGAGGTGCAGATGCTGCGTCAGGGAGAAACGTTATTCAGGAAAACCTTTTAAATAGCGATGTTTCTAAAAACTTTTATATTGTTTCAAGAGCATATGCCGAATTTAAGATAGATCCTTATCTTACGCTATCTACCAATGTAGGATATGATGTAAGAAATAACAGAAGAAGCAGATATGGAAATAAAATTATTGGTGATGCGGCTCCTGCAGGATCAGCTGAAAGAACTTCTATCATTGAGCAGACACTTACCTTTAATCAATTATTAAATTATAAAAGAAAATTCGGCTCGCATAATTTTGAGTTTTTGCTAGGTCATGAAAACTACAAATATATGTACGAATATTTGTACGGATACAAAACAGGGCAGGTTGTTGATAATAATTCAGAATTAATTAACTTCATTACCCCTACTGCTTTAACTTCCCAGACAGATAACTATCGTAAGGAGAGTTTTTTCTCAAGGTTAAATTATGATTATAAATCAAAATATTTATTATCGGGATCTGTAAGATGGGATGCCTCATCAAGATTTGCTAAGGATGTAAGATGGCATCCGTTCTGGTCAATAGGTGCAGGATGGAGAGTGAAAGGTGAAGATTTCCTTAAAAACTCTAGTACAATAAGTGAGTTGAAATTAAGGGGATCATATGGGCAAGTTGGGAATGATAATACCAACACGAGTGACAACGCTCAGAATTTTTATATGTATCAAAACACCTTTAGTCTAGGGTATAATAATGCCCAGGAAGCGGGGATATTATTTAATGTAAAAGCTGACCCTACAATTACATGGGAATCAAATAACCAATCTGATTTGGCTTTGGACTTCGGGCTTTTCAATAACCGAATTACGGGGACTGTAGAATATTACAATAGAATTACAAAGGATATGATATTCCCTGTTCCACAACCTGTTTCTGCGGGTATTCCGGGGAATGCTATTTACAAGAATGTAGGAACAATGTACAACAGAGGATTTGAAATCGGCTTAAATGCAGATGTAATCAAAACTCCGAATTTCGTGTGGAGCTTAAATGCCAATGCTTCTACTCTTAAAAATGAAATCACACAATTATCAGACGGAATTACAGAAATTATTAATGGTTCTAAAAAAATATCGGTAGGACATTCGGTATATGATTATTGGATGAAACAATGGTATGGCGTAGACCCGGCAGATGGATCACCATTATTTTTAGTTGCCGATGCATATGCCAATACTCCGGCTTCAGATATTAGAACCGTGAATGGTGTTTTGGTTACTACCAACCATAATAAAGCTAAGCTTGATTACTCAGGATCTGCTATTCCTAAAGTGTTTGGTAGCTTTGGAACATCTTTAAATTATAAGCAATGGGCTTTATCAACAATGTTTACTTATCAGATCGGAGGTAAGACATATGATTCTAATTATCAGACTTTAATGTCGAGCTATTCTCAGGGAGGGGCTCTTAGTACAGATATTCTGGATCGATGGACAACTCCTGGACAAATAACGGATGTTCCGGCATTAAATTCTGCAACTTATCTGAATTCTAATGCTACCTCAAGCAGATGGTTGGTAAAATCTGATTTTATATCATTAAGACAAGCAACTTTAAGCTACAGCTTTAATCCTGAGGAAATTTCAAGATATGGGCTTACCTCTTTAAAATTGATTTTATCAGGGGAAAATCTTTGGAGCAAAACAGCAAGAAAAGGGTTAGAACCTGGGCAGTCATTTAATGGTACTACAACAAACAGATATACTCCGGCAAGAATCATTTCAATTGGTGCTAATTTATCATTCTAAAAAATACAAATATGAAAAATATCAGAAAACATTCAAAAAGAATATTAGTGGCTTCTTCAGTATTGGCCGTACTTGCGTTGAGCTCTTGTCACAGCGATTATTTAGATACAGATCCTACTACTGCAGTTTCGGAGCAGGCAGCTTTCTCTACGGCAGGTAACCTGATGGCAATTATTAATGGGATGCATAGGGATATGTATTCTCGTCAGAATTCTAACCAAGGACAAAACGGGCAAGGTGGAATTATGATTATGATGGATGCATTAGGCGAAGACCTTGTATTCCCGTCTACAGGAAACGGATGGTACATCAGTACAGTAAGATGGCAGGATCAGGTAAATGAAAATGCTTCAAATGATTTTTACCCATACCAGTTTTATTATGCACTGATCAGAAATGCCAATATGGTTATAGCTAATGGACCTAGCGTTCCTACACCAACTGCTGCGGATGCTGCTACAGTAAAACAAGCTATTGGTGAAGCCTATGCTTTCAGAGCTTTCTGTTACTATATGCTCGTGCAGATTTATGGAAAAAGATTTGTGCCGGGTATTTTAAATACACAATTGGGAGTGCCATTAAGATTAATTGCCGATGAATCTCCTATGAAAAGAAACTCTGTAGCGGATGTTTATATTCAAATTAATAATGATTTGAATGAGGCACAGAACAGACTTGCCGGAAGTACGAGAACAACAAAATCGCATTTTGACGAAAAAGTTGTTTTAGGCTTAAAAGCAAGAGTAGCTTTGACACAAGGGAATTATGCTTTGGCAGCATCTTCTGCTAAAGCGGCAAGAGCCGGCTTCAACCTGATGGATAATGCTACTTATATGGCTGGATTCAATAATTTGGCAGGAAATGGAGAATGGATGTGGGGAGCTACTATTATTTCTGATCAAACTGATTATTTTGGAAATTTTGGAGCGTATATGTCTCGTAATTATAATTCTACCAATATCCGTCAGGCGCCTAAAGCTGTGAATAGTAAATTGTATAATATATTCCCGACGACAGATGTAAGAACAAAGATTTTTGATCCGACGGGAGCTCATACTTCTTTAGGGCTACCTTCGAATTTTGCGAAATTCCCTTACACAAGCCAGAAGTTTTTATCTGCAAGTGTTTCAGACAGTAGAGTAGATGTACCTTATATGAGAGCTGCAGAAATGTATCTTATTGAAGCTGAAGCATTGGTTAGATTGGGAGATGAGGCAAATTCTAAAATAGTATTTAATGCATTTACAAAAAACAGGAATCCGTCATATCCGGGAGCGTCTACAACAGGAACAGCTTATATAAATGAAATTCTGAATAGCAGAAGATTGGAGTTATGGGGTGAAGGATTCAGATTCTTTGACTTAAAAAGATTAAATCAGGATCTTGACAGAACCGGAGCTAATCATTCTTCAATTGTAGACAACAATGTAATGACGGTTTCAAGCACAGATAAACGATGGGAGTTTTTGATTCCTAAAGCTGAGATCAATGCAAATCCGCTTATAGAGCAAAACCCTTTATAAATATTCATAACAATTTTTAATATTTTTTAGTAACCCTGCTTTTTTAAGCAGGGTTTTTATTTGATAAATGTAATTTAATATTTTGTCGATTCAAAAAAAACAATAACTTTGTATTTCAAAGTTCTTTATATGGATTCAAAAAACTATCACGAAGATCTGTCACATATTCGTTCTATGATGGAACGTTCTTCCCGGTTTATTTCCTTAAGCGGGTTATCCGGAGTTTTCGCCGGGATGGCGGCACTTATTGGCGCTGGCTATGTGTATTTTGTTTTTCAGAGGGAGGGAATAGATTATTTTGATGGTGAAAGAAATATTTTCGGACCGGCTTTGGTTAAAGAACTTGTAATTATCGGTACCGTAATTCTTTTAACAGCGATTCTCAGTGGTTATATTTTTACAGCAAATAAAAGTAAAAAGAAAGGATTAAAGATTTGGGATGCTACAACGAAGAGACTTTTAGTAACCTTTGCCGTTCCTTTGGTGACGGGGGGTATTTTTTGCCTTGGATTGCTTTACCATCATCTTTTTGTATTAATTGCTCCTGCAACATTGATTTTTTACGGTATCGCCCTTGTTGGCGCAGAAAGATATACACTCACTGATATAAAATATTTAGGTTACTGTCAGATTGTTTTGGGGCTTATTTCTTTATTCTTTTTGGGTTGGGGATTATTGTTCTGGGCATTTGGGTTTGGAGTTTTGCATATCGTTTATGGTTTGATAATGCACAAAAAATATAAATAAAACATAAATTTGCAGGCTTTAAAAACAGTTTTAACAATCTGCACAATTTTCTATTATGATAAAAATAAATCAACTCAACAAAGAATTCGAAAGCCGTGTAAGATTGGGCATTATGTCCGTTCTTATGGTCAACGACTGGGTTGATTTTTCGGAGATGAAAAGCTTACTGGAGGTTACGGATGGTAATATGGCCAGTCACAGCAACGCTTTGGAAAAAGCTGGATATATTGAAGTGAAAAAAGAATTTGTAGGTAAAAAACCACGAACATCTTACCGTGTTACCCAAAGCGGAAGGCAGGCTTTCACCGAGCATTTAAATGCTTTGGAAAAATTATTGGGTAAATAAGAGCAAAATTTTTTTATCATTTAACTTTGAAATACAAAGTACTTTAAAATAACAAAACTTAAAAATATGATTACAACAAAACAAAAATCGACGTTTATTTTCGCTGTTCCGGCTTTATTGTTGTCCGCAGCATTTCTCGGAAACCTTTTTGTAGAAGGATGGGACTGGTCTCCTTTCGATTTCATCATTGCAGCCGTATTGCTTTTCGGAACTGCTTTTTTCGTCAATCTGGTTGTTAATTCAAAAAAAGAATTTTTCTCAAAATTAATGATCTGTGTAGGTATTTTGGCTGCACTCATGCTGATCTGGGCAGAACTGGCAGTCGGGATTTTCGGAAGTCCGTTTGCGGGAAGTTAAGATCATTAATGACATCGTCAAATATTTATGAATTTAATAAATTATTAAAAAACTATGAAAAAAATACGTGTTCAATTCCTGCTTTTTGTATACGAAAAAACTCAAAAGCTGTACAGAAAATACTTCAAAAAGAAGAAAAGACAATGGCAGTTTACAGAAAAGCAATTGCTTGAATTTCAGGAAGATTCTCTGGGAAGAAAACTTGGGGAATTTTACAAAAAACATGGCTTTACCATGATTCCGAAAATGGAAAATCATGATGTTCACCATCTCATTACAGGTTGCGGAACCAATTTCGAAGATGAAATTGCCATGCAGTTTCTCCTTCTGGGAAACGGAAAACTGAATGCCCATCTTTTGGCCGCCGTTGTTTTAGGAACTCTGATTTTGCCGGAATATTTAAAAATGTATATAAGAGCATTTAAAAAAGGACAAAATATGCGTCCGTTTTACCATTGGGATTTTGAAGCTTTGCTTTGGCAGAATTTTGATCACTTGAAAGATTTTATCCAACAGAAAGAAACAGCCGTAATTTATTAATAATTTTTATGAAAAATATAAAATTCAGTAAGGAAGGGAAAGTGACATTTCTCGCATCATGGCTGTTGGGAACCATTTTATTGTTGGGTTACATTTTCACTAAATCATGGATTTTTGCCGGGATTGGATTTTATTATGTATTAGCTGCAATCGTCATTAATGTGATTGTCTTTTTCCATGAATTTTTTGCGTTTATAATCGATGTAACCTATAAAAAATCCCACGGAAATTCTGCCCTGCTGATTCTTCTGAATATTCCGATTGCAATAGCTTACTTCTTTATATTCTGCAGTTTAGAATCCCTCAACCTATAATTTAAAATTAAAAAAATGAAAACACATCACTATATATTTCTTACGACAGCCTTATTTATCATCGTATTTTACGATCAGGAACTTGCCTTGAATGTAGGAATCATCGGGATTATTTATTCTCTGCTTACTCTTTTCAGAACGCCGGAAAAGAACAGGACAAAAACATTCTTTTTCCTTTTTGCAGCAAGCATTCTTTCGGATATCGCTTTTGCTTGGTACCGTGATTTTCCTTCATTACTGGCGGTTTTAAGTTCGTTTTTGCTCTTAGGGTACCGTTCGAAAAACAGAAGAATGAAAATCCTTTTCCTGATCCCGGTTTTCGTTACAAATTGTTTTACAGCGCTTTGCCGGTTTTTCAGTTTTGATGAATGGCTTCCAAGAAAAGATGTTCCGGGATTGTGGCAGAAAACAATGGCTTTTGTGTTAATTCCTTTAATTCTGATTTCTATTTTCTTTGGAATTTATTCTGCCGGAAGTGATCATTTTGCAAATCTTTTCACCAATATTGAATTTGATATTAATTTTTGGCAGCTGTTAGCCATCACGGTTCTGGGCTTTTTTATAGCCTTTAATTATTGGAATTATGTGGTCGAAAAAATTATTTACAAGAGTAATCATTTGTTAAACAATGATTTTCAGGAAAAGGACAAAATTCAAAAATCGACCTATTCATTTCTTGACCTGGATGCCGAGAGAATGAGTGGTGTAATTTCTTTCTTTGCATTAAATATTTTGTTGATTTTTTTCATCATTACCTACAATTACGAGCAGTTTTATGAAGTCTCAAAAACTCCGGCCCAGCTTTCGGAAGAAACACACGAAAGGGTAAATGCAGTGATCATGTCTATTGTGATGGCCATTCTAGTGATCATGTTTTATTTTAAATCAAATTTTAACTTTGATACAAAGGCAGGCTCGATGAAAATTTTAGCTAAAATCTGGATTTTCCTGAATGCTATTCTTGTCGTTTCTGCAATGGTAAAAAACTCAGAATACATTATCAATTATGGGTTTACTTACAAAAGATTGGGCGTTTACGGATTTTTGATTTTAGCCTTAATTGGTTTGATAATGACTTTTATAAAAATTCAGCAAAAGAAAAGAAATGCTTTCCTTTTCAATACAATGACCTGGTATCTTTACGGATTTATCCTGGTTTGCAGCTACATCAACTGGGGCGGAATCATCACTTCAGAGAATATGAAACGCAAAGATTTTGTTGTAGATTATCATAAAGATAAGATTCATTTCAATGAAAAAATTCTCTTAAAATATGCAGAAGAAAAAAAGGATTCAAAATTAAAAGCTGAAATTTTAAACAAAATAAAACCGGAACAAAAAGAAAAGTTTTTCTCAAAAATTCTTTATTACGAAACATTTAAATAAAAAATTACAGCTCGCTGATTAAAGTGAAATTTTAATAAAATTTTTAAAAATGATAAAAAAATTAAAGGAAAATCAAAGATTTGAAGTGACTGTACTGCTCATTTTCATGACGTTATTCTGCTTCAGCCTTTCCATGTTCAGGTATTATATCAGTGAAACAAAAGTGTTCTTTTTTCTGAACTGGAATTTGTTTCTGGCCTGGATTCCGTTTATTATCAGTAGTTTTTTATTGATTTTTAATATTAAAAGTAAAATTTCGTTGGTTGTTGCTATCGCTGTCTGGATCTTGTTTTTTCCGAATTCACCTTATATTTTGACCGACCTTTTTCACCTGAAAATCAGAAGCTCAGTACCAATCTGGTATGACCTCGTGGTGATTCTTTCGTATGCATGGACAGGGCTTTTCTGCGGATTTATCAGCTTGCTGGATATCGAAAAATTACTTTCAGCCTATTTCAAAAAATCAACGATCAGCCTTATAACGATTTCCTTTTTATTTCTGACAAGTTTCGGCGTGTATCTCGGAAGATTTTTGAGATGGAACAGCTGGGATATTCTTAATAATCCTTTCGGTTTGTTCAATGATATTATTGTGAGAATCATCTATCCGATGGAATATACGAAAACCTGGGGAGTGACGATTTTAATGGGAATCATGCTCAATTTTATGTATTTTATGATGAAGTCGATGAAGAATATTAATAGGACATCGTATTTTCAAGCACATTAAAAACGATTCAAAGAGTAAATCTAATATTTTTTTAAGTTGAAAATTTTGTCAATGGAACAATTTTGGCATCAAAATCTATTCAAAAGCCGAAAGCTTTTAAAATTATCATTTAAAAATATATATTATGAAAAAATCCTTATTGCTAATCCCATTGATTATGATTTCCTGTAAAAAAGACCCTGAAGTTTTGGAAACTCAGAATAAAGATTCGGTGGCGGTTACGGAACAGCCTGCTCCTGCAGAAAAAGTAGATTCTGCTGCACTGAGGAAGAAAGATTCAATCATTAACAATGCTCCTAAAACCAAGGAAGTTTTAAGAAAAGGAGTGATGAGAAGCACGAAAGACGGGCAGATTATCAGAACTGCAGATGCAGAACAGCTTCCTTTTACTTTGGGTGAAGAATTTACAAAAGATGATCAGGAATTTATTTTGAAAATAACGGATTTTAATAAACCGAATATCAAAGCCAAAATTTCAACAAAAGAGAAGGATTTTAATATCCGCTTCAACCAGATAAAACTGCCCAACGGCGATTACGACGGGCCTTTCGGAAGAGAAATTTCTTACGATGTGAAAGATAAGGGAGAAGTTTGGCTGATTATCGGGAAAAGCAATATGGCTTCCGGAAATACAAAAGGAAGCTTTACGGTAAGTGTGGAATGATTTTAATTAATTTGGTATAATTTCTGCAAATAAAACTTTAAAATTTACTATTATGAAAAATATATTTTTGACAGCGGCAGTAGCTTCGGTTGCTTTAGTGAGTTGTGGAACAGTGCAGTCGTTGGTTCAGAATACATTTCCTTATACAGCCAATGTTTTAGTATCCACAGGAGTTCCTGCTGATAAAGAGGTTTCTTCCACTGCCACAGCTTCCAATGTTCAGACATGGTTCGGAGGCAACAACAATGCAAAAATTAAAGATGTAAGAATTTCAGATGCAAAAGTTTCTGTGGTTTCACCTTCGGGCGGAAATCTGAGCGCTTTTAAATCAATTAAAGTTTATATCTCTTCAAGCGGAACCGGCGAAAGACTGGTGGCTTCAAGATCTGATATTTCTACTGATGCATCAAGCTTAAATCTGGATTTGGAAAATACCGGATTTTTGGATGAAGTGGTGAAAAGTACAGGTGTTACCGTAAGAACGGTTTATGTATTGAAAAACCAGACAAGTTCGGATATGAACCTTAGAGTTGCTCTTAATTTTAGCAGTGTTCCTGCGAAATAGTTTTATAAAAGTTTATTAAAGAAAACGTCTTTCAAAAATATTGAAAGACGTTTTTTATTTTTAAAAGTTGTTTAAATTTTAAGTTAGTTAAACAAGGTGTTCAGTAAAATTATTTAAAATCCACAAGCTCAACATCAAAAATAAGTGGTGCTCCCGGAGGAATTACTCCACCTGCGCCATTATCTCCGTAGGCAAGGTTTGATGGGATGTAAAATCTGTATTTAGCGCCTTTGCTCATCAGTTGGATACCTTCTGTCCAGCCCGGGATCACTCCGGAAAGGTTCATCTCGATCGGTTTTCCGCCGTTTTTATCGGTAGAATCGAAAACGGTACCGTCTGTCAGTTTTCCGGTGTATGTTACGGTAGCAGTGCTTGATGCGGTAGGTTTTGCTTTTCCGTCACCTTCCTTCAATACTTCATATTGCAAACCGCTGGCTGTTGTTTTTACGTTTTTGTTCAGTTTGTTTTTGGCAAGAAACTCTGCCCCTTTCTTTTTATTTTCTTCAGCTTTTACCTTGGCTTCAGCCTGTCTTTTTTCATTTTGCTTCTGCATAAAACCTTGTAGGAAAGTGTCTTTTTCCCCGGCAGGTAATAATTTCGGCTTATCCGAAAATTCATCTTTTATCGCCTGAGCCATAAGATTCGGATCTATAGAAAATCCTTGTCTTTTCATGTTTTGGGCAATATCCAAACCGATGTAGTAAGATGCTTTTTGGTCCTCAGTATAGTTGGTCTGAGCATAAGAAAAAGTAGTTGCTGTAAGAAGAACTAAGGTAATTAATGTTTTTTTCATTTTTTAATTTAAAATATAATAAGTTGTAAATTTAGGCTTTTGTGATGGAATCCATAACAATTGTTACGGGTCCGTCGTTAATTAATGAAACTTTCATATCTGAACCGAAGATTCCGCTTTCGGTTTTCAGTCCGGATTTTGAAATTTCTTCTTTAAAATAATCAAAAAGAGGAATAGCGGTATCGGGTTTTGCCGCTTTAATGAAAGAAGGGCGGTTTCCTTTTTTATAATCTGCAATTAAGGTAAACTGACTGATACACAGTATCTCTCCGGCTATATCAACGACAGATAAATTGAGCTTTCCTTCATCATCCCCGAAAATTCTTAAGTTTAAAATTTTCTGAACTATCCAGTCAGCATCCGCTTTTGAATCATTTTCATCAATTCCTACCAAAAGCATTAATCCTTTTCCGATCTCACCCACTATTTTTCCATCTACTTTTACATGGGACTCGGAAACTCTCTGTATAACGACTTTCATTTTTTTAATAATAAATATTTAAAATTTTTCCCGCAGGATCATAATTATAAAGATAAGTTTTTGGAGGGACGTTTGCTACTGCAGTCGGCTGTCCGGTAAGCAAAATCCATTGTGCATTGTCTTTCGGGCAAACTACTTTAATATTGTCCTTCACTTCAAGAGTTGTGTTGTTGTCGGGACAAATATGTGGTGCATTTCGGTCGTAAACTTTGAAGGTATTATCGGAAGCTCTTACCACGATAAGTCCTCTCGTTCCGGATTGCTGCTCATTGATATAAACCCAGCCTCCAACCTGGTTCAGAGAATAATAAGCGGGAAGATTCAGGTTTAATGTTACATTGATGGGATTATTGGGGAAACAACTCACGGTATCTTCCCTGCTTCCACATGAATTTATAGATAAATTACTGAAAATCAATAATGTGGTTATAGTTAAGATTGAAAAAGTTTTTTTCATTTCAATTTAAATTTTTATATATTTGTAGAAATTAAACGATTACATCACGAAAACATTGTCCGGCAAATGTCGGATTATTTTTTTATACTAAAACTAAATTTTGAAAATTATGGCAAGCTATGTTACAAAGGAGGGATTAGAGAAAATGAAAGCTGAGCTGGAACAGTTGGAAACTGTGGAAAGACCAAAAATTACTCAGCAGATTGCAGAAGCCAGAGACAAAGGAGATTTGTCTGAAAATGCAGAATACGATGCAGCGAAAGAAGCGCAAGGAATGCTTGAAATGAGAATTTCTAAGCTGAAGGATGTTATTTCTACTTCAAAAATCATAGACGAAAGTCAGCTAGATACTTCAAAAGTTTCGATCCTTACAACGGTGAAACTTAAAAATAACGTGACAAAACAGGAGCAGGTATTTACATTGGTCCCGGATAACGAAAGTGACCTTAAAACAGGGAAAATTTCTGTAAACACGCCGATTGCAAAAGGATTGTTGGGAAAAGTTGTGGGTGAAACCGCAGAAATCACTTTGCCGAACGGAAACAAGCTGTCTTTTGAAGTATTAGACATTACTCTATAATTAATTATTAAATTATTAGAACAATTTTTAACTAATTTCTAACTTCTAAAATCTAATTTCTATAAAATGAGTACAATATTCACAAAGATCATCAACGGCGAAATTCCTTCCTATAAAATTGCCGAAGATGAAAACTTCATTGCGTTTCTGGACGCAATGCCTTTGGTAAAAGGACACACGTTGGTTGTTCCCAAAAAAGAAGTTGATTTAATTTTTGATATGGAAAGCGAAGAGTACAAAAACCTTTGGGGATTTGTTCAGGAAGTTGCCAAAAAAATTAAAAACGCGATCCCATGTGTGAGAGTAGGAGTGGCTGTTGTAGGATTGGAAGTTCCTCATGCACATATTCACCTGATTCCTTTGAATAAAATGGAGGATATGAACTTTAGGAATGAGAGATTGAAATTGTCAAACGAAGAGTATACTGAGATTCAGAACTCGATTATTAATTCTTAAAAAAATAACAGAAACTCGTAAAACCAACTTTTACGAGTTTCTTTAATCTATACCTTATATATTATATATAAAAAATGAATTCAAACCAATGTTCTTTCTGCGGAAGAAAAAGAAATGAAGTGCAGATGCTGATTTCCGGTCAGAATGGCTTTATTTGCGAAAACTGTATAGAACAGGCTCATGCAATTGTAAAAGACAGTTCTTCAAAGGCGGGATATTCACCTGCAGAAAATATAGACGAACTTAAAAAGCCTAAAGAGATTAAAGAATTTCTTGATCAGTACGTAATAGGACAGGATCAGGCTAAAAAACAATTATCGATTGCGGTTTATAATCATTATAAAAGACTGCTTCATGCTCAGGACGAAAACAGAGAGGTCGAGCTGGAAAAATCGAACATCATCATGATTGGTGAAACGGGAACCGGTAAAACTTTGTTGGCAAAAACCATCGCAAGAGAACTTAATGTTCCGTTCTGTATCGTCGATGCCACTATTTTAACGGAAGCCGGCTATGTAGGAGAAGATGTTGAAAGCATTCTTTCCAGACTTTTAATGGTTGCAGATTATGATGTAGAAAAAGCGGAAAGAGGAATCGTATTTATCGATGAGATTGATAAAATTGCCAGAAAATCTGATAATCCGAGCATTACAAGAGATGTTTCGGGAGAGGGAGTTCAGCAGGGATTGTTGAAATTGCTGGAAGGAAGTATTGTAAATGTACCGCCTCAGGGAGGAAGAAAACATCCGGATCAGAAATATATTCAGGTAAATACACAGAATATTTTGTTCATCGCCGGAGGTGCTTTTGACGGAATTAAAGAAATCATTGAGCGAAGAATGAACAAGCAGGCCATTGGTTTCAGCTTCGAAAAAATCAATAAAACAGACGAAGAAGAATATATATTAACAAATATTAATGCAATTGACCTTCGTTCTTTCGGATTAATTCCCGAACTTTTGGGAAGATTTCCAATCATTACTTATCTCGATAAACTCACAAAAGAGACGATGGTAAGAATCATGAAGGAGCCGAAAAACTCTATTGTGAATCAATTTATAGAGCTTTTCAAAATGGATGGCACAAATTTGGTATTCACAGATGGCGCAATTGAAAAGATTGTTGAGGAAACTATTGAAAAAGGATTAGGGGCGAGAGGACTTCGCGGAACTACCGAAAAAGTGCTTGAAGACTATATGTTTTCAATAGGTGAAGAAAAGGAAATAATATTAACAGAAGATAATATTTTTGTTAATAAATAAAAAATATTTTGTTTTTTCTGTAAAAAAACATACCTTTGCAGTTGAGATATTGTATTAACACACAAATAATTATATACAATGAGAAAAAGTTTATTTGCTATTGGATTATTGGCAGTGGTAAGTTCTGTTCAGGCGCAGAATGTTCTAGTACACGTAGATGACGCTGCTACAACGTATGTGAGTAAAGGCACCCTACTATACAGTGGTGGTGGCCTACAAATGAAAGCTACGGGGAAAGTTGAAAATCATGGAAACATTATGGTTTCCGGAGCTGCATCAGATTCTTTTAAAACAATTGATGCTTCTAACGTAGATAAAACAGAAGCTACCGGTGGTGGTAATTTCGTTAACATGCTTAACGAACCTACTGCTTACAATCAGGTAAATACGAATAGTTCTTCTGCTACTCCCGTTTATACTTACGGACAATTATTCATTTCAGGGATTCCTCAAGCAAACCTTACAGGTATTGTAGATCAGGAATTTAGAGCTGTAAATCATGGAACTTACCAACAGATTGGTTTGCCTTTCTATGATAAAACTGCCTCTACATTGAGTGCGGAGTTAGGTAAAACTTTTACTAATACAAGGTATTCTAAAAATGAGATTCTTACTTGGAATAACTCAACTGTAGTTTCTGAAAACTTCTCTACTTCATCAAAATTAGGAGTAGCTAAGCCGGGAACTGCTTATTATATGTTGGGTGGTACTGGTCTTGACGTGAGTAATACTACTAGAGTTGTAAAAGGTCGTCCGGTTGCGGATGATGCTGCTACAGCGATTCCTTTACAAGGAGCTGGTGCTTCTGTAAATTTTGGTACAAACGGTAACTCTACAAACCAGTATAACGAGAAGTATAATACTTATCTGCAGGATGGTTTCGAAACTACACCTTGGCAGGGTAGTTATGGTAAGAACTGGTATCAGTTCTCAAATCCCTTCTTAACCAACTTAGATTTGTCAAGAATTGCTGTTAATGAAGGCCCTAATGGAGATGGTGTTAATTTAACAACTATTCAAGGGGTTAGATTAGAAGTTTCCGGAGTAACTACTACTCAAACAGGTGGTACAGGTTCAGCTTCATATAAATTTATTACGTTTACTTCAGGGGTACCTACAGGTGACGTAGATTATATGATGGTAAGACCTATGGGTACTTTTGCAATTAAGTTACTTAATAATACAGCTTCTGATTCGTTTAATTTTGCGAATCTTAGAAGATTTAATTATTATAGTAGAGCAGCAGGAACTGATTATAGCGTTGTTGCTAATAAAAATGCTGCAAAAATTGGAACTGTTAAGCAATTAGGAGTTGTTGCTCTTGATGCTAACGGAAAAGAAGTAGGCAGAACGTACTATGTAGTTTATCCTAACGGAACGACGGGACACTCTTCTACAGATGCAAAAACTCAGGTAAAAGCAACTTCAGCTGACCTTGTGGGTACTTTCGAAGAAGCTCTAACTGGTGGTTATGACAATAACTATACTGGTCAGTACTGGTTATATATTAATGAAGCTAACGAAAATAATTTCAAAGGAAAAAATATTAAGTTAGTAAACTATGACATGAATAAAGTTAAATCTTACAAATTCGAAATTAGAGAAAATGCAGAATTGGTAAGTGACGGGACTCATGCCTTATCTTCTGGAACTGGATTCTATTTTAAAGCACCAAACGGAATTGCTCAGCAAGCTAAGCAAGGAGATGTTGTTCCTGCAAGTGCAGCAGAATTTGATCTATACTATGGAGAACCTAGTAGCGTTGTGTTGGCGGTAAGTAAGCCAGACGTTACTCCTTCAAGAACAATGGTAGTTTATAACCCACAAATTACAAACTACGTTGTTAGATTTGATCCGAACTGGAAAAAAGCAGATATTGAGGTTTATGATATGAGTGGTAAATTAGTAATCTCTAAAAAAGCGGTTAGTACTTCTACAGATTTTGTAATTGAACTTGATGGTAAAATTAAAAATTCTTATGTAGTAAAAATCGTTTCAGACAAGGGAGAAACTGTTAACACAAAAATCTTAAAATAAAATATATGAAAACTATAAATAAACTAGTATCAGCTCTTTTTCTTTTAGCCGTTTTATTGGTTAATGCACAACCGCCAAATCCAGGAAGTGGTGGTGGAGGTGTAGGTCCGGGAGCACCGGCTTCGCCGATTGATATGTATGTATATGTTCTGGGTATGATTGCAGTAATGTTTATTGCATTCTTTACAAAGAAATATTCAAGCAATAAAATATAAAATTTTATTAAAATAATATTAAACTCTCTGTTTACTCAGAGAGTTTTTTTATTTTTACGATATGAAAAAGATTTATACAATTTCAGCATTATTAGCTGCATTTTCTATACAGGCTCAGTTTACTGTTACGATTCAGACGCCGCCGGATTTCAAAGATCAAGATGCGATTCTATATACTTTAAATGGTTCTAAGGATATCATTGTATCGAAAGAGCAAAGTAAAAACAATACCTGGACTTTCAAGTATCCGAAAAATTATATGGGAATGATGAAAGTCTATTTCCCTAGTTCAAACAATACATTCAATTTTATTTCTGAAAATAAAAATGTAAATGTTAAGCTTGAGACTCAAACCAATAAAATTAAAAACGTGGTTTACCTGGATGAAGCGAATGATATTATGAGCAAAATTCAGGAAGGATCTCAGAAAAAGGAATTGATTCTACCAGCGTTGTCTCAAATCAAAGAATATTATAAAGATGATACAGAGTTTGGAAAAGCTTTGAAAACAGAAATCAACAGACTTTCCGGAGGATTAAGCGGAGTTGATCAGACTCAGCATCCATTCATTTATTATTATAATACAAACTACAATAAATATCTTTCTAATGATGCCTCTAAAAAGGTAAACCAGGAGGAGATTATTACTTTTATTGATAAGTCTAATGACATGTTGGAGACATCATCACTATTAAGACCTATTTTGGTGGGATATCTTAATTCCGGAGGAAATACCAATGTTACAGCTTCTGTAGATAAGCTTTTAGACAGATTAAAAGTAGAAACACCAAGAGGACAGGTAGTTTTATCTGAGCTGATTGATATTTTTGATGTCTATGAAATGGCAGACTATAAAAATAAATACCTTAACCTAGCCAAAGACCTTAAATGTACGATCACAGACAGGTTGGCCTCTACTTTAAAATCCAATGCGAATGTGGAAATGGGAGCTGGATTTCCTAACTATAAGTTCCAGGCACCAGTAAATACAACTGCAAAATCGCTTTACGATATCAAAGCTGATAAAAAAGTTGTGGTATTCTGGTCTTCTACCTGCTCACACTGTGAAAGCGAACTTCCTCAATTACTGGCAAAATACAACGATCTGAAGACTAAAAACGTTCAGGTAGTAGGATTGTCATTGGATGTAGACAAAGACTCTTATACTAAAAAAATATCGGCATTTCCTTGGGTCAATGATTCAGAATTGAGAGGATGGAACAGTACTTATGTAGATACGTACAATGTTCATGCAACTCCGACGTATTTTATTTTGGATGCTAACAATAAGATAATCAGTAAACCAGATCATGTTGGCGATGTTTTGGAATATTTTAAGTTAAAATAAATTTGGTGGTAGCGAATATTTTCCTATATTTGCACCACGAAAACGGCGAGGTAGCTCAGGTGGTTAGAGCGTTGGATTCATAACCCAAAGGTCACGGGTTCAAATCCCGTCTTCGCTACAAAATATAAAACCGAAACAGATATGTTTCGGTTTTTATTTTTCTATAGATTTCCTGTCTTAGCTTTGATATCCTAGCAATTTTCTCATTTGATAGAAAAATCTTTCGATTAATCTTAAATCCTGTGTAACGATTTCAGCATTACCTTTAAGCTCTTTATCAAAAGGAAGATTTTTATGATAGCTTGTTTTTAAACCTTTAGGAAGAATAACATCAACATAATAATTTCCGTCTTTGTCAGGTGAGAGGGAAATATTTTGCACTTTACCTTCTACAATGCCATATTCCTGATAGCGGTAATTGTCAAGTTTGATTAAAACTTTTTCTCCGGGAGTCACCTTCCCTGAATTGGTTGCCGGTACAGCCATTCTGCCTACCAAATTTTCCTTGTTTTTAGGTAAGATAGAGATAATGACATCTCCAGCCTTTACAAACTGATTTTCGCCAAAAAACTGCTGAAAACTTGCAAGACCTTCCGTATTGGAAATGATCAGGTAGCTTTGTTCCCATTGTTTTAATGATTTTCTTAATTGCTCAAATAACTGCAGTGTCTGAGAAGAGTAAGTAATCTTATCTTTTTCTGTATTGATGGCGGTTCCACTTTTTGTTTTATTGAGATTTGAAATTCCTTCTTCGATCTGAGAAAGGGAAATCGTAATGTTTTCCAGATTTTGTTGAGCCTGAAGGTATTTTATTTTTTCGTTTTCCAGTTCTACGGCAGCGATAACACCCTGGTTGAATAATTCCTGGGAACGCTGATAATTTTTCTTGGTCAGCTCATATTTTGCCTGTTCCAGGCTTTTTTGTTGTCTGAGCGTTGCCGTTCTTATTTTATATTCGGAAAGACTCTGATTAGCGGCTAAATTTTCCGGGGCATAAGGCTGAAGTCTTGTAAATAAAGCTTCATCCTGAAAAGCTTTTGCAAAATTGTTGTAATCACCCTGCAATTCGCCTAATTTAAAATGCGAAGTTTCCTGAAGCGGAAAAGAAGCCAGCTGGTTGGGAGCAATCGAATCGATCAATCTTTTTAGTTCTAAAACATCTTTATAGTTTGCCGTAGACTGCATCACCATCAAAACTTCATTTTTTTTAACCTGTTGATGGTTTTTAATGAATATTTTTTCGATTTTAGAATTGGTTCTTGCTTCCAGTTTTTCCGGTGGATTCTGGGAGGTTACCACAATCGGGGCAGGAACAAATTCCGGGTATTTTATTATATAGCTCATGATTAAAATGAGCACAAGAATGATAAAAATAATGCTATTTCCCCAGCGGATCATCCAATGAGGAGGTTGTGTGAGAATATCCTGAACGCTTTCGGAGCGTAGTTCAATATTGTCTAAAATGTCTTTTTGTGTCATTTGTTGTTTAAAATTTTATAAACCCCTTTCAGAGTTCGAAAACTCTGAAAGGGGTTTCAATAATCTCAATTTCAAGATTACTGAAAATTCTTATAATGGTAATGTATAATCACATTTAGGATTATTACCCGGTTCTACTCCCGGAATGTCACCATCCGGACAATAACGGTTGCATGCATTCCATTGTTTCACATTGTTGATGTAACAGAAACAATTGCAAGGAAATACAGGAATTGGACCTGCACCATGCACTTCTCTTAAGTTTTTTCTTTCGATTTTTCTTAAATTTTTCATAACTATAAGATTTTGAGTTGGTTATTTAAATTTAATGAAAATATTAATCAATTTCCTAATTCCAATTGATTTTTTACCAATCTGTAGTATTCGCCCTTCAAAGCGACCAATTCGGCATGATTTCCTTCTTCCACAACTTTTCCTTTATCCAAAACAACGATCTTATCGGCGTGTTTCACTGTGGAAAGTCTGTGTGCAATGACAATTGCGGTTTTTCCTTTGAAGAATTGTTCGAGATTTTCCATGATAACTCTCTCATTATTGGCGTCAAGCGCAGAGGTGGCTTCATCAAAGAAAATATATTCGGGAGATTTGTAAACGGCTCTGGCAATGAAAAGTCTTTGCTTTTGACCGCCGCTTATTCCCAATCCTTCGTTACCGATTTTGGTGTTGTAGCTTAAGGGCAATTCTTCGATAAAGTCTTTAATATTGGCGATTTCTACAGCTCTTCTCAACTTTTGCTTATCCACATAATCTTCCCCCACAGCAACATTATTCGCAATCGTATCATTGAAAACATAACCTTCCTGCATGACAACTCCGCAGTGATCTCTCCAGAATCTTGGAGAAATATTTTTCAGTTTTGTGTTTCCCAGTTTTATTTCGCCCTGTGTAGGTTCGTAAAATTTCATTAATAATTTTAAAAGAGTCGTTTTTCCGCTCCCGCTGGCTCCTACGATGGCTGTTGTTTTTTGAAAAGGAATATTTAACGTTAAATTTTCGAAAACATAAGCATCCGAACCAATATATCTGAAAGAAACATTATCTATTTCAATATCTTTTTGGGGAAGATCGTGAATATACTGCTCGTCTTTGCTTTCTTCATCATCCTTATCGTGAATTTCACCCAATCGTTCCAATGAAATTTTGGCATCCTGGGTTTGTTTAATAAAATCAATCAATTGTAACAACGGACTATTCAGCTGCCCAATAATGTACTGAACGGAAAGCATCATCCCCAACGTTAAATTTCCACTTAAAACAAGCTTAGCAGATAGAAAACTTACCAGAATATCTTTCATTTGGTTGATAAAATTTCCTCCAACAGACTGCCATTGTTCAAGGGAGAGCGATTTTATTCTTATTTTAAATAATTTTACCTGCAAAAATTCCCAATCCCAGCGTTTTTGTTTTTCGGCATTATGCATTTTAATTTCCTGCATCCCGTTGATAAGCTCAATCACTTTACTTTGCTCCTGAGAAACCTGAGAGAATCTTTTGTAGTCGAGTTCTTTTCTTTTATTAAGGAAAAAACTGATCCATCCGATGTAGGCAATGGCTCCGACAAGGTAAACGATGAACAGCCTGTAATCATAAAGTAAAAGAACAATACTGAAAATGATCAGGTTGACCAATGAAAACAGGGTGTTGAGCGAAGAGCTTGTAAGAAGCTGTTCAATTCTGTGATGGTCGTTGATTCTCTGCATGATATCTCCGGTCATTCTCGTATCAAAGAAACTGATGGGCAGCTTCATGAGCTTAATAAAGAAATCGGAAATAATTGAAATATTGATTCTTGCAGAAAGGTGAAGTAAAATCCAGCTTCGGATCACCTCAATTCCCATTCTGCCCAGAAAAAGCATTATTTGTGCTAAAAGAACAAGGTAAATAAAATTAAGATCCTGATTCTGAATCCCGACATCGACAATACTCTGCGTAAGGAAAGGAAAAATAAGCGACAGTAAACTTCCCGCCAAAAGTCCGACGGCAAGCTGAATGACAAGTGATTTGTATTTTAATAAATATTTTGACAAAAAGCTAAAGCTGGCCTTACTTTCATGATCATCAAACTCTGTCTGAAAAAAAGCAGGCGTGGTTTCCAGGATTAAGGCAATTCCTTCTTCTGTTTTTTCGTTTGCATTTTCGCCGATCCAGAGTTTTATGAATTCTTCTCTATTGTAGGTAATCAGGCCATAACTCGGATCTGAAATATAGACTTTATTATTTTTATCAATTTTATAGACAATTACGAAATGGTTTTTGTTCCAGTGAACAATGCATGGAAAAGGAACTTCTTCGGCAAGTGTTTCGAAATTAATCTGAACACCCAAAGAACGAAATCCCAAATCTTCGGCAGCATCACTTAACCCAAGCAGGCTGCTCCCTTCCCTGGTCGTTTCCGAGAGGTTACGGATTTGTTGTAAGGAAATGGTTTTTCCGTAATGTTTGCTTACAATACGAAGACAGGTCGGTCCGCAGTCTTTGGAGTCAGGTTGGCGGTAAAAGGGAAAAGATTTCAATTTTTATCGATTTGTATTAAAATAAATTGCCGTCATGGTGACGACAGTTTTTTTCTGCTTGGATTTTTTTTAAACTTTTCTAAATTAAGGATTTTTTATCAATGTTTACATTTCTTCATCTTCTATCAATTCATCAATAAAATAATAGATATCTTCACGGTCATACTTATCCGGGAACTGATATCCGTTGAGCAATATAATAGGAGTGAAGTTCAATCCGGCATCTCTGTTTTCGGCAGACATATTCACTAAAGGTGTAAGATCTTCATGACTTGAAGTCGCGCCGGTTTTTTGTCTTATTTTTTCTTCATCTCTTGTTTCGAACCAATATTCAACAGTCTGTAGAAAATCTTTTTCAGGCTTGTTTTTGTAGACATACGTGAAATCTGAAATAAGATGGGTGAACTTTTCGTTCTGTTTGTCGGGAGAATAATTAAATCTCATCTGTACGGAAATCTCATCGGGATATTTTTCCAGCAGATTTTCCATAATCTTGTGGGCGTCTTTACAAAATCCACAATAGGGATTTGATATAATTGAAATTTTCAATCTGGCATCTTTATTTCCTACAGAGAACGTTTCATTGTCACTGAATGTAATTTTTTCTTTTTCTGTCAGTTCTCTTTTAAAAAGGTCATAATTTCTTTTAAATCTTAGGTTTTTGGTATTGGATTTTTGTAGACTGTCCTTTTCGTTTAATGTATTGTTTAAATATAAAACCAATGAGAAAGAGGTGATCCATAAGATAAGGCTTAATAAAGATGTTTTTAAATCAAAATAAATGTTATCAAAAAAGAAAACCGCAATTACCAGTTGAGCAACCAAAATTGAAATGATCACCAGGCAAACCCTGCAGAAAGTTTTCTCTACAAATCCCTGAATATATAATGAATATCCAATGGCAATCACCGATGCAAAAGTGAATCCTTTTATAATAAATGAAGTGGCCGGTAAAAATAAACCGAGAATAGTAATTCCGATAAAATAAATTAATGAAAAATCTGAAAACTTTAATCCAAGTATGCTTGTTTTATCCTGATTGATGATTTTATTACAGGAATTTACAGTCTGCCTGTCTGCCGTATCACCACAAATACTTCCTATAACTGCTGATGTATTTCCAAATTTTTGGTTGAAAATCTCCAGAGAAATATATACTCCGATCATTGATAAAATATTGAATACCAATTGATACCAGGCGTGATTCAGAAGTGAATAAATCGCAATGATTGCAAGTGTGACATAGATAAAAGGCTTATAGCTTGTGACCGTTTTGGTGTCTGCATTTTCCTTTTCAAATAACAAAACGAAATCGGTAGATTTTTTATGAAGCTCATCTTTATTTAAAGTTTTCGCTTTATCTGAATATATTGAATAATTATTTCCTGTTTTCTTAACCAAAGAGAAGGTATTATCAACAATAGCGATAAATTCTTCAGGTAGTTCATCCCAATATTCTTTGTCCAGTTCGTACGCATCATTTCTTACTCCCATAAAGTTCAAAGTATCGCTAAAAGCCAATGCTGAAGGGTAATTAGGATGTGAACTGAACTGAAAAAGAAACTCCTGTTTATCGAGTTTGAGATAGTTGATGAGTTTATCCAATAGCATATTAATATTTTTAACTAAAATACGCAGATGTTTGAAAAAAACAAATGGTTTTTCAATTTTATGTGATTTATATTGTTCCTAATATAAATAAAAGTATGGTTAAGATTAGATCAATCATCAATTATATTTAAGTTAGTTTTTTGCCTTGTTTTTCCCACATAGATTTATAAACGGAATCTTTATCAAGAAGTTCTATATGACTGCCTTGTTCTATAATTTGTCCATCTTTCATTACCAAAATCGTATTAGCATTGGCAATCGTACTCAAACGATGTGCAATGACAATCATAGTTTTCCCTTGATTTTTAAATTCTTGCAATGTATTTTGAATAACTAATTCCGATTCTGTATCCAATGAAGAAGTAGCTTCGTCCAAAATTAAAATCTCAGGATTTTTATATAAAGCTCTTGCAATGGCAATTCTTTGTTTCTGTCCACCGGATAGCAAAGCTCCGTTTTCACCTAAATAAGTTTGAAAACCGTTTGGAAGTTTTTCTACAAAATTTAATATTCCAAGCTTTTTAGTAATGTCTAAAATTTTATGTATATCTGGAAAATCCTCTCCTAAAGCAATATTTTCAATAACGTTTCCTGAAAACAAATCTATTTGTTGAGGAACCACGGAAACTAAATTTCTTAAAGAATAATTAGATATATAATTAATATCATAATCTCCAATCATGATTTTACCTGTTTTAAGTGGATATAAATTTTGAATTAGAGAAGCTAAAGTTGTTTTACCACTACCACTTTCTCCAACAATAGCTGTTGTTTCTCCTTTTTTTATAAGAGAATTAAAATTTGTAAAAACTTCTGTTCTACTACCATAGCTAAAACTAACATCTTTAAATTGAATATCTCCAATATTTTCACTTGTAATATCTATTTTTTCAGTATTCTCTTCACGTTCCAAATCCATGATTTCAAAAAGGCGGTCAGCGGCAATCAAAGCATTTTGAATAGTTTTATTCATTCCTATTAGTTGTGACACAGGACTTGTAAAATATCCGATTAAAGCATAAAAAGACAGCAATTCTCCAGGCGTGATAACTCTATCAATAACATAACCTGAACCTGCCCAAAGTAATACAATGGTAAATATTCGGGATAAAAACTCTGATGAATTTCCTGAAAACAAAGCATTCATTACCGAAGCATAAATTGTTTTTAATAATTTTGAAAAAGTATTATCCGTTTTATTATTAGCAAAAGTTTCTACTCCAAATTGCTTAATGGTTTTTACAGATGTTATTGATTCAACCAAATGAGATTCCAATTCGGCACTTTCTTCCATTAATTGCCTTTCTGCTTTTTTATTTAATTTATTGGTAATCCAATACACTAAAAAATAAAAAGGTATCACCAATGCTGTAATTAATGCCAGCTTCCAATAATAAGTGAACATTAAAGCAAATGAAAAAATAATAATAAAAATATTTACAAAAATCTGTATGGAAACATCATTAATAAAAGTCCTTATTTTCACAGCATCATTTACCCTTGAGATAATTTCTCCAACTTTCATAGTATCAAAAAAACGCTGCGGAAGTTTTAGTAAATGTTTGTAATAACCGAGAATAAGGTGTTTGTCCATCTTTTGTCCTGTCTGTAATACTAAAATACTTTTCATAGCTCCAATAAAAATTTGAAACAATAGTATTACAATCATTCCTACAGAAAGTAGATTTAAAAGTCGTTTATTTCCGTCTATCAGAACATAATCTGTTATTTTTTCAATATAAATAGAGGTTGATAATCCTAAAATAGTATATACTAATGCGCCTAATAAAGCTTGGATTAAAATACTTTTGTGAGGTTGGACTAAGTTCCAGAATCTTTTGTAGAGGCTTGTTTTTTCATTTCTTTGTTCAAAATATTCATTAGGTTCTAATAGGATAAGAACTCCTGTCCATATTTTTGAAAACTCTTCTATTTTATAATCCTCCAATTTTCCTCTTGCGGGATCCATCACTGTAATTTTGTCTTTTGCAACTTTGTAAACGACCACATAATGATGCATTTGCCCGTTAACAACAACATGAGCAATAGCTGGCAATGGAAGTTCCGGCAAAGCATCAATACCTCCTTTTACCCCTTTTGCATTGAAACCCATTTGCTCCAACCCCTGTATTAAACCTAAAACATTCGTTCCCCTTGTATCAGTATGGCAGATCTGCCTGATCTTGGCGATAGGCATTTTTAATCCGTAATGGATGGCAACGGAAGCAAGACAAGCAGCACCACAGTCTTTGATGTCATGTTGGCGAATCAATATATTTTTTTTCATTTGTGCGTTAAAACTTTAAAATTATAGTAAAAGTTTTCATGGTATTTTACATAAAGGCTTATTTTAGTTTAGGGTTGAACCAATCGTCAACACGGTCAAATAATAACTGCCATAATGTGCGGTCAATTAGATGAAAGCGTGCTGTAAAGGTCATTCCTTTATCAATTTGTCCTTTGTAGCCGTTTTTCAATTGTAAATAGTTTTTATCCATTTGGCAGAGAACCCTAAAGAAAGCTTCTCCGGTTTGTTCGTTAATTTTAATATTCTGATCAATTTCAGAAACCCTGCCTTCCAATAAGCCCCATTGATTGTAATTATAAGTATCGATCTGGTATTTTACGGTCTGACCTGTATGAATAAAACCTATATCTTTTGGGGAAACCAAACATTCTGCAACCAGTGAAACTTCCGGTGAAATTTCTCCTATGTCTTGTCCTTGCGTTAGAAAATTATTTTTCTGTATTCCGGAGAAATTAACAAGCCTACCAGAAATAGGTGCTGTGATGATATAGTTTTTTTGCTCCTGATTAATACGTTGCACTTCTGAACCTAAAGAACGGATTTGCCTTTCTACTTCTCTTTTCTGCGTTTGCCATTGGGCAATTTGTTGTTCTCTTATTCCTGCAATCTGGTTTTTAAGTCCTTGAAGATTGTAGAAAAACTTATCATATTCTGCTTTTGGAATTACCCCTTGATTGTAAAGAGTTGCTGCTCTGTCAAAATCTTTTTGAGCTAGAGACAATTGTGTTTGTACCTGAGCAATTTTCTCCTGCATAGCGGATAATTCTCTTTGATATTGCCCGGTTTGTAAACCGGAAATTTGTCCTCTTGTAAGTTTATTTAAGTCTTGCAACTGTGCTGAATAATCTGAACTTTGGCTGTTTTGCAAATTCTTTTGAGTATCCAGCTGCTCTGCTGTTACGATGAGCAAAGTATCCCCTTGTTTTATCTCCTGATTATTCTTTTCTAGTTTACTATAAATAATTCTCCCAGAAACAATAGCAGAAATTTTTGTGTTCTCCTGAACAGATCGTATCACTCCTCTTGAAGATGAGGAAATGGGAACTTTTATTATTGGTAAAATGCATAGGAGTGTAATTACAAGAATTAAAATTCCTATATAAATTGATTTTTTAAACATTGAAAAAAGTGATTTTTACATTACAAATAAAAAACCGTAAAGATTAAATAGCACATGAAAAATGGCTGTTAAAATAAAACTATACTTACGAGCATGTTTATAATAATAAACATAAAGATTATTTAAAATTAATCCCCCAAAAAATGTCATAACAATATATAACCAATTATAGTAATGCATTGACGAAAAGATCATACTCATAATAATTATACAAATCAACTCATTCTTTACTTTCATCCATTTGGTTAAAATCAAGTATGGAAGATATTGGAATATAAAAGTTTCTATAAAAGGAGCAACGAGAATGGCAATAAAGTTTAGTTCATTTTTTGAAATGTTTGGATTTTTATTTTGATTTACATCAAAATGTAGATACATATCATTGATATAATTAAAAAAATATCCATTTAGTACAGCAAAGACAAATGAAATTATAAAGAAAATAACTAGCTTTTTCATAAATAATAAAATGCTACCTTATTATAAAGGTAGCAATTTTTAATAATTAATATTATTAATTATAACCACCTCTCGGTCCTCCAACAGGATGCGAAGCGATTGTATCTGCGGCAGCTACTATTGCATTAGCTGCAGCATGAGCACCAGCTCCGATTGCATAAGCAACATCATACCAGAATCCATCACCGCCATTAATTGATAATAGTTCATCGTTTGTAAGTGTTTCTAAATTTTTCATATTGTAGATTTTTTAATTAAATAATTTAATGAGAATTAATGACCAGCACTAGCATAATAGCCTGCCAATGCAACCTGATGTACATATTCATGTGCTAGAGCACCGACTGCATAAGCTACATCATACCAAAAACCATCACCTCCGTTAACTGCTAATAATTCAGAGCTTGTAAGTGTTTCTAAGTTTTTCATATTATTTATTTTTTAATTATTATTTTTTTGGTGGATTGTAATGACCATTCCATCCGTCTGAAAGGCCATCTTTAATTTCGCTCCAATTATCAATAACCTGTTCAGCTAGCCACCACCAGCCGCCATTACCGCCACCGTTTACTATTATAGTTTCATGAGCTTCAAGCTCTACTAAGTTTAATTTTTCTAAATTCATTTTAATTTAATTGTTATTAAGGATTTAAAGGTGGAGTACCTGTATATATAACATTACCAAGAATATTAATTGTTTGTGGGTCTCCACCAGTTGAGCCACCTTCAATTGTTAATAGCTCATTTGTTGTTAAAAACGTTAATTTCATTTTTTTAAATTTTAAAGTTTCTTTTTGTCATACAATCCCTGACATGGGCTTTTTTGCTGATCAGCTTTATATTTACTTTTCATACTGCGCACATATAAAAAGAAAATAGAATTTGTGTTTTTGCCTGAGACAAAGATGCACAAGAACTAAACACTAAAAAAGCAAATGAATCCTAGATTTATAAATACACAACTATAATTTTATAAATCTATAATGTTTAAATAGTTGAATTTAAATGGTTTGTGTGTGTTTTGGAAATATGTTTGGAATCTATTTAATAGGCTCAAAAAAATATGTCAATTTATTTTTCTAAGTTTAGTATTGATGAGAATTTTCAATTTCTTTGATATAAATAGACAATGTTGTTCCTGTTTTTTTCTTAAAAGCTAAAGAAAAAGCCTGCTCATTATTGTATCCTAATTCTTCGGCAATAACAGACAATTTATAAGAACGAAATCTACGGTCTACCACCAGCTGATTGAGAGCATAATTTATCCGGAGGTCGTTAAGATAAGCGGCAAAATTTTTACCTTTATGGGTGTTGATTATTTCTGACAGATAAGCAGTATTGGTTTTCAAACTTTTTGCTAAATTGGCTAGGGTAATCCCTTTTTTTAAAAAGAGTTCTTTGGCTTCGAAATTTCTTAGTTCTTTAAGAATATTTTGTATTACATCCTCAGGAATTGTTTTATTTGCTTTAATCTCTATCTTTTCAACAACTTCTTCCGTTAGACTTTCATTATTCTGAATAACATTATTTTCAAATGAATCTAATGGAAGATTTTCTGTCGCTGATTCAAGTTCTTGTAATAAGACTACATTTGATTTATCAGAAACTTCAAGATTTTTATGTTCAATAGAATGAATTAAATCTTGTGCAATTTGTTTGTGTTTTTTTTCTGTTTTTTTAGAATTATAATATAAATAGGCGAGTATTAATAAAATTATTAAAAGAAGACCTATAGAAGTGTATAAAAATGTTTTCCTGTTTTTTAGATCGTTGATGATGTCTTCTTTTTCTTGCAAAAGCTTTGGTGTATCATATTTTTTAGGTAATTCTGTAGATAAATATTCAAACTGCTCATCTAATTTTTTATCTACTTTTAAAAATCTATCAATATAATATAATTGTTTTTCTTTATCATTCTTTTTTTTGTAATAGTCTATAATATAAGTATATACTTCTCGAAGCTCTGGGAAAGTAATATTAGTTTTTTGTATATTAGAGTCTAATCTGATAAAATATTCAACAGCCTTTTCTTTATTATTTAATCCATCATAACATTTGCCCAAACTATATAATGCATAATTGGCATTATTATCATTGATACTGGAAAAAAAATTATAAGTCTTTGCTAATTCGTTTATGGCAATTGTATATTTTTTTTGTTTAAGATTAGAATATCCAGAAAAGTATAAATATTGATTAACACTATATTTGCTTTTACCTGTAAACGCAGATGTTTGGCCTTCTTTGATTAAAATATTGGCAGAATCTAATTTATTAAGCTCAATATAGCAATTGATAAGACTTACCCTTATTTGATTATGCTGGGATTCATTGGTTATATTATTAGGATTATATAGATAATACCTGAATATTTTGGCTGCTTCTGCATACTTACCCAAATAATTATTTAAATAAGCAATATTTATATTGGCATAAGCAATTTGCTTTTGATCTTTTTGGTCTTTTGCATATTGTAAAGCTATAATATAGTTGTCTAATGCTTTCTTTAAATAATCATACTTGAAATATAGATTTCCCTTCATCAAGTATGTTCTGGTAGGGTATAAACTTCCTTTTATGTTTTTTGTAATAATCTCAAGACTATCAATATATTTTAAGGCTGTAGGAAAGTCTTCATTAAAATGTATTAGGATATAGCCTTCCGCAATTTGGAGGTTGTTTTTCTCTTTCTTTGCTTTTTGTAAATAGTATTGCGCAATTATTTTAGATTCGGAAACTTTATCATTATCATAGTAATCATCAAACTTACTTTTCAATTGAGAATAATTGAATTCACTTAAAGCATCAACTATACTTTTTTGAGCATAAATAAAGCCACTCAAAAATAGTAAAATAGAAAATATTACTTTCATCATTTTTGTAAAATGCTACAAATTTACACTTTTCTTAATCAATAAAACTATTAATATAAATTCTCGTGTAAGTGTATATAAATATTTGGAAATTAATTTATTATGCTTTATTTTAATAGGAAGGATTTATAAATCTATAGTACAATTTTATTGATAATTTGAAAAATATCCTTTTATTTGCATTTCAATTTAAAATAAATTACAAATGAAAAAACAAGTCAAAAAAGAAAAAAAATTATCTTTAAACAAAGTACGTTTGATGAAGATTACTGACATGAAAACAATTAATGGAGGTAGTGGAGCCCAAGCAGGTTTAAATTTTAATGGAGATGATGATCATAATCCAACCATTCGTCAAACTATGGGTCAACAATAATTTCAGTTTCTAATGAAAATAAAAATATTTATCATTATTTGTTTTTTTTCGATTTTTTCTTATTCCCAGAAAACTAACTTATCACCTTCTAAACCAGTCACAGAAAGTTATTTTGGAACTAAGGTCATTGATGAATACCGAAATTTGGAAAGTTTAGAAGATCCTAATACTATTAATTGGATAAAATCTCAAACAGCTTACACCAACTCAATTCTTGATCAAATTCCCAAAAGGAATTATTATGTAGAGAAAAGATTAGAACTTGATAAAAGGCAAGGATATTCTGTATCTGATTTGAAAATAACAGGTAATGATAAGTACTTTTATTTAAAGAAAAACGAAAATGAAAAAGTAGCTAAGCTTTATTATAAGGATGGACTTTCAGGAAAAGAAGAATTGCTCTATGATCCTGTTAATTATAAAAATAACGAACGCAATCATGATTTCGTTATTAATTACATAAGTCCTAGTTGGGATGGTAGTAAAATTGCTATTTCTATGTCTGAAAAAGGGAATGAGTTAGCAGATGTAATTATTATGGATGTTAAAACAAAATATATTCAGCCAGAAATTCTTACTAATACAGCACCTGCTTCTTTTGATGGAATTAAATGGCTAAATGATAACACTGGCTTTTTTTGTGTAGCTTTTTCTACAATTGATTCTAAATCTAAAGATTTTTATAAAAATACAAGAACTGTTTTATACAAAATTGGAACAGATTCAACGAATTTAATTGAAATTTTTTCTGCTAAAAATAATCCTGAATTAAAAATAACTGAAGATCAGTTCCCAATGCTTTTAGATTTTGATCAAGAAGATCAGTATTATATAGGTATGGTTGTTGACTATAGTTATTACAGAAAAACCTTTATCATTAGCAAAAAAGATTTATTAGAGGGTAAAAAAAATTGGAAGCCTTTATCTGATCCAAATGATAAAGCAAAAAATTTAGAGATATGGAATAATGACATTGTTTTTGTTTCGGGCTATAATTCATCTTTTAATAAACTATGTAAAACGAGTATTAATAATTTCAACTTTAAAAACCCAGAAGTTTTAGTTCCTGAAAAAAAAGATGAAATCATTAAAAGTTATAGAATCACCAAAGATGGTATTTATTATACCACCACCAAAAACGGAGTAGAAGCAAAATTATATGTATACAAAGATGGAAAAGATAGTCCTATTCAGCTTCCTTATCCATCTGGAAATATTAATTTAGAAAATAAAGGGGTAAATTACTCTGATTTTTGGATAACATGCTCAGGCTGGGCAAATGAGGGACAACGTTTTAAATATGATGTAAAGATTAATGCTTTGAAGCCTGAGAATCTTACACCTATTACAGAATATCCTGAATTCAAAAATATAACAGTCAATGAAATTTCCATAAAAGCTAGAGACGGAGAAGAAATTCCGGTATCATTAATATATAATAAGAATCTCAGAAAAGATGGTAAAAATATGGTGCTTATTGATAGCTATGGTTCATATGGAATATCCTATACTCCTTTTTTCGCTAAAATGTATTTATTATGGATTAATCAGGGAGGAATGGTTGCAGTAGCTCATGTGAGAGGTGGAGGAGAAAAAGGAGAAAAATGGCGTTTAGGAGGATACAAAGAAACAAAACCTAATACTTGGAGGGATTTAATAGACTGTACAGAATATTTGATAAAGGAAAAATATACCTCAAAAGATAAAGTTGCTATTTGGGGAGCCAGCGCCGGAGGAATTACAGTTGGAAGAGCAATGACTGAAAGACCAGATTTATTTAAGGCGGTTATTGCAGAGGTTGGCGTAATGAATCCTCTTAGAGATGAGACAACACCGAATGGGCAGCCAAAAGAATTTGGTACAATAAAGGATCCAAAAGAATTTAAAGCTCTGCTAGAAATGGATTCTTATCACCATATTAAAAAAGGAGTAAAATATCCTGCAACTTTTATATCTGGAGGAATAAATGATCAGAGAGTTACCGTTTGGGAACCTGTAAAATTTGCAGCAAAGTTAATGGCTAATAACGCTTCTAATAATCCTACTTTATTGAAAATAGATTTTGAAGGAGGCCATGGAGGTAATATTCCTCCAGCACAACGATATGCTAATTTAGGAGATATGTTTGCCTTTGCATTATGGCAACTAGGACACCCAGACTACCAGCCCAAAGAACCCACGAAAAAGTAAAATGTCCCGTTTCCCCTATCACTTCTTTGAAGAGTACATTATCCGTACTCCTATGTTTTCATACAAAAACTTTAAGCAAGAATTTGGTGAGAGAAAGATAACAGATGATGAATTAAAAAATATCTGTGTTGATCCTGTTTTTCAGGAAGCAATTTATTTGGCGTCTCCATATTTGTATGAAGAAATTCAGCAATGGATGGGTGGGAAAAAATTGCCTTTAAAAGAATTTCAAAAACTAAAAAACACCATATTAAAATACTATAGCCGAATAAGTACCCGTTGTACGCCGTTCGGCTTATTTTCACAAGTCGGTTTGGGTCACTTCGAGAATAATCCAACGCCCCAAAACCGTCAACTTGCAACTAACAACCAAAAACTAACAACCAAAAACCAAATCCGGGATACAAAATTGGATATGTATTTTCTGGTTTGTCTGGCTCAGAGTTTTGAAAAAAAGGCAGAAATAAAAAATCAATTATTATTTTTTCCAAATAACACGATTTATAGAGTAGGAGATTATATTCGCTACGTTGAATTTGAATATATTCATGGAAAGCGAGATTATATCATTTCATCTGCTCCATTTTCAGAGGAATTACATAAAATATTAGAATTTTCGAGAATTGGTAAGACGACTACGCAACTTACAGATATACTAGTTAATGAACACATAACAGAAACTGAAGCCCGGGAATTCATAGAAGAATTAATTGAAAATCAAGTTTTAGTAAGTGAAATTGAACCTAATGTTTCAGGAGATGATTTTTTAGATAAATTAATTTGTGTTTTAACTAAAATAAATGCAAAAAAAGAAACCGAAATATTACTCTCAATAAAGAAGAAACTCGATAAGATTGATCAGCAATTAGGAAATTCAATTTCAGTCTATTCTGAGATTGAAGACTTAATCAAAGATTTCGAAACTGATTATGAGAAGAAATTTCTTTTTCAAACAGATCTTTATAGCAAAAATGAATTTATAGTACCATCAAATTGGAAAAAGGATTTAAAGAATGCTGTTATTTTTCTAAACAAAATTACTCGGGCTCAAAAGGAAACTCATTTTGAAAAGTTTAAAAAAGCATTTCATGAAAGATTTGAAACCCAGGAAATGCCATTAGCTTATGTTTTGGATGCCGAAGTTGGGATCGGATATAAAAAAAATGGTTCTGCAAAGGGAGTTCATCCTTACTTGGATGGATTAGATTTTTTGGGAACCTTAAAAGATACTATTGATATCAAACTTACTTCTGTACATAAGATTCTCAATGAAAAATTACAGGAAGCTTTATGGAAAAATGAAACAGTAATTCAGTTATCAGATGAAGACTTTAAAGATTTTGAAGAAAATTGGGATGATTTACCCGATGCAATTTCTTTTATGGCTGAAATTATTTCAGAAAGCAATCAGGAAAAGTTATCTCTAGAAGGAAGCAGCGGAAGTGGTGCAGCCAATCTTTTGGGACGATTTTGTTCAGAAAGATCGGAAATACAGAATCTAACAAAGTCGATTGTGAAAAAAGAAGAGGAGCTGGATCCTGATTGTATTTTGGCAGAAATTATCCATTTGCCCGAAGCGAGAATCGGCAACGTTATCCGGAGACCTACTCTAAGGAAATATGAGATTCCTTATTTGGCGCAGTCTATCCTTCCAAAGGAAAATCAAATACTCATTGATGATTTATATGTTTCGTTGAAAAATGATACAATGGTTTTGCGCTCTAAAAGATTGAACAAAGAAGTAAAACCTTTTTTGACGAATGCTCATAATTATTTTTCTAATACATTGCCGGTCTACCATTTTTTATCAGATTTTAATTCTCAGAATCGTAGAAAAGGTTTGTATTTTGATTGGGATGGGCTAGAAAATATTTACCATTTTTTACCAAGAGTGGAATATAAAAATATGATCCTTTCTAAAGCTCAGTGGAAGCTTAATGAAAAAGATCAGGATTTTTTAATCGGGGTAATTTCTGATGAAAAACATTTCATCTCAGAAATAAGAAAATGGCGAAATGAAAGGAAAATTCCGGAATGGATCCAATGGGTAAAGTCTGACAACAAACTCACGATAAACCTTGAAAATTATGACTTGGTAAAAATGTTTATAGATGCTGTAAAACATGAAAAATCAATAATCATTGAAGAGTTTTTATTTAATGAAAATGATGATTTTAAACGTGAATTTATTTTTCCAATGTATAAAGTACAATAAAAGCTGCACAATGATGAAAAGAAAATTTATACCCGGAAGTGAATGGTTGTACTTTAAAATTTACACAGGAATTAAAACGGCAGATATTGTTTTAAATGAAGGTATATTACCTTTAACCGATTGGTTGTTAGAAAAAAAATATATCAAAAAATGGTTTTTTATTCGCTATAATGATCCTAAACCTCATGTAAGAATAAGATTTGAGTTAATAACTATTGATCAATATAATATCGTTCTCTCTCAGATCAATCACTTTTTAGAAAAATATATCACTTCCGGAGAAATTTCCAATTTAGTATTTGATACCTATAACAGAGAGATTGAGAGGTATGGAAAGCAGACTATCGAGGAAGCAGAATTTCTTTTCTATAAAAATAGTAGGCTTGTATTGCAGGAATATTTAGATTTTGATGACGAAGAAAAAATTATTATTTCCGTTTTTTATATAGATCAGATACTTAATCGACTGGGGCTTTCAATTCATGAAAAACTAAGTTGGGTTGAATATTCTAATATTGGATTTAAAAAAGAATTTAATGCCGATAAAAAATTAAACAGCCAGCTGGATAAAAAATACAGAGAATTTAAAATCAAATATCTGGATTTTCTGCAAGCTGAGGATTATCAATATTTTAAGGAAACGATAATTAATGAAATAACTGATTGTCATGAAATTCTGGAAAGTATTATCGAGAAAACCGACAAACAGTCTTTGCAAAGATTTTTCGAGAGTATATTTCACATGAATATCAACAGGATTTTCATCTCAAATCAAAGAGTTTTCGAAATGATCATCTATGATTACTTGTTCAGATATTACAAATCGGTTCGTTTTCAAAATCATCAGATCAGGTAAATTGATTAATTTAGGGAAATGGAAAAAAGTTTCCTCATATATTTTCTTTTTGCCTTCAGTTTTTTCTTTCCTCAAAAAATTGAAACGAAGGATATGGTCGTTCGCGACAGCATTATCATTCGGACAAAAGACAATGCAACACTGTCTCTGACTTTGGTTTTTAATAAAAATCAGCAACCTCAAAACACCATTCTGGTCAATACCATTTATCCGGATAAAAAAAATATTGATCTCGTTAAAAATTTCGTACTTAATGGATATGTCGGTGCAATCCTTCATACAAGGGGAAAATATTTGAGTGATAATGAGATTGAGCCTTTCGAACATGAAGCCGATGATATTAATGAAGCAATTAGCTGGATCATCAAACAACCCTGGAGCAACGGGAAAGTGGGAATGATCGGGGGAAGTTATTCGGGATTTAGTCAGTGGGCGGCAATGAAAAGACTCAATCCGGCTTTGAAAACGATTATCCCAGAAGCTGCAACAGGTGTCGGAACCATGAGCTTACCGATGAATAATAATATTTTCATATGCTACTCATTGCAGTGGCTGGATTTTGTAACCAGCAATAAAATGATTGATGCTAAAAGTTTTTATGATCAAAAAAAATGGAATTCAATTTTTAAAAAATGGTATGAAAGTGGAAAATCTTTCCGGAAACTGGATTCAATCAGTGGAAAATCGAATGCGATTTTTCAAAAGTGGTTAAACCATCCTGCTTATGATGACTACTGGAAAAAAATGATTCCTTATAAAGAAGAATTTTCAAAAATCAATATTCCGGTTCTTTCTGTGACGGGATATTATGATGTAGACAAATCCGGAGTGTTGTACTATTTTAAACAACATTATCAGTATAATCAAAATGCTGAGCACTATCTGATCATTGGACCTTACGATCATTGGGGCGCACAAGGTTTTATTAAAAAAGAATTGAGAGGTTATAAAACTGATTCCGTCGCTTCTTCCATTGATTTAAATAAAATTTGGCTGGAGTGGTTTGATTATGTTTTAAAAAATAAACCAAAACCTGAATTTTTAAAGGATAAAATTAATTTTCAGGTTATGAGTGCCAATCGATGGGAGAGTGCCCATTCGCTTGACATTTTTAATAAAAATAAAATAAAGTTTTACTTAGACAATGATGGAAATAATTTGACCTTATCACAATCAAAAAACAAAAAAGAAAATTTTTCATCTTTAAGGGTTGACCTTAAAGATAGAACCGATGCTACAGAACTATTGAATCTAAAGTATAATATTCTTGATCATTTTATTTATACTAAAAATAATTTACTTTTTAAAACAAAACCCTTTGCTCAACCTTTTGAATTGACAGGAAATTTTTCAGGAAGTTTGAGCTTTTCAATTAATAAAAAGGATGTAGATTTTTATGTAAGTTTATACGAAGAAACATCAGAAGGGCAATATTTTTTGTTGTCTTCTTATGTATCCAGAGCCAGTTTTGCAAAGGATAATGAGAAAAGAAACCTGTTGACTCCGGGCAAAATTGAAACTATTCCCATTAATAATTACGATTTTATAAGTAAGAAAATAAAAAATGGAAGCAGACTGGTTTTAATAGTTGGTATTGTGAAGAGCCCTTTCTGGCAGCTCAATTACGGAACCGGAAAAGATGTAAGCGATGAAACGATCGCAGATGCAAATGAGCCTTTGGAAATTAAATTTTATAACAACAGTTTTGTAGAAATACCAATTTTAAAATATTAAGTTACGATTAATAGATATGAAAAAAAAATATTTTATAATTTTTACTCAATTAACATTGGGAGTAATTAGTGCTCAGAAAAATAATCTTGCTTCATCAAATCCCATTACTGATGAATATTTCGGGACTAAAGTAGTTGATGAATATAGAAATCTTGAAAACCTAAAAGATACTGAAACAATCAATTGGATGAAAAGACAAGCAGATTATACAGATTCTGTTCTTAAAGATCTTCCGTATAAAGATTATTATTTAAATGAAAGGATGAAATTTGATAAAAAAGCTGGTTTTTTTGTTAATGAATTAAAAATTACGGGAAATGACCTTTATTTTTATTTAAAAAAAGAAGCGCATGAAAATATACCGAAATTATATTATCGAAAAAGCTTTAAAGGAAAAGAAGAATTTCTGTATGATCCTTCCATATTTATTTCATCGTTTGATCCCGAATCTAAGCAACAGCATAATTTTGTTATTAATTTCATTAGCCCTAGCTGGGATGGGAGTAAAATTGCTATTTCCATGTCTGAAAATGGGAAGGAAATTTCTGAAGTTATTATAATGGATGTCAAAACCAAATATATCTATCCGCAAGTAATTACTAACCTAGAGCCTACCTCAGTCGGCCAAGTAAAATGGCTTGAAGATAATTCTAGCTTTTTCTATACTTATTTTCCGGTCATAGATACTGATTCTCCTGAATATACGAAGAATACGGAAGTTACATTTTATAGATTAGGGGACGACCCTAAGAACCGTAAGAATGTTTTTTCAAGAGTAAATAATCCTGAATTGAATATTGACGAAGGTAGGTTTCCTGGGATTGTTCAGTTTAATCAAGGGGATCCTTATTTTATAGGTAATTTAGGAGATGTCGATGATTATACTGACACTTTTATTATAGACAGAAAAGATTTTGAAAAAGGAATTAAAAGTTGGAAACCATTATATCATAAAGCAGACAAAGTATTTGATAAAATGCCTATGGGAAAAGAAGTGTATTTTATGTCGGGATATAATTCTCCAAATTTTAAACTATGTAAAACAAATCTTGAGAAGCCGGATTTTAAAAATCCTAAAATTTTAGTTCCTGAAAAAAAAGACGAAGTAATTCGAAGTTTTACACTTACAAAGGATGGTGTTTATTATACAACAACCAAAAATGGTGTTGAGGCTAAATTTTATCTTTATAAAAATGGAAAAGATATTCCTATAAAATTGCCATTTGTGGCGGGAGATATTACAATTGAAACAAAAGGAAAAGAATATTCTGATGTTTGGATCTATTGCTCTGGGTGGGCAAATGAACAACGAAGATATAAGTATAATTTGACAACAAACAGTTTTGTTTTAGAAAATCTTTATCCTCTGATTGAGTATTCGGAATTCAAAGATATCATTGTTGAAGAAACTTCTATCAAAGCGCGAGATGGAGAAAGTATTCCTCTAACTTTGATTCATGACAAAAATATTAATAAGAATAAGCAGATTCCAGTTATAATACAAGCTTATGGTGCATATGGGACGTCTTACACTCCCTTTTTTGCAAGAAGTTATTTGATGTGGGCTAAGCAGGGCGGAATTATTGCTATTGCGCACGTGAGAGGTGGAGGAGAAAAGGGAGATAGATGGCATAAAGCAGGATATAAAGAAACAAAACCAAATACATGGCGAGACTTAATTGATTGCACAGAATTTTTAATTAATAATGGATATACTTCAAAGGATAAAGTTGCAATTTGGGGTAAAAGTGCGGGTGGAATTACAGTAGGTAGGGCAATTACTGAAAGACCGGATTTATTTAAGGTAGCTGTCATAGAAGTTGGTGCCACCAATATGCTAAGAGATGAGATTACTCCTAATGGTCCCGGAAATGTTCCTGAATTTGGGACTGTATCTAAACAGGATGAATTTAAAGCATTACTAGAAATGGATGCTTTCCATCACATAAAATATGGTGAAAAATATCCTGCAACGCTTATTACTGCTGGAATGAATGATGGGCGTGTCGTTTCTTGGATGCCTTCAAAATTTGCTGCAAAATTAATGGCGAATGATGCTTCTCAGAATCCAATCCTTTTAAAAATTGATTATGAGGGCGGACATGGAGGAAGTGTTTCTTATGAAAAAGCGTATGAAGAAGTAGGGAAGATTTTTGCTTTCATAGGTTGGCAGCTTAACCTTGCTAATTTTCAACCTACAAATTCGAAAAACTAATTTAGTCGTAATTTACTCAACATATTACAGTAAAAGTTTCAAAATATTCGTCGTAAGAAAATTGTAAAGTAAAAATTATGAATTATTAAACAAATGTTTACAAAAATGCTTTTTTTAAGTTAAAATTAAATTAAGAATAATATTTTTATATTTATTTAATGATTTATTAATATGTCATTCAAAAGTGACAAAATTCAAAAATACTTAAAAATTCTTAAAGTTTTCATAAAGTTTTAAAAAAAAGTCAAAATGTTTTTATATTTCTAAAATATGTTGTACTTTTACATCGCCTTGAATGAGGGAACAAGTCAAGGTAATAAATTTTTTTTCATCATTTGTGTTTTTAGAATCGTATCGCCTGATACGATTCTTTTTGTTTTTTAGACCTTTTCATAATTTAATAAAAGGTCAATAAAATAGGAATATGTTACAGATCCTTCCTGCTGATTGCTCTTCAGAAAAAGGTTGTTTGTGAAACCGAAAAACTCATTCAGAAATCCCTGATGTTTTAGCACAAAACTTTTTTCGTAAGCTCTGTCTTTTTTCATTTCGGGAGAATAGTTGGCCAAAACAGATTTTACAAATTCAGGATCTTCATCTACAATAAAGTTCAATAAACTTTTTAACGTAAAATATTCTGTGCTGTAGCGCAATTCGATGTTTTTCGAATGAATACCGATAAGATAGCCTACAAAATTTGCTTCCTGTTCTCGTGCGAAGCCAAGCTGATGCGAGCTTTCGTGTGCAGATGTAAAAGGAATATATGTATTGGGCAATTCAGAATTATATTGCGCTTCTGCCGTGAAAGGGTTGTAATAGCCCAGAATCCCAGTAAAACTCATCACATTTTTAAACAAACTTGGTTTAAAGGAATTAACCTGTGGCGCTTTTTTATCGGAGATATATTCCGGTAGTTTCGATTGCTGAAAAAGGATTTCTTTTTGAATAGATTTCAGATCAGTCACTACAAAAATTCCATTGTGGTCTTGCTTTACTTTTTTCCTTGTTTCTTTACATTGGGTTAAATATTTTAATGCTAATACTTTTGCTTTAGCCACGGTCGGCTCTTCCTGACTCGATAATTTTTTAATAATCGGAATCTGGAAGTAAAGCATCCCCCAAAATATCTGATAGACGAAATAAAAGACATTAATAATGAGTAAAATTCTTAATAATGAAATGTTTCTGCTTGTCTTTTTAAAACATTTAATAATACAATACATCAGAAAAATACCAAGCAAAATATAAAGCACATCCCCCAACGAAAAAGGAATCCAGGAGAAAATGATCTGGTGAACGGCTTTCTGAAGTTCAAAAAAACGTTCAAAAAAAGAAATCATTACACCGGATTTTGAGAAAACATAAAACAAAAGAAATTGGGCAAGTAATAAACCCGCCCAAAATCTTTTTTTCTTATATAAAGTAATCATATTAGTGACCACCGGATGTTGTTTCACCCATTTCAATACCCTGTTTTTTAAGGATTTTCGGTGTGACAAAACCGTAAAAAGCAAGATAAACAAAGCACAGAATAGGAATCACGTATGAAAAATGTGTCCATGTAATTCCCATAATTCCATCGGGGCTTGATTTGTCGAAATCACAAATCCATCCTTGAACCAAAGGAATAATTCCTCCTCCTAAAATCATCATTACCAGGAATGATGATGCTTTACCGGTATTTTTTCCAAGTCCTGCAATGGCAAGGTCAAAAATAGACGGCCACATGATCGAACAGAAAAGACCTCCTGAAATAAAGAAATATTTAGCAAGATCTTTATCCGGATATACAAGTCCCAAAAACATCATCACTACTCCTGCAATTCCGAATATCATTAATGTTTTCCCTGCGTTTTTACCACCGATGAAGCTCATGATAATAAAGGCAACAATCCATAATGCATAGATGTAGAAAGCAGAAACGTCTTTACCGCTTAATTCATTAGAGAATATGATAATTCCGAATGCGATGAAAGGAACTACGAATTTTAGAATAAGGTTCGTCGTTTTAGACGTATTGAATACGTTGATACTTCCGTTCCATCTACCGATCATTAAACTTCCCCAATACAAAGAAACGAAAGGAGCGATATTGTGTTCCAGAACGCCTCCGAATTCCTTAGTATGCAATAAAGCCGGAAGGTTACTGATGATGGATACTTCAACTCCTACATAGATGAAAATTGCCAGCATTCCTAAATACAGCTGTGGATAATGGAAGATGTTGAATTTTGCAGGTTCATCGATCAGGGCTTCCTCTTCTTTGGCAGGATCTTCAATTTTTGAGAAAAGCATAAAGATGGCCACCAAAATAAAGGCAACACCAAGAACAATAAATGGAACTTTTACCATTTTTAAATTCTCCTTCACAAACTCCAGAGGATAGGTAATGTTGGTAGATTTTTGTTTAATCTCTCCAAGCTTGGCAGAATACTGATCTACCTGAGCATCAGAAGCACCGCTGTTTTGATCGATTGATGTTATTTGACTGTCAATATCAGCAATGTTTTTTTCAATAGTAGAAATTACTTCATTTACTTTTACAGGATCATCCTGCGTATCTTTTTTTAATTCAATAATGTTTTTAGAAAGTTCATCCTTATGAGTTTGATATTCGTTTTTTACGATTTCAATTTTGGATAAATTCTGATTTTTGGGAGCAGAATCTTCTTTATTTCCCATTCCGAAAAGGGCAATACCTACTAAGATAGGCCCGATCGTAGTTCCCAAAGAGTTGATTCCTCCCGCTAACGTCAAACGGTGAGCTCCGGTCTGTGGGCTTCCCATTTTAATAGCTAAAGGATTGGCGACGATTTGTTGAACGGAAAATCCTAGTCCAACAATGAAAAGTGCCGTTAAGAAAAACCAGAAATTGGCAGCAGCAGCGGCAGGTACAAACAAGAAAGCTCCTAATGCGGATAATCCCAGTCCTACAGCCAGTGTTTTTTTATAGCCGAATTTTTGAAGGATGTCGCTTTTCAGAGAGATCAGGAAAAAGATGACTGATCCTACAAAATAAGCTACATAGAATGCCCAGGCAACAAGCTGACTCTGCACTTGGGAAAGTACAAACCATTTCTTGAAAACCGGAATTAGAATATCATTACTTGCTGCGACAAATCCCCAGAAAAAGAAGACTACAATTAAGGATAGGAACTGTGACCATTTGGTCTGTTGCTGTTTTGATTCCATAGATTTATATAAAATTAAGAAAACAAATATAAATCATTTCTTTGATTAACCGCGTTCCACCAAGGTTTTTTTTATAATATCAAATGCCTCTGATTTCAGGTCTTTCGGAGAATCAGATGGGGGTAAAATTCCATTCAAGTAAGCTTTTGCCTTTCCCGGATAACCTTTTGTATTATCAAAAGGGAAAATTTCCTTCAATCCCACGAAAGTAAAAACAACGATCGGCGAGTTGTGTTTGGAAGAAAGCGTAAAGGCTCCATCCTTGAATTCATCGAGAATAATAGAGGTGTCATCGGGTACTCCGCCTTCAGGAAAAATAACGATGCTGTTTCCTTCTTCCATTTTTTCGGCGCATCTTCTGTACACATCGGCACGGCTTCTTGCACTGCTTCGGTCTACCATCACACAGATCCTTTTATATATGGTACCGAAAATCGGGATTTTTACCAGTTCCTTTTTTCCCACAAAACAAATCGGATGATCTGCACATAAAATGCACATCAGCATAATATCCATAATGGAAGTGTGGTTGGAAATAAAAACGTATTGCTGGTTTTTTTCAAGTTTCTGGTTAGAAAGTTTCGTCAGTTCATATCTCAGACCCATCCCGAAAAACATACAGTAGCTCCAGCATCTGATGAATTGGTAAGCATATTTGTAGTGTTTCTTACTGAATGATAAAATAAAAACCGGAATCCCGAAAAGTACGGTGAAAACAAACGCCAATAAAAGCAGCCAGAATCTCCAGAGGTAATTTAAAATTTTTCTCACAATTCTTAGCCGTTAAAAATTACTTTCTTTTTTACAGAATAATTAAGAATGGAAACCAATAAAATAGCTGCAATCTTACTGATCATCTCAGGACTCAATGTATAAATGATCACATCGATATTATCTTTAAATATGGAGCTGTAAAAAACCTGGAAAAAACCAAGACTCAATAAAGTTGAAATGAAAGAAACCACCATAAAATAAGCAAATTCTCTTCTTTTTGAATGTTTTCCTCTCTCAAAAACAAACCAAATGCTCAGGAAATAATTGGTAATAATCCCGCAGCTCGTAGAGAAAATATTACTCAAAGGGTAATGTATTCCGTGAAAATCTGTCTCACTGGGAAAGAAGTGAGGAAAGTAGGTGCTGAAAACCTTAAAGCTCCCGATTTCCACAATGGCACTCAGTCCGCCTGCGATGACGAAAAACAAAACCTGTTTCTGACGTAGTAGTATATCTCTCATCCGATTTATATGATATGCAAATTTATAACTATATGTTAAACAGTAAAAAAAGTTGTTAAATATTTTTTTAGATTCAAAATAATTTCTAAATTTAAGTTTCAGAATGATGTAAATATAACCTGATAATAAATTCATTTTCAACTCTTTCTGTTGATGGTTTTTTCTATCTTGTAGTCCGTGATTGGAGCATACGATCAAAAATTTTTACGACCACACTTTAATAATATTTGTATGAAACGTCAAAACAAATACAGAAAATTCCAGCTTCAGCAAAAAAATATTGAGGCTCTTGAGAGAGAGAATTCACGCTTCAAACGTGTGTACTCAGAATACGAAAACATGTCCAATGAACTTTGGAATCTCGAAAACTCCAGCGGTGAACCCGTGCCGGATGATTTTATTAATGCAATGATCCTTCAGACTTCATATTTGGAAGACGAAATCGAAGATTGGTTAATACAATTCAACGAAAAAAAGACTGAGATAAAACATTAATGATTTTAGACAGCTTCCCGGCTGTTTGTAAGGGCGGTTTAAAGATAAATTCATAATTTAGCATCCTTAAACTAAAATGTAAAATATGGTTGCTATTGTCGATGGTGGCTCTACAAAATGTGATTGGGTGATTTTGGATGACTTTCACAAGGTCTTTTTAAAAACGGAAACCATTGGTTTCAATCCTAATAATATCGAAGCAGAACTTATTGTACCCGAAATTGAAAAAAACATCAGTCTTGGGGCGGTAAAGAACTCTATAACCAAAGTCTTTTTCTACGGATCAGGCTGTGGAGTGGCTTCAAACCGGGCAATCATTCAGGATGAACTTCAAAAGTTTTTTACCAAAGCTGAAATAATAGTAAAAGAAGATCTTACGGCTGCCGCTTATGCAGCATACAACGGTAAACCCGCAGTAGTCTGTATCTTGGGAACAGGCTCGAATTCTTGTTATTTCGACGGAACAGATCTGAAAGTGAAGCTGCCTTCACTGGGCTTTCTTATGGACGACGGAAACGGATGTTCCATCGGAAAACAGCTGGTTCGCAGATTTTTTATGCAAAAACTTCCGCAGGATCTTCATCAGGAATTTGAAAAAACTTACCAGCTAACCATCGAAGAGGTGTTGAAAAATATGTACCATACTTCAATGCCGAATGCTTACCTTGCCAACTTCAACAAGTTTGTGGTAGAAAGGAAAGGTCATCCTTATTTCCAAAAAATGGTTTTTGATGAAATGATAAGCTTCTTCGATTTCCAGGTTCTTCCTTACGAAGAATCAAAAACAGCCGAGATCAATTTCATCGGCTCTATTGCTTATTACTACGAAGATATTTTACGTTCTGCCGCTGCAGAGCTTAATCTTAATGTGGGACATATTGTACAGAAACCTATCGAAAGTTTAGTCAATTACCACATTAAATACATACTATAAATAAAAAACAAAATACTATATGTCAAGTAAAACCCACCGCGACGAAAAGAACTTTAATCAGGCCGCGTTAGATTACCACAAAGCCGAACCTAAAGGAAAAATCGAAGTGATCCCTTCAAAACCACACTCATCTCAGAGAGATTTGTCATTGGCGTATTCGCCGGGGGTTGCAGTTCCTTGTATGGAAATCCACGAAAAACCGGAAACCGTGTACGACTACACAGGAAAAGGAAATCTGGTGGCTGTTATTTCCAATGGTACTGCGGTTCTTGGATTGGGAGATATTGGTGCAGAGGCTTCAAAGCCCGTAATGGAAGGAAAAGGTCTTTTGTTCAAAATTTTTGCAGATATCAATGTTTTTGATATTGAAATCAATGAAAAGGATCCGGATAAATTTATTGATATCGTAAAAGGTATTGCTCCTACTTTCGGAGGAATCAACCTTGAAGATATTAAAGCTCCTGAAGCATTTTATATCGAAAAGAGACTGAAAGAAGAATTAGATATTCCTTTAATGCACGATGATCAGCACGGAACGGCAATTATTTCCGCCGCTGCCCTGATCAACTCTTTACAGATCGCCAACAAAAAGATCGAAGAAGTGAAAATGGTCGTAAATGGAGCCGGTGCTGCAGCCATTGCTTGTACCAACCTGTATATTTCTCTTGGTTTAAAAAGAGAAAACGTGTTGATGTGCGACAGCAAAGGGGTGATCAATCATAAAAGAGAAAATCTTACATCAGAAAAAATAGATTTCATTGCCAATACAGATATCGATACGTTGGAAGATGCCGTAAAAGGTTCAGACGTTTTCGTAGGATTGTCGAAAGGAAATGTAATGACTCCCGAAATGTTATTAAGTATGAGCGAAAATCCTATCGTTTTTGCGTTGTCAAACCCAGATCCGGAAATTGCTTACGACTTGGCGATCGAAACGCGTAAAGATGTGATCATGGCGACAGGAAGAAGTGATTATCCTAATCAGGTAAACAACGTTCTTGGTTTCCCGTATATTTTTAGAGGGGCTTTGGATGTTCAGGCAAAAGGAATTAATGAAGAAATGAAACTGGCTGCCGTTCATGCGATTGCCGATTTGGCGAAAGAGCCGGTTCCTGAAGCGGTAATTTTGGCTTATAATGTTCAGAATCTGCAGTTTGGAAGAGAATATTTTATTCCAAAACCTTTTGATAACAGATTGATTACTAAAGTTTCAAGCGCAGTGGCAAAAGCAGCGATTGACAGCGGAATTGCAAGAAAAACCATCACAGATTTTAGTGAATATGAAAACAGCCTTCTTGATCGTATGGGAAGAGACGAGAAGCTGGTAAGAATGATGCAGAGCCGTGCAAAATCAAATCCGAAGAGAATTACTTTAGGAAATGCAGAAGAATACAACGTCTTGAAAGCGGCTCAGATTCTTTATGAAGAAGGAATTGCATATCCTAGCTTGTTAGGAAACAAAAAATATATCCAAGAACAGATGGAGCGTTTCGGAATCAATCTTGATGTTCCGATTATCGATCCAAGTGATGACGACCAGAAAGAAAACAGAAAGAAATACAGAGAAACTCTTTGGAAACTTCGCCAGAGAAAGGGGATGAACGAATACAAAGCGAAAAGATTTGTTCGCCAGAGAGATTATTTCGGACCTTTGATGTTGAGACATGGTGATACGGATGGTTTGATCGTAGGATTCTCTAAAAATTATACGTCTGTTTTAAGACCTGTTTTAGAAATAATCGAAAAAGATAAAGGAGTTGATAAAGTAGCGGCAATGATGATGATTTTGTCTGAAAAGAAGCCTATTTTCTTCGCAGATACGTCCATTAATCAGAATCCTACAGCCGAAGATCTGGTGAATATTGCTAAAATGGCAGAATTTACAGTGAAATCTTTCGCTATCGAACCGAGAATTGCAATGCTTGGATTTGAAAATTTTGCAGCAATTTCTGAAACTTCAAAGAAGGTGGCAAAAGCGGTAAACATTCTTCACGAAAAATATCCGAAAATGATCGTGGACGGAGAGATTCAGCCGGATTTTGCGATGAATGCAGATCATTTGAGCGATTATCCTTTCTCAAAACTGGAAACTACCCCTGCAAATACCTTCATTTTCCCGAATCTTGAAAGTGCAAACCTGTCTTACAAGATCATCAGAGGAATGAAAGTAGCACAAGTGATCGGGCCAATCTTAATGGGATTAAAACAACCTGTTCACGTTCTGCAAATGCGTTCAAGTGTTGACGAAATTGTGAATTTGGCAACCATTGCTGTTTTGGATGCTCAGAGAAGAGAGAAGAAGGATAAAAAATAGTTTTTAAATTTAGATTAATTAAAGTATTTTTTTAATTAAATAATTCAGAAACAATAATAATTTTACAAAGACTCCAGATTTTGGAGTCTTTTGTTTTTGTATTAAATCTTTAAATCCGGCAACAAAAATTAAGTTAAAAATCATTCGTGCGTGAAATGAAAACATTAATTAGTTTAATTTGCTATATTTGGGAGTTTTAAAAATTAATAATGATATTTTCACTACAAGGTATTGTTCAGGAACTTACGCCTACCTACGCAGTGATCAACGTACAAGGAGTTGGTTACTATGTCGGCATAAGCCTAATGACCTCACAATCACTGAATCCCAATCAGGAAACCTTTCTTTTTATTCAACAGATCATTAGAGAAGACGCCCATTTGCTTTTTGGTTTTAACACTCGTTCAGAAAAAGAGATGTTCAATTTGTTAATAAGCGTTAATGGAGTAGGAGCAGTTTCTGCCCTTATTTTACTGTCGACTTTAAGTCTTGAAGAGATTGCTTCGGCGATCCTTTCCCGCAACAGTGCCCTGATTCAAAAAGCAAAAGGAATCGGAGCCAAAACTGCCGAAAGAATTATTGTAGACCTTAAAGATAAAGTCCAGAAATTCAGTGATCCGGAAGAAAATATTTCTACATTTGTAAATAATAAAATTAAGGAAGAATCGTTATCTGCATTAGAAGTTTTAGGGATTCCTAAGCGAATGAGCGAGAAGCTTGCAGATAAAATAATAAAACAAGATCCTAACATTTCAATAGAAGAGTTGGTAAAACAAATTTTAAAAAACATTTAACATTTGGTGGCAAATAATAAGTATCTCAATATATTTTTGTTCCTGTCGTTCTTGTGCATGTCAGTCACTGCCTTTGCGCAGCAGAGGCCTGTACGTGATACGGCAATTATTAAAAAAGATTATCAGTTGGCGGATCCTACCCAGTATGAAGCCTACTATGATATAAAAACCGGCATGTATTACGTATATCCGAAGATTGGGAATACGATTACAGGACCTCCGACCGCGATGTCCCCTGAAGACTACAAAGAGTTCATGATGGCGGCACAGACAAAGGCTTATTATAAAGAGAAATCAGACCGTTACAGTTTGATGTTTAGAAAAGATAAAAGCGATGCGGCGAGAAAAGGTTTAATTCCTTCTTTAACGATTAACAACAAGCTTTTCGAAACAATTTTCGGAAGCAATAAAATTGAAATTATCCCTTCCGGATACGCATCTTTCGACTTTGGAGGGTTGTATCAAAAAATTGATAATCCGTTGATCTTACCTCAAAACAGAACAAGTTTTACGTTTGATATCAACCAGAGAATTCAGCTTGGTTTATTAGGAAAAGTGGGAGATAACCTGCAGTTGAAAGCCAACTATGATACCCAGAGCGGTTTTGCATTTGAGAATAGGATGAATTTGGTTTGGCAGGCAAAAGGAAGCTGGAAAGATCTTCAGCAGAAGGGCTTGAATGATGTAGACAAGCCTAATTCCGGGGGAGAAGATAAAATCATCAAAAGAGTAGAATTTGGTAACGTAAATATGCCGCTGTCAACCAGTTTGATACGCGGTTCGCAATCTTTATTCGGGGTGAAAACCGAGTTCCAGCTGGGCAAAACATACGGAACAGTAGTGCTTTCCCAACAACAGGGGGAAGCGAGAAATATTACCGTTCAGGGTGGCGGTGTCATGAATACATTTAAATTGAATGCAATTGATTATGAAGACAACCAGCACTACTTTTTAGGGCATTATTTCCTTAATAATTATGATAATTCATTGCTTAATTATCCTCAGATCAATTCGAAAATCAGCATTACAAGAATGGAAGTCTGGGTGCTTGACCAGGGAAATACCAATTTGCAATATCAGAAAAGTATTGTCGGAATCAGGGATTTAGGTGACGGAGGAGGTCTTCCAAACAATGATCAGACAGGCTTCAATTTATACTCTACAGTGAGTGCATTGCCGGGAATCAGGGATGCAAGTACAGCCTATGATGCGATAAAAGGAACCAGTCTTCCGGTAGCTACAGGAGGAGGTCCGGAACCTTATGTAGACGGGGAGCATTTCATTTTTAGCAAAAAAGCAAGAAGATTAAATCAAAACGAATATACCTTACAGCCGCAGCTGGGATACATTTCATTGAATCAGAAACTAAATTTTAATCAGCTTTTAGCGGTTTCATTCTCTTATACTGTGAATGGAAGTAATCAGGTGTACAAAGTAGGGGAGTTCTCGGAAGAAAGTACGGTTTTGGTTACTAAAGTTTTAAAACCGAATACAACGGTAAACACTTCGTCCCCGATGTGGAATTTGATGATGAAAAACATCTATTCTCTGGATGCAGGACAAGTGAATCAGGACGGATTTATTTTAAATGTATTGTACAGAGATCCGCAGTCTGGAGGTAAAGTGAACTATCTTCCTGTTAATAATATGCCTCAGGTAAGCAGTATTCCATTAATTAAACTATTAAATTGGGATAGGCTAAACGTAAACGGCGATTTACAGAACAACGGGAGTACAACAGGAGATGGTATTTTCGACTTTGTCAACGGAATCACCATCCGCCCAGAAACGGGGAGGGTGATCTTTACGAAAGTTCAGCCATTTGGTAGCTATATTCAGAGTGTGATAGGAAGTAATGATCCGCAGTATGTATTCTCGGATCTCTATTCGAAGCAAAAACAGTCGGCAATATCCAGTAACCTGGCACAGCGATACACCCTTGAAGGCCGTTATAAAGGAATTCAGGGACAAGGAATTTCTTTGGGTGCTGTAAACGTTCCGCAAGGTTCGGTAAAAGTTTCCGCAAATGGAGTTCAGCTGACGGAAGGTATCGACTATACGGTAGATTATATGCTGGGAACGGTGACTATCATTAATGAACAGGTAAAACAATCCGGACAGGCTATTAATATTTCATTAGAAAATCAATTAACATTTAATACCCAGAGAAAACGGTTCTTAGGATTGAATTTAGAAAGAAGATTTAATGAAAACTTTATCTTGGGAGCTACGGTTGTCAATTATTCCGAATCACCGCTTACCCAAAAAGTAAGCTATGGTCAGGAAGCCGTGAACAATACTATGGCGGGAATCAATTTGATGTACAACAATCAGCTTCCGTTCCTGACAAGATTAACAGATAAAATTCCATTAGTAAATACAGAAGCTCCATCTAATTTGAACTTCAAAATGGAGGCGGCTTATTTGCTTCCGGGACTCAATAAAGGAATCAACGATCAGTCGTACATCGACGATTTTGAACAGACGACTTCGAAAATTACCCTTAAAGAACCGACAGCATGGAGCTTAGCTTCAAAACCTGAAAAGAATCAAGATGATCCTCTTTTCCAAGGAGCCGGTAAGAATAATGATATTACGGAAGGATACGGAAGAGGTCTATTGTCCTGGTATAACATTGACCCAAGATTCTGGGGAGTGGGAGGTAAAGCTCCAACGGGAATTACTCCGCAGTCAGTTTCAAACCACGCATCAAGAAGGGTTCAATTCTCTGAAATTTACAACAACAGAGACTTTGTGGCTGGTGAGCAAACCTTTACAAATACTTTTGATATCTCGTATTATCCTACTGAAAAAGGACCTTACAACGCAAACTCGGTACCGGAAAGTACAACGCAAAGATGGGCCGGGATCATGAGACCTGTTTCAGTTTCCAATTTTGTAGATTCAAATATAGAATATGTTGAATTCTGGTTGATGGATCCTTATGCAGACGGAAATACACTGGGAACAACTCCGAAACTTTTACTGCAATTAGGAAACGTTTCTGAAGACATCCTGAAAGACGGACAAATGCAGTATGAAAATGGTCTTCCTACACCTTCAGCTCCGTCTACAACCACCAATTCAAATTGGGGGACTCAACCTAAGCAGCCACCGATTCTTTATGCTTTCTCAAGTGAAGGTGGAGACAGAATCGCTCAGGATGCCGGATACGATGGTTTAAGCTCCGATCAGGAAGCAGCTTTATTCGGGAATACTTTTGTGAACCCGGTAACGAATGTTTCCGACCCTGCAGTAGATGACTTTGTATTCTATATGTCTGATAAATTTACGGGAAACCAGGCTTCTTCAGTAATTCAGCGATACAAATATTTCAGAGGTCCGGAAGGAAACTCTCAGAGTAATTCTTTGGAAGTAGCTTCTCAGACTCCGGATGCGGAAGATATTAATAAAGATTATAATCTGGATCAAAGTGAAAGTTATAATGAATATGTTGTTAATTTAGATCAAGCTAGTTTAGCAGCAGGTGTTGATAATTATATTGTTGATCAGAAAACTGTTCAGGCAACATTCCAAAATGGCCAAACTGATGATGTAAAGTGGTATTTATTTAGAATCCCTGTTTCAGACTTTAATAATCCTAATAAACCAAATCTTGGTGGAGATAAAAATCCTTCAATTCTGAATAATGTAAGATTCGCAAGATTATTATTAAAAGGATTCGATCAGACATCAACGTTAAGATTTGGAACCATGGATTTGGTAAGATCAGACTGGAGAAAGTATCCGAAAAATATTGCAAAATATTGGATAAATAATGGGACTGGGATTGTAATACCTGATCCAGCAAAAGATGAAGGAAGTACGGATGTTAATACAAGTAATCTTGAAGTTGGAAGTGTAAATATTGAAGAAAATGCATTAAACCAGCCACCATATGTACTGCCTCCGGGAATCGACAGACAGATTTTAAGCGGAAACGCTGGAGCTCAAAGACAAAATGAAGCTTCCTTATATTTGAAGGCTAATAATCTTGTAATTCCGGAAGCAAGAGGAGTATTTAAAAATACTTCTTTGGATATGAGAAGGTATAAAAAATTAAAACTTTTTGTACATGCTCATGATCCGGGAAACAGAGATCCTAATATTGGTCAGATTGATGAAAAAACGAAATTCTTTATTCGTTTAGGAAGTGATGCTACTGATAACTACTATGAATACGAAGCATCTTTGAAGCTTACTCCAAGTACAGCAACTGCACCACTAGAAATCTGGCCGTTCGAAAATGATGTGGATTTGAATATTCAGGATTTTGTAGATGCAAAAATAAGAAGAGATAAAAATAAGTCTAATAAGATTGTTGAAAGGACAAAAGATGAGGTTTTTGATCCAGGTAATACATTTAAAAGTATTTATATAAAAGGTCGCCCTAGTTTAGGAAACGTTACTACCATTATGGTAGGTATTAGAAATGGCGATCAACGAAGTACGGGAACTTCAATTGACAGAGTCCTTTGGGTAAACGAAATCCGTCTTTCTGAAATCGAAAACGATGGAGGTTACGCAGGAAATGCAAGTTTGAATTTCAACCTTGGAGATTTTGCTACAGTAAATACAAGCGCATCTTATACTTCAGTTGGTTTCGGAAATATAGATTCAAAACCGGCGGAAAGAAATCAGTCGACACAATCTGCTTTCAGTATCAATACAGCAATTAATGTTGACAAGTTCCTACCGGAAAAGAGTGGTGTGAAAATCCCTGTGAATTATTCATACTCTCAGACAATCGAAGATCCGAAATATAATCCTTTGGATACCGATGTGGAGTTCAAGAATGCAGCGAATAAAGAACAGCTGAAAAAAGTAGCAAGAACCTATACTCAACAAAGAAGTATCGGTGTTGTAAATATGCATAAAGAAAGAATGAATCAGAATAGAAAACCAAAATTCTATGACGTGGAAAACCTTTCTGTAACTGCCGTTTATAACGACGATTTCTATAGAGATATTTATACCAAGAGAAATTACAGACAATATTTGAGAGGATATATTGATTATAATTATACTTTCAAACCGTGGGTAATTAAGCCATTTAATAAAATGATCAGCGACACGGCGAAGTCTACAAAATATCTGAAATGGGTGAAAGAATTCAATTTCAATCCGGTTCCGACAAGATTCTCTTTCAGAACTGAGGTTGACAGAAATTACAATGAACTAGAATTCAGAAATATCGATGCAATCTTGAGTGGAAATTATAATGATGATTTCGGAGCCATCAAAAACAGAAACTTCTATTTCGGTTGGCAATATGGTTTAGGATTTAATTTTACCAAATCTTTAAAACTTGAAATCAACTCTGCGACAAGAACGCTGAATGATAATGTGGATGTCAATTCAATGGATAATAATTCGATTTTCGGAAATGTGTTCAGAGCCGGAAGACCTGTATTGTATAACCACAGAGTACAGTTGAATTATAAATTACCGTTCCAGTATCTTCCATATTTAGATTTCATCGATGCAGAAATTGGGTACGGATTTACATACAACTGGAATTCAAGATCTACAGTTTTACTTTCCAGTCCGGACGGAAGCTTAGGATCAATTGGTCAGAACACGAATGTGATTCAGGCTACGGCGTCTGCAGATTTTACGAAGTTCTTTGGTCAGTTTAAATATTTTAAAAATCTTTCGACAAAACTTCAGAAACGTAAGCAGGAAATTGATTCATTAAATAACGTGTACACTCAGGCTTGGGAGAAAAACAGATATGCTTATAAAAAGTATAAGTTTAAAAACAGACTGACTCCGCTACAGAGTATGGCGTATTTGCTGACATCGATCAAGCAATTGGATATTAATTATTCGGAAAATAACGGTACAGTACTTCCGGGATTATTATCTGCTCCAAACTGGTACGGATATGGGCAAACATTAGGGGGGCCAACCATCGGATTCCTATTGGGTTCACAGGCAGATATCAGAAGAGCCGTAATGGAAAACGGTTGGGTAAGTGATTCTGAATTTATGACAGATCCTTACATCCGAATGTCTACGAGGGAAATACGGGCGAATTTGCAGGTAATGCCGATGAATGATCTTAGAATTGACATCAGTGCATTGCATAACTATAACAGAAACTTCTCGCATACCGGATTCAATTATCGTGATCCGATTACGGGAATTGCAAATCCGGATTACACATTTGCGAATGATCTGGTAACATATTCAAACTCTGTGGTACTTCTGAAAACGGCATTTAAAGATGGTGCTGCAGTGTATCAGTCCATCAGGGAAAATGCGAGAATATTGTCTCAGCAAATGCCAGGGCAATTAGAATCAAACGGATTCAAAGACGGGTACGGAATTTCAAATGCTTATATTTTGATTCCGGCGTTCAGAGCAGCGGTGGAAGGAAAATCTCCGAAACAGATGACCAATCCTAAAAAAGCGGGACTTCCGATTCCAAACTGGAAGATTACTTATTCAGGATTAAGAAATATTCCGATCATCAACGGACAGTTCTCGAAGTTTGATATCTTACATGCTTATCAGGCAACATATACGGCAACAGGGATTCAGTCAAGTATTGATTATTTCAACAGACTTAATTCATTGACAAGCTCCGGAAGAGATATTAATGATGATTACATCAATCCGTTTACCTTCGCTCAGGTAGGTTACGTGGAAAACTTCTCACCTTTGATTGGGGTAGATGTTACGATGAGAAACAATATGCAGTTCGGTATTCAGTATAACAGATTAAGAACGTTATTGCTAGGATTGGTAAATCAGACTTTAACAGAAGATTCAAACAGTGAATATGTTGTAAGAGTTGGATATATCATCAGAAACTTCAGATTGGGAATGACCAATGTGAGAGGAAGAGGAAAAGCGAAAGGAAGTGATCTTAACATCAGAGGAGACTTCTCATTAAGAGATAGTAAAACAAGTATTACGAATATCTTATTGGATGACTCACAGATAACAGGAGGCCAGAAATTGATGAACATTAAGATCTCTGCAGACTACAATGTATCTGAAAACCTGAACTTAAGAGTATTCTACGAACAGATGACTTCTAAATACAAGATCTCAACGGCATTCCCATTGTCAACGATCAGAGCAGGTATTTCTGCGACGTTTACATTCGGGGACTCAGGCGGAGGTTTCTAATTAGAATTAAAATAAATTTAAATGTCCTTCAATTTTGGAGGACATTTTTTATATCCGATATTTGAACCTTGTAGAATTTTGAATACATTTGTACAAAATAAAAATTAAAAAATGAACACACCATCAGAATTAAAGTACACCAAAGATCACGAATGGATTAAGATCGAAGGTAACGTTGCTACAATCGGTATTACAGACTTTGCACAGGGAGAGTTGGGAGATATCGTTTATGTAGATGTGGATACTGTAGATGAGGATCTTAATGGAGGAGATGTTTTCGGAAGTGTAGAAGCTGTAAAAACAGTTTCAGACTTATTCTTACCAATTTCAGGAAAAGTGATAGAATTCAATTCAGAATTAGAAGACCAGCCGGAATTGTTAAATACAGACCCTTACGGAAACGGATGGATCATCAAATTAGAAGTTGCTGAAGGTGCTGATCATTCAGAATTGCTATCTGCTGAAGAATATCAGGCAATCATTGGATAAAATTTCAAAAATATTTAGTAAGATATTGCCCATTTATTGGGCATTTCTTACTTATATGCTTCTCAAGCCCGGTGAAGAAAACCACGAATATTGGTTTATGTTCAGCGGCATCGACAAAGCTTTACACTTAAGCATATTTGCAGCACTGGGATTCTGTTTCATGGCTGCATTCCCCAGAATCAAGTTTTCTTACTTTATTCAGATCATCCTTATATATGCCTTCCTTACCGAGATTCTCCAGGAAGAAATGGGACTAGGCAGATCCATGGAAAACTTAGATATCATAGCAGATACCATCGGCTGTCTCATCGGCTACTATATATATAAGGTACTTGCCAAACGTTTTCTCTAAACGATCAAGAAACTCACCCCACACTCACTTCCAAACATTCCTCCCTCAAACACTCATACCCTCATACCCTCCAACCCATAAACCCTCCCACTCAATAAGGAGCTTAATCCCGCTATCCACTATATCTTTTTGGTTACGGCCTCCGCTTCGCTCCGGCCGCAACCAAAAAGGATGTCGTTCCTATCGGGGCTAGGGTAGCAGCTGGTAATTCAATATTTTTCAATATTAGAAAAATATCCTCCAAGTTTGTCATCCTGAAAGGATCTCCATACAAAACCTCAAATAGATTTAGAACTTTTTTATCCATAGATAATACTGAAATCACTGTTGTAATCCATTTAAATCACACTCCAAACACCATGTACAAAAAATCCACTCATTGTGGATAACTGTTAACAATTACATAAATCTAAATATATCAACAAGTTAAATAAAATACTTTCCCACAATTAAATATTTTATGTTAAATAGATTTGTTTTGTATTAGGCAAACACCCTATCTTTGCCCCACTGAAAACGAGATGTTAGTAGGTAGCGCAGAAGAGCCTTTAGATGGGCATAGAGATTAGCTCCGGGAGAAATAAACTAGAGAAAAA